>JBEHYR010000023.1:0-84167 GCA_048498075.1 Verrucomicrobiota bacterium | reverse complement strand
CATTGGCCAAGTCGGCATCCGTCAGAGCGAAGGGCGCCAGGGCGTTGTCGCTAGCGGCTCGGTTAGTGGCGGAAAGAGCGATGAGTCGAAGCGGACGGAAGTCACGATCCGCGGCCTGCCGGGCGACGACGGATTCGAGAAGGCGTTGGAAAGCGGGCTCAAGGTGGGCTTCGTCGTGGACGAGAAGGGTATCTTGGCCAAGGAAACCGGCATGGTGGGGACGGGTTTTGAACCCGGAGCCGTAGCCATTGAATAGAAGGCGGCTGCCGATCATGTCCACGGTGCCGACGATGACTGCGGGCCGACAAGGATCGGCGGACCAAGCTTGATTGTCGGCGAACTGACCGCGCAGTGTGCTGATCGCGAGCGGAGATTCGCTCGAGCATAGAGGCACGGCGCAGAGTGCTGAGAGCGCAGATGCGATGCCGGCGGACTCAAGATTCTCGCGCCATTTTTCAACCTCAATGGTGGTCTGATCGACCACCGTGCGTCGGTTCACGATGTAGATGAGTCGGCGAGGTGTGTCCTGCGGTTTGGTCGCCAAGGCGCACAGCCAAAGCGCAACGATGGAAGTTTTTCCGAGACCGGTCGGCAGGTTGACGGAAGACGGGAAACTCCCGGCGATCAGGTCGGCATAGAGCGCGGATTGCCAAGGGAAGGGCGAGGCTCCGGTGAGTGTGGCGAATGTTTTTGGAAAATCTGATGGCTGCATGGCGGAGAAGTCAGTAAGCGGCTGTTTTGCCGAGGGCCGGTGCGGATCGAGATTAGTTGGGAATCGCAAGAATGTCCGGCGGTGTCGCCAGCGAAGCGGCGCTGGTAACCAAAGTGTGGCTTGCCTTCCGGGTTGGCCTCAGTGGCGGTGGCTTGGCGAAAAAAGACGTCGAAGGTGGGGGCATGGTGATGAAGAACTAAGGATCCTTTGCGCCAGAATGTTCTGATTAGATGAATGGCGAGGTTAAGGAGAGGTGCATGTTTGACTTAGCTGGCTCACGACGCCTCCGATGAAGCCGTGCTTGCGTGCGTCGCTAATACCTCTCCGCTTGTGGCGCTGTCCTCGATTAGACGGCTCGATTTGCTCCGGGCGGCTTGTCCGCAGGTTTGGGTTCCGGAAGCGGTGGCGCGTGAACTTTCTCCAGCCGGAGCACCCTGGGCACAGGCAGCGCAGGCGCTTGAGGAACTCGCTGCCGCCGATTGGCTGAAACGGATTGCTGTGCCTGTGTCGGCTTTGGTGGGGAAACTGAATCAGCGTTTGGGCGGCTCTGGTGAGGCGGAGGCGATTGCCCTGGCCTGTGAACGTCGGCTGCCGGCGTTGTTGGACGAGTTGGCCGGGCGCCGCGCCGCGACTCAATGGGGTGTGCGGGCCTTTGGCAGTTTGCACATTCTGCGTTTGGCGAAAGAAACCGGCCGCGTGGATCGCGTTCGCCCGTTGATCGACGAAATAATGGCGCATGGGATCTACTACGGCGATGAGCTGATCGAAGGATTTCTTCGTGAGCTCCGCGAAATTTGAGCATTGGGCCGGCGGCTGCTCCGCGCTCTCCCGAGCGCGGCCCCGTTGAAGCCTTGCCGCCGGCCCGATGCTCGCTATCGTTCCACTATGCTGGTGACGCTCGACATTCCCGATTCGGTGCTCTCCGCGTTGGAGTCTAATTCGCAAAACCTCAGTGAGGAACTTCGTCTCGATCTCGCCGTGGCCTTGTATGCGCGCGGGGCACTGCCCATCGGGAAGGCGATGGAACTCGCGCGGCTGGATCGCCGGGACTTCGAACAACTCTTGAAGGAAAGACAGGTGCGGCGTCCGTTCGATGAGACGGAGCTGAAGCGTGAATTGGGTTAACACGTTTGATGCGGTTGTCAGACTTGGAGACGGCTTCGCCCCGTCACTTCCGCCGAGGCGGGTGACGTGGGGCGGAATCGGTGGGCGGGGTCACGCGGGAGGCATCGCGCTCGGGTCGCTGCGGTGCGCGATTTCGAGCGCGAAAGAGACGGCTGAAATACAGAGGGGTTGAGCGCATGGCGGGAGGGTAGCCGGCGACTCAGCGACGAGGGTCGTCGTCGGGTTTTTCATGACCGAGGAAGCTCCCCGTTAGGAGCCCGATCACGAGGCCTAGCAGCACGGCGTCGCGCAAGCGGTCGGCCACGGTTGGAGGACGCGGCGGAGTCAATAGCCCGATGAGGATCAGCAGGAGCGTCCCCAAGACAAACAGCCCGGCAAACGCGGCGGTGATGACCAGCGGGTGACACTCCCACAGCCAGATGAACCCAGCGCCGAGCAGAGCGCCGGCGAGAGTGTGGAGGCCGAGGGGTTTGCCGGTTTTGGTCGGATGATCGCTCATGAATAGGGAAGTGAATCACTTCCAGGAGACGACTACTTGGAGCGATTGCATCCGTGCGAGGCAGGCCTGAGCGGGAAACGTGCGGCGGTTCATCAGGAGCGGAGCTGATGCCATCCACTCTAGCAGACGAGGAGGGACACAGGGTGTCACCGCCGCCACGTCGCGCGCGATTTTTCATTTTTTCTCCGCCGCGTAATGCGCGGCCATCGCCAGCGCGGCGCGGCTCACGCGGTCGCGCAGCTCGGGAGGCGCGAGAACCTTGGCGTGCGCGCCGCAGGCGAGGATGCGGCGCTCGATATCGTTGAGATGATTCAGGCGCAGGCCGACTTCGATGCTGCCATCGGGAAACTCGGCGATGGTTTGCGACGGGTGCCAGGGACGCTCGCGAAGGTAGGGCGCGGCTTCGGCGTCGATCACGAGGCGTACTTCGTGATCGGTATCACCCACGAAACGGCCCAGGCTGCCGGCGAGGTATTTGTTGCGATCAAAATCGACGGGCGGCTCGAAACGAGCGTTGGTCCACTGCGCGTCGCGAATACGCGCGAGCACGAAATTCCGGAATCCCACGCGCGCCGGGTCGCGGGCAATCAGCATCCAGCGATGATCGAGGTAGGCGAGGTGCAGCGGATGGATCGTGCGGGTCTCGGCGAACGCACCGGCCCGCGGCTTTTGATAGACGATGCGCAGTTCCCGCCGTCGTTGAATCGATTCGAGCAGGAGCGCGAAATGACGATGCTCGGCGTCCGCGGCGGGGTCTTCGGCGGTGAACAAGAGATCGTCCAGCGCGTCGACCGGCAGGGATACGGCGCCGGCGACGACGGGGGCGATTTTTTCGAGCGCGGAGGTGAGCGCGCGGCCGAGCGGCGAACCGCGCCAGGCGGCAAAGGTTTTTCCGGCGAGAGCGAGCGCGAGTGCTTCGTCCGCGTCGATCCGAAGCAAAGGAAGCAGATCGCAGTGATGCGTATAATAATAGCTCCCGGTGTTCGCATCCCACGCGATAGGCACCCCGAGTTGATCGCGCATCAGATCGATGTCCCGCTTGATCGTGCGCGAGGACACTTCGAGTTCCAGGGCGAGAGACTCCGTCGTGACGATCTGAGTCGCGCAGAGGCGACGATGGAGCGCGACGATGCGACTGAGCGCGGCGGGGCCGCATGGTCGCGCACGGCGGTGGCGCGTATTGGACGCGGAGGAAGAAAGCAGGGCTTTGGAAGCAGACATGGCCGACAGCTGGAGGAGCGCCTCGTCGACGAATCTCGGACGAACTGGAATCGGCGAAGTAAATTGGTCTGTGGCTATATCATTGCCATTTCAATCGCGAACTTCGGGGCCGCTTTTAAACGACCAGAACGCGTGCAATCGTCGGAGGAACTTTAATTGTATACTGCGATGCTCCGGAGATCGTGGCGCTCCCGTTGGTCCTATTGAGCATCGCGTGAAGAAGTGATGCGATCTCGGTGGGGCGCGGACTCCGTTCCGCGCCGCAACGATCTCTGGTCAACCCGGCGGCGAAGGGACTCGCCGCCCTACCGGCGGCGTCACTTCTCCGGGCAATTATCAATAGATACCGCGACCGAGCGTTTTGTTTTTGACGAACAGAACCGGGCGGAGGCTTTGGATCTGACGACGACGAAGACAATTCACCTGCCGGTTGAAGAGAATGTTAGCTTCGCGGCCCGGTCGGCCGGACCTGATTTTCCGTTACCAACGACGCATTGACGCCGTTTGGCGGGCTGGTGCGTGGCGACCTTGGCCAAGCACATCGGAATGATAGATCAACTGGCCGCCGCGTGCCCGGTGCGAAAGACCCGTCCGAATGCGGCGCCGGCGTTAATTCTGTTGTCCGACAATCTTCATCTGCCCGGGCTTTCGCAGCCGGCGCGCGCGAACATCCTCCCGCAACCCGCGGAGACCGATCCCGTGAAGCACCACCTCGTAGTCACAAAACGAGAGCGCGAGTTCGCGCTCGCTCGTCATCGATGCCTCGGTGAATCGCGGCCAGGGATACACGCGGCCCGGGCCGGACTCAGCCAGGTCAAAGCTCGATGATGCCGCGCTGGACGGCGGCGGTGACGGCTTCGGTGCGGACGGCGACATTGAGCTTCGCGAGGATGTTCTTGAGGTGATCCTTCACCGTGTACTCGGTGATCGAGAGGATGGCGGCGATTTCCTTGTTGGCTTTGCCGCGCGCGATTTCCTTGAGGACTTGAATTTCGCGCGAGGACAACGGCTCGTAGGTGTTGCGCAGCGCCAGGCGCGTGGCGACGTCGCGCGGAATCCACTGTTCGCCGGCGGCGACCGCGCGAATCGCGGGGATGAGGCCGTCGCCGGTGGAACTCTTGAGGACGTAACCGAGCGCGCCGGCGTTCAGCGCCTTGTGGATATCCTCGTCGCCGCTGAACGCGGTGAGCACGAGCAGGCGGGCGGTGGGGAACTCCTGGCGGATCTGCACAATCGTATCGCCGCCGCTCTTCAGCGGCATGCGCAGATCGAGGAGCGCGAGGTCCGGCCGATGTTTACGGAACAACTCGATCGCCTGGACGCCGTCGGCCGCCTCCGCGACGACCTTCATGTCGGGCTCGGAGTTGATGACCGAGGCGAGGCCGCTGCGGACAATGAAATGGTCGTCGGCGACCAACACGCGAATCTTCGACGTCGAATTCATGATACGGAAATCGGCGGTTCCGTAACCGCGGCCGCAGTGGCCTGAGGCGGCGCGGCGAGCGGAATTTCAACGATGATTTTGGTGCCCCGACCGAAGGCGGATTCCACCGTGAGTCCGCCGGCGAGGCGCTTGGCGCGCTCCATCATGCCGATGAGCCCGAAGTGATGTCCGCCGTCGGACGTGGCGGCGGCGGGGTCGAAGCCGACGCCGTCATCCTCGACGCGCAGCGAAAGCATCGCCGGGTCATGGTCCAGCGCGATGACGATACGAGAGGCATGGGCGTATTTCGCGATGTTGGTCAGCGCCTCCTGGCCGATGCGCAGGATGTTTTCCTCGATGATTTCCGGCAGCGGGCCTTTCGTACCGCTCGCCGTGAATTCGAGGACAACGTCGGTGCCGTCGACGAGGTGCTCGGCGCTGCGACGCAACGCGCTGGCGAGGTCGAACTGCTCGAGTTCGCGCGAGCGTAAATCCCAGATCGAGCGGCGCAGCTCGATCTGGCTTTGCTGGAGCCAGGTGCGGGCCAGCGAGAGATGATGGCTCGAGGCCTCGGGGCTGCGCTGGAAAAGCTTCGCCGTGGTGTCGAGTTGGAGGGCGATGCCGGTGAGCGTCTGTTCGAGCGAATCGTGCAGGTCGCGCGCGAGGCGCGTGCGCTCGGCGAGGACGGCTTTGAACTGAAGCTCGGCGGTTTTACGCGCCGACATCTCGACCTGCAGCTGATTCGAGCGCTCGATGACTTTCTGCTCGAGGGTGTCGTGCGCTTCCTGGAGGTCACGCTGCGCCTGCTCGAGTTCGCGCAGGGTGTCGCGCAGGGCGGTGTTTTTCTTGGAGACCGTGAGCGACCAAATGGCGACGACGATCAAGAGCGCGCTCAGCAGCGCCACGCCGATCAGCAGGCGCTCGGGCGTGAGCCAGCTCGGGCGGGACACCACGCGAAGGTCGCCCGGCGCGGCGAGGAGCAACTTCAAGGATTTCAGTTTTCCGGCGGGATCGATCTCGGACAGGCACACGCCATCGATGTCGACGACGCTGCCGAGCGGAATCGCGGCGAGCGTGGCGGATTCGACGCGATCCTCGTGCTCCGCGGTGAAGCTCAGCCCGTCGCCCTGGATCAACCAAGTGGTAACGACGCCGGAAAACGCCGGCTCGTCCCGCGCGAGCGGACGCGTGGAGCGGTCGAGGATTTTTCCTCGCAACGTGATCAGGTCCGCGTGGTGTCGGCCCGTTTTCAATTCGGACAACGGCGGCGCGCCGGGCGGCACGCGGGCGGCACGCGCATCGAGGCGGCGGACGAAGGCGTCGCGCACCAGCGGGAGGTAGTTTTCATATTCGAGAAAACCCACGGCCTCGATCCGATCGCCGGGCGTGAGCGGAACGAAATGGGCGCACACCAGGCGAATGCCGCCGGAGCGGTCCTGGATGAAAACATCTTCGCCGACGCGCTGGAGGGTGACGGTGCCGCTCACGTGAATGCGTCGGCCGGGCGTGCTCTCGCGTCGATATTGGGCGAGCCGGTTGAGCGGAATCACCGGCTGATCGAAAGGATCCACCGCCTCGGACTCGAGGATCGTGAAGTCGCCGGCGCGAGGAACGTAGACGGCGACGGCAGTGAGATGGCGGAGGGCGGCGTTGTAGTGCGTGGCCGTGGTGCCGCGCACCCGCACGCGAGCGCCGACGAGCGCGGGCGCCGATTCGACGGCGGCGACGGGCGCGCGGACCTGCAGTCGATAACCGCCGACCGCGAGTTCCACGTTGATGCGGGAGCCGTCGATGCGCAGCGAGCGGACGATACCCGAAATCTCGATACGTTCTCCGTCCTCGGCGCCGGACTCGAGGTTTTCGATCGAGACCAGCTTCGCCGGGGGCAAAGGTGCGGTGCCCGTCTTTTTCCATCGGGGCTCGCTGACGATCGGAGCGAACGCACCGGGATGGCTGACGCCGGCGATCGCGACGACGTCGCCGGGCAGGGGACTCGCGGCCTGGAGATTTTCCACGAAGACGCCGCCGGTGGCGTCCTGCACAAAAAACTGGCCGTTCCAATCGGGCTCGGCGGCGGTCACGACGCCCGACACCGCCACGGGCAGCCGACTGCCGGCGCGCTCGGCGTCGAGCGAGAGGACGGCCGCAGCGGTTGCCAAAGGCGCGGGGTCGGCCGCGCCTGGAGTGGCGGCGAACAACGCCGGCCCAAAGCTGGCGGCCAAGATCAGGCGCGTGAGGAGCGGACGAAAATCCATGGGGCGAAGCACGACGAGGCGAGCGCGGGGGCGGCCGCAAAAGTATGCAGGGTGCGCAATTTTCCAAGAATTCTCCGGTCCCCCGAAAGAGGGATGCTGCGGGCACCCGCCGCGTGATACGCTGTCGTCGTTACCCACTCGGTCGTTTCCTCCACCGTTTTCTCGTGACGCGCAGGCGACGCGAGCCGGCGGTAAACTCCCCCTCAGCACACGCAAGCAAACCGACTCAGCTCATGAACCCCACGAAATCACTCCTCGCCGCATTCGCGTTTGCGGGCCTCGCCGTCATCCCCGGCGCACACGCCCAAACGACGGCGGCTCCCGCCGCCGAAGCTTCCTCGGCCGACTCGGAGGTCGTCCTCCTGTCCCCGTTTCAAGTCGATGTCTCCAGAGACCGCGGCTATCGCGCGACGAACTCGATCTCCGGCACGCGGCTCAACACTGCAATCAAGGATCTGCCGATGCCGATCGAAGTCGTGACGGAAGAATTTTTGCGCGACACCGGCTCGACGGATTTGCGCCAAAGCCTGCGCTACAGCTCGGGCATCCTGCTCCAGACGCAGAACGACTACGGCGCGGCCGCCGGCAGTTTTTCCACGACGCCGGGCAAGATCAACAATCCCGAAGGTCAGACGGCGAGTCCGGATCAGACGCACATGAAGATCCGCGGGTTCGAAACCGAGTCGGTGCTGCGCGACGGTTTCCGCCGGCAGAATTCAACGGATTCGGTGAACATCGCGCGCGTCGAAGTCGCGCGTGGTCCCGCGTCGCTGCTGTACGGCGTCGGTAATTTCGGCGGCGTCGTGAACTACCTGACGAAGACGCCGGAGGCGAAGCGCGCAGCGGAGGTGACGTTCGCCGTCGGCAGCAACGATTTCAAACGGGCGACGCTCGACCTCACCGGCCCGGTCACACAGTCGGGCACCGTGGCTTACCGGCTGACGGGCGCGTGGCAGGACACGGATTCCTACACGGATTTCAACAGCGAGGATCATTTCTTCATCTCTCCGGTGATCACGTGGCAGCCGTTCAAGGATACGCTGGTCCTCCTCGATCTCGAGTATGGCCGGCAGCATCAGCGCGGAATCGGCTGGCAGGATTTGCGCGCGGCCGTTTCGGGTTTTGTGAACGACAGCGCGGGCTACAACGGCGACTTCCTCGCGATCCCGGGCAAGGACGTGCGCGAGTTTCGCTGGAGTGGGCCGGACACGGCGCGCGACAGCGTGTCCTCGAACGTCGAGTTCAAGATCACACAGAACTTCGGCGAAAATCTCCACTTCCTCGCCGGCGTGGATCACTCGACGTTCAACTTCGACCAACTCGATAACCTCGCCGCGCTGCAAACGGTTTCGTCGGGCAGCAATGTGCCGGCGTGGGCGGTCGCGCCGGTGACGTATGCCGGTCTGTCGCCGACCCAGGCCGGCGTGCCGGCGGGGCCGCAGCCGTCGACGATCGCGTATCAGTGGGAGAAGCACCGGCAGGACAACGAGCACGATCAGGTGCGCATCGAGCTGAACTACGATCTGAAGCTGTTCCAGCAATCCTCGAAATGGCTGAAGATGGACAACTCCTTCCTCGGCGGCTTCAGCTACACGAAGGAAAAGGTCGTCGATCGCACGCGGCAGACGCCAGGCGACGTGGCGAATTACCACAGTCCCGCGGACTTCAGCTATTTTCGTTTCGGCAAACAGGGCGACGGCTCGGCGGAATATCCGTTCGTCGAATGGGACAATCAGCGCGCCACGACCTCGAACCCGGCGCTCTATGCGGTTTTCCAGGGCAAATGGCTGGACGATCGGCTGACGTTGATCGCCGGCATCCGCCGGGACCGTAGTTGGAACAACGTGTGGACCTACAATCCCGAATTCGGCAGCGACGGCGCGCCGCGCGGCGACCACGCCGGCTATTACACCGACAGCGGCACGAGCAAGGACACGACGCACCAATACGGCGCGAGCTTCGCGGTCACGCGCGAGGTGTCCGTCTACGCGATGCAGTCGGAAGGCGTGGAACCGAATTACCAAGGAAAACTGGATTTCAACGGCCGTCCGCTCCAGGCCGCACTGGCGAAAAACAAGGAAGTCGGTCTGAAACTCGACCTCTTCAACGGGAAACTCTCGGGCACGATCAGCCGGTTCCAGATCACGCGCACGCGCTCGCAGGTCGGCAGCTCGAGCCTGTTCTGGTTCGTCCCTGTCGCGTCCGAGAATCCGCATTTCAATCCCAACAAGGACATCGTTTACAGCATCAATGACCTGGATCCCGTGGCCAACGACTGGAACAAGACCGCGCAGGATTCGAAAGCGCAGTGGGATGCCGCCCAGGCTGCCGGAGCGATCTACCGGGCGACGAACTCCACGGGCAGCACGAATTGGTACGTCAACGCTTCGAAGCCCACCGGTGCGACCTTTCTCGATACGGTCTTCGCCAACGCCGCGAAGAACAACTACGATTGGTGGGGCTGGCTCTACAACGGGTCGGATCCGGGCAGTCTCCCGTTCGACAATCTGGTGAACAACGCCACGATGGACGACAACGGCGCGCAGAAAAGCGTGGCGACCGGCAGCGATCGTTCGTCGGGGTGGGATACCCAGCTGCTCTTCACGCCGACCGAGAATCTCCAGATTCTCGCCTCGTGGTCGCACATCACTAAGGTCGTCCTGAACGCGCAAACGTGGGCGAAATATCCTTATCCGCAGGACCGCTGGGCGATCTGGTATGCGCCGTATACCTTCGCCGCGACCGCCGGACGGCCGCTCAACGAAGTCTACAAGGATCCGACCGACACCTCGACCTTCATCGCGTTTGGCACCGGCCTTGCGCTCGACGACACGCCGAAGGACCAGGGCACGCTCTGGATCAGCTACCAGTTTCCGAAGCACTCTGCCTTCGAGCGCTGGTCGGTGGGCGCGGGCGGCTACTATGAAAGCGAGCGGTCGATCTATCCGGCGTTCGGACAGAACGCGCTGGATTCGAGCGGCAAGACGATCTTCCTCAGCACGCCGAGCCGCACGTCGATCAACGCGATGATCAAATACTCGTTCAAGCTCCGCGGTCGCGATTCGAGCATCCAACTCAACGTCGATAACGTCGAAAACGATCGGAAGCTTTACGGTTTCATCTACGCGGCGCCGCGGCGCTGGCAGTTGACGTTCAACCAACAACTCTGAGCGGGCACCAACCGGTCGCCTCGCTGCTGCAGCGCGCCTTCCGGGGCGCGCCGACCTCTTCTCATGCGCAAATATATTCAGGCAGTTGGTCTCTTCTCATGGACGTGCGCGGCGCTCACGGCCGCGCCGGCGAATCCCTGGGCGGTCGTCGAGACGGCGCGCGATAACGGTCATCGGCTCGCCGCGCTCCCGGCGCCGAACGCCGGACGTGCGGCGGAACTCGCGTCGGACGCGCTCGTCTGCGATCCGACGCGCCCGTTGCAGGAGATCGTGGGCTTTGGCGGGGCGCTGACGGAATCGTCGGCGTGGGTTCTCGCGCAGTTACCCGCGGAAAAGCGGAGGGAGGTGCTGCGTCGCTACTACGATCCGCGCGAGGGCATCGGCTACACGCTCGCGCGGACGCATCTCAACAGCTGCGATTTCTCGCTGCACATGTGGGCGCTGGATGAGACGCCGGGCGACTACGATCTGCTCGATTTCTCACTCGCACCCATGCGGAAATGGCTGTTGCCGCTGTTGCACGACGCGCAGGAGATCTCCGGCGCGGAACGGTTCCGGTTGCTGGTTTCCCCGTGGAGTCCGCCGGCGTGGATGAAGACGAACAACCGGATGGACGACGGCGGCCAGTTGCGGCCCGAGTATCGGCCGGCGTGGGCGAATTACTACGTGCGTTTCCTCCGGGCGATGCGGGACGAGGAGAAACTGCCGGTGTGGGCGTTGACGGTGCAGAACGAGCCCGAGGCTCATCAGACGTGGGAATCGTGTCTTTACACGCCGGAGGAGGAGCGCGACTTCGTGCGCGACCATCTGGGACCGGCTCTCGACCACGCGGGATTCAAAGACGTGAAGTTGCTCGGCTGGGATCACAACCGGGATCGGCTGGAGGCACGGGCGAAGGCCCTGTTTGGAGACCCGGCCAGTGCGAAATATTTTTGGGGTGCGGCGCTGCACTGGTATGTGAGCGAAGATTTCGCCGCCGCTTCGCGGGTGCATGCGGCATTCCCTGAAAAGAGAATTCTGTTCACCGAAGGCTGCGTGGAAAAAGGCGCGCGCCCCGGTGCCTGGGATCCGGGTGAACGCTACGCCCAGAATATCATCGGCGACCTGAGCAACTGGGTGTGCGGCTATATCGACTGGAATATCGCGCTCGATCTGCGCGGCGGGCCGAACCACGTCGGCAATTTCTGTGACGCGCCGGTGCTGGTGGACACGGCGACGGGTGAGATTTTCTATCAGAGTTCGTTCTATTACATCGCGCATTTCAGCCGCTACGTGCAGGTGGGAGCGCATCGAATCGAGTCCCACGGCGGGCCGGCGGGGGTGGAGTCGCTCGCGTTCGCGAACCCGGATGGCTCGCTCGCGCTCGTGGCGATGAATCGCGGGGAGGCCGCGTTGACGTTCGAGGTGGCGATCGGCGGCGAAAAAATTTCCGTGCGCCTGCCGCCGCACGCCATCCAGACCTACACGCGGATCGCGCCCGCGCGTTGACGTCGTTCAGTTCGCAACGGCGCCGGACGCTTTCGCGGGAAACGGAATTGAGGTGTCGCCGACGTGATAGTCGGTGAGTACCGAGAAACGGAAAGTGGAGCCTTCGGCGGGACGACTCTCCACGGAGATCGTGCCGCCCATGAGTTCGCAGAGGCGCTTCGAGATCAGGAGACCGAGGCCGGTGCCATCCCGGCGACGCCGGGCGGAGGAGTCGACCTGCGTGAAGGGCTGGAAGAGGAGCGCGAGTTTTTCCGCGGGAATGCCGACGCCGGTGTCGGAGACGGCGAAGAATAGCCGGGCGGTGCGGCGCGTGCCGCCCTCCGGCGATTCGCCGCGCGAGCAGGACAACTGCACGGACACCGAGCCGCGTTCGGTGAACTTCAGCGCGTTGCCGATGAGATTGACGAGGATTTGGCGGACACGGCTTTCGTCGCCGTTGACGAAGGTGGGCACGCCGGGATCGACGCGGAAATCCAGTTTGAGCGAAGCGGAGCGGGCCTGATCGGCGAAGAACGCGCAGACTTCTTCGACGCATTTCAGCGGGGAGAACGAGGTGTGCTCGATCTCGACTTTGCCGGCCTCGATTTTGGAAAGGTCGAGGATGTCGCCGATGAGTTTCTCGAGCGCCATGCCGCTGGAATGGATCATCGCGACGTGTTCGCGCTGCGGGGCGGTGAGCGGGGTATCGCCGAGGAGGCGGGCGAAGCCGATGACGCCGTTGATGGGCGTGCGGATTTCGTGGCTGACCATGGCGAGGAATTCGCTCTTGGCGCGGTCGGCGTCCTCGGCGGCTTCCTTGGCGCGGAGGAGCGCGGCCTCGGCTTCGCGGCGACCGGTGACATCGTGTCCGACGGCCTGATACTCGAGGGTTTCGCCGAAATTGTCCTTGATCGCCCGCTGGGTCCATTGGAGCCAGATGCGGCCGCCGTCGGGCAGCGTGAGTTCACGTTCGAAGGCGACCGGCGCGTCGCTCGCGATCGACGCGGCATCGAGGAAGTGAAACAGCGAGCCGACCAACTCGGTGCGTTTGCGGCCGAAGGCGCGGGCGTAGGCGCCGTTGACGAAGGTGAGGCGGCCGTCGGTGCGATAGCGGCAGATGAGGTCGACCTGGTCCTCGACGATGCCGCGGTAGCTCGCTTCGACGTTTTGGAGCGACTTCGCCATGCGCTCGATGTTGCGCGCGAGGCCGATGATCTCGTCGGGATCGCCTTGCTCCGATTCCTCGCCGGGAATCACGGTGCTGCGGAGGGATTTTACCCGCTGGATCAACGTGCGGTCCCAGACGTAGCCACTGAGGACGAGGAGCACGCAGCCGATGATGGCGAAGCCGATGACCCAATACGCGTTGCCGAGGCGTTCGCGGAGTTCGTCCTGCATCGCGATGCCGATGAGGGCCGCGACCAGACTCAGCGTGAGCGAGAGAATCAGGATCGTTTTGCGATGCATGGGGCGGCGGGTGGGAGAAAGGCAGCAGCAGAGCGTGGTGTCTAATCAATTTGCATCAACGCGAGCGCGGCCCGACGGATCCGACGGCTTGACGGCGATCACCGCGCAAAAAACGGATTATGTTGTTTCTCCTGGGCGAGCGTGGTGAGCGGGCCGTGACCGCAAGCCAGGACGGTATCGTTGGGCAGGGTCAGAATCTTCTGGCGGTTGTTGCGGATCTGCTCGTCGAAGTGCCCGACGCTGCCGCCCATGGAGGAGGCGAAAATGGAATCGCCGACGACCGCCAACGGCCAGCTCAGGCCGGTGAGATGGTACGTCGTCAGGCCCGGCGAATGACCCGAGGTGAGCAGGGTCTTGATCGCGAGCGGACCCACGTGCAGGTGGACGTTTTCCCGGAAGGTTTTCGCGCCGGCGATCGGCGCGGGCTCGAGTTCGTGCGACCAAACCTCCGCGCGTGTCTCGGTGGCGAGCCGCGTGAGATCGGCGATATGATCTTCGTGCGTGTGGGTCAGAAAGAGATAGTGGAGCGCGATGCGCTCGGCGCGAATCGTATCGAGCATCGCACCGCAGTCGGCGCCGGTATCGAACGCGGCGCCGACCTTTGAGCGCGCGTCCCATACCAGATAGCTGTTCACCGTCATGTCGTCGAACGCGGTGTTGAACATCGCGAAACCCGTGGGAAAGTTCGGCTGCGCCGGATACCAGGATTTGTTGGCGAGCGCTTCGAGGGCATTGGGTCCGAGGCGCAGGTGGCGGGCGATGCGGCGGAGGACGGCGACGTTGAGGTGGCCGGACTTCAATGTCAGCAGGTCGGCCGTCGAGACCTCGGCGCGTTTGGCCAGATCGGCGTCTGAAATTTCCAGGCCGCGCTGCGCTTTGTTGATTACATCGCAGTAATTATCTTCGAGGGGAATTCGAGCCATCGGCGGAGCAAGGGGGCGAGGTTGCAGGCGGGCAAGCATGATAAACCGGCGTTACTAATAGAGGGCCCGCGCGACCTACCGATCCATGTATCAGGTGAAAACCCGGTAAATTTTCTTTATAGGTCGCTTGCTACATAGACTAATACGCTCAACGTGAGGTTCTTTTATGGTCACCGACAAAATCAAAACACTCGCCCTCACCAAAGCCAAAGTCGCCTTACTCGAAAAGAGTATTGCCGCGGAACTCAACCAAGAGCTCGCCGGACTGCCCGGTAAGTACGGTTTCGATAATCTGCCGGATTTCTTCAAAGCGGTCACGGCGGCGTCGCGTGGCGGCAAGGGGCGCAAGGCCGCCAAGGCGGCGCCGGCGCCGGCGTCGAGCGGCAAGCGCCGCACCCGCGCGGTGATCACCGCCGACACCCGGGCGAAGGTGAAGTCGCTGGTCGAAGGCGGGAAAACAGGGGCCGAGATCGCGAAGGCGGTGGGCATCTCTCTGCCGAGTGTGCAGAATATCAAGAAGGCGCTCGGGTTGGTGAAAGAGCGCAAGTAAGCGCGCCGAGTTTTCGTTTCCAAAGCCCCTGCCATTCGGCAGGGGTTTTTCGTTTATTCCAACCTGCTTTCAAGTTGAGACCATCCCTGCGCTCTCGCGCTGGGCTACATTCCGACGTCGCCCGCCGCGGGAGCGGCGGGACGAATTGGCCTCATCTTGAAAGCACACTGGAATTAGCACCTCGATCTGCTGGCAAAAATGGACGAGGGAAGGCGCGGGAGCGTGCTCGTCTAATATCGACGCAGAGTGGGCTCGATCTCGTTCGCCCATGCGGCGATGCCGCCGGTGACATTGCTGACCGCGGTGAAGCCACGGGAGCGGAGAAAATCAGCCACGTTCCGGCTGCGACCGCCGTGGTGACACATGATCAATAAATGCCGGTCGCGCGGCAGCGTGGCGAGGTGCGCGGGAATCTGTCGCATGGGAATACACTCGGAGCCGCTCACCCGGCAGATCTCTGTTTCCCAAGGTTCGCGCACGTCGATCAGGCGGGTGTGGTCGGGCGCGGCCGCGAGAAGGCGTTTGGCTTCGATCACGGAAATCTCGATCGGGTGGTCGGGCTCGGACAGAGGAGGCACAGATGGTTCTGGGAGCGTGGGTGGCGGAGTGGGGCGCGCGTGAGGCTGGCCACAGACAGGGCAGGACGGGTCGCGCGGAAGCGAGAGGGTTTCGAAACGTTGCCCGAGCGCCTCGTACGTGAGCAGCCGGCCGACGAGCGGCTCGCCGATGCCGGTCGTGAGCTTGATCGCCTCGAGGGCCTGGAGACTGCCGATCACGCCGCAGACAGCGCCGAGCACGCCGGCTTCGCCGCAGCCGGGCACGCTGCCGGGCGGTGGCGGTTCGGGAAAAAGGCAACGGTAGCATGGGCCACCGCGCGCGGGGTCGAAGACGGCGACCTGGCCTTCAAATTTGAATACGCTGCCGAAGACGAGCGGCTTGCGCGCGAGGACGGCGGCATCGTTGTTGACGTAGCGGGCCGTGAAGTTGTCGGTGCCGTCGAGAATCACATCGTAGCCGGCGAAAATTTGCGCGGCGTTTTGCGGGGTAATGCCGTCGGGATGCTCGACGACGCGGATGTGGGGATTCAGCGCGCGCAGGCGGTCGGCGGCGGAGGAGGTTTTCGCGCGGCCGAGGGACGAGGTGTCGTGGAGGAGCTGCCGTTGAAGATTGTGTTCTTCGACCCGGTCGAGGTCGGCGATACCCAAAGTCCCGATACCGGCAGCGGCCAGATAAAGGGCGGCGGGACTGCCGAGACCGCCGGCGCCGATCACGAGGACGCGCGCGGCCGCGAGTCGCTGCTGACCGGCGACGCCGACCTGATCGAGCAGGATATGGCGCGAGTAGCGGGAGAGTTCGGCGGCGGACAACGGGGGCGGCGGGGCGGACATCGGCGGAAAGTTCATGAGGAGCAGAGGTCGTCGCAAATGAAATTGCACCCGGGCGCTGAGCGGCGCGGAATTGCCGGATGCGCTGTCTCGGCATCGATTATGGAACGCGCCGCATCGGGCTCGCGTTTGGCGACGAGCTGGGTGTGGCGACGCCACTGCCGGCGATCGTCGACGCGGATGCGACGAAACGTTGGGAGGCGCTGGCAAACGCCGTGAAGCAGCGACGCGCGACGGAGCTGGTGCTCGGACATCCACTCAATATGGACGACACGGCGGGACCGAAGGCGAAGGAGGCGGAGGCGTTGGCGGCGAGGTTGCGCGCGGAACTCGGATTGCCGGTGCACCTGATCGACGAACGGCTCACGAGCTATGAGGCCGAATCGACGATCGCGAAAGCGAAGCGGCGCGAAGTGCGTGCGAGCGGGCTGATCGACTCGCGCGCGGCGACGATCATTCTACAGGATTTTCTGGATCAGAAAATCCCTTTGCCGCCACCGCCGGACGCGGAGGAGTGACGGGGAGTGCAGACGCGGGAACTTCGAAGTGTTGAGCGAGGGCGGCGAGGTCGTCGATCACGTGCGGCGTCCGGGCGCGAAGCCGCGCGGCGGGATGGTGCCCGTGGGAAACCAGGACGCAGTCGAGACCGAGCGCGCCGGCGACTTCGAGATCGTGGAGCGTGTCGCCGACGAGGAGCACTTCGCGGGCGGGGATGGCGAGTTCGGCGAGACAGGACCGGCCGAGCTCGAGCTTGCTGTGCGCATAGATGTTATCCAGCCCGTTGAGCCGGACGAAGTGTTTCGTGAGTCCGAAATGTCCGACGATTTCAACCAGCGTCGGATGCCGATAGGCGGAGAGGATCGATTGCGTGCGGCCGCCCGCGACGAGACCGGCGAGAAGCGATTCGGCGCCGAGGTGGAGCTGCGCTTCCCAGCGGCGCCGGTCGTAGGCTTCGATGAATTCGACGCTGAGGCGCTCGAAGGTGTCGGTCGCCAGATCGAAGCCGAGCTTCCCGTAGTAAGCACGAACGGGAAAATCGAAGACCTCGTGATAGCGGTGGCGATCGAGCAACGGCAGCCGGCGCGGGGCGAGCAGCCCGTTCATGATGTCGATGGTGAGATCAAGATCGTCGAGCAGAGTGCCGTTCCAATCCCAGATAATGTGGCGGTAGTTGCGACGGAGCATGGAGGCTACGACGGTGGGTTTTTGCGCGGACGTGACAAGCACGAGGACGGATTTCACGGATGGACACGGATGGCCGGACTGAAATATCCGTGCTTACCCGTGAAACCCGTGGTCAACCCAGCCCAGACCGGCGTCCGTCGGTGGAAATGCATCTGTGCTTACGATGGGGGGGCGTTTGCGGGCTGGCAGAGCCAGGCGGGAGCAAACGGAATCCAGGACGTGATTGAGGCGCGACTGGGACAGATTTTCGGCGGACTCGTGCGGATTCATGGCAGCGGCCGGACGGATGCGGGCGTGCATGCGCTCGGGCAGGTCTTTCATTTCGACGCGGCCTGGCGACACGAGCCGGCGAAGTTTCTGGCGGCGCTGCGCGTCGGTTTGCCGCCGGCGATTCAGATCAAGTCGCTGCGCGAGGTGGCCGCGGACTTTCATGCGCGGTTCCAGGCGACGGGAAAACGCTACGAGTATCGGGTGCACCTCGGAGAGGCGGATCCGTTTACGCGTCCGTATTGCTGGCCGGTTTTTCGGCCCCTCGATGTGAAAGCGATGCAGTCAGCGGCGGAGGTGTTGCGTGGAAGGCACGATTTTCGCGCGTTTACCGCGCTGAATGGGCCGGCGAAGGAGGACACGGTCCGCGAGCTGCGACGGCTCGACGTTCGGCGGCGGGGGCGGCTGATCAGGATCACAGCGGAGGCGAATGGGTTTCTCTATAAAATGGTGCGGAGCCTGGCGGGCGTGTTGGTGGCGGTGGGGGACGGGAGACTCACGCCGGCGCAAGTGCAGCAGATTTTGAAGTCGCAGACGCGCACAGCGCAGGTGCAGACGGCGCCGCCGCAGGGTTTGTTTTTGATCAAAGTTTTCTACGGAGCGCAGCCATGATGGCGCCTCGCGAATGGGTGCGGGGTTTGGGCGATGTCGTGTTTCCGCCTTCGTGCGTGAGTTGCCGCGGACTGGTGCCGAGCGAACACGAGTTTCGCCAGCTGTGTCCGCGGTGCGTGACGCAGCTCGATTTCGTACGGCCGCCGCATTGCTCGACGTGCGGGCATCCCTTCTACGGCGTGGTGGAGGGCGAACGGATGTGTCCGCATTGCGAGGGGTTGGCGCCGGCGTTCCGCGAGGGGAGGACGGCAGTGCTGTTGAAAGGCGCGGGTCGGGCGCTCGTCCACGAGCTGAAATATCACCGTGGGTTGCACGTGCTCGGGGACATCGAGCGGATTTTTGGCCGCGTGTCGCACGTGCTGGAGCTGGCGCGTGGCGGGACGCTCGTGCCGGTGCCGCTGCATCCGCGAAAACTGCGTGAGCGCGGTTATAACCAAAGCGCGTTGATCGCCGAATGTCTCGCGCGAGCCGCGGGCGGCGGGACGGGCGTGAAGGAGTTGTTGCGGCGCACGGTCGACACGGAGTCGCAAACGCATCACGACCGCAAAACGCGGCAGTCGAATCTTAAAAATGCCTTTGCAGTGGCGAAAGGCGCACCCATAACAGCCGCGCAGCATTACATCCTGGTTGATGACGTTTTCACCACCGGTTCCACTCTCAACAGCTGTGCGGTCGCACTCCGACGAGCCGGTGCGGTCAATCTCGACGTCATCACGTTCGGCCACGGTTAAAGCATCATGAGTCACTTCGATAAACCCACCTACACGGTTCGCAAAACGCGCAAAAAGGAGATTCCGCAGGGCGTCTACACGAAGGATCCGGCGACGGGTGAGGCGGTGTTCACCCGGGAGATCGAGGACAACCAGATGGTCGTCCCGAAGAGCGGGCACCACTTTCCGATCGGCGCGCGCGAGCGGCTGACGCATTTGCTGGATCGCGAATCGTTCGTCGAGATGGACGCCGGGCTGAAATCGGCGGACCCGCTGCAGTTCGTGGACTCGGCGAGTTATCCGTCGCGCATCAAGAAATACGAGCGCGAGAGCGGCTTGCCCGAGGCGGTGATCACGGGAACGGGAAAAATTATCGGCATCGAAGTCGCGCTCGCGGTAATGGATTTCCGCTTTTGCGGCGGCACACTGGGCTCGGCGGCGGGCGAGAAGATCACCCGGGCAATCGAGGTGGCGCTCGCGAAACGGATTCCATGTATCATCTTTAGCACGTCGGGCGGCGCCCGCATGCAGGAGGGAATTTTGTCGCTGATGCAGATGGCTAAAACCAGCGCGGCGCTGGGCCGGCTGGCGGAGGCGAAGCTGCCCTATATCTCGGTGCTCACCCATCCAACGACAGGCGGAGTGTCCGCGAGTTATGCGACGCTCGGGGACGTGATTGTGGCCGAGCCGGGGGCGCTGATCGGTTTCGCGGGGCCGCGCGTGATCAAGGACACGACGAAGCAAACGCTGCCGCCGGGATTTCAGACTTCGGAATTTTTGCTCAAGCACGGCCTGATCGATCAGATCGTGCCGCGCACGGAAATGAGACAGCGGCTGCACGACATCCTCGTCGCGCTGTATCTGAAGAAGAAACCGGCCGAAGTTGCGGGAGCGAACTGAACGGGAGCGAAACCGATGAACGCGGAGAACCGGTCCGGCTACGGAGCGGTGACCGACTATCTTTTCGGGCTCAAACCGCGCGGCGCGAAACTCGGGATTGACCGCATGCGGTTGCTGGCGACGGCGCTCGGAAATCCGGAACGGGCGATGCCGTTCGTGCACGTTGCGGGAACCAATGGGAAAGGATCGGTCGCGGCGATGATCGAGGCGATTTTGCGCGCGGCGGGATGGCGCGTGGGGCTGTACACATCGCCGCATCTTGTGCACGTCGGCGAACGCGTGCAGGTGAACCGGGAGCGGCTGACGACGGAGGAAATTGTGGCGTTCGTCCGCGAACTCGATCCGCTCGCAGATCGCGTGGCGGCGGAAGCCGGTGCGGACGATCGGCCGAGCTTTTTTGAATTCATGACGGCGATGGCGCTGCTGCAATTTGCGCGTAAGCGATGCGATATCGCTGTCCTGGAGGCGGGGCTCGGCGGGGAATTCGACGCGACGAACATCGTGCCGCCCGAGGTGAGCGTGATCACCTCGATCGGCTACGATCACATGGAGTGGCTGGGAACCACGATCGAGGACATCGCACGGGCGAAGGCGGGCATCATCAAGCATGGCCGGCCAATTGTGTTGGGGCGCGTGCCGCCCGAAGCGGAGACGGTGATCCGGGAAATGGCGGTGGCGCGGGAAGCGCCGGTGGTGTCGGTGCGCGGGGATTTTGGCGAGGCGATCGAGAACTATCCGACCACGGCGCTCGCGGGTGACTACCAGCGTTGGAATGCGGCCACGGCGACGCTCGCCGTGCGCCAGCTCGGGCCTCGCTGGCGGATCACGGAGGAGGCGATCGCGCGCGGTTTGAGCGAGGTGGCATGGGCGGGCCGGTGGGAACGCGTGCGTTTCGGCGGACGAATGCTGGTGCTCGACGCCTCGCATAATCCCGAGGGCGCGCAGGTCCTGGACGCGAATCTGGCGCGGTTGGCCGCGGAAACCGGACGCGCCCCGATTGTGGTCGTCGGCGTGCTGGGCGAGGAACGGGCGCGGCCGCTGTTGAAGACGATCGCACGACACGCTGGGGAAATTTGTCTTGTCGTGCCAAAACAGCCGCGGGCGCTCGGACACGAAGAATTGGAGAAATTCGTTTCGTCAGGGTTTCACGGCCTGGTGCGGCGGACCACGGTCGAGGAGCTTTTTCCGGGTGGTGACGTTTGCGCGATCGGGACGGCCGAGGATGTGGTTGTCGTGACCGGATCGATTTATCTCCTCGGAGAAGTGATGCTCCGCTTGAAGGGCGGTGAACCGTGTTGCGGCTGATCGGCAGCCTCCTCGCGCTGGCGCTGACGACGATGGCCGCACCGCCGACGCCGAAAATTCCGCCGTCGCTCGCGGGACATTTTTTCGAGCGGGTGATCTGTCAGGCGGATGCGACGCAAGCTTACGCGCTCTATGTGCCGTCGAGCTATGTGCCGACGAAAAGCTGGCCGGTGATATTCTGTTTCGATCCAGGAGCGCGCGGCCGGGTGCCCGTGGAGCGACTGAAAGCGGCAGCAGAGAAATACGGATACATCGTGGCCGGGTCGCTGAATTCGCGGAACGGGCCGTGGGCTGCGAACGAGGCGGCGATCGAGGCGATGGTGCGCGACGTGAGCGCGCATCTGGCGCTCGATCGGCAGCGGATCTACGCCGCGGGTTTGTCGGGCGGAGCGCGCGTGGCGGTGCACCTCGCGATGACGGGATTGGCGAAAGGCGTGATCGCGTGCAGCGCGGGATTTCCAGTGAGCGACGAGGATATACCGTGGAAAATCTCTTTCGCGTTTTTCGGGACCGCGGGCGTCAACGATTTCAACTACAACGAAATCAAACGGCTCGATGACATGCTGGACGAGCGACGAGCCGCGCATCGAGTGGTGTTTTTCGAGGGCGGACACGAGTGGGCGCCGGAGGCGTTGCTGAGCGAGGCGGTCGAATGGCTCGAGCTTCAGGCGATGCGAACGGGCACGACGGCGAAGAATGAAGCGCTGATTCGTGCGGCGTATCAGGGGCGCGTGGCGGCGATGCCGGCAGAGCCAGCCGGGGAAAAATGGCGGGCGACGCATTCACTGATCGGTGATTTTTCCGGTCTCATGGACGTGACGGAGTGGGAGGCGCGGGCAAAGGCGCTCGCGAGTTCGCGCGAAGTGAAGGAGTGGCGGAAGAGCGAGCGAGCGCGGCTGCGCCGCGAGCAGGAACTCGCGAGCAAACTCGGAAACGCCGCGGAAAGCGGCGCCTGGAAACGCGTCCGGCAAATCGCCGCCGAACTCCATGAAAAGTCGGCGGACGGGCAAGATGCCGAGGAGGCGCGGATGGCGCGGCGAGTGTTGGCAGGCTTCGCGATGAACAGCCGCGAAGCGACGCGCGGGCTGTTCGATGCGGGCAACTACGCCGACGCGGCGGCCTTACTGGAAATGCTCGCGGAGGTTTCGCCCGGAAAATCGCGCACGCTCTACGATCTGGCGCGGGCGCGAGCGTCGAGTGGCGACCGGTCGCGGGCGCTCGAAGCGTTGAGGCAGGCCGCTGCCGTGGGGCTCAGCGATGCAGTCCGAGTGGAGGCGGAGCCCGCGTTCGCAAAATTCAAAGGCGACGCGGAATTCAACGCGGTGCTCGCGACGATCCGGGCTAATCCAGCCGAACCAGATCGGCCGTGGCGGGGACGTCCTTGATAATTTGGGACGGCTCGGGGCCGACGCCGAGGTAGCGGAGATTTGGGAGCTTGTCGGCGGCTGGCCGCGTTTCGCCAGCGTAGGCGACGTCGAGCGTGCTCTTCATCATCGCGGCGACGTAGCGGCGGGCGTTGAGCGGGAGTTCGGCGAAATGGCGGACGTGCGAGATGTCCTCGGACCAGCCGGCGTGCTTTGTGTAGACGGGGCGAAGGGTTTTCCGGAGCGCTTCGTTGCGGGGGACGTGCGCGTAACGGCGGCCATGCGCGTCTTCGTAGGCGATGCAGATCTGGAGATCGCCGCGCCAGTCGCCGGCGTGGGTGAGCGCGTCGGATTTGTTGATCATCAGATCCTGATAGCCGCCGTAGCGGAGGACGTCGCCCTTCTCGACAGCATCGAACCAGCCGACCATGCGCTGGCGGCCGGTCGTGGCGCCGAACTCGAGTTTTTTTAATTTGATGGCGAGCGGGTGGGCGTCGTCCATCTGGGTGAGAAACGTGTGCGTGCCGACTTTCGTGTCGTAGGCTTTGGCGACGCCGAAGGTGTGTATCCGCTGCACGGGGATGCCGGCGCTCTCGAAGAATTCGGGGGTGAAGGTGTGCGAGGCGGTGACGTTGGGCGAAAAACCATGGCGTTTGTCGAGCCAGTAGGCCTGGCCGAATTCGCCGATGACGGTGTGGCCGGCGTGGAGTTCGCGGAGCACGAGTTCGCGGACCTCGCCGATGTTCTTCGCGAGGGCGGTGCCGGCAGACCAGTAAACTTCGGTGAGGCGGTCGAGATTGAGCGTGAAGGGCGCGTCGCCGCGGAATTGTTTAAAGTCGAAATCGGTGTGGGGAAAGAGGCCGAGCTGGATCGCCTCTTCGTTGGCGCGATATTCGGCGGCAGAGAGTTTCTCGAAGAAAGAATTCCAGGTGGTTTCGCTTACGCGACAGACGTGCTGGATGGTGCGCAGGGCGCGGTCGGCGCGCTGGGCGAGTTTGCGGGCGAAATAATTCGGGCCGCCGAGGAAATCGGCGTACGTGATCTGCCATTGGCCGACCTCGTCGCCGTAGGAGGGCGTGATGCCGCGGCCAGTGGAGCCGCGGGGTTCTTCGGCGAGGATGTTGGTGCGGTAGTCTTCCCACGCGAGGTCGAGCAGGCGATGCGTGAGATCGGAGACCATCGCGCGCTCGTCGATCAGCAGGCGCGAGAGAATGGGCCAGCCTTTGTGCTCGAGGGGTTTTGTTTCCCACCAGATCTTGCGCGGATCGGCGACGACACCGCTGCCGATGCAAAGGTGCGCCGCGTCGCGGACGACGACGCCGGCGGGGAGGAGGTTCAGCTTGATGCCCCCGGCGGTGTGGCCGGAGTTGGCGCCGCCGTTGACCTTGAGGACGACGGAGACGGCGGCGGGCGTGCCGCGCAGTTCTTCGGCGACCTCGGGAATGAGACGGCCTTTGCCCTCATCACCGAGGGAAATACCGACATCGGCGATGAGCTGACTCGAAAAAGGGAGAAGCGACATGGTTGCGATGCAACCGAAGCTCGCGGAAGGAAACGAAACCCCTGTTGCGGGTCAGGAAAGAGCGGACGCCGCGGGCCGGTGCAAACAAAATTCGGGTCAGCGTGGGCCGTCCCGCCGTCGGGAGGAGAGTGTCATTTAATAGATGACACTTTTTCGGTGGAGGTTGTGGAGGTGCGACGCTCGACGGCGAGCCAGGCGAGAAGTTGCAGCGTGCGCTCGGCATCGGGACAGGCTGTGCGGGCGACGAAAAGTTCATGCACGCGCTGACGAGACATGCCGAGAATGCGCCCGAGGCGCGCCTTGTCGCCGTAGCTGGTGAGGCGGGCGGCACAAGCTGCGGTGAGTTCGTTCCACAGCGGAGTATCCGCGCCCGGCTGGAGGGACTCGCCGGGCTTGCGACGCCGGCGCGTAAGGCTTCGAGCGGTTTTCGCGGTCAGGCGCGCGGCGGATTCGAGACCGGCGACGAGCGGATCAAGAATATCAAGTCGGGGATGAGATGGGGCGTTCATCGCCTCGAGAATGTCGCGACCATGAAGAGTGTCATCTATTAAATGACACTTTGTTTTCGGCCTGCCTCTGGCAAAATTGGAAGTGTCATCTAATAGATGACACTTTGGTTTCAGGAAACCAGGGTGGCGGGGGGCCGGAGCGGCGGTCGGAAGGCGGACGGGCGGACGGCGGGCTGACGGCGGGGGCTAGTTTTTCCGCGTGGAGACTTCGATCACGTCGTGGGGCGCGGCTTCTTTCTGGCCGGCGGGGCTCACGCGAATGTAACGGGCCTTCGCGCGGAGGTCGGGGAGATTCGCCGCCCCGAGGTAGCCCATGCCGCTTTGAACGCCGCCGATGAGATTGCCGAGGACGTCGTCGACGGAGCCGGAAACTTCCTTGAGGGCTTCGATGCCTTCGGCGGCGACTTTGCGGGTGTGGTCGTTTTTGTCGTGGCCGTAGCGAGCGGCGCTGCCGGCTTTCATCGCGGCGAGCGAGCCCATGCCGCGGTATTGTTTATAAACCTTGCCGCTGATCTCCATGATTTCGCCGGGCGCTTCGCGGCAACCAGCGAGGAGGCTGCCGCAGATCACGGCGTCGGCGATGGTGAGCGCTTTCACGATGTCGCCGGATTTCGTGATGCCGCCGTCGGCAATGAGTTTCACGCGGGAGTTTTTCGCGGCGAGGCTGGCGACGTAGAGCGCGGTGAGTTGCGGGATGCCGACGCCGGCGACGACGCGGGTGGTGCAGATCGAGCCGGGGCCCTGGCCGATCTTGATCGCGTGCGCGCCGCAATCGGCGAGGAAGGAAACGCCGGCGGCGCTGGTGACGTTGCCGGCGATGAGGGTGAGATCCGGATACGCATCGTGAACGAGACGGACGACGTCGCCGACGCCGGCGGTGTGGCCGTGAGCGGTGGAGACGGCGATTGCATCGACGTGCTCGGCGACGAGGGCGCCGACGTGAGCGAGGATTTTCTCGCGGTCGAGCGAGCCGTCGGGTTGGCGGATGGGCGAAAGGGCGGCGCCGACGACGAGGCGGAAAGCGGAGTCGCGGGCGGGCTTGCGGCGGGATTTGGCCTCGGAGGTGATTTTCTCGACGTCGGAACTGGTCACGAGACCGCGGAGGCGATCGGCGGCATCGACGACGAGCATTTTGTTCAAGCCGACATGGCGAGAGAAAAATTGGTCGGCAGCGTGGATGGGATCCTGGGCGACGGCGGATTCGTTTTCGGTGATGAGGTGGGCGCGGGGCGTCATCACGTCGGCGACGGATTTAGTGCGGTAACGATCTTTGACGACGTTGCCGGAGAGGAGGCCGGCGAGGCGGCCGTCGGCGTCGACGACCGGGAAGGTGGAGAAGGCGAAGCGTTTCGCCTCGATCATCGCGAGGACGTCGCCGATGAGCTGCGTGGGCGCGACGGTGATCGGATCCTGGATGAGGCCGTGGATGTGGCGCTTCACGCGGGCGACTTCCTTCACCTGCTCCTTGGCGGGCATGTTGTAGTGGATGAGGCCGAGGCCACCGTTGAGGGCCATGGCGATGGCCATGCGCGACTCGGTGACGGTGTCCATATCGGAGGAGATCACCGGAATCTGGAGACGAAGGGTGTCGCTGAGGGCGGTGGAGGTGTCGGCGTCTTTCGGCAGGATTTCCGAGTAGAGCGTCGCGAGCGACACGTCGTCGAACGTGAGCGCGGTGGGGAGATTCGCGCGGAAGAAGGCGTCGGCCGGCAGATAGAATTCGGAGTCGAGGCCGGGGAGCGGAGTCGTGGCAACCTTTGTCATAGTTGCCATGATCGGAGTAGGGCTTGCGGAGCGGAGCGCAAACAGAATTTCGGGCGGGGAGCGAAGGGGAAAATTTATTTTGAAACGCGGAGAGCGCAGAGAGCGCGGAGAGGAGAAGAAGCGGCGAGAGAGAGGCGAAGCGGGGAATGGGCTTTGCCAAGGGATGCGAGGGAGGTTTGCTGAGGGCGTGAAGTGGAGATTTCAGTTTCGACGCTATCGACTGCCGTTTCGGGGCGCGGTGAACACGGCGCATGGGCCGTGGACGGAACGCGAGGGCGTGATCGTGCGTTTGGAGAATGAGGACGGGCGCAGCGGGCTGGGAGAGGCGGCGCCGGTGGCGGTGTTTGGAATGGAGACGGCGGACGAGGTGGTGGAGGCGTGCGCGGGGCTGGGCGAGTGGATGGAGGAAGAAACGTTGATGGAGCGTGCGGCGAGGGTGGCGTGTTTGCGGAATGCGGTGACGGCGGCGCGCCGGGAGATTCGGGACGGGGAGGAGCAGGCGGGCACGGAACGGCGCGTTAGGGACAACGCGCCCTACCTGGGTGTGGCGGCGTTGCTGCCGGCGGGGCGGGCGGTGCTCGCGGCGATCGGAGCGAAGGCGGAGGCGGGGTTTCGCGTTTTCAAGTGGAAGGTCGGCGTGGGCGATCTGGCGGATGAATTGGCGTTGTTGGACGACGTATGCGCGACGCTGCCGAATGGCGGAAAGCTGCGGCTGGATGCGAACGGTGCGTGGGATCGGCGTGGCGCGGAACGCTGGCTGGAGCGTTGCGCGGAGCGGCCGGTGGAATTTTTGGAGCAACCGGTCGCGGCGCGTGGGCGGGGAGCGGAGGACTTGTTGCGAGGACTGGCGGCTGATTTTCCGACGACGATCGCACTCGATGAATCGCTGGTGAGGGACGGTGACGTGGAGCGCTGGATCGGCGCGGGATGGCGCGGGGTGTTCGTGGCGAAGCCGGCGTTGTTTGCCGATGTCGGTGCGGTGATGAAAAAGTTGGCGGCGGCGAAGGCGGATGTGGTGTTTTCGTCGGCGCTCGAGACGGCGGTGGGGGCGCGGGCGGCGTTGCGGGTGGCGTTTGAGTGGCGCGGCGAGCGCAGGGCGCTGGGATTTGGCGTGTGGCCGTTGTTTGCGGACGGGAGGTTCGATGGGCCGGTGGCGGCGCCGTTTTTGCGGAGGGAAGACGTGGAGCGGATCGACGTGGAGGCCGTGTGGAACGCGCTGAGTTGATCGACGTCGTGCGGGGGACGGGCTGCGCGGAGGAGCGCGGCGGGTTTATTTTTTTGTGCGATCCGAAGTGGGGCGGGGCGGAACGAGCGCAGGTCGCGACGCTCCAATCGAAAATCGAGAATCGAGAACCGGAAATCGCCGAGGGCTGGCTGTGCGTTCCGACGGGCGGGACGAGCGGCGGAGTGAAGTTTGCGCGACACGACGAGATGACGCTGACAGCGGCGGCGCGGGGATTTTGCACGCATTTCGGATTAGAAAAGGTGAACGCGATCGACGTGCTGCCGGCGTTTCACGTGAGCGGATTGATGGCGCGGGTGCGTTGCGCGGAGACGGGCGGGGCGCATGTGGCGTGGGATTGGAAGAGGCTTGAAGCGGGTCAGCGGCCCGCGTTCCCAGGAAACGGCGAATGGGTGATTTCGCTGGTGCCGACGCAGCTGCAGCGACTGTTGGCGGACGACGCGGCGCGGGCGTGGTTGCGCGGGTTTGCGGTGGTTTTTCTCGGGGGTGGGCCGGCGTGGGCGTCGCTCGCGGATGAAGCGGCGGCGAGTGGGCTGCGAGTGTCGCTGAGCTATGGGATGACGGAGACGGCGGCGATGGTGACGGCGCTGCGGCCGGAGGAATTTCTGGCGGGCGAGCGGAGTTGCGGCGGGGCGTTGCCGCATGCGCGGGTGCGGTTGACGGAGGAAGGCGTCATCGCGATCGAAGGGGAATCGGTTTTCCGGGGATATTTTCCGGAGTCGCGAACGGCGCGCGGTTTTGAGACGCAGGATTTGGGCGCGCTGGATGAGCGCGGACGGCTGCGGGTGCTCGGGCGGCGCGATGCGACGATCATCACGGGCGGCGAAAAAGTGAATCCGGCGGAGGTCGAGGCGGCGCTGCGGGAGAGCGGCGAGTTCGCGGACGTGGCGGTGCTCGGCGCGCCGGACGCGGAGTGGGGAGAGGCGGTGGTGGCGTGTTATGCGGCGGGCGCGCGGGAGCCGGTGTGGGTGCGGGTGGAGGCGGCGCTGCGGAGTTTGGCGGCGTTCAAGCGGCCGAAGCGGTTTGTCGCCGTGCGCGACTGGCCGCGGAACGAGCAGGGGAAGGTGAAGCGCGCGGAGCTGATCACGCGACTGCGGGCGTGAGCGAAAGGCAGGCGGCGGCGCTCAAAGGGCGACCAGCCATGCAGCGAGGGCGGGGGGGAGAGGGGCTCGTTCGCGCTTGGCGGGCGAGGTGGCGACGTGCTCGGTGCGGAGGCGGGCGGCGAGCTTGAGCGACGGACCGAGGCGGAAGATTTCGTAGCGGATCGCGAAGGAATTTTCGCCGAGCGACTCGGCGACGAGGTCGATGCGGAGTTTGTCGCCGGGGCGGAGCGGGCGGAGGTAGTCGGCTTCGCTTTTCGCGATCGGGACGACGACGCCGGTCTCGCTGAAAAATTTCGCGAGGTCGATGCCCGCGGCGGCGAGGGACTCTTCGTAGGCCTCGTGGCAGATCGCGAGGTAGTTGGCGAAGAAGACGGCGCCGGCGGCGTCGGTGTCGGCGAAGCGGACCGTGCGATGGTAGCTGAACGGCATGAAAGGATTTTTGGTTTTCGATTTCGGATTTTCGAATTAAATCGATGGCATGACCAAGAACGAGATCGCGGACGTGCTGACGGAAATCGGAGTGCTGCTGGAATTGAAGGGGGAAAATCCGTTCAAGGTGCGCGCTTACCAGGGCGGCGCTCGCGTGCTCGAGGGCCTCGAGGAGGCGGAGCTAAGCCGGTTGGTCGAGTCGGGGGAGCTGATTTCGGTGAAGGGAATCGGCGCGGCTCTGGCGGACAAGATCGCGACACTGCGCGTGACGGGGAAGCTGGAGTTTTTCGAGACGTTGAAAGCATCCGTCGAACCGGGCTTGGTGGAATTGTTGGAAATCCCCGGAGTCGGGCCGAAGAAGATCAAAGTGCTCTACGACAAGCTCGGCGTGAACAGCATCGCGGCGCTCACGGCGGCGTGTGAAGCGGGCAAGGTGGCGGAACTCGCGGGCTTCGGGGCGAAGACGCAGGAAAAGATTCTCGCGGGCATCAAGAATCGCGAGGCGTACGGGCGGCGGCATTTGTGGTGGGACGCGTGGCATGTCGCGGAGCCGATCGTCGCGGGGCTGCGCGCGCTGCCGCAGGTCAAGCGCGCGGAGGCGGCGGGAAGTTTGCGGCGCGGAATGGAGACGGTGGGCGATCTCGATTTTCTCGTGGCAGCGACGGAAGTGGAGCCGGTGGTCGCGTGGTTTGTCTCGCAGCCGGGCGTGAAGGAGGTGACGGCGCGCGGCGAGACGAAGGCGAGCGTGCGCTTCGAGAGCGGACTGCAGGCGGATTTACGGCTGCTGCCGGAAGATCAATTCGTGTTCGCGTTGCACCACTTCACCGGCTCGAAGGATCACAACGTGCAGATGCGCCAGCGGGCGCTCGCGCGGGGATTGAGTCTCAGCGAGTGGGGGCTGCTGCCGGCGGAGGGCGAGGGAACGGTGCGGGAAAAAGCGTCGAAGGTGAAATCGGCGGCGTTGAACGACGAGGCGGAGTTGTTTGCGGCGCTCGGGCTGAAATTCATTCCGCCGGAACTGCGCGAAGGGATCGGAGAGATCGAAGCAGCGGAGCGCGGGGAATTGCCGCGACTGGTGGAGCTGGCGGATTTGCGCGGGGCATTTCACAATCACACGTCGGCGTCGGACGGGCATAATACGTTGAACGAAATGGCGGGCGCGGCGCAGGCGCTGGGGTGGGAATATCTCGGGATCGCGGACCATTCGAAGTCGAGCGTGCAAGCGAGAGGGCTGACGGAGGAGCGGCTGGAGAAACAAATCGAGGAGATCGCGGCGCTGAACGCGTCGGGGAAGTTCAGGTTGAAGATTTTTACGGGCACGGAGTGCGATGTGCTCGCGGACGGGCGGCTGGATTTCGAGGAAAGTTTGCTGAGGAAACTCGATTATGTGGTGGCGTCGGTGCACGCGGCATTCGCGCAGGACGAGCCGACGATGACGGCGCGGATAGTCCGGGCCATCGAGCATCCGTGCACGGTGATGCTGGGGCATTTGACGGGCCGGCTGCTGTTGCGGCGCGAAGGCTATGGCGTGGACGCGGTGAAGATCATCGACGCGGCGATCGCGAACGGCGTGATCATCGAACTCAACGCGAACCCATGGCGGCTCGACATGGACTGGCGGTTCTGGCGGAAGGCCGCGGAGAAAGGCCTGCTCTGCTCGATCAACCCCGACGCGCACGACACCGCGGACCTCGAGTATGTGCGGGCGGGCGTGAACACCGCGCGCAAGGGCTGGCTCACGAGAGACCACGTGCTCAACACGCGTAGGCTCGTGGACGTGGAGAGCTATTTCGCGAAGAGAAGGGCGTGAGCTGCGCGAGATCGCCTGCAAGCAGGCTCCTACATCAACCGGGCTGCGTGGTTGCGCGGTGGTGGCGGAGTCGTCATCGGTGAAAGAATGTCCGCTTCATCTGCACCCCAAGCGCTTTTCCTCGACCGCGATGGCACGCTGATCGTCGACAAAAAATATTTGTCTGATCCGGCGGGCGTCGAACTGCTTCCGGGCGTGCGCGAGGCACTCGCAGAGGCGGTGCGGAGCGGGTGCCGGCTGTTTCTTTTTTCGAACCAAAGCGGAGTGGGCCGGGGATATTTCACGCTGGCGGAGGTCGAGGCGTGCAACCGGCGAATGGTCGAACTACTGGACTTGCCGGCGCCGGGTTTCATGGAGGTTTGCATCGCGCCGGAGCGACCGGATGAGCCGTCCCTCTATCGCAAGCCGTCGCCACGCTTTATCGTTGAGATGGCTGCGAAATACCAACTTGATCCGGCGCAAATCTACATGATCGGCGACAAGCTCAGCGATGTGGAGGCCGGCTTGGCGGCGAACGTGAACGCGGCGCTCGTGCGCAACCGGCGCGACGCGCCACCGGCGGGCGTCGAGCGGTTCGAGGATGTGCTCGAATTCGTGCGGGCGCATTTCGCCGGGGCCTAAACACATGGCGGTGGCACTCGAAAATCTGCCGGTCGCAAAACTTCGCACGCTCGACGAGGCGGTCGCGGAGCGTCGCGCGATGGGGGCGACGCGGCGGCGGGTGGTGTTGACGAACGGTTGCTTCGACCTGCTCCATGCGGGGCACATTTATTTTCTGCAGACCGCGGCGGCGCTCGGGGACGCACTTTTCATCGCGCTGAACAGCGATGCGAGCGTGCGGGCGCTCAAGGGCCCGCAGCGGCCGGTGCAAGGGGAACGCGAGCGCGCCTATGCGCTGTCGGCGCTGGCGTGCACGCACACGCTGGTGCTGTTTCGCGAGCCGAGGCTGGTGCCGGAAATCGAGGCGCTGCGGCCCGACGTGTATGTGAAAGCTGGCGACTACACGCTCGAACGTCTCGATCGAGCGGAGCGCGACGCGTTGCAGGCCGTCGGCGCCGAGATTCGGTTTGTGCCGTTTCTCCCCGGCTTCAGCACCACGAAGCTCTTGCAACGGATCACCGCTGCCGGTGGCATCGCCTGAAGATCCCATGGATGTTTCCCCTCTTCAACCGAGCGGGTTCGATGAACTCGGCGCCGTTCTGCAAAGTTCGAAGAGCCTGGAGCCGGCCACGCTCATTGCGGGACGGGCGATCATCGCGGCGCTGAAGACGGGGGGGCAGGTTTTTGCCTGCGGCAACGGCGGCAGCGCGACGGACGCGATGCACCTCGCGGAAGAATTGCTGGGTCGCTATCGCGGCGAACGTCCGGCGCTGCCGGCAACCTGCTTGAATGCGGATGTGGCGACGCTGACCTGCATCTGCAACGACTACGGCTACGAGCAGATTTTCTCGCGGCAGGTGGAAGCGCTGGGCCGGCCGGGTGACGTGCTCGTGGGTTTTTCCACGAGCGGGAATTCGGCGAACGTGCTGGCGGCGTTCGCGGCGGCGCGCGGGCGGAAGATGCTGACGATTCTGGTCGGCGGAAAAAACGGAGGCAAAGCCCGCGGGAGGTGCGACCACGAGCTGATCGTGCCTTCGGAGAACACCGCCCGCATCCAGGAAATCCACACACTCATTCTGCACACGTGGCTGGAGCAGATCGAGTCGCTCGATTGGTCAGCGCTGAATTCCGCCCGATGAACGCCGCGGAAATTCTGCAGCTGCTGCCGACGTTGCGGGTGCTCGTGGTCGGCGACGTGATGGTCGATCACTACGTCTGGGGCGACGTGAGCAGGATTTCGCCCGAAGCGCCCGTGCCCGTGGTGCATGTCGACCGCGAGAACGACACGGCCGGCGGCGCGGCAAATGTGGCGCTCAACCTCGCTTCGCTTGGGGCGCGGGCCGAGTTGATCGGCTGCATCGGCGACGACGAGCCGGGCCGCCGGGTGCGGGAGCGATTGCGCGCCGCATCAGTCGCGGTGGAGCGCGTGGCCGTCTCGTCGACCGCGACGATCGTGAAGACGCGGGTGATCGCACGCACGCAGCAGATTTGCCGGATCGATCGCGAATCGCCGCGTCGCGATTATTGCATTCACGTCAACCCGGAGTGGATGAAAAATCTTGCCGCTGCCGTGGCGGAGGCGGACGCGGTGATCGTGTCGGACTACGCGAAAGGCGTGATCACGCAGGAAGTGATCGACGCGATCGTGGCGGAGGCGGCGAAGCGGCGGACGCTGGTGGCGATCGATCCGAAGCCGGCGCGGCGGCTCGAGTTGAAGGGCGCGGGCCTGATCACGCCGAACCGCGGTGAAGCGGTGGAACTCGCCGGCATCACCGACCTGCCGCATGGCGAACCCTATCCGCTGGCGGAGATCGCGCGCAGAATCCACGAGCGCTATGCGGCGCGATTGCTGGTGATCACCCTCGGCGCGGAGGGCATGGCGATTTGTCGCAACGGCCAGGTCGAGAGTACGCTGCCGACGGCGGCGCGGGAAGTCTTCGACGTATCCGGCGCAGGCGATACGGCGATCGCGGCATTGACGGCGGCGCTGGCGGCGGGAGCGGACCCGGTGAGCGCGGCGAGTTTTGCGAATATCGCGGCGGGGGTGGTCGTGGCGAAGATCGGCACGGCGGTGGTGAAGCCAGAGGAGATTCTGGCGGCTGCGCGCGCGGGGAGTTGAACGGCGGGCGGAGAGAGCGTCGGCGGGGGCCGGTGCGGCGCGCCGCCTGGGCCCACACCATCGGTTACGTGTAGTCGCGCCGAAGATTGCTCGGGAGGATGCCGAGTTCTTCCCGGTATTTGGCGACGGTGCGACGGGCGAGGGTGAGGCCCTTGTCGGCGAGCTTGACGACGAGTTCCTGGTCGCTCAGCGGGGAGGATTTGTCCTCCATCGTCACGAGGTCGGCGAGGAGTTCCTTGACGCTCGTGTTCGAGACGTTGGCGCCGCTCACGGACTGATAGCCGGTCGTGAAGAAATATTTGAAGTCGAAAACGCCGTGGGGCGTTTTCATGTATTTGTTCGCGATGGCGCGGCTGACGGTCGTCTCGTGCACGCCGACAATATCGGCGATCTGAGTCATCGTGAGCGGGCGGAGCTGCGAGACTCCCTGTTCGAAAAATGGGGTCTGGGCCTTGATGATTTCGCGCGTGATCCGCTCGATCGTGCGCTGGCGCTGCTCGATGGAATCGATGAGGAATTTGCCGGCGCGCATGCGCTCGCGCAGGTAGTCGCGTTCGTTTTTCGAAAGCGTGCCCTTCGCGATGAGTTCGCGGTAGGTGCTGGAGAGGCGGAGGCGCGGGATGTAGTCGCTGTTGAGATGGATTTTCCATTCGTCACCGTCTTTCTCGACGACGACATCGGGGACCACGACGCGGTTGTTGTCCTCGGCGAAGCGACGACCGGGCGCGGGGTCGAGCTTGCCGATCTCCTCGATGGCGGCTTGGACGTCGTCGGGCGCAGCGGCGAGTTTGCGGGACAATTCGGGGATGCGGCGGCGCGAGAGCAGTTCGAAATGGTCGCGGAGCATGCGGGCGGCGAGCGTGTCGCCGCGGCCTTTCGCCTGAAGTTGCGCGAGAAGGCATTCGGGTAGCGTCTGGCTGCCGATGCCGGGCGGATCGAAACTCTGGAGGAGTTTCAGCGCTTCGAGGACGGTGTCGTAAGGCAGGTCGGTTTGGAGCGCGACGTCGGAGGGCGACTGCGCGAGATAGCCGCGGTCGTCGAGATTCCCGATGAGTTGCTGGAGCGCGGCGCGGACGTTTGGGGCGAGGTCGTCGAGGACGACCTGCTGCATGAGGTGCTCCTGCAGCGAAGTCTCGCTGACGAGCGAGTCGAAAAAATGCTGCCGTTTTTCCGCGTCTTCGGACGTGTAGGGCTGGCTGCCACCGGCGTTGGCCATGTGGTCGCGCCAGTCTTCGTCGAGTTTACCGAGGATTTCGAACTGTTTGGTGAAATCCATCTCGTCGGCATTGGGCGAGTCGTCGGGCGTGGCGGGACTGGATGAATCGTCGTGTTCGCCGGGGGTGGCTTCGCCGTTGGCGGATTCGGCGGCGTCGGTTTCGGCCTCGGCGGGCTTGTCGACGCTCTCGCCGTCCATCGGGAGTTCTTCGAGTGTGGGGTTGGCCTGCAGTTCCTCTTGAATGACGGAACGCAGGTCGAGGGCCGCCACCTGAAGAATTTTCAGGGACTGCCGGAGTTGCGGCGCGAGAACGAGGGACTGGGTCTGGCGCTGGCGTAGGTCGTGGCTAAAGTTCGGCCCGCTCATGGACTAGATAATCTTGGGAAGTGCAAGGGATCATCTCAGGGGCGGGGAGACGAGGATGGGCTGGGAGGGTGTGGCGAAAACCGGTGCGGCGGCGTCGGCGCCAAAGAGTTCTTTCAAATAGACGCCGAGCTTCTCGTTGGTCGGGCCGTAGCGGTCGCTGTAAAGATAAAGCTCGAGGTCGTTCAAAATTTCGAACGCGGTCTGATAACGTTCGTCGCGATCGCGCCGGAGCGCTTTTTGGATGATCGTGTCGAGCTTGGGATCGATGTCGGGGCGCAGCGCGGAGAAGCGCGGGATCGGCATCGTGAGGATGTTGCGGCGCGACTGGGCGCGGTCGGCGGAGCGAAAAACATTTCGGCCGAGAAGCAGTTCGGTGAGGACGATGCCGAGGGGAAAGAGGTCGGCGCGGGCGTCGGTGACGGCGTAGCTGGCCTGCTCGGGGGAGAGATACTCGTCTTTGCCGGCGATGACCTTGCCTTCCTCGTTGTACATCAGGTCGAGGGCCTTCGCGATGCCGAAGTCGGTCAGCTTCACGTCGCCCTCGTAAGCCATGAGGATGTTTTTCGGGCCGATGTCGCGGTGGACGATATTGAGATGACGGCCGTCGCGATCGCGTTTCTGGTGCGCGTAAGTGAGGCCGCGCGCGATGCGCGAGACGATGAAAGCGGCGAGATCGATCGGCACGGGGCGGCCGAGGGCGCGATGTTTCTCGATGAACTGCTCGAGGTTCACGCCCCGCACGAACTCCATCACCATGAAATATTGGCCGCCGACCTGACCGAGGTGGTAGGTCTGGACGATGTTCGTGTGGATGAGATCGGCGACGAGTCGCGCCTCGCCGATGAAGTTGCGCTGAAATTCCTCGATGGCGGAATACTCCTCGCGAATGAGTTTTACCGCGACGACTTTCCGGAAACGTCCCGCTCCGAGTTGTTCGGCCTCGTAGACGACGCCCATGCCGCCTTCGGCCACCTTACGGACCATCTCGTAATGGATCTCGTTAAAAACGTGTTTGATGGCCGGCACGGTGGACGAGCAGATAGGCGCGCGCGGCAGCTGGCAAGGATGCAATCCCCGACTCGGCGCGAAAATTGCTACGGAGCGGGTGGGGGCCATTGACAGGACGGGTGGCCGACCTACCGTGCGCGGAAATGATCACGCTCTCGTCACGCGCCGCCGCCCAAATCCGTGCGATGCACGCGGACCTGAATGCGCCGGCGAAATTGCTGCGCGTGTTCGTCGAATCGGGCGGGTGCTCGGGGTTTCAATACGGGATGTCGTTCGACGAGCCGAAGGCCGACGACAGCCGGCTCGAGAGCGAGGGCGTGCCGTTCGTGATCGACCCGGCCAGTCTGGCGTATTTGGACGGCTCACAGATCGACTTCGACGACGGGCTGCACGGGAAGGGCTTCGAGATCAAGAATCCGAACGCCGCCAGCACGTGCGGATGCGGGAAGTCGTTCAATTGAGATTCCAGCGAGATGCTTTCGTCCGCCCATGCACGATGGGTGACGAACGCCTCAACGCGTGGCTTCGTGAAGCGCCACGATCCCGAAGGTCATTCCGGTTGAGCGCACGGTCTGGAAACCGGCGGCGCGAATTTCCCCACTGAGCGCTGCGCGATCGGGGAACTGCTCGATGGTTTCGTTGAGATAGACGTAGGCGGACCGGTCACCGGTCACGGCGCCGGCGACGGTGGGGAGAATTTTCCGCAAGTAGAAAAAATAGAGGGGGCGAAACCAGCGCGGGGGTTGAGAAAATTCCAGGACGAACATGTGTCCGCCGGGCCGCAGTACGCGCCGCATTTCCATGAGCGAGCGATGGCGATCGGCCATGTTGCGCAGACCGAAGGAGATCGTGATGGCGTCGACACTCTCATCGGCGACGGGCAACGCGAGCCCGTCGCCTTGGCGAAATACGATGGCGGCGGCCGCGGCGCCCGCAGCGAGTTTCTTTTTTTCGGCAGCGTCGAGCATGGGTTGGCAGAAATCCATGCCGACGATTTTGACCGAGGCAGGAAGTTTCCGCGCCAGCGCAAACGCGACGTCGCCGCTGCCGGTCGCGAGGTCCAGCACGTCGCGCGGCTGGGAACGCCGCACGGCCCCGACCAGACGCGCTCGCCACCAAAGATCGATGCCACCCGTGAGAATGCGGTTCGCGGCGTCGTAGCGCGCGGCGATGCGGGAAAACATCGAGTTGACTGCGACGGGATCAGGCATGGGGCGAAACGGCAGTTTCGGTCCGGATTTCACCTGAAAACCAACTGAAACGCGCCATAGCAGTTGACGCCGTGTAAGATGTGAAAATGTTCTTGGTCACCAGCAGCACTCCAAAAAAGAAAGACCTACCTATGTCTACCAATCTGACGAAACGCGAGATTGTCTTGGAAATCTATAAGAAGACGGGCTTTCCGCAGAAGCAGGTGGTTGAATCCGTTCAACTCACCTTGGATATCATCCAGAAGGCGCTGGCTGAGGGCCGCAACGTGGAGTTGCGTAATTTCGGCGTGCTGGAAGTTCAGGTGCGCAAGGCGCGCATCGGCCGGAATCCTAACAAACCGGAGGCCGAGGTGGTGATACCGCAACGCGCCGTGGTGAAGTTCAAATCGGGCAAAATCTTGAAGCAACAGCTGAAGAAGCTCGATCTGGCGAAGCTCTGACAGGGCGGCGGCGGCCGGCCTGACACCGGTCGCCGGGAGGCGCGGGACAGCGGAAAATTTTCATCGCACTGGCGAGGACGGCTTCGCCATGGTGACGGCGATGGCCACGTTTCAGTCTCTGCCTGGGTTCCGCGAGTTTTATCCCGACGCGCTGGCGCGTCGAAATCACCTCTTTCGGGTGTGGCGCCAAACGGCGGCTGCATTCGGGTTTGCGGAATACGACGCGCCGGTGCTCGAGCCGCTCGAACTCTACAAGACGAAGTCGGGCGACGAGATCGAGGCGCAGTTGTTCAGCTTCACCGACAAGGGTGGCCGTGAGGTCGCACTTCGGCCGGAGATGACGCCGACGGTGTGCCGCATGATCGGCGCGAAGGCGAACGCGCTGAAACGGCCGATCAAGTGGTTTAGCATCGCGGAATATTACCGCTACGAGCGTGCGCAAAAGGGCCGGGAGCGGGCCTTTTTTCAGTTCAATGCGGATCTATTCGCCGAACCTGGGCCCGAGGCCGAGATCGAGTTGATCGCGCTGCTGGTGCAGTGCCTGCGGGCATTTGGGCTGACGCACGACGATTTTTACGTGCGGTTGAGCGACCGAAATCTGTGGGTCTTCTATTTGGAAGCACTGGGCTTGGACGCGATGCGAATCAAAGCAGTGCTGTCCGCCGTCGATAAATTCGAAAAAGCCGGCGATGACGCGTTCAAACCTTACGCGGAGCAATTCGGTCCGCTGGATCCCGCGTTGAAGGAACGCGTTCTGAATTTTCTGAGCATCAAAACGCTTGGTGCGCTCGAAACGACGCTGGCGGGCATCGGCGGAGAAAAGCTGGCGCAGCGGCTCGGCGAGTGGCGCAAACTGATCGGCGGACTCGAAGCGATGGGGCTGGGTGCGTTCGTGGAAGTCGACCTCGGTGTGGTGCGCGGGCTGGCGTATTACACGGGGTTCGTGTTCGAGGCATTTGATCGCAAAGGCGAGTTGCGCGCGATCGCGGGCGGGGGGCGCTACAACGACCTCGTCGCGAAGCTCGGCGGGCCCGACTTGCCGGCGGTGGGTTTCGCGATTGGCGATGTCACGCTCGGGTTGCTGCTCGAGGCGCGGGGGTTGATGCCGACGTTTGTGCAGAGCTGCGACGTTTATTGCGTGATCGGCGGGGAAGCGGAGCGGCGGGCGGCGTTCGGCGATATCCAGACCCTGCGCGCGGCAGGCTTTCGCGTGGACTACCCGATCAAGGAGGTCGGCTTCGGAAAACAATTCAAGCTCGCGGCGGATTCCGGCGCGAAGCTGGCGCTGATTTACGGCGCCGACGAACTTGCGAAGGGCGTCGTCAGAATCCGCGATCTCACGGCCCGCACCGAGATCGAGGTGCCGCGCGATCAGGTCGCCGGGAGCGTGCGCGATTTTTTCAGCGGCGAATAAACCGGTTCACGCGAGCTGAGCCGGACCGAACGCATCGGGGAGGAGTCGATCGAGGGTGGTTTCGATTTGTTTTCCGCCATCGCAGAAGCTGATGACGAGGGCTCGAGGGCCGAATTCGTTGATGACCTGGCGGCAGGCGCCGCATGGCGGTGTGGTGGCGGGAGTCGGGGTGTAGACGGCGATGGCGGCGATTTCTTTTTCGCCGGCGGCGACCGCGGTGAAGATGGCGGTGCGCTCGGCGCAATTGCATAGACCGTAGGATGCGTTCTCGACGTTGCAGCCGGTGAATATTTTTCCTGTGCCGGTCAGGACGGCGGCGCCGACGCGAAACCTGGAGTACGGCGCATAGGCTTTTTTCGCGGCGAGCCGCGCGGCCTTTTCCAAACGTCGGCGGTTTTTCGGAGCGAGAGGCTTCATTTCGGGCAGGCTAACGGAGAGCGATAAATCGCTGCAACGCCGCAGATCGGGTTAGAGACCGAGTTCCGCTTTTACGGCAGCGAAGGCGGTGACGGCGCGCGCGAGATCGTCGTGGGTGTGCGCAGCACTGACTTGAGTCCTGATCCGAGCCGCGCCGTGCGGCACGACGGGGTAAAAGAAGCCAATCACGTAAACCCCATGCTGGAGCATCCGGGTGGCGAAGTGCTGGGAAAGCACAGCGTCGCCGAGCATGACGGGAACGATGGGATGAATGCCGGGGCGGATGGTCAGGCCGGCGGCGGTCAGGCCGGCGCGGAAAAAACGGGTGTTGTTTTCGAGTTGATCGCGCAGGTCGCTCGAACTTTCGATCAAATCGAGCACGGCAATCGACGCGGCAGCGATCATCGGGGCGAGAGAGTTGGAGAAAAGATACGGACGCGAGCGCTGGCGGAGCAGGTCGACGATTTCTTTTCGCCCGCTGACGTATCCGCCGCTCGCGCCACCGAGGGCTTTGCCCAGTGTGCCGGTGATGAGATCGACGCGCCCCAGCACACCGCAGTGCTCGGGCGTGCCGCGCCCGGTCGGGCCCATGAAGCCGACGGCATGGCTGTCGTCGACCATCACGAGGGCGCCGTAACGTTCGGCGAGATCGCAGATCTCGCGGAGAGGCGCGACGAAACCATCCATCGAAAAGACGCCGTCGGTGACGATGAGCTTGAAGCGTGCTTTCGCCGTGTCGGCTTCGCGCAGCCGCGCTTCGAGGTCACCCATGTCGGAATTTTTGTAGCGGTAGCGTTGCGCTTTGCTGAGGCGGATGCCGTCGATGATCGAAGCGTGGTTGAGTTCGTCGCTGATGACGGCGTCGGCGGCGGAGAGCAGGGTTTCGAAAACGCCGCCGTTGGCGTCGAAGCAGGAAGAATAGAGGATGGTGTCCTCGGTACCGAGGAAGGTGCTGAGCCGGCTTTCCAACTCCCGGTGAATCTCCTGCGTGCCGCAGATGAAGCGCACCGACGACAAGCCGTAGCCCCAGCGATCGAGCGCGGCGTGCGCAGCGGCGACGACACGGGGGTGATTCGACAAGCCGAGATAATTGTTGGCGCAGAGGTTCAGGAGATCCGCGCCGCCGGCGATGCCGATGTGCGCGGCCTGAGGCGTGGCGATAGGGCGTTCGGACTTGCGCAGACCGGCGGCGTCGATCTCGTCGAGTACGCGGCGCAGGTGATTCCGATAATCATAGGTCATAGCCAAGTAAGAACGGGCTTTCTCTCGTTGGCAAAAACCAAAGCCGGGAGGATTTTCGACTGTAAACCGGAATGGTTTGTTTTTTAGGAATGAACCAAAATGGTTTAGTGATTGCAAAGTGACCTGAAATGGTTAACTCGGAGCGAACGTGCAGGTAATCACCGTCATTGGAGATCTAGTGGCATCGCGCCAAGTGGGGCAGCGCAGCGTGTTTCAACGCCGGCTGGCGAAGGCGCTGGAGCGGACGAGCGGCGGCGCGCGGCGGCTGGCTTCGCCGTATACGTTGACGCTGGGCGACGAGTTTCAGGCGGTGTACCGGGGAGCCGAGACGCTGTTTGCGGACACGCTGGGTCTCATGGCGGCGATTCATCCGGTGCGGGCGCGCTTCGTGTTCGGAGTGGGTGAGCTGACGACGCGAATCAATCCGACGCAGGCCCTGGGGATGGATGGTCCGGCGTTCCACCAAGCGCGGGATGCGCTGACGGCGTTGAAGGTGGATGAACGGCTGCTGAGAATTGCCGGCGCGGAGGAAAAGCCGTGGGTGATGGGGAACCACGTGCTGAATTTGATTTCGCACGAATTGGAGGGCTGGAGCCGGAACCGGCTGCTGATTCTCGCGGGTCTGCTGCAAGGCAAACCGGTGCGGGAGATCGAGGCGGGCCTGAAAATCTCACGGGTGGCGGTCTACAAAAATATCCGGGCGGCGGCGCTCGACGACGTGGCAGCGATTTGTCAGGAGTTGGCGGGCGCCATGGATGGCGCGCTCCGGACATCATGACGACCGAGTTTATTTTCTTTGCGGACCTCGTGCTGCTATTGCGACTGCGGTCCTTGTTTTCCGATGCGGCGCCGGGATGGCGACGGTGGTTGATCAAGGGGCTGATCGAAGTCCTGGCACTGGCGTGTTTCGAGCCGCATGCGTTTCTGATCGGCGCGGGGCTCACCAATCTCGCGCTCAATGCGGCGGGCGGATTTTGGGATGCGCGGGCGACGGATCGCTATGGCGGCCGATTGTTTTTGGGCGTGGCTCAGTTGGTGATTTTGAGCGGGTGGTTTTCGATGGCAGGCGGCGTGCGGTTTCGGCCGGAAGTGGCTGTGATCGGAAATTGGATCGGAAGCTGGAACGCGGTCGGCGGCGAGTTGCTGCGCTGGGCGGATCGCCGGGGGCTCAGGACGCTTTTGGGTCTGCTGCTCGTCGGGAACGAGGCGAATCTACTGGTCCGCTGGGTGCTGGTCCGGCTTCAGATCAAGCCGGAGAATTCGGCGGCGGCGAACGTCGGCATCGATGCAGGCGAGTTTAATCGCGGGCGCGTGATTGGGTTGCTCGAGCGCGTGTTGATTTACTCGTTCGTGCTCGGCGGTCAATTCGGCGCGATCGGCTTCACGCTCGCGGCAAAAGGATTCACCCGGTTCAAGGAAATGGAGAATCGCGGGTTCGCGGAATACGTGCTGATCGGTACGCTGCTTTCCTCGATGATTGCGATGGCGATCGGCAGTTGGGTGAAGTTTGCGGGTTAGCCCGACTGCTGAAAAATATAGCCTGTGAGCAGCTTCCGTCAGGCCATCGATGGCGTGAGATTTTGACGAAGACGGCCAAAAAAAAGACCGGCGCGCAGCCGGTCTCGAACGGGGGCTTCGCCGGTAACGGCGGGTCAATTGCGACCCGGCCGTGGTTGGCGTTTGGATTTCGCCTCGATGAATTCGCGGATGACGTCCATGCGCTGGCGGACGCGATCTTCCTCTTCGATCTCCTCGGAGCTGCGGATCGCTTCGTGCTTCGCCATCGCCTTCCGCATTTTCGACAGCGCGAGATATTCGAGCTGGCGAATGCGTTCGCGCGTCACGTGGAAACGTTTGCCGACTTCCTCGAGCGTGAGTTCGTCTTTGCCGTCGAGGCCGAAGCGGAGTCGGATGATCTCGGCTTCGCGCTCGTCCAGCGAGTCGACCATGGCGTGAAGGTCGGAGTTCTGGTTTTTGTCTCGAAGGCCGTCATAGGGGCTCACGGCGCTATCGTCACCGACAATTTCCCCGAAGGTCGCCGAATCGCCGTCCTCCCCAACGGGAGCGTCGAGCGACGCCGGGCGCACACTGACGGATTTGAGGTGAGCGACCTTGCTGGTCGGGATTTGGAGTTCGATCGCCAGCTCTTCGTCTGTGGGCTCGCGACCGAGTTCCTCGGTCAGGGCCATGGCGGTGCGGCGCATTTTCGAAATTTTGTCCACGAGGTGGACGGGCAGGCGGATGGTCTTCGACTGATTCGCGAGCGCGCGTTTGATCGATTGCTTGATCCACCACGCCGCGTAGGTCGAGAGCTTGCCGCCCTTGCGAGGGTCGAAGCGCTCGACGGCTTTGATCAGGCCGATGTTGCCTTCGCTGATCAAGTCGAGGAGTGGCAGGCCGAAGTCTTTGTAGTCCATCGCGATTTTCACGACGAGACGCAGATTGGCCGAGATCATGTGATCGCGGGCGGCTTTGTCGCCGCGACGGATGCGCCGGGCGAGGGTCACTTCTTCGTCGATGGTGAGGAGAGGGGTCTTGCCGATTTCCTGGAGGTAAAGTTGCAAATTGCTGCGTTCGCCGTGAGCCACGGTTTCCGCTGCGGCGCGGTCGGGTTTCTCGAGGAACGACGGGGGCGCGTCCGGGAGCTCTACGGTAACCGGAGCGGCCAAGGTCTCGGTTTCGGCCTCGGAGGTGAGAGTGTTTGATTTAAGAGGCATAACGTGCGTGGAGGTTAGAAGCGGGAGATAGCCCGTTTGTTCCCGAACTGTAGCTGAACCTGTTCCAGTTGAAGTACGCGCGCCGCCCCTCCGAGGTTGCACGCTTAAGCAAAAAACGCGTGAGAAAATGGCCCCTTCAGCCAAATCCTGCGTGCCACGATGGCGCGTCAGCGTCGCGCTGCTGAATCGATGAACGCGCGGGAGGGCGGTCAGGTTTCGAACTGGTTCGCCATCGCCACCGCTTTGAACAGAGCGGTAGCCTTGCCGATGGTTTCCATGTATTCCGAAGCCGGTACGGAGTCGGCGACGACGCCGGCGCCGGCTTGGATATGAATTTTGCCTTCTTTCAGCAATGCCGTCCGGAGCATGATGCAAGTATCGCTGTTGCCGTCGTAGCCGAAATAGCCGAGCGCGCCGGCATAAAAGCCGCGCTGAACGGACTCGTACTGAGCGATTAACTGCATCGCACGAATCTTGGGGGCGCCACTGACGGTACCGGCGGGGAAGGTGGCCCGCATCAGATCGAAAGCGTTTCGCCCCGGTGCTATCTGACCCTCCACTTGCGAAACGATGTGCATGACATGCGAGTAGCGCTCGATCACCATGAACTCCGGCACGCGAATCGAGCCGTAGCGGCAAACGCGGCCGATGTCGTTTCGCGCGAGATCGACCAGCATCAGGTGCTCGGCCCGCTCCTTCGCATCGGCCAAAAGTTCTTTTTCCAACGCGGTGTCTTCAGTGGCGGTGGCGCCGCGTTTCCGGGTGCCTGCGATCGGGCGAATCTCCACCTTTCCGTCCGTGAGTCTCACGTGGACTTCAGGAGAAGCGCCGACGATCGAGAAATCGCCGGCTTCGAGGATGAACATATAGGGCGACGGGTTCACCGTCCGCAGGGCTCGGTAGAGGTCGAGCGGGGATTTCGAAAATTCCGTGGAAAACCGCTGCGACGGGACGAACTGAATGATATCGCCGGCGCGGATGAATTCCTTGCCGTCCTCGACCACCTGCTCGAAAGCGGGCCGCGTGAAATTGCCGCTCGGCACCGCGAGGGTCTCGGGTTCCACCAGCGGAGCGGGCGCGATTTCGCGCGGCTGCTTCAATATCGCGAACAGATGGTTGAGTTCGGAAACCGCCGCATCGTAGGCGGCGCCGGCGTTCTGGCTGACGTGAGCATTGACGCAGAGGCGAAGCGTCTGCTTCGCGCGATCAAAGATCAGCAGCGAATCGGAGAGCATGAAATAGAGCAAAGGCACGCCGAGTTCGTCGATTTTGGCGGCGGGCACGGTGGACTCGATCCGCGTGACGTATTCGTAGCCCACAAAACCCACGGCGCCGCCCGTGAACCGCGGCAGCCCGGGCAGGATGACCGGGCGAAAGCCTTTCATTTCGCGTTCGATGAGTTGAAGCGGATCGGTGGGCGTCGGGACCGTGACGGCCGGCTGGCCCGGGACTCGGATTTCGGTCGTCACCGGGCCGCAGATAAAGATCTTTCGCGGGCGGCAGCCGATGAAGCTGTAACGCGAGAGTTGCTCGCCGCCTTCGACGGACTCGAGCAGGTACGAGGGGCCGGCGTCTTTTAGCTTCGCGTAAGCCGAGACGGGCGTTTCGAAGTCCGCCATCAAATCCGCGCACACGGGCACGACGTTGCCCTGTTTCGCGAGTTCGAGAAAAGCGGTCCGGCTCGGGTGAATATTCATCGGCAAAGTCTGGGCTTATGCGATTCACCCTTCCTCGCGGCAAGGCGCGAATCGCGGATAAAACTGTGTCGACGCCTGGCGAGCGGAGGTGCGCTCACGCCGCCTCCGCCGCTTGCGTCGCGAGCCGCCCGTCACTCCACCGTGACGGACTTCGCGAGATTGCGCGGCTTGTCGACGTCGCAGCCGCGTTCGACGGCGATGTAGTAGCTGAGGAGCTGGATCGGAATCGCCGCGACGATCGGGAGGACGGCTTCGTGGCAGGACGGGATCTCGATCACTTCGTTCGCCAGGCCGGCGGGAAGGTCGGCGCCTTCAGTGGTGATCACGATCACGGGGCCCTTGCGGGCTTTGATTTCCTGCATCGACGAAACGATTTTATTAAAAATCTCGCCGGCCGGCGCGAAGAAGACGCTCGGGCAATTCTCGCTGATCAGCGCGATGGGACCGTGTTTCATCTCGGCGGCGGGATAACCCTCGGCGTGGATGTAGGAAATCTCCTTGAGCTTAAGCGCGCCCTCGAGCGCCAGTGGGAAAAGCGAAAGCCGGCCGAGGAAAAGCATATCGGTCGACTTGGCGTAGCGGCGCGCGATCTCGCGAATGTGCGGCGCCTGCTTCAGAACCTTGCGCACGAGGTCGGGCGCGCCCTTCAAGGCGTTCACAAATTGCACGCCGTCGGTGAAGCTCATGTCGCGCATGCGCCCGAGATAGAGCGCCATCATCGCGCCGATGAGGAGTTGCGAGGTGAACGCCTTCGTCGAGGCGACGCCGATTTCGGGGCCGACGTGCTGGTAAATGCCGCCGTCCGCTTCGCGGGCGATGCTGGAGCCGACGACGTTGCTGATCGCGAGCACGCGGTGGCCTTTGCGCTTGGCTTCGCGGAGCGCAGCGAGGGTATCGATCGTTTCGCCCGACTGGCTCATCACGAAGAACAGCGTCGCGGGATCGAGCGGAGAATTGCGGTAGCGGAATTCGGAGGCGTAATCGACCTCCACCGGCAGGCGGGCGAAGCGCTCGAGCAAGTGCTCGGTGACGAGACACGCGTGCCACGCCGTGCCGCAGGCGCAAAACATCAGGCGATGGATCTGGCGGAATTCGCCGGCCGTGACGTTCAGGCCGCCGAATTGCGCGGTACTGCCGTCGGACGAAAAGCGACCGCGCATGGCATTTTCGAGCGCGATCGGCTGCTCGAAAATTTCCTTCTCCATGAAGTGCGCGTAGTCGCCGCGGTCGGCGTCGGTGATCGACCAGGTGATCTTGTCCATCACGGGTGAAACGTCGGACTGATCGCGCGTCGTGATGGAGAAAGCCTTCGCGGTGACGTGCACGAGTTCGCCGTCTTTCAGATAGACGACGGTTTGCGTATGGCTGATCAGCGCCGAGGCATCGGACGCGACGATGTATTCGCCATCGCCCACTCCGAGAATCAGCGGCGAGGCCTCACGGGCCGCGACCATTTCACCGGGGAAATCCACGCACAGCACGGCGACGCCGAAGGTGCCTTCGACGTGGCGGAGCGCTTTGCGCACGCTCTCGAGAAAAGGGCTGTGACCATTTCGCTCCGGCGATTCCTTCGCGTAGTGATAGGCGATCAAGTTGCAGAGGACTTCCGTGTCGGTCTCCGACTGGAACGTGTAGCCCTTCGTGAGGAGGAAGGTTTTGATTTGGGCGTAGTTCTCGATGACGCCGTTGTGAATCAGCGCGAACTTGCCGTCGCTGCTGAGGTGCGGGTGCGCGTTTTCGTCGGTGACGCCGCCGTGCGTCGCCCAGCGGGTGTGACCGATACCGGTGGTGCCGTTGAAGGTGTGGCGGCCGGCTTCCTTGACCAGGTTTTCGACGCGTCCCACTTTCTTGGCGACGTCGAGGGAGCGGCCTTGGAGGATGCAGACCCCCGCGGAATCATAGCCGCGATACTCGAGGCGTTTCAGCCCTTCGAGGATGATCGAGGATGCTTTCTGTTTTCCCACATAGCCGACAATGCCGCACATATTTTCCTATTTTTGTTTGGCGAAAGTAAACGAGCCGGCCAAACGTGGGGCAAGGTTTTAACCCCCACGTCGAAACCTAAAATCAACTTGTCATGATTAATCAAAAACGGGTGCTGGCTGTGATCATGGGCGGCGGCCGCGGTACGCGGCTTCATCCCCTGACCCAGGAACGTTGCAAGCCGGCCGTGCCGCTGGCGGGCAAGTATCGGCTCGTCGATATTCCGATCAGCAACTGCATCAATTCCGATATCAATCGGATCTTCATCCTGACGCAGTTCAACACGGCTTCGCTGCACCGGCACATTCAGAATACGTTTCACTTCGATCCGTTCGGAGGCGGGTTCGTCGACATCCTCTCGGCGGAGCAGACCGAGAAAAGCGTCGACTGGTATCAGGGAACTGCGGACGCGGTTCGGCGAAACCTGATGCACTTCCGCGCCTTCCCGCATGATCTGGTGCTGATCCTCTCCGGCGACCAGCTCTACCGGATGGATTTCCGGGAGATCATCGAACAGCACCTCGCGACGAAAGCCGACGTGACGATCGCCGCGGTGCCGTTTCCGGTTTCGAAGGTCGAAGGCCTCGGGCTCATGCGCGTCAACGACGATCTGTCCATCGCCCAGTTCGTCGAGAAGCCGAAGGATCCCACGGTGATCGCCAGCCTGGCACTCAGCCCGACGGTGGAGGCGAAACTAAAAACTCCCTGCGAGGAGAAGCGCTGCCTCGCGTCGATGGGCATCTACGTTTTCAATCGTTCTGCGCTCGCCGATGCGCTCGACAACACGATGGCGGATTTCGGCAAAGAGGTGATTCCCGGTCTCCTCGGCAAAAAGCAACTTTTCGCCCATATCTTCGAGGGGTATTGGGAGGACATCGGTACGGTCCGCGCATTTTTCGATGCGAACCTCGCGCTCGCCCAGCCCCTGCCGCCGTTCAACTTCTTCGAGCCGAATGCGCCGATCTACACGCAGGATCGCTATCTCCCGGCGTCGAAGCTCAACAAGTGCGACATCGACCACGTCGTGATCGGCGATGGCTCGATCCTCACGAATTCGTGGATCAAGCACAGCGTCATCGGCATTCGTTCCTACGTCGGCGAAGGTTGCCGGCTTGAGGACGTCGTCATGATGGGCGCGGACTATTACGAAACCGACGAGCAACTCGCCGCCAACATCAGTCACGGCCGGCCCCATCTGGGTCTCGGCGCGAACTGCCAGGTGAAGCACGCGATCATCGACAAAAATGCGCGCATCGGTGACAACTGCGTACTGAGCGCGGAAGGCAAGCCCGACGGCGTGTATGCCGGCGGCGGCGTCATCATTCGCGACGGCGTGCTCTGTGTGACCAAGGGCGCGGTGTTGCCGGTGGGAACGGTGGTCTGAGGCGCGCGCGCGACGGTCGGCCGGGTAGGGCGCGTTCTCCTTAACGCGCCGGGTGACCGCGATTGGAATTCGAACGCGGCGGGTCGGGACAACCCGCCCTTCACGTCGTCGCAGCTGGACGGCGTCGAGCGACGACGATCAACACGATTCCGCCCACGACAAAAAAGATGGAATAAAATGTCCCGCGGCTGAGGCCCAGGATGAGCCCGGCATCGGGCTCGCGGAAGATTTCTCCGATCGCCCGCACAACCGCGTACACAAGGAGGAATTCTCCGCAGAGCTGGCCGGGAAATCTCCGCGCGGTGTCGCTGCGCCAGAATCGCCATTGCAGATACGCGAGCAACAACAGCCCCTCGAGCCCGGCTTCGTAGAGTTGCGAAGGATGCCGCGGCATCAAGGGCGGCGGGCTTTCCGGGAAGATCACGGCCCAGGGCACGCGGGTCGGTTTGCCCCAAAGCTCACCGTTGATGAAATTCGCGATGCGCCCGAAAAACAGCCCGGCCGGGGCGATCGTCGTCACCAGGTCGGCGAGGTGGAGGAAGGGGATTTTTTGCATCCGCGAAAACCACACCAGCGCGAGCGCGACACCGATCATACCGCCGTGACTCGCCATCCCGCCTTCCCAGACGCGAAAGAAACTCAGCGGATCGCTGACGAGTTGATCGGGGTGGTAGAGCAGGAACGAGCCGAGCCGGCCGCCCACCATGACGCCGATGACGAGCGCGACGATCAGGTCAGAGATTTTCTCCGACGGCAGCTGGCTCCGGCCGGCCTTCCAGTAACAATGCAGCAGCCACGCCCCCGTAAGAAAGCCGAGCAGGTAGCTCAGGCCATAGTAGCGGATGCCGAAATTCTCGGTGAAATGAAAGACGAACGGGCTGAGATGATGCGTCCAGAACGCGAGTGGCATGCTGCATTTGTGAGAGCGCGGGCGGCCCGCCCGCAATTACGAAAAAGCGGGCGAGCCGCTCGCGCTCCCGCACTGAAAAGCTGCTTGCGCGCGCGATGCCGCCCGCGCGTAGTTATTTCAACATGAGCGAACTCAAACGCACGCCGCTGCGCGATTTTCATGCCGCGCACGGCGCCCGCCTCGTCGACTTCGCCGGCTGGGAAATGCCGGTGCAGTACCGCAGCATCCTCGAGGAGCACAAAGCCGTGCGGCGTGCCGCGGGCCTTTTCGACGTGAGCCACATGGGCGAGGTCGACGTGCGCGGGCCGGGAGCGCTGAAATTCCTGAATCACCTCGTCACGAACGATGTCTCGAAACTTTTTCCCGGGCGCGTGCTTTACTCGCCGATGTGCTACCCGAACGGCGGAGTCGTCGACGACCTCCTTGTCTACATGATGGCGCCGGAACACTATTTTCTCTGCATCAACGCCGGTAACATCGAAAAAGACGTGGCGTGGATTCGCGAGCAGGCGAAAGGTTTCGACGTCACGATCGACCACGTGTCCGACGACTACGGCCAGATCGCGGTGCAGGGACCGAACGCCACGAAAATCGTGCAGTCGCTCACGGGCGCGAAGCTCGAGGCGGTGAAATATTATCACTTCGTCGAAGGCCCTGTCGCCGGCATCCAGTGCATCATCAGCCGCACGGGTTACACGGGCGAGGACGGGATCGAACTCTATTGCGCGGCCGGCGAGACCCTCGCCCTGGCCGAGGCGGTCCTCGCGGCTGGCGCACCGCACGGGCTGGAACTCACCGGACTCGGCGCGCGCGACTCGCTGCGGCTCGAAGCGGGATTTCCGCTCTACGGTCACGAGATCACGTCGGATATTTCGCCACTGACAGCGGGGTTGGGCTGGACGGTGAAGTTCGACAAAGGCGCGGATTTCATCGGGCGCGAGGCCTTGCTCGCGGAAAAACAAAGCGGCGCGCCCAACAAAGTGGTTTTCTTCAAGACCGGCGACCGCCGCATCGTGCGTGCCGATACGCCGGTCCTCGACGCCGACGGCGCCATCGTCGGAAAAGTTTTGTCCGGGACGCTTTCGCCGATCTTGAACGAGGCGATCGGCTCCGCGCTCGTCGCCAGCGCCGCCGCGCAGCGACCGCTCGCCGTCGATATCCGCGGCGTGAAACTGAATTTGCAGCTGGTCAAACCGCCCTTCGTCCCCTTGAAAAAAATGTAGGAGCGTGCTTGCACGCGATGGCACCGACGCTGAAATCGCCTGCGAGCAGGCTCCTGCATCAAACCTTCAAGCCTTTTATGAGCAACGTTCCCACCGATCTGCGCTACGCCAAGTCCCACGAGTGGTTGAAACTTGCCAGCGATGGCACCGCGACGGTCGGCATCACCGACTACGCGCAGAATTCTCTTGGCGACATTACTTACGTGCAGCTGCCGAAGATCGGCGCCACGTTGCGCGAGGGGGAGGCCTTTGGCGTGGTCGAGTCGGTGAAGGCGGCGAGCGATGTTTACGCTCCTGTCGGCGGGACGGTGCTCGAGGTCAACAAAGCGCTCGAGTCTGCGCCCGAGACAGTGAACAGCGCGCCCTATGCCGGCGGCTGGATCATGAAGCTCAAGCTCACATCGGCCGCCGAGGCGGACGCGTTGCTCGACGCCGACACCTACGGGAAGTCGCTGAGCTGATTCGTCGCGCTTCACGGTGCTGGGCGCGTTGACTGCGGTGGGAACGGCAGGTGGCGCGAAGGGCAATCGCTCCCGGAATTTGCGTTGCCACGAAAGCGCGGTCGAGCTTCCTCGTCCGTCCAGACGTATGAGTCCTGCCGTACGCTTTCTCCTCGGTTTCTGTTTGGGCGCCACATTCGCATCGGCGCAGCCGGGCGAGGCGACGCTGGCCGAACAGCTCGCCTCGGCGCGGGCCGAACTGGCGGATGCGCACAGCCGCTATCTCGATCAGCATCCGACGGTGCTAGGCCTCGAGGCGAAGACCCACGAGTTGGAGCGACAAGCGGCGCGGCCGGTGCTGGAGCCCGCATCGTTGCGGGCGGCGCGAATCGAGCTGGCGGTCATGGAGAGCCGATATTTCGAGCGGAATCCGACGTTGATTCGCCAGCAGGCGCGCGTGGCGGCGCTGGAAAAACTCTACGCCAAAAATCCCACGGCTCCGGTGGCGCTCGCGACCGCGACAGCGGATCTCGCCGCGGGCGAACTGCACTACGACGAGAGCCATCCGAAGCTGCGCGCGTTGCGCGTGCGGGTCGCCGCGTTGGAGAAAAATCTGGCCGCGCCGGGCGACGCCTCGGTCGAGGTGCGGATCGCGCGGGCCGAGTTCGAAGCACTCGCCGATCGCTACGGGGAGAATCATCCCAAGCTGATCGCCGCGCGCGAGCAGCTCGCGTTGCTCGAAGCGGGTCAGAGCGTCACTGCGTCACGCTGAGGTTGCACAAAAAAAAGGCGACCGTGGGTCGCCTTTGATTTTGGGAGCGCGCTTTCGCCTCAGGCCTTGCCGGCCTTGGCGGCTTTTTGGCGGGCGCCGTTGTCGAGGATGCGCTTGCGCAGACGCAGGTTCTTGGGCGTGACCTCGAGGAGTTCGTCGGCGGCGATGTATTCGATCGCGCGTTCGAGCGACATCTTCGTCGCGGGCGTGAGGCCGGCGGCGACGCCTTCGCCCTGCGAGCGGAAGTTGGTGAGCTTCTTTTCGCGGACGGCGTTGCAGGCGATGTCTTCGTTGCGCGGGTTTTCGCCGACGATCATGCCCTCGTAAACGAGTTCGCCAGGACCGACGAAGAGTTTTCCGCGTTCCTGCACCATGAGCAGCGCGTAGGTCGTCGTCTCGCCGGCTTCGGTCGCGATGAGCGTGCCCGTGATGCGCGTGAGCACTTCGCCCGCGTAGGGGCCGTATTCCTTAAACAGATGCGACGTGACGCCGCGGCCGCTGGTGGCGTTGACCACGTCGATCTCGAGGCCGATGAGACCGCGGGTCGTGATCAGGGCCTCGATCATCGTGGAGTGCTGGAGCTTCTCCATGTTCGTGAGCTGGCCTTTGCGGTTGGCGAGATTCTGCATGATCGAGCCGACGCACTCGTCGGGCACTTCGATCCAGACGGTCTCGTAGGGCTCGAGGCGTTCGCCGTTCGGGCCTTTCTTTTCGATCACGGTCGGGCGGGAGACGAGGAGTTCGAAGCCTTCGCGGCGCATCGTCTCGACGAGCACGGCGACCTGCATGGCGCCGCGGGCCTTGACGTTGAACACGCCGGCCTTCTCCGAGTCCTCGATCTGGATCGAGACGTTCAGCTTCAGCTCGCGCATCAGTCGTTCGCGAAGCTGGCGGGAGGTGACGAGCTTGCCTTCCTGACCGACGAGCGGGCCGTCGTTCACGCAGAACTGCATCTCGAGGGTCGGCGGGTCGATCTGCGTGAAGGGCAGGGCGTGGCCGTCTTCCTCGATGGTGAGGGTGTCGCCGATGTCGACGTCTTCAAAGCCCGAGAGGCCGACGATGTTGCCGGCGACGGCGGTCTCGACCTCGCGCTGGCCGAGGCCGGTGAATTCGAAAATTTTCGTGATCTTGGCGCGAACGCGTTTGTGATCGGAGTGGCGGACGACGAAAACGTTGTCGCCGATCTTCGCGGTTCCGCCGAGGATCTTGCCGACGGCGATACGGCCGACGTAGTCGCTCCAGTCGATGTTGGAGACCAACATGTGGAACGGGTCGGCGGGCTTCGCGAAGGGCGGCGGGACATGATCGATGATCGTCTCGAAGAGCGCGGTCATGTCCTTCTTCTCTTCGCCGAGCTTGTGCATCATGTAGCCGTCGCGGCCGGAGCCGTAGACGACGGGCGCGTCGAACTGGGCGTCGGTGGCGTTGAGCTCCATGAGGAGTTCGAGCACCTTGTCATACATCTTGGCGGGCTCGGCGTTGTCGCGGTCGATCTTGTTGATGACGATCACGACCTTCAGGCCGTGGGCGAGGGCCTTGCGGAGCACGAAACGCGTCTGGGCTTGGGGACCGTCGTAGGCATCGATGACGAGGAGAACGCCGTCGACCATGCGCAGGGCGCGCTCGACCTCGCCGCCGAAGTCGGCGTGTCCGGGAGTGTCGACGATGTTGACGATCTTATCCTTCCAGTGGACGGAGGTGTTCTTCGCCTTGATCGTGATGCCCTTTTCCTTCTCGAGGTCCATGGAGTCCATGGCGCGTTCCTCGACCTGCTGGTTGGCCCGGAAAACTCCGCCTTCCTTGAGCAATTTATCGACGAGCGTGGTTTTGCCGTGGTCGACGTGGGCGATGATGGCGATATTTCGGATGTTCTGGTTCATGCGCTGAGGCGTTCTGCTTTTTGGAAAAAGGAAGAACGTGCGGACCGGCCCAGCCGAAGGCAAGGCCGAAGCCGCGGGAGGCCTCGGAACACAACGTAAGCGGTCGCGGCGGGCGTGTCAGCTCACCATTGAAGCTACTGTGGCAGGACGCTGCAGCCCCTCTACACTTACACGGCAGCCGGGAGAGCGGCGGTGGGGAAGTAGCACGTGAAGCAGGTGCCTTTGCCCACGGCAGTGTCGACGTCGACAAAACCGTCGTGGCGCTGGACGACGCGCGCGACGGTGGCGAGGCCGAGCCCGGTGCCCCGATCGGGTGGCTTCGTGGTGAAGAACGGATCGAACAGCCGCGCGCGCACCTCCGGGGTCATGCCGGTGCCGGTGTCTCGCACGCTGAGCGTGACATAGTCGCCCGGCCGCGCGACCGGGCTGATGGCCCGGGCCTGCTCGGCGGACAGCGCGACGTGATCGGAGGCGAGATGGAGTGAACCGCCGTCGGGCATGGCATCGCGCGCATTGACGCAGAAGTTCATCAGCACCTGATGAAGCTGGTTTGAGTCGCCCATGATGTCGGGCAGGGCGCTCGACGCGGCGAAGGTGACTTTGATGTGCTTGCCGAGCACCTCTCCGACGATGGCGGCGGTTTCATGAATCAGCAGGCCGGTGGAGGTGGGGACGAGCGCACCGTCCGAGCCGCGGGCGAACATCAGGATCTGCCGCAGCAGGTTCGCGCCGCGACGAACGCTCGTCTGGATCGTGGCGAGATAAGTCGGGAGCCGGCCGGGCTCGGCGTCCTCGGCGAGCATGGCGTTGCCGCTGATGGCGGTGAGAATGTTGTTCACGTCGTGGACGATGCCGCCCGCGAGCTGGCCGAGAATCTCGACGCGCTGCGAACGCATGAGCTGCGCCTCGAGGCGTTTCTTGTCGGTAATGTCGCGGATGCTGAAGCCGAGCACGCTGGAGCCGCGCTGACCGGGCAGGCGGCCGACGGTGATCTCGACAAAGGTGTCCGCGGCGCGCGCGTGCTGAAGCTGCGTTTCGAAGGGGCCGAGACGGCGGCCGACCACAAGCAGTCCGGCGAGTTCGGTGCGAAGCTGGCGCGCCTCCGGGACGGCGAAGTAGTCGAAGATCGAGAGGCCGGGATCGTCGGCGGCTTCGGGGAGAACCAGTTCGCGAAAGGCGGCGTTGAGCAGCGCGATCCGGCCGGAGTCATCGGCGAGCACGACACCGTCGGGTGCGTAGGCGATCGCGGTCTCCAGGCGCGCACGCTCGTCGAAGAGCGTGCGGAAACGGTTGAGGCGGGTGATGGTGCGGAGGCGGGTGCGCAGTTCGACCGAGTCGAAGGGCTTGCTGAGAAAATCGTCGGCGCCGGCTTCGAGGCCCTGGAGTTTCGACTGCCGGTCGTCGAGCGCCGTGAGGAGGAGAATGGGCACGTGATGCAGCGCTTCGTCGGCGCGGAGGCGCCGGCACACTTCGAAGCCATCCATGCCGGGCATCATCACGTCGAGCAGGATGACGTCGGGACGGAGTTCCGCGGCGAGGGCGAGCGCTTGCATGCCGTCGGCGGCGAGGGCGACGCGATAGCTTTCGGCGGTGAGGAAATTGTTGAGCAGTTGGCGACCTTTGGCGTCGTCATCGACGACGAGGATGGTGCTGGAGTTGGCATTCATGCTGAGTTGAGAGCGGGTCAGGCGACCGGCGCCGGCGGCCGGGTTCTGCCGGCGAGGACGTTGCGGATGGTTTCGGCCAGATGATGGAGATCGACGGGTTTGCTGAGGTAGGCGACGGCACCAGCGACGAGGCACCGATCGCGGTCCTCCGGCATCGCGTTGGCGGTGAGGCAAACAATCGGGATGTGGCGCGTGGAGGCCTCGCGGGAAATGATGCTCGTCGCTTCGAGTCCGTCCATGTCGGGCATGTTGACGTCCATCAAAATCAGATCGGGCAACTCGACGCGGGCGCGGGCGATCGCCTCGATGCCGTTGCTGGCCACGGTCAGGCGGCACCCGTGCATCCGGGCGAAAATGCGGATGAGGGAGACGTTGGCGCCGTTATCCTCGGCGAGAAGGATCAACGGCGATCCGGGAATCGGCAGGGGCGGTGCGACGCGAGTGGCGTCAGTCCCGGACTTCAATGGGACCGGCAAGGGAGGTTCCGTGACGGACGGGAGCGCGAGTTTAAAACGGCTGCCCTCGTCGGGCGTGCTTTCGACGGCGATGGTGCCGGCCTGGAGGTGGGCCATGCGCTTCACGAGCGCGAGGCCGAGGCCGGTGCCGTTGTAGCGGCGCGAGAGCGCGCTGTCGATCTGGACGAACGGCTCGAAAAGCCGGGAGAGATTTTCGGCGCTGATGCCGATGCCGGTGTCCCAAACGGTGAACACGATGTCAGGCGGAGAATCGACCTGCGTAACGACGATGCCGCCGCGACCGCCGTCGGGAGTGAACTTGGCGGCGTTCGAGAGCAGGTTCACGAGCATCTGCTTGAGCCGGCGCGGATCGGCGAGCACCTGGTCCGCGGTCTGGCGATACTCGGCGGTGAAGTTGAGATTCTTCTTCACTGCGATCTCGCGAATCATGCGGAGGCTGGCCTCGCAGACGTCGACGATGCGGACGGGCTGCGTGTCGATCTGCATTTTGTCCGCCTCGATTTTCGAAAGATCGAGCACGTCGTTGATCAACGACAGCAGGTGGCGCGCGCTCTCGTCGACGCTGTGGAGGCAATCGCGCTGGGTGTCGTTCATGGGCCCGACGCGCTGCTCGGCGAGGAGTTCGGTCATGCCGAGCACGACGTTGAGCGGCGTGCGCAGCTCGTGGCTCATGTTGGCGAGGAAGCCGCTTTTCGCCTGGTTGGCCGCTTCGGCGGCCAGGCGGGCCTCGTGGAGTTCGGTGGTGCGCGCGAGAACCTTGGCGTCGAGGCTGCGGTTGAGTTCGTGCAACTGGGCGTTGGCTTCCTCGCGTTCCCGCGCGATTCGACGCAGGCTGAGCGCCGCCGCGTGCACGTCCTGGCTGAGGCGGGCGATTTCGATGGGCGCGCCGACCGTGGACAGCCGGGGCTCGACCGGGTCGCGCGTGGCGAGCCGCGAGGTGGCTTCGAGCAGCGAGGCGAGCGGCTGCGTGACCGAACCGGCGGTCTGGCGCGCGAGGATCAGCGCGACGCCGACGGCGAAGGCGGCCCAGAGCAGCGTGCTGGCGTAGAAGCCGGCAATGGCTTTTTGGGAGCGCCAGATCGGCTCCGCGAGGTAGATGTGCCAGCCGAATTCGGGGACCGTAATATGGCTCGCGAGATACCGCTCGGAGCGGTGGCCGGAGTCGCTACGAGCGTCGGTTTGATACACCAATGCGCCGGCTTCGCGCGCCGCCACATAGAGCGGATGCGTGTGAAACGTGCTCAACGCTTCCATGCCGACCAAATCTCCGTGGACGATGACGAGGCGGTTGGCACGGTCCGTGACGACGAGGTTTCGATTGGCTTGGATGCCGGCAGCCGCAATCGCGTCGAAAATCGCGCGGAGGTTGAGCGAACCCTCGATGACGTAGCGGATATTCTGGTCGCGATCCAAAACGGGTGCACTGATGGCGACGATGAGATCGCGGCCGAGTCCACGGCCCTGAAACACATTGCTCACGAAAGGCGCGCGCGTGGCCACCGCTTGCTTGAAATAGTCTCGATCGGCGACGTTCGTGGCCCTGAGCGTATCCGGTCCGGCACGCCATCGCGGCGGAGTCGAGGCGGCCAGGATTTCTCCCTTCGCATCGGCGACCAGAAGCGTGAGGAATCCCGGAAAGCGCCGGCGCACCGCCTCGATCTCGGCGTGCAGATCCGCGGGTTGCGGCGCCTGGTCGGCGCTGATCTGGCTGGCGAGCGTGGCGATCATCCGGCGATGTTCGCCCAGGTGCGCGTTCACGAGACTGGCGGCGTGCGTGACGGAACCGAGGAGGTCGCTCGTGGCGTCGTGGCGGCGGGCCTCGTCGAATTTGTTTCCCGCCATCAAAGTGAGAATGACGATGAGAAGCGCAGCGAGCACGCTGAAGCGCTCGAACAGCATGCGCCGCAGCGAAGCCGGTGCGCGCAGGGCCGGCGGGGCGAAATCAGGCCAGCGGAGATTGAGGCACTGCGCCGCCGGGAGCGCGGCCAGCGCGACGATGATGGAGTTGAGCGGGAACTTGATCGCGACCGCCCAATTGACAGGGAAGGGGAAGCGATCGTGCGTGGCGATGAAGGCCGCGACGAGAGGAGTGCCGAGGAAAAGCCAGAAAGCGACGACCGCCTTGAGCGGACGCCAGCCGCGCTCCCAAACGAGCCAGCCGGTGACGAGCGCCTCGAAGGTCCAGCACACCGTGCCCGCACCGTAGCCCGCCTCCAGCGTGATGCGACTGAAGGCAATGACGGCAGTGAAGGTGCCCCAGATCGGGCCGAGACAAAAGGTGGCGAGAAAAACGAAAAAACCGCCGAAAATGAATGGCGCCCCGCCGAATACGGGAAGGGTAAAGGCATTCGCGGCAAAGCCCATCACTCCGGCGAACAGCGAAAGCGTGAGAGGATGTAGCTGCGAAAAGTGGCGGTCGTGGATGGCCACTGCGGTTACTATCGACTCACCGGGAAGCGAACTGAGGGAAAATGGCTGAACCAAAACCTCGCGCCCGGTGCGAGACGCGAAAAAAAATAAGGCCCCGAGACCTTGCGGTCCCGGGGCCAAATTTGGGGGTGGGCGTTCGCCACGCGCTCTTTCCCGGCGGCACACTGTTGGGCGCCTCGCTTTCGCGGGCCGTATGCTCCCCGACGCCACTCTCCGCGGCATGCGGATGTCTCGGTCTCATGGCGGGACCGTCCCGATCGTTTCCGATCTGAATCTATCGAGTGAGGCCTCTTCGCCCGGTTCGGTCGCTTCCTGCCGGAAGCTACTCGCCGGACGTGGTGCAGACACGCCTGCAATGCTAGTTCTCGCGTCGGCACCGTTGCCACGGGGACGGCTCCGGCTTTTGGCCGGTCGTTGGCCCCGCGTTACGGGTCTGACCTCTTAACTCTCAGGTTGCTTTTATTTTTGCAGTGGGGTGACGCGTTTTCGCGCCGCTCCATTTGTGGAGGTTGACGGGCTTTGCCAGGCCCGCTCACTCCCCGCCGTCGTGCTGCCCTTGCGCGTCCTGCTCGTGCGAGCGAGCCGGACCTTTTGGCGGGGTGGGCCCGCCGGGCAACGCGACTGCGTTCTGGTGTCACAGTAGCAACCAAAACCCTCTGGGGTAACTGCGTCCGCGCGCGGTTCGAAACTTCCCGCGGGCGTAACTCGACTCGGACGCGGTTTCTGATCGCGCCTCGTCGCCTAGCTCCTGGTTCGTGCTAACCTGACCCGGACACGACTCCGGTCAGAGGAGCTGGTGATATGTGCCTGCCAGGCCGCTTGCGCGGTTGGAAGGGGCGCCCGGCACCAGCTGCCGTTCGCCTTTCCCCGGTCGCCCGGGATTATCGCAATCGCGCTCTCGAAAGGTTTTTCAGGCTTTCGCGCTGCGACTGTTCTATCAAGGAACGGGAAGGACGTTGCGCCGCGCGCCTCGCGAAATGAAGCCTTTGTTCTTCACATTCGCTGCACCGGCGGAAGCGGTGAATAAGTTGAGGATAAATTAGTTCACCGGTTATTCACCGGCGAGACCGCCGCCCTGCCGGATTGCGCGATCAGCGACCGGGCGACGCAAGCTCTTGAAGCCGCTGCAGATTTGCGCGCGCGGTTTCGTAGTTGGGTTTCTGCCGGAGCGCTTCCTCCCAATGCTGCGCGGCGAGTTCGAATCGGCCGGTCTGCGCGTAGACGATGGCGAGGCAGTTGTGGGCTTCCGGATACACCGGCTGCAGGCGCAGAGCGGTTTGCGCGTGGGCGATCGCTTCGGCGGAATGCGCGGGCAGGTCGGTCAACTGCAGGGCGAGCGCGAGGTGCACCCAAGCGACCCCGGGCTGTAGTCGCAACGCCTCCTCGTAGTGGGAGATCGCCTCCGTTTCGTGGCCGGGCTGGGTGCCGAGTGCGGATCCGAGATTGGCTTCCGCGGCGGCGAACTCGGGGCGCAGCGCCAGCGCGGCTTTATAGTGGGTGATGGCTTCCTCGCTCCGATCGGGCAGCTTCATCAAGACGTTGCCCAGATTGAACTGGGTCTCGGGTTGATTCGGATCGAGACGCAGCGCCGTCTCGAATTCTTTCACGGCCTCGGCGAGACGTTCGGGATTGGTCGCCAGCACGGAACCGAGTCCGGCGTGAGCTTCGGCGTAGTTCGGGCGCAGCCGCAGCGCGGTGTTGAACTCGGTCATCGCTTCGGAGCCGCGCCCGGGCTGGAGCAGCAGCAGCCGCGCGTAGGAATCGTGCATCTCCGGCGAGAGCGGCTCGAGGCGAAGCGCGGCGCGGAAATGCGCCTCGGCTTCACCGGCGCGTTCGGGAGCGCCGAGCAACGCGGTGGCAAAATTGGCGTGCGCTGCGGCGAAATCCGGATTGATGCGCAACGCGGCCTCGTATTGCCGGAACGCCTCGGCCTTCCGCCCGGGCAGCGTGGAGAGGAGCAGGCCGAGGTCATTGTGTGCATCAGCCGCGCCGGGGTTCAGCTCGATCGCCTGGCGATAGTGCGCGATCGCTTCCTCGGCTCCGCCCGGGCGCTGCGCGAGTTCGAGGCCGAGGACGACGTGGGTGTTGGGATAGCTCGGATTCAGCTGGAGGGCGGTGCGAAGAGCGACGATGGCTTCTTCGTGCCTGCCCTGGGTCGACAGCGCGAATCCCACCAGATGATGCGCCATCCAGCTGTCGGGCGTCGCGGCGACCGTCGCCCGGAAGAGGGTCTCGTCGTCGACATACAGCCGGCTTTGCTTCCGTGCCAGGATCGCGAAAGCGGTGGCAACCGCCAGCGCCGCGAGCAGGCTGCTCCGCCGCAGCGCCGGGCCGCGGAGAGCCAGGCACGCGCCGATGCCGCCGGCCGCAGTGCCGATGAACGCGAGGCTGGCGAGATATTGAAAATGATCCGCGACGTAGGAAAAAATAAACGGGTAGACATTGAAGAAGCCCAAGGCGGGAAATAGCGTCCCGACGAAGAGCAGCCAGCCCGCGAGCAGGCCGCGCGAGCCGTGGCGGCCGAGGGCGAGCCACGTGGTCAGGGCGAGGCCGGCGAGCACGCAAAACGCCCAACTGACGCCTTGGCGACCCACGTCCCAACGCTCGTAGAGGAAAGCCAGATCCGCCGGCCAGAGGAGCTTGCCCGTGTAGAACCAGAGCGCGCGGCCGGCGAGCAGCACGCGCTCGACGAAGGACAGCGCGAACGGCGTGCCCTCGGCGCCGATGAGCTTGCGCTCGATCCACGCCGTGAACAGCCCGGCGACGACCGCCAGGGCGAACCAGGGAACGAGCGGACGCACGTCGCGCCGAAAGTCGATGCGGCCGCGCCGCCACCAGATCACCACGAGCAACGCGGCGGGCAACGTGGCCGTCACGCTCTTGGTGCCGACGGCGAGTGCAAAGCCGAGTGACGCGAGGAAATAATCCCGCGGCCGGCGCTGGTCATCGAAACGTAGATACGCGAGGGCGGCCAGCAGGTAGAAGACCGCCGAAAGCGTATTCTTTTGCTCGGATATCCATGCGACCGATTCGACCGACAGCGGGTGCGCCACGAAGAGCAAAGCGGCGATCCACTCGGCGCCCGGCGGGATCGTGGCGCGCGCCGGAACTGCGGTGGCGGAGACGACGGGCGACCAGAGCCGGCGCAGCACGACCGCGAACAGAGCCGCCGCGATCGCGTGCCAGAGCAGGTTGACGAGATGGTAGCCGAGCGTCGCGTCGCCCCAAAGCCGGTGCTCAATCCAGAATGCGGTGTGCAGTACAGGATAAAATTGCTGCGTCACCCGGACATCGGTCCAGATCTGCCAGAGCCCCAGCCACGACTGGAGTCGCGGCGGCGTCACGTGGCCCCGATCGTCCCACAACAGTTCGCCGTGCAGCGCCGGCCAGTAAATCGCCAGCACGGCGAGCGCGATCGCGACGAGCGGCAGCCAGGACGGCAACCGGCGGGATCGGAGCGCGGGGAGCGGAGACATCGGAGCACGGTATTTGGCCGGTCGGAACCGAAGCAAGCGCAGCCGAATCGGCGGCGACGAAAGGAGTGTTTCGCCGCTTGCCAGCGGTGACGGAGGTGAGTTCTTCTGCGCGACTTCATGCCGGCGCCACGCGATCTACCCATCTACGAACTGGAGTCTGCCGTCATCGCCTCGCTGCGCGCGCAGGGCCGGCTGATCGTCCAGGCGCCGACCGGCTCGGGCAAATCCACGCAGATTCCGCAGATGCTGCTCCAGCACGGGTTGCTCGGGGAGAAAGGCGAGGTCGTCGTGCTCCAGCCGCGTCGGCTCGCGGCGCGCATGCTGGCGCGGCGCGTGGCGGAGGAGGTCGGCACGGCGCTCGGCGATGTCGTCGGTTATCAGATACGGCTGGAGTCGCGAGTGAGCGCGAAGACGCGGATTCGCTTCGTCACCGAGGGGATTTTGCTGCGGCAGATGTCGTTCGATGCGTCGCTGCGCGGCGTCGCGGCGGTGGTGTTCGACGAGTTTCACGAGCGTCATCTCTACGGCGACATCTCGCTCGCGCGCGCGATCCAGATTCAGCAAACGATCCGGCCCGACCTGAAAATCATCGTGATGTCCGCGACGCTCGATGCGGGCGTGTTGAAAAACTATCTCGCGCCCTGCGAGGTGCTGGTGTCGCAAGGCCGCAGTTTTCCGGTGCGCATCGAATACCTCGCGAAAACGGCGAGCTTCGAAAGCGAGCCGGTGTGGGAGGTCGCCGCGCGCGAATGCGAGCGGATCGCGGGCGAGGTGAGCGGCGACATGCTCGTATTCATGCCGGGGGCGTATGAAATCTCGCGCACGGTGCAGGCGATCCAGGCGTCGCGAGAGTTGCGCGACTTCATCTGCTTCCCGTTGCACGGCGAACTGCCGCCGGAGCAGCAAGACCGCGCCGTGGCTCGCTACGACGACCGCAAAATCATCGTCTCGACCAACGTCGCGGAAACGTCGCTGACGATCGACGGCGTGACGGCCGTGATCGACAGCGGGCTGGCCCGCATCGCGCGTTTCGATCCGCACCGCGGGATCAACACGCTGCTCGTCGAAAAAATCTCCGCCGCCAGCGCCGATCAACGCGCGGGCCGAGCGGGCCGCACGGCGCCCGGCGTGTGTGTGCGGTTGTGGACCGAACGGGAGCACGCGCAGCGCGCGCCACAGGAGTTGCCGGAAGTGCGGCGGCTGGATTTGGCGGAGGTCGTGCTGACGCTGAAGGCGAGCGGGATCGACGACATCGCGGTATTTCCGTGGCTCGAAAAGCCGGAGGCGAAAGCGCTGGTGCGGGCCGAGACGCTGCTGGCGGATTTGGGGGCGGTGGCGCCGGGTGGGGACGGCTCTCCGAGCCGTCCGGGTGAACCAGAGGTGATCGCGGACGCCTCGGAGAGGCGTCCCTACCGGATCACCGACGTCGGGCGGAAGATGCTGCGCTTCCCCGTGCATCCGCGTTATGCGCGCATGCTGCTGGCCGCGCAGGAGCGCGGCTGCGTGCGGCCGGTGGCGCTCATGGCGGCGCTGACGCAGGGGCGAAATTTTCTCCTCCGCGGCGCTTCGCGCGACGTCGAGCAGGCGCGCGAGGACACGCTCGGCGAGGAACACGAGAGCGATTTTTTCCTGCTCATGCGCGCGTGGCGTTTCGCGGATCAGAACAAATACTCGCTCGAGGCCTGCCGCCGGCTCGGGATTCACGCGCAAGGCGCGCGGCAGGTCGGCCCGCTCTTCGAGCAGTTTCTCGAGATCGCCAACAAAGAAGGCCTCGATATCGGCGATCAGCGCATCGACGGTGACGCCGTGCGCAAGTGCGTGCTCGCGGGTTTCTCCGACCAGCTCGCAAAGCGTCTCGACGCCGGCACCCTGCGCTGTGAACTCGTGCACAACCGTCGTGGCGTGCTCGCGCGCGAGAGTGCGATCCAGAAATCCGCGCTGCTCGTCGCCGCCGAGATCAGCGAAATCGAGGGGCGTGGCGGCGAGGTCAACGTGCTGCTCTCGCTCGCCACCGCGATCGACGAAGCGTGGCTGAAGGAAATTTTCTCCGACGACTATCGCGAGGTGCGCGGCGTGGTTTACGACGAGGCGGCGAAGCGCGTCGTGACGCGGCGCGAGCGGCGGTTTCGCGATCTCGTGCTCGAAGCGAAGGCGAGCAGCGACGACGCGCCGCTCAACGAAGCCGCGGCACTCCTCACCAAGGAAGTGCTCGCCGGCCGCATCAAGCTCGAGGCGTGGGACGACACGGTCGACCAGTGGATCACGCGTGTGAACCGCCTCGCTGAATGGTTTCCCGAACTCGAGGTCAACCCGCTCGCCGAGGCCGACCGAGCGACGCTGATCGAGCAGATTTGCTACGGCGAACTGAGCGCGCGCGACGTGCGCGAGAAGCCGGTGATGCCGATCCTGCGCGACTGGCTGACCGCCGAGCAACTCGCGGTGCTCGACGATTATTTGCCGGAGCGACTCACGATGGGAAACGGCCGTCGCTCGAAGCTGCGCTACGAGAAGGATGGTCCGCCGATTTTGTCGGCGCGCATCCAGGAACTCTACGGCATCGAGGGAAAGTTCACGCTCGGGCACGGCCGCGTGCCGGTGAAATTCGAGATCCTCGCGCCGAATCAGCGACCGATTCAGGTGACGGACGACCTGACGAATTTCTGGCGCGAGCAGTATCCGAAAATCAAGGCCGAACTCTCGCGCCGCTATCCGCGGCACGAGTGGCGATAAGACGCGGAGGCGGGAGCCAGCAGTCGGGAGGGAGCCTCGGATCCCCGTTGGGATGTCGGGGGCCGATGCGCTTCAAGCCCGATCGGACATCGGGCTCCGCCGCCAGGAAGTCGCCTCAGCGTGAGCGCGATTTCGCTTTCGGAGTATCCGGCGGCGGCAAGACGGTGAGTTCCGCCGCGACGAGCGCTGCATAGGCTGTGGAGGGGTCGGGCGCGGCGAAAACTTGTTCGATCGCTTTCGTGTTCAACGCGAGCAGGGCGAGACGCGCGAGCGTGTGGAGGTGGATGCGGTCGTCCTCGCAGCAAACAAGGAAGAAGAGTTGTGTGGGCCGTCCGTCAGGCGCTCCGAATGGCACCGATTGCAGCGTGCGGCCTAGCACGACGAAGGAGCCGTCGAAGCGATACTCGGCGTAGTGCCGGGGATGGAGCAGGGCGAGGCCGCCGGGTTGCGCCGTCGGGCACAGCGCTTCGCGCTCCTCGATGCTCTTGATCAGCTCGCGCGATTCGAGGACGCGTCCCGTGCGCCCGGCGAGCGCGACCATGTCGCGGATCACCGAAGCGCGCGTGCGGGAAGCGAGTTCAAGGTCGATATACTCCGGCCGCATGAGTTCAGGAATCAGGGCTCCGCCGGGAAAAATCGACCGTGTGCCGCGCACGGATTTGTCGTGGTAAACGTGAAGCCGTTTCTCCGGCAGCCGCAGGATGCGACGCGAGGCCCAGGCGTCGACTTCGTTGCGCACAAACACCGTGCGCCCGCCCCGAAACGAGTGAGGCAGATCACTCTCGCGCATCAGCCGCTCCACGTCGCCGGGGGCGAGATGGAGGTAGTCGGTGAGTTCATCGAGGTTGAACGTGCGGTGCGGCATGGCGTCACGTTATCCGATCGGCGCGCGACCGGAAGGGCGATCCGTCGCCGTGGTGGCGTAGTAGCAAAACTCGGACGCGCCAACAGCGGAAACTTCGCGGCGGCCCGGCGGCTCAGCCCAGCGTCCAACCCTTGCGGTATTCGTAACGAATATACTGATTGGCGGCCTCGTCATTCGTGACTTTCAGCGCGGCACTGTCCCAGAGCAGCTTTCGGCCGCCGTTGCGGATGCACGCGGCGCCGAGCAACACGGCTTCGGTGAGCGGGCCGGCGAAGGCGAAGTTCGAGCGGGTGGGCGCGCCCGTTTTGCAGGCGGCGGTCCACTCGGCGTGGTGACGGTCGATCGCCGTGGGATCGGAGCGAGGGCGAGTGTAGTGCCCGCTGCCGCCGAGGATGCGCGGGTGTTCGCCGCCCCAGCCCTCGACGAGAATCTTGCCCTTGTCGCCGATCAGCAAAATGCCGTCTTCAGGATCGAGTTCGTTGCCGGGCTCCAACTCTTCCGGGCGCGGCGGCAGGAGGCCGCCATCGTACCAATGCAACGTGACGGGCGGCATCGCGCCGCGCGCCGCGAAGCGATAGTGTACGGTGGCCGCCAGCGGCACGCTGTCGCTGACCGGCGCGGTGGAACTCGCATCGACACTGACCGGCGCGCCGAGTTTCAACGCGTGGAAGACCGGCGCCAGATTGTGGATACCCATGTCGCCGAGACCACCGGACCCGAAATCCCACCAGCCGCGCCATTTGAATGGCGCATAAGCGGGATGATAGGGGCGGAAAGGCGCGGGGCCGAGCCACAGATCCCAATCGAGCGTCGCGGGCACGGGCACCTGGTCGGTCGGACGCTCGATGCCCTGCGGCCACCACAACGGCATCCGGCCGCGCTGCGTCGGCCGGTCGGACCACACATGGACCTCGCGCACCGGACCGATGGCGCCTTCGGCGACCCAGCGATCGAGGAGGCGATTTCCATCGTAGGCCATGCCCTGATTACCCATCTGGGTGGCGACCTTCGCCTCGCGCGCGGCGGCGGCGATGGCACGCGCCTCGAAGACGGTGCGCGTGAGCGGTTTCTCGCAGTAGACGGGTTTGCCGAGCTTCAGCGCGGTCATCGTGACGATCGCGTGCAAATGGTCGGGCGTCGCCACGATCACGGCGTCGATGTCTTTTTGTTGGTCGAACATCACGCGGAAATCCGTGTAGCGCTTCGCCTGCGGATATTCGGCAAACGTGTGCGCCGCGTAGTCGGCATCGACGTCGCAGAGAGCGACGATGTTGTCGTTCGGCTGGGCGTGCAGGTCGGCGTTGCCCTGGCCACCGATGCCGATGGCCGCGATGTTCAAGCGCTCGTTGGCGCCGGGGGTGCCGTCGATACCGAGCACGCGGCGCGGAAGAATCGTGAACGCCGTGGCGGCCGTGGCGGCGACACCGAGGAAGCGTCGGCGATTCAGCGCGGTGCCGGAGGACTGAGTCGGGGGAGTTCTCTTCATGGATTCGAGGGGGGCTGCGCAGAAGGACTCGACGTGACAGGCGGAGGCGCGAGGCGGCGGATGCGAATGTGGCGAAACCAGACTTCGTCGCCCTCGCTTTGAAGCGCGATGTGGCCGCGACGGGATTTCATGAAGAGTGGCGCCGTGGCGAATTTCGTTTGCGCGATCAGCGCGCGGAGCGCGGGGCTATCCCATTCGTAAGCGACGACCTTCACGCCGTTGAGCCAGTGCTCGACGTGGCCGCCTCGGCAGACGAGGCGAACGTGGTTGAACTCGCCGGTCGGCTCGAGGACGTCGCGGCGCGCGGGCGCGATCAAGTCGTAGAGGCCGCCAGCGGAGGTTTTGGGCTGAAGGCCGTCGGGATGGTTGGGGTCGTCGTTGATCTGCATTTCGGGCCCGGACCAAAACGTATCGCTGGCGGCCTCGCTGACGCCGTACATGATTCCGCTGTTGGCGCCGACGGCGACCTTCCACTCGAGCTCGAGTTCAAAGTCCTCGTATTCGGCGCGCGTGATCAAGTCGACGCGCTGGCCTTTCACGCTGTGCAAGACGCCGTCCTCGCAAGTCCATTTGCCGGTGGGAAAGGCGGGATGACGGAACTCGCGGAAATTCGCAGTGATACTCTCGCAGGTATCGAACACCTCCACCGCCGACGGCGGCGCCGACGCGGCGAGCGGAGGCGCAAAGGCAAAACCGCCGGATAGAAAAATCAGGGGGAACGTGGGGCGCATCGGGGGAGCCGCGCAGTTTATTTCTGCGGGCCGGCGGGCGCAACCGTCGAGGGGAGATCGGGCATCCCTCTTTCGAGGGAGTGGAGCCGTCTCCGGGAGAGTCGAATGCCCGGGCAGGAATGCGGGATGACGAAAGGAACGGTCCCGTCCCGGCATTCGCGTTCAATCGCCGCGGGCCGGCGCGGAACGCTCGATCTCGCGCCACTCGGCGGCGTCGATTTTCAGCGCGCAGGCGGCGACATTTTCCTCGAGGTGGTCGAGAGACGACGTGCCGGGAATCGGCAGCATCACGGGCGAGCGGTGCAGGAGCCAGGCGAGCGCGAGCTGGCCGACGGTCGCGCTGTGTTTCTTCGCGACGCGGTCGAGCGGACCGCCGGGTTTCGCGAGGTCGCCGGCGGCGATGGGGAACCACGGGATGAACGCGAGCCGGTGCTTTTCGCAATGGGTGAGGATCGCTTCGCTCTGCCGGTTGGCGAGGTTGTAGAGATTCTGGACGCTCACAATCGGCAGCACGCGTTCCGCGCGCTGGAGTTCCGCGACGGATACTTCGGACAGACCGACGTGACGAATTTTTCCGGCCTGCTGCAGGGTCTTCAGCACGCCGAGCGTTTCTTCGGCAGGAACTTTCGGATCGATGCGATGCAGCTGGTAGAGGTCGATGCAGTCGAGGCGCAGACGGCGGAGGCTGAGTTCGACGCATTGCTGGAGATACTCGGGACGACCGACGGGCGCCCACCGGTCCGGGCCTTGGCGCGTGAGTCCGCCCTTCGTGGCGATGAGCAGATCCTTTGGATAGGGATGAAGCGCCTCGGCGATGAGGCGCTCGCTGACCTCGGGTCCGTAGGAGTCCGCGGTGTCGATGAAGTTCACGCCGAGTTCGACGACGCGCTGCAATACGCGACGGGCGGCGGCGGGATCGCGCGGCTCGCCCCAGATGCCGGAACCCGTGATGCGCATCGCGCCGAAACCCATGCGACGGACTTTGCGGCCGTCGGGAAAAGTGAGTTCGCCGCTGGGCGCGGCGGAGAGTGCGGAGGCGGAGGAGGTGGAATTCATAAACGGAGTGGCGATGCGTTACGCTTGGAACAGATCGCGGTCGTGCGCAATTCGGCCGGCGACGTGCGGTGGATTTACCGGGAGACGTTGAAGTAGAGTTTCGGCGCAGCGGCGGCGTCGGTCTCGGGGAGGAAGGCGGCGTTGATCGAGCCGAGCGGGATGAGGACGATGCCTTTCGTGCGACCGTCGAGGAGACGTTGCAGCACGGGTCGCGAAAGCGTGATCAGCGTGCTGCCGCCGCGGGAGTCGTTCACCTCCACATCGATGATCATCTGGGTGTTGAAAACATCTTCGTAGCGCCGGCCTTGGAGGATATTTTCGTACGTGACGGTTTCGTCCTTCCACGCGGGATCGCCGCCGAGGATTTCGACGACGCGCATCATGCCGAAATCTTTCGTGCGCGTGGCGGGACGCTGCACCGAGTGGGTTTTGAGTTCGAGCAAGCCGCTATCGGCGGCTTGCCGGCCGGTGAAGGACGAGAGATCCCAGCGGATGATGACGTATTGGGTGCCGTTGACGGTAAGGATGCGAACCGGCCCGGCAGATTCGATGGCGGACCAGTCGCGGAGGTTTGCATCGGGTTCGCGGCGGTCGATCGTGGCGCTCGCGGCGGCGGGGATGATGTGCTGGAAAGTTTTTGGGTCGGCGATCGGCGGGCGATACGGCACCGGCACGCCGAGATCGGGGCCGGAGACCGCGGGATCGACGACGTCGACTTTCAGGTAGTCGACATCGACGTGATATTTTCCGAGGCCCCAATCCATCATCGCGAGCTGCACGTTGACCTGATCGCCGGGACGCGCGTCGAAATCGGACGTGGTAAAGCTGATCGTCTGCCACACGCCGGCTTCGCCGAGATCGAACTCCATCAGGTTGCCGTGAAAATCCGTCGTGCGTTGCGTGTTGAAACTGAGATTGATCCGCCGGGGCGCGTGGCTGCTGCGCACGCGAGCCTCGACGCGCAATTCCGTGTGCGGCTGCGCGAGACGCGCGAGGTCGAGCTGCGCGGAAATCTCTCGCTTCATGATCGCCCACCAGATGCCGCGGCGATCGGTCGTGCCGTCGACGTTCATCGTGGCGAGGCCGTCTCGCGTGGACAGGGACATCGTCGCGGTGCCATCGCCGGCAAAGTAATTCCAGTCGGAAACACCGGCGGGATCGCGCACGAGCGGGTGATCGAAGTCGTCGCGAAACGAGGCGAACAGAGGGGCGCTGAAAAACAGCAGGCTGGCGGCGAGCAAGGCGGGACGGTGGAGATGGGGCTTCATGGCAATAGCGTTTGAACTGACGCGCGGGCGGGCAGATTGATGCGGAGCCGCGCGAATTCGCGACCGGGCGCTGCAAATTCAGGCTACAGCATTTCAAATAAAACTATAGAGTGAAACGGTAACCTATTAGGTTACCCGACGAATGACGGACGATGGTAGGTGGCGGACATAGTTTCATTTGAAATGCTCTAACCACGAATGGACACGGATGAACACGAATGCAGAGGATCGGATTGCAATCGCCTGCGAGGCACCAGCAGGAGGCTGGTGCTCGTTTCAACTCAAAGATGTCGGGTCCGTCTGCTGGAATCCGTGCTCATCCGTGGCCATGCGTGATGCTCCCTGACCATCGATCCAACTCAGGCCGGGCCGACGGCGAGCGCGGGCGCAGCGCGTTTCAGAAGCACGTTGATCTGATAGGGGCGGGTGCGACTGGCAGCGATCCGCCAGCCGGCGCGGTCGACGAGCGGGGAAAAATCCGGCAGGTCGCGCGCCCGGGTGCTGAAGCGCACGCGCAGCGGCGAACGGTCGGGAGAGACTTTCGCGCGGGTGAGCGACCCGGCGATGGCGGTGTCGCCGGGGAGGGCGTCGCGGAGGACGGCGAGGTTGGCGACGATTTCCTCGTCGCTGCCGTAGTCGAAGAGTCCGCCTTCGGACGAGGCGACGGTGATCGCCTCGGGAGGGAGGCAGGCGAGTTGGTCGCGCAACGGAGCGACGTCGTCCCAGCGATACGAGAAATGCTCGAGCGCGACAGCGACGGGGGCGAGCGGGGCGGCGGGGGCTTGCAGCGCGGAGAGCGCGCGGGCGGCGAAGCCGGGACCGATTTCGTCCTGATCGAACAGATCGATCTGCACGCGGCGGCCGTGGAGCAGCGCGGGGTCGCGTTTTTCGAGGAGGAGAAGTGCGTTGAGGCTGTCGGACGAGGGACCGCCGGCGATGTTGACGAGATGCAGTGGTTTCCCGGGTTGGGCGGCGAGCCGCGGCGCGAGGTCGTCGGCGAGGAACTCCGCCATATCCTGCAACCGGAGACGCAGGGAAAGACAGGGAAGGGAGGCGGCGATCCGGCGGTCGATCGGCGCGGCCCACGATGGGTCGAGGTTGTGGGGGCCGAGCTTGAGGCGATAGGTGCTCATGCCGTCGAGGAAGCCGCCGCTCGCGGCGCGGAGGCGGCGACCGAGTTCGGATTTGCGCAGAAAAAGAAAATAAATGAGCCGCTGCATCCAGCGGGGCTGCTTCGCGCCGAGCCGTTCCCGGTGCTGGTGGGCGGCGACGCGCGCGGCGAGTTCGGCTTCGCTCAAGCGCACGGCGAAGGCCGGGTGGGTGACATCGATGACGGGAAGGCGCTGGCCGTTCGCATCCTGCGCGTAGCAGATCGGCGAGTCAGGAGGCGGCATGGTGGGCGGCGCGATAGGCGGAAGGTGTGCGATGCGTGATGGCGCGGAAGCGGCGGTTGAAGTTGGCGAGATTGTTGAAGCCGCTGGCGAAGGCGGCCTCGGCGACGGACCGATGGCCCTCGAGCAGGAGGCGGCACGCGTGACCGATGCGGACCTCGTTGACATAGCCTTCGAAGGTTTTGCCCATGCGACGGGAGAAGAAACGGCTGAACGCGGCGGGACTCAAACCGGCGCGGCGGGCGGCTTCGGGCTGGCGAATTTTCGCGGTAAACTGGGCGTTCACGTAGTCGCACGCGGCGGCCATGCGGGAGCCGTCGGAAGCGTCGAGAATCGGTGCGTAACCGGCGCTCGCGAGCGAGCGGGTGTCGCGCGCGAGGGCGAGCGTGCCGAGCAGAGAGATGAAGCCGAGCAGCCGCGGCCACGCGGCGAGGGCGGCGAGCGTGCGCATCGTTTCGGCGACGCGAGGGACGATCGCGCCGGAGAAATGCAGGCCGCGCGCGGCGCGGAGCAGCAGCCGGCGAACGATCGCGGCCTCCGGCCGGCGCGTGAAATCGTGGCCCGCGAAATCGGCGGTGAAGTGGAGCACGATCCATTCGCAGCGGCGGCGGTCGGTGGAATCGTTCCACCAGAAATGCGGCAGGTCGGGGCCGAGCAGCACGAGATCGCCCTCCGCGAAAGGCGCGATGTGGTCGCCGACGTAGCGCGAGCCCTGACCCGAGAGAATCAGCGTCAATTCGTATTCAGGATGAAAATGCCAGGGTGCGTTGAAGCGGGGCGCGCGGAAATGACGGGAAGCGAAGGAGCGGCCCGGCAGGAGGGGGACTTTCTCGAAAACCGCGCGAGGCATCGGAGGAAGGCCTTTGTCAATTAAGTATGCGGTTTCGTCAATTCGAGCGATGCGGGCGCGGGCCGGTTGGTGCTAAGGTGGGCGGCATTTGCCCATGAGCAGCCTCTTTTCCAGCAACACTCCTTCGTCCACCGCGCGCGCGGATCTGGACGGTTATCATCTGCTGACCGCGGAGCAGCGGGAGTTTTTCAGGGAAAACGGCTACGTGAAGCTCAAGCGGGTGTTGCGGCCGGCGACGCTGGAGTTCTTCGCGCACGAGATCACGGAGCAGGTGAGACGGTTGAACACGCAGGATCTGCCGATGGCGCAACGCACGACGTACCAGCGGGCGTTTCTTCAGGTGATGAACCTGTGGACGCACAGCGACGTGGTGCGCGAGTTTTCGTTTTCGAAGAAGCTCGCGCGGCTGGCGGCCGAACTGCTCGAGGTGGGCGGCGTGCGGATGTATCACGATCAAGCGCTCTACAAGGAGGCGGGCGGCGGGATCACGCCGTGGCACGCCGACCAGTATTATTGGCCGCTGGCGAGCGACCGCGCAGTGACGGTGTGGGTGCCGTTGCAAGCGACGCCGCTCGAGATGGGGCCGCTGGCATTCGCGCGCGGCACGCATCGGATGGCGTTGGGGCGCGAACTCGACATCAGTGACGAGAGCGAAACGCTGATCCAGCGTTCGCTGCAGGAAGCGCAGGCGGACATCGACGAGATGCCGTTCGATTTGGGCGAGGTGAGTTTTCACCTCGGTTGGACGTTTCACCGGGCAGGCCCGAATCAGTCGAGCCGGGCGCGAAAGGTGATGACGATGATCTATATCGATGAAGAGATGCGGCTCATGGAGCCGAAGACGAAGGCGCACGAGAACGACCGGCAGGCGTGGTGCCCGGGCGTAGCCGTGGGCGACGTGATAGCGTCGCCGTTGAATCCGGTGCTGTGGCACACGACGACTGGCAGGCCGGAAGCGCCGACGGCGCGCTGAGGAGCGAGGCGGGGCTGCGGACGAGTTTGGCGCGACGGAGGGGCGGCTCCCGGACTTGACGAGCGTCGGCGAGATCGGATCGGGGAGAGTGGAATTGGGGGTTTGCGCGGCGAGTTATCGGGCGAACCAAGGCGCGTGGCGGGCGTCGATCTGCGGCGCGGGTGACGTAACAGAACTGTTACGCAATGGCGGGGCACCGTTGCGGGGGGCGTGGGTCACCGTGCCTCGCCAGCCTCACGGTTCCCTGGTGCCGGGAAATCCCGCACCACAAAAATCCCACTCTCGCGACCTGATGGTCGCGGGAAAGAAAGCGATCATGAAAAATCCGTTCTGGTTGGCCTGGAGTTCAGCTCCCACCCCGCAGCTTGTTCTGCCCGTCTTTGCCTCTGCCCGGCAAATTGCGACTACTCGTTCGAACCCGATCCGCATCCCCAGGATGGCGGCGTACTCCTCCCCCGCGCGATCCGCGATCGGCGGGGCGCGGCGGGTCCGCGGCATGGGAGTGCTATTCGTCACCGCGGGGCTCAGCCTCGCCGCCGCCGGCACTCCGCTCGGACATTACGTGCAGACGAACCTCGTCTCGAATGTGCCGGGACTCGCGGCCGCGACCGATCCCAACCTGGTGAATCCGTGGGGGCTCACGCGCAGCGCGGCGAGTCCGTGGTGGGCGGCCGACAACGGCGCGGGCGTCGCGACAGTCTACAGTGGCAACGGCGCGATCCTGCCGCTGGTCGTCACCGTGCCGAATGTGTCCAGCACGACGGATCCTGCCACGCCGACGGGCACTGTTTTCAACGGATCGACCGGCGATTTCCTGATCGGTGAAAACCAGCCAGCGCATTTTCTTTTCTGCACGCAGGAGGGCACGATCGCGGGTTGGAACGCGGGAACCAGTGCAGTGACCATGGTCAACAATGCAGGTCGCGCCGTTTATCTGGGCCTGACGATTGGGCAGCGGGGGGGCGCAAATTTCCTCTACGCGACGAATTTCGAGACGCGCGCGATCGATGTCTTCGACAAGGATTTCAAGCCGGTGGATCTCGGATCGAAAGCGTTTCGCGATCCAAGGATTCCGGCGAAATTTGCCCCGTTCAACGTCCAGAGCATCGGCCATTCGATCTACGTTACCTATGCACAGAGGGAGCCGGACGACGCCGAAGAGGTGACCGGGCCGGGTCGCGGCTTTGTCGACGTCTTCACGACCGATGGCGTGCTATGGAAGCGGCTGCAATGGGGCGCGTGGTTGAATGCACCGTGGGGCGTCGCGCTCGCGCCGGCAGACTTCGGCGCGTTCAGTGGGATGATTCTGGTCGGGCAGTTTGGCAGCGGCAAAATTGCGGCGTTCGATCCGGTCAGCGGTGAGTTTCGCGGACTGATGCGAACCGAGCGGGGGCGTCCGCTGCGAATCGAGGGACTTTGGGCGTTGAGTTTCGGCAACGGGACCGGCGCCGGCTCCGCGAACACGCTCTACTTCGCCGCCGGCATCGACGACGAAGCCGATGGATTGTTCGGGACGCTCACGCCGGCGGCTGAAAAAGGTCATCACGGCCGCGATAAGTAGCCGTGAACGTCGAGTGCAGTTCCGCTGCGGTGGTGTGGCTCGCGAGCCGCCCGGCGCAGCGGAACGGGCAAGCGTGTTTACGAAATGCGGGGAGGCGCGGGCGGCTGGCACCGGGAATTTTGCGGGCGCCGGCTCAGTCGCATGGAATGGCGATCGCCAAGGGCCGGAGCATGATGCGTCCGTCGGAAACTGGATTGGTCTGAGCCGCGCCGTTGAGCGTCCGGAGTTGAGCGTTGAGAGACCGATCTTCCGAAGACCGCCCGGAGAAACGCCGAGGAATTCCGGAAGCCACCTTCTGGTTTTGCTCTCAACTCTCAGCTCTCAACCCTCAACTGAATTGTTCCGTCTGAGAGACGATGGCCGCCGCCAATCCCAGGTGCGGCGTGCGACGGCGGGTTTCGGCGACGCCGCCCTACACGGCGATCAATGGGCGGCGGCTTTTTCGTCGTAGAAATTTTTCAGAACGTAGAAGGCTTTTTTCTTTGTGCCGTTTTCGCCGATGAGGCCTTTGCGGTTCCAGCCATCCTGAATGTGCGCGAGCGGCCGGCGCGGGGAGCGGAAGTCGCAGAGGATCCATGGCGTGCAGCCGCGCCATTGCGGGATTCTTTGCAGCATGGCGAGGGTGCCGCGGTAGAGGTCTTCCTGATACTCTTCGCTGAAACGCGTGAGCTTGTCGGCGTGGAAACCCTGGAGCGCGTCGGCCCCGAATTCCGAGATCATCACCGGTTTTTCGTAGGCGAGCGTCCAGCGGACTTTCGCGAGTTTCTCCGGCGTGCCGTCGTACCAGCCGATGTATTGGTTGAAACTGAGCAGGTCGGTGTAAGCGCCGAAGGGGTCGTCGACGATTTTATGATTCGCGTCGGCGGGATCGGAGTGGACTTCCATCGCGGCGGAGACGAGCCGCGTGGAATCGAGGGAGCGCGCGGTGTCGACGAGGGTTTTGAGAAAGCGCGTGCGGGCTTCGCTCACGGGCGTCTCGTTGGCGACGGACCAGACGATCACGCTGGCGCGGTTGCGGTCGCGCACGACGAGGTCGGTGAGCTGGGCGCGGGCATTTGCGAGCGTGTCGGCGTTTTCCCACTGAATCGTCCAGTAAACGGGCACTTCCTCCCAGAGCATGAGGCCGAGTTCGTCGGCGACGCGCGCCATGAATTCGTTGTGCGGATAGTGGGCGAGGCGAACGAAGTTGCAGCCGAGTTCCTTCGCCCACCCGAGGATCATGCGGGCTTCGCCTTCGGTCGTGATGCGGCCGCCGCGCAACGGATTCTCCTCGTGCAGGCAGATGCCGCGGAGAAAGACCGACTGGCCGTTGAGGAGGATGTCGGCGCCGCGCGTCTCGATCGTGCGGAAGCCGATCTGCTCGGTGAGGTGGTCGGCGCCGGCGGAAATTTCCACGGCGTAACGCTGCGGGTGTTCGGGCGACCAGAGCGCGAGCTGCGGTGCGGCGAGTTCAAAGTGAGCGGCGCCGGACGCGTCGGTCTCGGCGGTGGCGGTGAGCTGGGCTTGCGGGACCGCGATCGTGACGGATTGCGAGGACTTCGCGCCGTCCAGGCGGACGGTCGCTTCAATGCGATCGCGCGAACCTTTTTTGAGTTGGATCTGGTAGTCGCGGATGAAAGTGGCCGGCGTTTCGAGGAGGAGGACGTCGCGCGTGAGGCCGCCGTAGTTCCACCAATCGGTGTTCACGGTCGGCACGGCTTCGAGGTGACGCTTGTTGTCGACGCGCACGATGAGCGAATTGCCGGTGGGTTTGACCTGGCCGGTCACTTCGTAGGCGAAGGGCGTGAAGCCGCCGACGTGGTGGCCGAGTTTTTTCCCGTTGAGGTAAACGTCGGACTCGTAGTTCGCGGCGCCGAGGTAAACGAAGAGGCGGTGCTCGGCGGCGGACGGGGTGTAGTCGAAGAGCCGGCGGTACCAGAGCGTGCCCTCGTAATAGAGCAGTTTCTCCTGCTGGGAATTCCAATCGCCGGGGACGGTGAGCGTGTCGGCGGTGTCGAAGTTGTACTCGATCAGCTCGCTTTTGTCCTTCGGCTTGCGGTCGAGGAAGTAACCGGAAGTCGGATTCGCCGCGGCGTCATAGGGCTGGTGGCGGTAATCGTAGTAGCCGTTTTCGTAGGGATCGACGATGACGCTCCATTTGCCGTTCAGGCTGAAGGGCGAGCGGGCGTAGACATTCAGCGGCGCGGTGTCGTGGGCGAGAGCGCGGGCGGCGTTCATGAGAACAAGCGTGGCGACGACGAGAAGGCGGGGGAGACGCATGAGAGGAAATAGTAACGGGCGGGGCTATTCTGTCACGACGACGGTTTGGCGCAGCGTCAGATCGCGATCGGCGGAAGAAGTGCCGACGAGCATTTCGACGTGGCCGGGTTCGACGACCCACGCGTGCTTTTCCGGCGACCAGTAGGCGAGCTCGGCGGCGGGCAGCGTCAGGGAAACGGGCTTCGTTTCGCCGGCGGCGATCGTCACGCGTTGGAAAGCGCGAAGCTGTTCGCGCGGACGGGCGACCTTTGAATCGAGGTACCGGACGTAGAGCTGGACAACTTCGTCGCCGGCGCGAGCGCCGGTGTTTTTCACGTCGACGGTGATGTGAAGCGTGGCGTCGCGGGCGAGGGTTTCCGTGTCGGTGTGAAGATTCGCGAGGGTAAACGTCGTGTAGCTGAGTCCGTAGCCGAAGGCATACTGCGGCTCGCCGGTGAAATACAGGTAGGTGCGGCCGTGCGTGAGATCGTAGTCCATCATCGGCGGAAGTTGCGCGAGAGACTTCGGCCACGTCTGCGTGAGCTTGCCGCCGGGATTCGCGTCGCCGAAGACGACATCGGCGAGGGCATTGCCGAGTTCCTGGCTCGCGTGCGTCGCGTGGAGGATCGTCGTGGCGTGCTCGGCGATCCAGGGCATCGCGTAGGGGAAGTTGGCGAGGAGTACGACGATGGTGTTCGGGTTGGCGGCGTAGACGCGGCGGACGAATTCCTCCTGCTCCGGCTGGAGCACGATGTCTTTGCGGTCGACGGCTTCCTTGCCCTCGCTCGGCGAGCGGACGATTTCCCAGCCGGCTTCGCTGATGGGATCGTTGCCGATGCACACGATCGCGGCGTCGTGATCGCGCGCGACGGCGACGGCGGCGTCGCTCATGTTCGCCATCCAGTCGACCTTCACCTTCGGGCCGGCGACGCGCTCGAGGCCGGTGACGGGGGAAACGTGATACGGTGGCGTCCCGCCGTACCAATCGGCGAGCACGGTGTTCGCGAGCGGGCCGAGGACGGCGATTTTTTTGATCTTCGTGCGATCGAGCGGAAGCAGGCCGGCGGAGTTTTTGAGGAGGACGATGGATTTTTGCGTGACGGTGCGGACGAGGGTGCGCGTCTCGGGGCGCGCCCACGGTTCCGGGGCGTCGGTGCGGCCGATCGAGGCGTAAGGCACACGCGCATCAGGATCGAGCAGACCGAGCCGGATCGAAACGCGAAAGAGTCCGCGGATGGCGACGTCGAGATCGTGCTCGGCGATAAGGCCGCGCTTCACGGCTTCGGTGAGCGGTTCTTTGTGACGATCGAGAAAATGATTGATGCCCGCCTTCACGCACGCGGCGGCGGCGGTGGGGAGATCGGGAAACGCATGGTGCTGGTCGACGAGCAAGTGCAGGCCGCCGCCGTCGGTGCAGAGGATGCCGTCGAGTTTCCACTCGTTCAGCACGATCTCGCGCAGGGAAGGATTCACGTGCTGCGGCGTGCCGTTGACGGCGTTGTAGGACGCCATCATCGCGGGTGCGTGACCGTCGACGATGGCCATCTCGAAGGGCTTCGCGTAGTACTCGCGCCAGAGGCGCTCGCTGAAATTCGACGAGGAGTGCTCGCGGCCGTCCTCGTTGGAGTTGGCGAGGAAATGTTTCACGAGGCTGACGGTTTTCAGGTAGTGCGGGTCGTCGCCCTGCAGGCCGCGGGCGAATGCGACGGCGAGCGTGCCGGTGAGAAAGGGATCTTCGCCGAAGGATTCTTCGGTGCGGCCCCAGCGCGGGTCGCGGGCGAGATCGGCATTCGGCGCGCGGATGATGAGACCGGCGCGATTGTATTTGGGACTTTGCGCGAGATAGCGCGCTTCCTCGGCTTCCTGCGCGGCCACCTGGCGAATGAGTTCGGGATCCCAGGTTTCGCCGAGGCCGTAGGCTTGGGGAAACTGGGTCGTCGGGGTGGGGTTGCGCTGACCCCAGTTGGACGGGCCGCCTTGGGCGACGCCGTGGTAGCCCTCGATGTGGCGCGTGCCTTTCACGCCGAGGCGCGGGACGGAGGCCGACATCGCCATGCAGTCGATTTTCTCCTCGAGCGTCATGCGGCCGATCAGGTCGTCGATGCGCTGCTCGGGCGCGAGTTCGGGGTTTTGGAACGGGTAGGCGGTCGCTGCAGGAGTCGTGGGCTCGGCGGCACAGGCGAACGCGAGCGTCAGCCACACGGTCGCGCACAGACGAGACCAGATCGAAACGAAAGCGCGGAGGAGCATAAGGGAAAAGGGGTTTGAAGCACGCGGCCTGACGCGCGGGCCAGTCATCGGTCGCGAAATTCTGAAACTTTCCGAACGCCGCCGAGTTTTCCCGGCATGCCCTTCGTCGAATCAGTCCTGCGGGACGTCCGCCAGTCGATGCGCAGCCTGGCACGGGAGCGTGGTTTCACGTTCACCGTGCTCTTGATTCTCGCGCTCTGTCTCGCGGCGAACGTCGCGATCTTTTCGGTGGTAAACCGCGTGCTGCTGACGCCGCTGCCGTTTCACGATCCGCAGCAACTGGTGCTCGTCGCCAACGCCTATCCCAAGGCTGGCGTGGAGCGCTCCGGGGTGTCGGTGCCGCACTATCTCGAGCGGAAAAAAGAGATCGAGGCGTTCGCGGACGCGGCGGCGCTGCGAAACTGGGGCGTGACGATCGGCGACGCGGGCGCGCCGGAACGCGTGGACGCGGCGAGCGTGACGCCGTCGTTTTTCCGCGTGCTCGGCGTGTCGCCGGCGCTCGGGCGTGCGTTTACCGACGAGGAAGGTTTTTACGGAAAACATCAGGTGGTCCTGCTGAGCGACGGATTGTGGCGCCAGCGCTTCGGGGGCGATCCGGCGGTGATCGGAAAGACGCTGCGGGTGAACACGGAAAGCTTCACCATCATCGGTGTGATGCCGGCGGGCTTCCGCTACCTGTCGCAGACGTCGAAGCTGTGGACGCCGCTTTGTTTCTCGGACGAGGACCGCAAACCGGATCGCCGGCATTCAAACAACATGGACATGATCGCGCGGCTGAAACCCGGCGTGACGATCGCGGAGGCGCAGGCGCAGATCGACGCGCTGAATGCGCGGACGCTGAAGGAGGACGGGTTTGCGAAGATCGCGATCGACGCGGGGTTTCACACGACGGTCTTCGATCTGGGCCGCGACTACGTGTCGCAACTCCGGCCGGTGCTGCTGCTGCTGCAGGCGGGCGTATTGTTTCTTTTGCTGATCGGTCTGGTGAATCTCGCGAACCTGCTGCTCGTGCGAGCGACGGGACGGGCGAAGGAATTTTGCGTGCGGCAGGCGCTCGGCGCGAGCGGCGGCCAACTGGCGCGCACGCTGGTGGTCGAGTCGGTGCTGCTGTCGGTCGTCGGCGGCGTGGTGGGGCTCGGACTCGGTGCGGTGGCGCTGAAAGGCATCGCACAACTCGCGGCGGACCGGCTGCCGGTGCGGTTCGACGCCAACATCGATTTGACAGTCGCCGCGGTGGCCGTCGCGGCGTCGTTGGTGCTCGGGCTCGTGCTCGCGCTGCCGGTGGTGTGGCACACCCTGCGCGGCAGCATGGCGACGGCGCTCTCGGTCGAATCGCGCGGCGGCACGACGACGCGGAATGTGCACCGCCTCCGGCATGGATTGATCGTGGCGCAGATCGCGCTGGCCTTCGTGCTGCTGGCGGGCACGGGATTGCTGGGGTTGAGTTTCGCGCGGGTGATGGCGGTGAAGCCGGGCTTCCAGGCGGAGCAGGTGCTGACCGGTTTCGTCGCGCTGCCGTGGAGCAAATACAAGGACGACAAGGACCGCGTGGCGTTCGTGGAGCGGCTCGCGACGGAGCTGAAATCCTCGCCGGGCGTGACGGCGGTCGGCGTGAGCAGTGGTGGCCCGTTCTCAAATTCCAATGACGACAACGCGATCTGGGTGGAAGGTTACGCCGTGAAGGAAGGCGAATCGCTGCAGGCGCACTTCACGAGCGGGGTCGGTGGGGATTATTTCAACGCGATGGGAATTCCCCTGCGCGAAGGCCGCTTCCTCACGATGGAAGATTCGCGCGCCGAGGCGCGGGTGTGCGTGATCGACGAGAGTGTGGCGAAGCGCTACTGGCCGAAGGGCAGCGCGCTCGGTCACCGGCTGGCGAACGAACCGCCGGGAGCGGAGCAGAAGCCGTATACGATCGTGGGCGTCGTCGGCGCGGTGAAGCAGAGCGATCTGGCGGAGAAGATGCCGCGCGGCGCGGTTTATTTCCCCTACAAATTCTACGCCTCGCTCGGTCTCGGCCTCGTGGTGCGGACGGCACGGGCGCCGGAGTCGGCGAGTTCGATGCTGCGCGCGACGGTGCTGCGGCTCGACCCGGAACTGCCGGTGCACGATGTGCAGACGATGGAGGCGCGGATCGAAGGCAGCGTGGCGGGCCGGCGTGTGCCGCTGCTGCTCGCAGGGATCTTTGCGGTGGTCGCGCTGGTGCTAGCCGCCGTGGGCATTTACGGCGTGCTGGCGTACGCCGTCGCGCAGCGGCAGCGCGAGATCGGCGTGCGCATGGCGCTCGGGGCGCAACCGGAACAGATTCTCGGACAATTTCTCATGCTTGGCGGCAAGCTGCTGCTGATCGGCCTCCCGCTGGGTTTACTCGGCGCGTGGCTGGCGGGGCGGGCGATGACGAGCCTGCTTTTCGGCGTCGAGCCGACCAATCCGGTGGTGCTGGGCGGCACGGCACTCGTGCTCGCGAGCGTGGCGATGCTGGCGTGTTTCCTGCCGTCGCGCCGCGCGGCGCGCGTGTCGCCGATCGAGGCGCTGCGAGCGAACTGACGTCGGGAATTATCCGGTCTCGACGCGCCGGCGGGAACGCCGGTGCGCGTTGGCGCACTATCGCGGGGATGTTACCCGCCCCGACGGCATCGCTCGACCGCACCCGGCCCGTGATCGGCCCGCCCGTGGAACGACTGCGCGGGCAGGTGGCAATCGTAACCGGTTCCAGTTCGGGAATCGGTCAGCAAATCGCGATCTCGCTCGCCGAAGCGGGCGCGGACGTGGTGGTCAACTACGCTCACGATGCGAAGGGTGCGGCGCAGACCGGCGAGAGAATCCGTGGATTGCGGCGGCTCGTCCTCGAGTTCAAGGCCGACGTCAGCAAGGAAGCCGACGTCGAAAGGATGTTCGCCCGCGCGCGCGCCGAACTGGGCAGCGTGGACATCCTGATCAACAATTCAGGGATCGAGCAGGATGTGCCGTTCGACGCCATGACGCTCGAGCAATGGCAAAAGGTGATCGACGTGAATCTCACCGGGGAATTTCTCTGCGCGCGCGAGGCGGTGCGGGAGTTCAAGCGGCGCGGCGTGCGCGACGGCATTTCCTGCGCGGCGGGAAAAATCATCTGCATCAGCTCCGTGCACGAAATCATTCCCTGGGCCGGGCACGTGAACTACTGCGCGTCGAAGGGCGGCGTGAGGTTGATGATGAAAAGTCTCGCACAGGAAGTGGCGCCGGACCGGATTCGCGTGAACAGCATCGCGCCAGGGGCGATCCGCACGCCCATCAACCGCCACGCGTGGGGCACGCCGGAAGCCTACACCGAACTCATGAAAATGATTCCGTACGGCCGCATCGGCGAGCCGGAGGACGTCGGGCGGCTGGCGGTCTGGCTCGCGTCAGACGAATCGGACTACATCACCGGGACGACGATCTTCATCGACGGGGGAATGACGCTGTATCCGAGTTTTGCGGGCGGGAAGGGATAGGGCGGGTTCGTCCCACCTTTTGTCATTCTGAGACTCCGAACCAACGCCAAGCCGTGGGGTGGCCTGCGCTGATGAACTCTCAAATGCCTATCATTCTGAGCGCAGCGAAGAATCCATTTGGACCTTCGCACGCGCGTCGTGCCACGAAGCGCGTACTGGATTCTTCACTTCGTTCAGAATGCCACTCTGGGGATGGTGGCCAGAGGCTGTCATGAACTTCGGTTCGAAGGTTTCACGGGTAGGGCGCTCACTCCGGGAGCGCCGCGAACGGCGAAAAACTTCCCGGCGGGCAGCGGAATGCCCGCCCTACCTCTGAAGCTATGTCGGAAGTTCGAGATCCGGGCGTGCAGGTGCGACATCCCTGCGCTCCCGCGCAGGGCTACGAGACCGGCATCCTCGAGAGCTACAGCAAAGCCCCGCAGGTGCGGCATCCCTGCGCTCCCGCGCAGGGCTACGAGAGTTCCGGCGTTGATGTGACGACGTAGCGACGACGGGAGCTTTTCGCGGGCACGCGTTGACCGGGATCGCTGTAAGGCTGGCGGCGATAGCCGCCGCGGTTCGGGTCGAGTGCGCAGGCGATTTGGAAATCCTGCATGCGGCCGAAAAGCGCGAGGAGCTGGTCGGGCAGCGGATAACGGTCGAGGCCGGACCGCTCGAGCGAGATGAGCAGCTCATGGGTGGCTTCGAGCGTCGATAGGCAGCCGTCCTGCGGCTGCTGTTTGATCACATAGCGACTCGGCGCGGACGAAGTGAACATGATGCGCGGCAGCCGCTGGAGAGTGGGACTGAGCTTGAGCATCTTGCGCGCGCCGCTCCACGTGGCGTCGAGGAGAAACACGACGAGGCGACGCCCGCCGAGTTCGGCGGCGGTGAGTTCGCCGCGGGAGAGGTTGCGGGCGTTTGCACCCGGGTAGAGGAGCACGGGGAAGTTGGCAGGATCGCGCAGCAGGGTTTGCACGGCGTCGTGTTCGTCGAAGCCGAGGCCCATGTGCAGCTCGCTGCCGGCGAGGCAAAGATGCGTGAGGCGGCCGGTGCCGGCTTTCTCCTGCTTGAATTCCTTCGGGTGCATGAGAAACACGAACTTCGTTCGCGTCGCCATCGGCCGAATGGACGCGCACCAGCACAGCGGCTTCGGCCAGAAACAACGGTAGCAGGTGACGCGCGGCATGGGCGCTGAGCATTGCCGCAAAAAGTCGGGAGAGCGCAAAGAAGTTTTTCGTCGTGGGAGCGGGGGGGGGGGGGGGGGGGGGGGGTAGGGGGGGGGGGGGGGGGGAGGGGGAACGC
>JBEHYR010000022.1:0-89030 GCA_048498075.1 Verrucomicrobiota bacterium | reverse complement strand
AACGTGGCGGGCGGGGAGTACCGCGGGCTGAAGCAAGCGGGAAAATTGCCGGCGACGACGGAGGCGATGCTGGCGCTGCTCGCGACGAATGGGAGCTTGGTGAAGCGGCCGTTCGCGATCGGCGAGGGGGTGGCGCTGACGGGATTTGACGAGGCGGCGTGGAGCGAGGCGTGGGGGAAAGGATGATTTTTTTTGAAACGCGGAGGGCGCCGAGGGCGCGGAGAACGCGGATCAAACCAGGACGGCGCAGGGGATGGATCCGTGGAATACCAGTCGCGGCTATGCGATTACACGAAGGTCGCTGAGTTCGCGAAGGAAGCAATCGGACGGGACGGGTCCAGGAAGGGGGAAGGGCACTGGGATGACTTCAAAGGTAGCGGAAAGCGTGAGCTTTTCGCGATGGGCCGGAACGAAACGCTCACGCGTTCCGCTACGATCCTATGCTCCTCTTCCGCCCTCTTGAAAGGGAGAACAGGCGGCGTGGGGCGCGGCGCGCGGGAGACGACGATTTTTTTTGAAACGCGGAGGGCGCGGAGAACGCGGAGGGCGCGGAGGTTGGAGACCGAGTTTTTGACCGCAGAGAATGCAGCGAGCACAGAGAGTGCAAAGGGAGGACTGGCTGGAGGATGTCGCATGGGCGGCCGGGAATTTGGGTGGCGATTTGTCCCGCTGCTTCCGCAGCGGGCTACGGGGCGGTGGTGCGCGGTGATGTTTGCTCGCATCCGGCGGTGACGTGCGTAGTGGTGCTCGGTGATGAGCGCACCGACTTCCGATCCTTTGCAGCAAACGCTTCGCTGGCTGGCGACGCATGGGCGTTTTCCAGGCAGCCGGATGCAGGCGGGCGCGGAACTGCTGGTGTGCTTCGCCGCGGCGGCGTCGTGCGAAGAGGCGGAGGAGCGGCGGCGATTTTTGATTCAGTCGCGGGATGGGGCGCAGACCTCGGCGCTGCGCGCGCATGGGTTGCGGCGCTCGCAGGTGCACTTCAAGTGTGACAATAGCGCGAAGGTTTGAGGCGGTCCCGCTGCTCCCGCAGCGGGCTACGGGGAGATCGTTCGACGGGCGCCGCAGACTCGCGTCGTCGCCGCCGAAGCGCCACCGCCCGCAGCGGGCTACGGGGAGATTCGTTCGACGGGCGGGCGTGGGTTGCGGCGGATGGGATTTGTGTAACTTTCGACGCGGCTTCGGGTTTTCGATCCATTCCCCTATGAAAATTCAATCTGTTCTCCTGGCGGCCGGTTTGCTGGCGGCCATTCCTTTTTCCGCGCAGGCCAAAATCGAGCGCGTCGTCGAGAAAACGTTCACGGTGCAGCCGGGCGGGATGTTGAAAGTCGAGACCCAGGGCGGCGATGTCCGCGTCGAGATCGGCGAGGGCAACACGGTGAAGGTCGTGGCGAAGGAAAAAATTCGCGCGGGCTCGGACGCGGATGCCGACGTGTTGTTGAAAAATCTGGATCTGCAAATCGAGGCGGTCGACGGCGGAGTGAATGCGATTTCGAAGTATGAGAAGCGTTCGATGGGACTGCATTTCGGCGAGTGGCCGCCGGTGCAGGTGAGCTTCGTGGTGACGGTGCCGGCGAATTACAACGTCGGTCTGAAGACTTCGGGCGGCAACATCGACGTGGGCGATCTGAACGGCACGGTGCATGCGCGCACATCGGGCGGAAATGTGGTGTTGGGAAAAATTTCAAAGGACGTGGACGCGAGCACGTCGGGCGGCGATGTGCGGCTGGTCGAGGGCGCGGCGACGGTGAAGCTCGGGACTTCGGGCGGCAACGTGACGGTGGAGCGTTCGGTCGGACCGACGGAACTGGATACGTCGGGCGGCGACATCAAGATCGGCTCGGTGGAAAGCACGCTGCAGGCGTCGACGAGCGGCGGAAATGTTTCAGCAGGGATCGAAGGAGCGATGAAGGGCGATTGCAGCTTGAGCACATCGGGCGGGCGCGTGCGGGTGAAAGTCGCGAAAGGCGCGGCGTTCGATCTCGATGCGTCGACCAGCGGTGGCGAGGTGGAGGCCGAAGGGCTGACGATCACGATCGACAAAGGCGGCGCGGGCAAAAGCCGGCTGGCGGGCAAAGTGAACGGCGGCGGGCCGAAGCTGCGACTGCGGTCGAGCGGCGGCGATATTATCGTCGAGGCGCGTTGACGGCGACGGCGAGAGGTGAGCCGGAAGGCGCGGAGGGTCGGGCGGCGTGGAAGCGTCGCTCGACAGCGTAATAGACCAGCAGCGACACGGCGAGCGACGGGATGAGCACGAGCGCGAGTTGGATGAAGTAGTTGCGGCTGCCGGCGAACGTGAGGAGCGCCCACGTGGCGATGAACATCAGCGGCGTGTGGATCGCGTAGAGGCTGTAGCTCGTGCGGCCGAGGTAGCGGAGAAAATCGGCGGACGCGTGTCGCGGCGGCGCGGGGTGCGTGAGTTCGCGGGCGACGAGCCACGCGATGCCGAGAGTGCAGGTGGCGGCGACGGCGGCTTGTTTGAGGAGATTGAGGCCGTAGAAATACGGGACGATTTTCAGGAGCAGAAAAACAGCCCACGCGAGAAGGGGCCAGGCGCGCGGAATCGGGCGGGGGTGGTTGACGGCGAAGTGGGCGACCACGGCGCCGCCGTACCAGAAGGCGCCGAGAATGATGATGGAGTTGAAGAGCCAGAAGGGCGTGATGACGGCGAGCAGCGGCAGGGCGAGCAGGTGCAGCGCGAGGAAGGCGGCGCCGACGGCGAGCCAGCCGAAGCGGCGCGTGGCGAAGAGGACGGCGGGATAGGCGAGGTACATCAGCAGCTCGGTGCCGACGGTGTTGAGCGGAAGATTGCCGGCGAGGATTTCGCGCGGGTAAACGGCGGTGAGGCCGGCGAAGCGGGCGAGGACATCGGCGGCGTTGCCGCGGGCGTGGAGAGTGAGGAGCGCGTCGCCAGTGGGGTGAAAACGCTCGAGGAGGGTGAACGCGAGGCCGAGCGCGGCGGCGGCCCAATACACGGGCATGATGCGCCAGAAGCGGCGGCGAAAGTAGTCGGACCACGGCGGGCGCGGTGCGCCGCGGTGGGCGGCGAGGGCGAACGGGTAGTGGATGCAGAAACCGCTGAGGACGAAAAAGCAGATGACGGCGGGGTGATTTCCGCCGGTGGGCCAGGTGAGGGCGGTGAAGGTTTCGTGGAGCCAGTTGCCGGTGTGTTGAACGAGGCGCTCGGCGGCGGTTTGCGGGGCGAAGTCGGACCAGAGAAACCAATGGCTGAGAAAGACCACTGCGGCGCAGCCGCCGCGGACGAGATCGAGCGTCCAGAAACGGGACGGAAACGGCGCGTGGGGCGCGGCGGGCGGCATCGGCGTGGCGGAGACTTCGCGGCGGGCGCGAGGGCGGCAAGGGGTTTTTGCGGAGGAGTGTTTGCGGAGGAGTGAAAAGGCGCGGCGACAACGCACTGGCGTTGAGTGCCGAGTGAGGTTGAGTGGTGCGATGACAACGGATGAGGCTTATGCGCGGCTGGTGGAGCGGTTGAAGCAGGTGCATCTGCTCGGGAGCATTGGCGAACTGCTGGGCTGGGATGAGCAGGTGAACCTGCCGCCGGACAGCGCGGATCAGCGCGCGGAACAGCATGCGGCGCTCGCGGCGGTGACGCATGCAGCGGCGAGCGATGCGGCGATCGGGGAGGCGCTGGCGAGTTTGGAGAAGGCGGACGAGGCCGGAGAGTTGAGCGACGATCGGCGCGCGGTGGTGCGGCAGGCGCGGAAGGATTTCGATCGCGCGACGAAACTGCCGGCGGAGTTCGTGCGCGAGAAGGCGGTGCAGGGGAGCCGGGGCTATCACGCGTGGGCGAAGGCGCGGAAGGAGGACGATTTCGCGAGCTATGCGCCGGTGTTGGAAAAAAATCTGGAGCTGGCGAAACGCGAGGCGGCGTATCTCGGGTGGGCGGGGCGGGAGTACGACGCCATGATCGACAAGCACGATCCGGGGATGACGGCGGAGGCGATCGCGGGGTTGTTTGCGGAACTGAAACGCGAACTCGTGCCGCTGGCGCGCGAGGTCGTCGACTCGGCGGCGCGGAGAAAAAAAGCGACGGAGGCGAAAGCGTTGCGCGGATTTCCGGTGGAGCGGCAGCGGATTTTTCTGCGCGAGGTGACGGAGCGGATCGGCTTCGACTACGGGCGCGGGCGGATCGATGTGTCGCTGCATCCGTTTTGTTCGGGGACGGGCGCGGACGTGCGGATGACGACGCGGTTCAAGGAGGACGAGCCGCTCGATTCGCTGTTCAGCGCGATTCACGAGACGGGGCACGGCTTGTATGAACAAGGGCTGTCGCGCGCGGATGCAGGGACGGCGCTGGGGATGCACGCGGGGATGGGCGCGCACGAGTCGCAGAGCCGGTTGTGGGAAAACCAGGTGGCGCGGAGCGGCGGGTTCTGGCGGTTTTTCGAGCCGAGGATGAGAGAGCTGTTTGCCGAGCAGACGGAGGGCGTGACGTCGGAGGAACTTTATCGCGCGATCAACGCGGTGGAGCCGACGCTGATCCGTGTGGATGCGGACGAGGTGACTTACAATCTGCACATCGTGCTGCGTTTCGAGATCGAGCGGAAATTATTCGCGGGCGAGCTGGCCGTCGCGGACCTGCCGGCGGCTTGGCGGGCGGCGTCGAGGGAACTGGTGGGCTTGGAGCCGGCGAACGATCGCGAGGGCGTGCTCCAGGATGTGCACTGGAGCGATGGGGCGTTTGGATATTTTCCGAGTTACTGTCTCGGAAACATGATGGTGGCGCAGCTGTGGTATCGGGCGCTGGCGCTGCGGCCGGAGTTGGAAGCGGATTTCGCGCGGGGCGATTTTTCGTGGCTGCTCGGATGGCTGCGGAGCGAGGTGCACGCGCGCGGGAGAAGAGAGGAACTGCCGGCGTTGGTGCGACGGGTGACGGGCGAGGAGCTTTCGCCGCGGGCGCTGGTGCGGTATTTGCGGGAGCGGTATCTCACGCTGTGGCGAGCGTGAGAAAAGATCCAAGGACCAAGATCCAGGGAAGGACCAAACACGAGGTTGCAAAAGAAGCGAGTCGAGGGTTGGAGATTGAAGATTCTCTGGAGCTTGGGGCTTGGATCTTGGAGCTTTTCCAAATGCTGATCGACACGCACACGCACTTGGAATCGTTTGCCCGGAAAGGCGTGCTGGCGGAGACGCTGGCGCGGGCGCGGGAGGCGGGCGTGGAGAAGATGATCACCATCGGGACCGGGCCGGACGATTGGGAGCTGTATCGCGGGATCGCGAAGGAGAACGCGGCGACGGGCATGGTGGCGTTTTCGGTGGGGCTGCATCCGTGCGCGGTGGAGGAGGGGTGGGAGAAGGCGGTGGGGATGATTGAAGGGTTTTGGGGCGCGAAGGGCGGACGCCTCGGAGAGGCGTCCCTACCGGGGGCGTCCATCCCGAGTTGGGTGCCGGGGTCGGTGCCGGTGGCGTTGGGGGAGTGCGGGCTGGATCGGTTTCATCTGCCGAAGGAGGCGGCGGAGGCGGAAAAGATTTTCGCGTGGCAGCGAGGGGCGTTTGCGGCGCAGCTGGAGATCGCGAAGCGGCTGGCATGCCCGGTGGTGGTGCACTCGCGGGGGGCGTTTGCCGAGTGCCTGGCGATGATCGACGCGAGCGGCGTGGATTGGACGAAGGTGGTGTTTCACTGCTTCGCCGAGGGCCAGGCGGAGATGAAGGAGCTGATGGCGCGCGGCGGGCGGGGTTCGTTTACGGGGATTGTGACTTACAAGAGCGCGGAGAATGTGCGCGCGGCGGCGCGGGTGCAGGGGCTGGCGCGGCTGATGATCGAGACGGATGCGCCCTACCTCACGCCGATGCCGCATCGCGGAAAACCGAATGAGCCGGCGTTCGTGCGGCATACGGCGGAGTTTTGCGCGAAGGAGGTGTTTGGCGTGAGCAGCGAGGAATTCGCGGCAGTGACGACGGGGAATGCGAAGAAATTCTTTGGGATCTGAATTACTTCCCGCGAATCACGCGAAAGGTCGCGAATATCGGAAATGAAAAAGGCCGGTGAGGACCGGCCTGGGATCGGATTCGCGAGATTCGCGTGATTCGCGGGAAAAACTCAGGCTTCGTCGAACTTGCGGGTGAAGAGGGCTTCGAGTTCGGCGAGCATCGCGGGGGCGTCGTCACCGTTGGCGATGAACTTCACTTTCGAACCCTTCCCGGCGGCGAGCATCATGAGGCCCATGATGCTTTTGCCGTTCACCTGCTCCTCGTCTTTTTCAACGAAGACGTCGGCTTTGAACTTGTTCGTAATCCGAACGATCATCGCGGCGGGACGGGCGTGAATGCCCATCTTGTTCTGCACGACCAGCTCCTTGGTGAGCTGCTGTGCGGAAGGTGTGGCGTCGCTTTTGTTCATGGTTCTCGGGAAAAGAGCCGGCCTAAATCCGGGATGGCGGCGTGGCTTGCAACCTAAAAACCCGCCGTCACTCTGCAAGCGGATGCCAAAGACCGCGATCATCGTGCCCTGCCGGCTGGAGTCCACTCGCTTCCCGCGCAAGCTCTTGCACCGGATCAAGGGCAAGCCGCTCCTGCTCTGGGTGGCGGAGCGAATTGCGCGGGAGGCGCCGGAGTTTTCGCTCCATTTCGCGGTGGATGATCCGCTCTTGCGGGACTGCGTGGCGGGGGCGGGTTTTGCGGCGATCATGACGAGTGCGGAGCATCAGAGCGGCACGGATCGGATCGCGGAGGCGAACCGGACGGTCGGCGCGGAGCACGTGATCAACGTGCAGGCGGACGAGCCGCTGGTGTCGGGCGGGCAGATTCGCGCGCTGGCGGGGCTGCTGGAAAACGGGGCGGAGATGGCGACGCTCGTGACGCCGTTCAAGCGCGTGGTGGATTTTTATAACGCGAACCAGGTGAAGGTCGCGATGCGGCAGGATGGGCGGGCGTTGTTTTTCACGCGGTCGCGGCTGCCGTTTTCGCGCGATCTCGGGCTGACGATCGACGATGCGTGGGTGCAGGCGAGTCCGTGTTTCCGGCATCTGGGGCTGTATGCGTATCGCGCGGGGTTGTTGGAGAAATTCGCGAAGCTGCCGCCGGGACGCTATGAGGTGATCGAAAAGCTGGAGCAGTTGCGCGTGCTGGAAAACGGCTACGACATCGCGTGCGCGGTGACGGAGGATCCGACCATCGGCGTGGACACGCCGGAGGATGCGAGAAAGTTCGAGCAGTTGCTGGGATGAAACGTCGGTTTGCAGGGGCCTGCTTGCAGGCGAAGGGAAGCGGTCGCCGGCGAGAAATCGCCTGCAAGCAGGCTCCTCCATGGCGGAATGGAGCGGTGGCGGCGATCTTACTGGCGAGCGCGTGCTTGTTTTCGACGGGGTGCGTCAGCTCGGTGCTCGCCGGGATCGCGGTGAAGGCACCGAACCGGCAGGATGTACCGCGCGTGGTGCGGGACGCGGCGTATGCGAAAGGTTTCGACGCGATGTATGCGCAGGCGTGGCGCGTGAAGGTCGGCCCGCCGGCAGCGGAGCTGAGCGTGGCCGTGATCGAGCCGGGGAATTATCATTTCAACTACAAGATCGAGGTGAAGTCGAACGACCGGTGGCGCTGGCTGGAACCGAAGTTCGATGTGACGCTGCCGCCGGCGAAATTAGAGGGGCTGGCGAAGCCGAAGGGCACGATTCTCGTGCTGCACGGCTATCGCGATGCGAAGGAAAACGTGGCGCATTGGGCGCTCGTGCTGGCGGAGGCGGGGTATCGTTGCGTGCTGGTCGATCTGCGCGGGCACGGGCGGTCCACGGGCGACACGATCGGCTACGGCGCTTTCGAGGTCGGCGATTTGAGCAAGGTGATCGACGAACTGCAGAAGCGGGGACTCGCGGTTGCGGGTGAAAAGGTGGGAATCATCGGCGTGTCGTATGGCGCGAGCATGAGTCTGCTGCTCGCGGCCAAGGACGCCCGCGTCGGCGCGATCGTGGCGCTGGAGCCGTTCAGCAGCGCGGAAAAAGCGCTCGTGGAATTTGCGCACGGTGTGGCGCCGAAGCAGGCGGCGAAGATCAGCGCGGCGACCTTTCAGTGCGCGGTGGCGAAGGCGGCGGCGCGGGGTAAATTCGAGTGGAGTTCCGGCGACGTGCTGGCTGCGATGGACCACGTGAAAGTGCCGGTGTTGTTCTGCCACGGCGCGAAGGACACGTGGATTTCGGTGGAGAACAGCCGAGTGCTGCAGGCGCGGGCGACGGCGGCGCCGAGCCGGCTCGTCGTGCTGCCGGAGGATGACCACGTTTTGTTGTCGATGCGGCTCGGCGAAATCGTGCCGGACGTGCGGGGGTGGTTTGACCGGTGGCTGACGGGCGGGGCCACCGTGGCGAGCGGGGCGAAGTGAAGCGAGCGGAGAGGTGCGTTCTACGCGATTGTCATTCTGAGCGCGGCGAAGAATCCAGTTGGCGCTTCGTGGCCCGACGCGCATGCGAAAGTTCAAATAGATTCTTCGCTGCGCTGCTGATGAACTGCTCGGTTTGTCATTCTGAACGAAGTGAAGAATCCAGTGTGCGCTTCGGGGCCCGACGCGCGTGCGAAAGTCCAAATGGATTCTTCGCTGCGCTCAGCATGATGGGCATTTGAGAGTTCATCGGCGTAGGCCTACCCAACGGCTGGGCGTTGGTTCGGAGTCTCAGAATGACAAAGAGAAAGCGGCGCCGTGATATGCTACAGCATTTCAAATAAAACTATAGACTGAAACGGTAACCTATTAGGTTACCCTACGAATGACGGACGATGGTAGGTGGCGGAGGTAGTTTCATTTGAAATGCTCTAGAGGCTGTTATGAACCTTAGTTCGAAGGTTTGGCGGGTAGGGCGCTCACTCCGTGAGCGCCGCGAATGACAAAAGACTTTTCGGCGGGCGACGGAATGCCCGCCCTACCTCTGAGGCTGTGACAGAAAGCTCATGACAGCCTCTAGTGCGCGCTGCGGAGACCGGCGGGGTGCGGAGACCCCGCCCTACATTTCGGACTTCAGATTTTCCCGGCTTGGCGGGCGGCAATCAGATTGTAGAAATCGTTGAAGAGCGGGTCGGCGTCGTTGGGACCGGGCGCGGCTTCGGGATGATACTGCACGCTAAAAACGGGGAGCGAGGTGTGGCGCAGGCCTTCGACCGTGTTGTCGTTGAGATTGATCTCGGTGACTTTCGCCCCGCGGGACTCGATCGATTTCGGATCGGTGGCGAAGCCGTGGTTTTGCGCGGTGATGGAGACTTTGCCGGTCTCGAGATTCTTCACGGGCTGGTTGCCGCCGCGGTGGCCAAACTTGAGTTTGTAGGTCGAGCCGCCGAGCGCGTGCGTGATCATCTGGTGGCCGAGGCAGATGCCGAAGATCGGGAAATCCGGGAGCAGGCCGGTGACGGTTTTGTGCACGTAGCCAAGCGCGGCGGGATCGCCGGGTCCATTCGAGAGAAAAACGCCGTCGGGGTTTTGCTCGCGGATTTGTTCGTGCGTCGCGGTGGAGGGGAAAACCTGGACGTCGAAACCGTGGCGGATGAGTTTGCGGAAGATCGTGTGCTTCGCGCCGTAGTCGAAGGCGGCGACGCGGAATTTTTTCGCGGGCACGCCGGGCGCGTTCATCGTGGTGCCGACGGGGAAGTAGGCGGCGTTGTGATTCGCGATGTCGTCCGCGCGCCAGAGGTAGGGCGCGGCGCAGGTGACGTCTTTCACGTAATCGCTGCCGGACATGTCGCGCCAGCCGCGGGCGCGGGCGATCGCTTCCTCGTCGCCGATCGCGAGCGTGGAGAGACAGGACTTCATCGCGCCGTCGACGCGGAGTTTTTTCGTGAGCGCGCGGGTATCGATTTCGCTGAGACCGGGGATGCCGTGCTTCGCGAGGTAGTCGTGGAGCGAGATCGAAGAGCGCCAGTTGGAGACGACGGGGGAGAGTTCGCGGACGACGAGGCCGGCGCATTTCGGGCCGCCGGATTCCTCGTCTTCGACGGAGAGGCCGTAATTGCCGATCTGCACGGCGGTCATCGTGACGATCTGGCCGAAGTAGGACGGATCGGTGACGATCTCCTGGTAGCCGGTCATCGAGGTGTTGAAGACACATTCGCCGGCGATCGTGGCGTCGGCGCCGAAAGCGAGGCCGCGAAACACACTCCCATCTTCGAGCGCAAGAACTCCGGGTTTGGATGACGACATTAAAGCCCGACGAAAAAGAGTCGGCTGGCGGGTGCCAAGGGAAAAGCGGGTGCCAAGGGAAAAGCTCCAGGCTTTCGAAAGCTCCAAGCTCCAAGCTCCAAGCTTCAAGATCCAAGCTCCAGAGAAATTCCAAGCACCAGCGGTCAATTGCCTCAGCCGGTTATTTTGAGATTTGGCAGTTGGAGGTTCTCTGGAGCTTGGATCTTGGTGCTTGGAGCTTTAGACGGTCACGGCGCGGTGCGGAGACCCGGCCCTACATTCGAACCGGCTAATCGGCGAGGCGCGGCGTCGCTTCGAGGATGCGGATGATGTCGGCGGCCTGGATGGGCTTCGTGAGGTAATCGTCCATGCCGGCGGCGACGCATTTTTCGCGGTCGCCGACCATGGCGGAGGCGGTGAGCGCGATGATGCGGAGGGCTTTGTTGCGCGGGCCGGTGCCGCCGCTGCGAATGTTGGCGGTGGCGTCGTAGCCGTCCATCTCGGGCATCTGACAATCCATCAGCACGATGTCGTAGGAGCTGCGGCGAAGCGCTTCGAGGCAGGCGAAGCCGTTGTCGACGAGCAGGGGCGCGTAGCTGAGGCGCTCGAGGAGGCGCGTGATGAGTTTTTGGTTAACGACATTATCCTCGGCGACGAGGATGCGGAGGGGGTGGCGGTGGCCGAGCGTGTGGTCGAGTTCGGTCTGGTGCGCGGGTTTCGTGGCGGGCGTGCGAGGCTGCTCGGTCGCGAGCGTGGTGTGGAGGGCGTCGAGGAGCGCGGACTGGCGAACGGGTTTGCAGAGAATCACATCGAACGCCTGCTCGGGGTTGAACTGGCGCAGCTCCTCGCGGCTGACGGAGGAGAGCAAAATCATCGGCAGCTCTGCGCGGGTGCGGTGGGCGCCGAGCTGGGTCGCGAGTTCGACGCCGTGCATCTCGGGCATCATCATGTCGAGGAGGGCGAGGTCGGCGGCGCCGCCGTCGCGAATGTAGGCGATCGCATCATCGGGTTTTTCGTAGGCGTGGCCGACGAGGCCCCAGCGACCGAGCTGGCTGGTGAGAATGCGGCGATTGGTTTCGTTGTCGTCGACGATCAGCGCGTGGCGGCCGACGAGTTCCACGTGGTGGCGGTTGCCGCTCGAGGTGGCGGGCTGGCCTTCGGGCGCGGGCGCGGGCGGAGCGGCGATGGCGAACCGGAAGCAGGAGCCGCGTTCGGAGGTGCTCGCGAGTTCGATCTGGCCGCCGAGCAGTTGGACGAGGCGGCGGCTGATGGCGAGGCCGAGGCCGGTGCCGCCGTATTTGCGCGTGGTGGAGGAGTCGGCCTGGCTGAAGGGTTTGAAGAGGCGGTCGATGCGGTCGACCGGAATGCCGGCGCCGGTATCGCGAACGGCGAACGCGATGCGGCCGGGCTGGCCGGGCGCCACGGGATCGACGGTGACGCGCACCTCGACCTCGCCGTGAGCGGTGAACTTGATCGCGTTGCCCACGAGATTGACGAGCACCTGGCGCAGGCGCGTGCCGTCGGTGACGACCCACTCGGGCACGCCGTCGTCGATCCAGTGCAGGAGTTCGATTTTTTTCTCGCTGGCCTTGCTCCAGAGCAGGTCGAGCACCTCCTCGATGCAGCGGCGGACGGGCACGGGATGGTGGTCGAGTTCCATGTGGCCCGACTCGATTTTCGAGAAGTCGAGGATGTCGTTGATGAGCGTGACGAGCGACTCGCCGCTCGAGCGGATCGTGAGGAGCCAGTCGCGCTGCTCGGAGTTGAGCGAGGTGTCGAGGAGGAGGTTGGTGAAACCGATCACGCCGTTCATCGGCGTGCGGATTTCGTGGCTCATCACGGCGAGGAAATCGCTCTTGGCGCGATCGGCGGCCTCGGCTTCCTCCTTCGCGCGGCGCAGTTCGGCTTCGGTGGCTTTCTCCTGGGTGACGTCGATCTGCGTGCCGAGAATGCGCAAGGGCCGGCCGTCGGGCGAGAAATGAGCTTTGCCGCGCGCGAGAATCCAGCGCCAGGAGCCGTCCTTGTGGCGCATGCGGTATTCGCACCGGTAGAGATCGACCTGGCGTTTGAGGTGGGCCTGCAACTCGGCCTCGACCCATGCGATGTCTTCAGGATGGACGCGGCTGAACCAGCTGGCGGGAATGTCGGCAATCTCGTCTTCGGTGAAGCCGAGCACGCTTTTCCAGCGGGGAGAGAACCAGACGATATCGGTTTCGATGTTCCAATCCCAGACGCCTTCGTTGCTGCCGGCGACGGCGAGTTGCCAGCGTTCCTCGCTCTCGCGCAAGGCACGCTCGGCGCGGGCGCGGGCCGTGGCGTCGCGATCCATGCCGAGCACGACCTCGCGGCCGTTGATGTTCAGGATGCTCGTGAAATATTCGATGTCGAAGATCGCGCCGTCTTTGCGGCGATGGCGGCCGTTGCCCTCGACGCGGCGGACGATGCGCAGGTGCTTGATCCAATTTTCAGCGCCCTCGTGCGTCCACGGCACGGCTTCGATGAAATCGATCGACTGCCCGACGAGTTCCTCGCGCTTGTAGCCGTGCATCTCGCAGGCGGTGGGGTTGCAATCGACGATTTTGACCCGGGTGTGAGGATCGTGCGGGTCGAACAGCATGATGCTCAGCGGCGATTTTTCCCAAAGGGCGGTGAGTTGGGCGCTGGTGGCGGCGAGTTCGGTTTCGTGCGCGGCGGAGCGCTGCTGGAGCTGCTCCGCCAGGCGCATCGCTTGGGCGGCTTTCGAAGCGGTGAGCAAGATGACCGCGGACGCGACGACGGCCATCACGGCGACGGAGGCGGCGGCGCCGGGCTCGTCGGCCAGCCGAATCGACAGGATGGCGCCGGTCGCGAGCACGCAACCGACAGCGATCGCCGAGGCCGTGAACAAGGCGCGGGGGTTGGGGCTCCGGGTCACGACCGGAGCATGAGCGCTCGCCGATGGACGACGCAAAGTCATTCTCGGTTGAAAAGGAAAGGAATCGCGCCGGAAGGGGACGGCCGGGGGGAAAAGGGGGAAAAGAAACCCACGCCGTCCGTTTGACACGGGCAGGACGGGAGTTAGCCGTATCGGCACAAAAACTGCCATGCCTTACACTGAAATTCGCGGCGACTGGTTCGAGGGGCAGGGGCTGTGGCAGCATGTGCCGAAGTCCGATTGGTCGGACTGGATCTGGCAGTTGAAGAACCGGTTGACGACGGTCGACCAACTGGAGCGCTTCATGGAGCTGACGCCGGAGGAAAAGGCGGGCTGTTATTTTGCCGACAAGAAGCTCTCGCTGGCGATCACACCGTATTTTTTCAACCTAATCGACCGCAACGATCCAAACTGCCCGATCCGCAAGCAGGTGATCCCGCGGGCCGGGGAAATGCAGCTCTCGGCGGAGGAACAGCTCGATTCGCTGGGCGAGGACGAACATTCGCCGGTGCCGGGCCTCGTGCATCGTTATCCGGACCGCGTCCTTTTTCTGGTCACGGACCGGTGCGCGGCGTATTGCCGCTATTGCACGCGCAGCCGGCTGGTTTCCAACGCGCAGGACTATAATTTCCACCCCGAATACGAGCAGGGGCTGCGCTACATCGAGGCGCACACCGAGGTGCGCGATGTGCTGTTGTCGGGCGGCGACCCGCTGCTGCTGTCGGACAAAAAACTCGAGCACCTGCTGAGCCGGCTGCGGGCGATCAAGCACGTGGAGTTCATCCGCATCGGCTCGCGCATTCCGGTTTTCCTGCCGCAGCGGATCACGCCTGAGCTGTGCGAGGTGTTTAAAAAATACGGGCCGATCTGGATGAGCATCCATGTGAATCATCCGAAGGAAGCCACCGCCGAGCTGCGCGACGCCTGCGAGCGGCTGTCGTTCGCGGGCGTGCCGCTGGGTAACCAAAGCGTGTTGCTCCGCGACGTGAACGACGATGCCGACGTCATGAAAGCGCTCGTGCACCGGCTGCTGCGCATGCGCGTGCGGCCCTACTATCTCTACCAGATGGACCTGATCACGGGCGGCGCGCACTTCAAAGTCGATGTGCGGAAAGGCTTGGAAATCATCCGGGCGCTGCGCGGGCACACGACGGGCTACGCCGTGCCGCAATACGTCATCGATGCGCCCGGGGGCGGCGGCAAGGTGCCGGTGAATCCGGACTACGTCGAAAAAATCACCGACGAGGAGGTGGTGTTTCGAAATTACGAGGGCCGGCAGTTCCGCTACCCGCTGAAAAACACGCCGCTCGTCGAGCCGGCAGCGGCGCCAGTCGAAGCGGTGGCGGAAAATAATCCGGCGCTGCGGCCTTGAAAAAAAACGCGCCGTGACGGGCGGTTTGCGCACGGCGATAGTTTATTCGCTTGGGGGAAGAGACTTGGGCGATTTTTCTGCGCGCTGAAAAAAGCCGGAATTTTTTTTGAGCGTTTTGCGAGCGAGCCCGTCTATCTCCGTGTAGTCAGCACTGTCCACGGGGACAGTGATGTTTGTAGTTCTTACGGTTTGCTTGGTGTTAGGTCACTTGAGCCGCTCCGCAAGGGGCGGCTCTTGTTTTTGCGACCTGGTGTTAGTCCAAAAACAGAAAACCGGCGGCCCCCTTGAAGGGCCGCCGGTTTTTTTTGCGACGCGTTGACCACGCGCTGCGATTGATGCGCTTGATGATGGGTTTGGACCTGCGATCAGTTCACGTGACGGAGTTGATGAGGAAAATAGGCGATGAAAACGCCGAGCGAAATGGCAGTGCGGAACGGGTGGTATCGATTTTGTCGTGGAATTCGCCCGGCGTGCCGAGAAGAACAAAACGCAGAGGAAAGGGAAGTCTCCACCTAGTGAAAAACGGGTAATTTCCCGGGTGGTTAAACAGGTGTTTTCCGCGAGGTGCGAGTCTCCGGTCGCGGAGGATCGCTTCCGTGCCGAAGGATGGGCCGATGGTCACCCAGGGGGAGGAGTGCCGACTTCAACCTAAAAGGCGCGGTTGGAATTGAATCACAGAGAGCACGGAGAAAACGGCTTCCAAAAAAAACTGACCTGGTCGCGAAGCTCACCTGACACCTGCCGAATGAAGCCATTGATTTCCGAGGTTTCTCCGGTTCGCCTCTCCGTGCCTTTGGGTCTTGGTGGCCCAACGGCGCTTTTATGATTCAACGCCATGCTCATTCCAATGTGCTTTCAAGATGAGGCCAATCGTCCCGCCGCTCCCGCGGCGGGCTACGTCTGAATGTAGCCCTGCGCGGGAGCGCAGGGATGGTCTCAACTTGAAAGCACGTGGGAATGAGATGCGCCGCTCCGCCGTGGTCCGCCGGCGATGACGAAGCGATGACGAAGCTTTTCCTTGCGCTTCGGGCGCGGCGGCACTTTCTCTGCGTTCGCCTGTAGGGGTGTCCTCCGCGGAGGACTGAGATTGCGGCACGCTCGGCCGCTCGACCCTTCGAACCTGAAACGGATCATGCCGACGAAGGAAACAGCAGGCGCCGCAAGCAGCGCCATCGGGCGCGTGGCGCCGCTTCCGCCGGGAGTTCGTTTTGGGGCGGGCATTTCAACATGCAAAAATCCTCCTCCCGATTCCTCCTCGCCGCCGCGCTCGCCGCGATTTTTCACGCGGCCGCGCGCGCCGAAAGCGCGCCCCCGCCGGCCGACTCTTCTCCCGTGAAACTCGCGCCGGTCGTCGTCACGGCGGACCTCTGGGCGATGCCGCTCGAGAGCATTCCGGCGAGCGTCACGGTGTTCGATCGGCAGGCGCTCCAGGCGAGCGGGGTGACGCACTTCGGCGATCTCGCCAACGAGATCCCCAATTTCACGTGGACGGGTGCGACGTCGCGGCCGCGCTATTTTCAGATTCGCGGCCTCGGCGAAAATTCCCAATACGAAGGCGAAACGCCGGATTCGAGTGTGCGCTTCCTGATCGACGACCTCGATTTCACCGGCCTCGGCTCGATCGCCGATGCGTTTGACGTCCAGCAAATCGAAGTGCTGCGCGGTCCGCAGGCGGGGGCGTTTGGCGCGAACGCGGCGGGCGGGCTCGTGCGCGTGGTCACGAATGCGCCCACGCCGTTCTGGACCGGGCAGATCGAGGCGAGCGCGGGCGAGCACGCGTGGCGCTTGGGCGGATTCGCGGTGGGTGGGCCGTTGAGTTCGGCGAAGCCCGACGAATTCATGGCGCGGCTCGCGATCAACGAAACGCGCAGCGACGGCTATCGCCGCAATCTCACCGTCAATGGCGACACGAACGCCCGCGACGAATTCACCGCCCGGCTGCGGCTCGCGTGGAATCCGACGGCCACGCTGCGCTGGGAAGCGTCGCTCCTGCGCGCCGTGTTCGACGACGGTTTCGACGAATTCGCCCTCGATAACAATGGCCGCTTCACCTTCAGCGATCAGCCGGGCCGCGACGCGCAGCGCTCCACCGCGATGAGCGTGCGCGGCACGTTCACCGGTCTCGAAGCGGTGCGCTTCAGCTCCGTGACGGCGGTGAGTCGCAGCGATTCGATTTACAGTTACGACGACGACTGGACGGCCGCTTCCTATGCGGGTTTCAGCGATCTCCGGCGCGCGCGCACCGTGCTCAGCGAGGAACTGCGCGCCGATTCGACCGCGCAGACCGGCGCGCTCGGCTGGATCGATCGCTGGACGCTCGGCGGCTACTTCGCCGACACGAACGAGAAAAGCGTTTACCGCGACACGTCGCCCTACGGCATCAGCGGCCTTGATACGCGCTACCACGCTTCGAACGAAGCCGCGTTCGGGCAGCTCGCGCACGACTTCACCCCGACCACGCGCGTCATCGCCGGGCTGCGCGCCGAGCGCGTGTCGATCACCGGCCGGGGCACGAAGACATTCACCGACGGCGTAACGACCGACCCGGCGGTCGCGTTTCGTCCGTCGTTCGACGACACGCTCGTCGGCGGGAAGGTGACGTTCGAACACGACCTCGACGCGCAACATGTCGTGTTCGCCTCCGTGGCGCGCGGCTACAAAGCCGGCGGCATCAATATCGACGCGCGCATCAGCCCGCCCGACGACCCGCTGACGTACGCGACGGAAACGCTGTGGAACTACGAAGCCGGCGTCCGCGGCAACTGGCTCGAGCATCGGGTCACGGGCGAGCTGACTGCGTTCTACCTCGATCGCCACGACACGCAGGTGCGCGACTCGGCCGGATTCGGCGGGAGCTATCGTTTCTTCACCGGCAACGGCCACGGCGCGCATGTCACGGGCCTCGAGGCTTCCGCGGCGTTTGCGATCACGCCGGAATTCTCGCTGCACGCCACGCTCGCGCAAATGACCTCTGAACTTGATCGCTTCACGCTGACCAACGGCAACTCCGGTGGCGGCCGGCGGCTGGCGAACACACCGCCCTACGGTTACACATTCGGCGCGCGCTATCAGGCCGCGGCGGGGTTTTTTGCGAATGCCGAACTCGTCGGCCGCGGCGAGCAGTTCGATTCCAACAACCAAAACGAATCGCGGCGCCCCTTCCGGCTCGTCAATGCGACGCTCGGTTATGCCTGGCGCGGGTGGACGATTTCGCTGTGGGCGAAAAATCTGTTCAACGAGCGCTATGAGAAACGCGTGTTTTTCTTCGGCAACGAGGATCCCGACTACATCGAGACGCGTTATGAAGATCGGGCCGATCCGCGGCAGGTGGGGGCGACGGCGGCGTATCGGTTTTAAGCTGCGGCGGGTCGGGCGCGTGATCCTTAACGCGCCGGAACCGCGGGCGAATTGGCGTGAAGCGGCGGGTTAGGGATAACCCGCCCACCTGTCTGCTGCGCTTGCCCCGCGCGCGGGCGTCCTTTCAACTGCGCCGCATGATTGGTCTTCAAGAAGGTCTCGGCGCCGCCGCGAAGAAGAAGGCATCGGAGCGCACATTCACGCTGCACCTTGCGGTCGCGGGCACCACGCCGCTCGTGTGGCGGCGGCTCGTGGTGCGCGAATCGATGTGGCTCTCGCGGCTGCACGACACGATCCAGGTGCTGTTCGACTGGTTCGATTATCAGACGCATGCCTTCAATCTCGATGACCTGCGTTTCGGCAATCCGCTGAAACGCGACACGCTGACGATCGAGGATGATCGCGATGTCACCCTGGCCGATCTCGACCTGGAGCACCGCGAACGTTTCACCTACGGCTATCACTTCGGCGAAGGCTGGCAGGTGCAGGTCAAGGTGGAGAAAATCGGCACGGTGCAGAAGGGCGCGACGTATCCGCTCTGTGCCGACGGAGAACACGCGGGGCCGCCCGAGGATTGCGGCGGGCTCGAGGCGTTTCACGACATGCTCGCCTGCATTAAGGAGCCGCAAACCGAACTCGGCCGCGAGTGGATCGAGTGGCTCGGGCCCGACTACGATCCGACCGTCTGCGACGTGGAGAAGATCAACAAGGCGCTGAAGAAGCTGGGCAAGTAGAAGCTCCAAGAGCCAAGCACCAAGCTCCAGAGAACGGCCAATTCGCAAAGTCCAGAACACGTTGAGAAAACTGTAGCCGAAAACTTATTCGTGCGCGTCAAATTTCAATGGGTCATTCTGAGCGAAGCGAAGAAATCCAGTGCGCGCTTCGTGGCACGACGCGCGTGCGAAAGTCCAAATGGATTCTTCGCTGCGCTCAGAAGGACGGGCATTTGAGAGTTCATGGCGTAGGCCACCCAACGGCTCGGCGTTGGTTCGGAGTCTCGGAATGACAGACAAAAGGACGATGCTTCAGGAACCGGCGATGGTTTTATCTAAACCGCTGTAATTGGAAGCTGCTGTTTGGAAATTCTCTGGAGCTTGGATCCTGGGGCTTGGAGCTTCCGCGCCACCGCGCGGCGCGGTCAGTGCGATTCCGAGAAGCTCGTGATCGAGTGCCACTCGAGCACTTCCTGGAGCAGCGCGCGCTCGGTGCGCTGCACGATCCGCTCGAGGCTGCTCCACGTCTGGCTGTAGACGATCTGCTTGCGGGCCGAACCGAGCAGCGCCTGCATTTCGCGGTAGCGCGCGAGCCGGCGATGGAGATCGTTGATCGAGATGAATGACATGAACGCCGCCGCGATTACGGGCAGCGAGATCGGCAGGAAATAGTAAACGACTTCCTCGGTCACGCCCTCGAACTCGGCGAAGTGCCACGTGTGGTCGGTCGCATACAGCGTGGTGCACGCGATCGCGAGGATCGTCGCGATCCAGAAGCCGAGGCGCAGCCGCACGAGCAGCGGCTCCGCCTGCGCGAGTTTTTTCGAGTAGTAGCCGAGCTGGTCGTCGATGCGGTCGGTGAGATATTTTTCCTTGAACTCCGCCATCATCACCGGTTGCGCGCCGACCGAGCGACGGTGCAGCACTTGCAGCGAACGCGTGAGCTGACGCAGGCCGGGCAGATCGAGTTCCGCGAAGAGCGGGGCCGCGCGCGGCAGGCCCCACGTCGCGAGCGCCGAGCGGCAAAACTCCGCCGCGAGGCGGCAACGGACCCAGTGGTGATGCGTCCCCTGCGTGCGCAGCAGGAGCGCCACGCCGAGCGCGCCGAGCAGGCAGAGGAGCTTCATCCACGGGAGCACGAGCGCGTGCCAGCCGAACGCGAGCGCGGCCGCGGCGACGAGCGTCGCAAGCACGTGCAACATCACGGTGAGCACGATCAACCGGCGGAAATGCGGCGCGCCGCGCGTGGCGGCGTGGTCGACCTTGCCCTGCAGCGCGACGACATCCGCCGGTGCCTGGAAGGGATTCGGCGCGGCCCACGCCGTGGGCGGCGCGGGCGGCAGGTGGTTGAAATGTTTCAGGTCGGCGTCGCGTCGGGCGAAGTGGCCGAAGTTCTCGCGGCGGATTTCCGCGGTCGCGGCGTCGATGATGAGCAGCGGCCGGCCGAGTTCGCGGGCGTAAGCAATCACCTCGGCGGTGCCGCCTTTGCCGCGTGCCGGCGCGCCGTCCCACACCGCGAGGAGCACGTCGCAGCCGTTCACCGTTTCCATGCCGCAGTCGAGATAGGCGTCATCGCGCGCCTCGGCTTCGGCGGATACGCGCACGATTTCGGCCTTGGGCAGCAAGGCCTCCACGCGTTTCCAGTCTTCTGCGGGAAAATCTTTTTTGAATTCGGTCGGCGGCAGCGGGAGGACGACGTGCCAGCTCAAGCCGAATTCCGTCGCGACCTCCGCGAACAGGCTGTCGCTGCCGGCGGCGATCGAGGAGAGGGCGATCCACTCGCCGGCGGTTTCGGTCCGGAGCTGTGTGAGGGCGGTGCGGAGCGCGGCGGCGATGCGCTTCGCGTCGCTCACGTGCCGGTGCCCGGTGAAGCCGGCGACGTGAAATTGGGGAAACTCGCTGGAGTCGCTCATGCGCGCTGCATGGCATCCGCGAGCGAGGCGGTGCGTCAATGCGGAACAGGGAGTGGCGCCGGCGCGCGTGGGCTGGAGCCAGCGCGGTTTGAAAAAGAGTGCAGCCCGGCGGCGGGTCGAAGGTAGAAGCCTGCTTGCAGGCGATCCCGTGATTCGAATGTAGGAGCCTGCTTGCAGGCGATCCCGGTGGGCGAAAGTCCAACATCGCCTGCAAGCAGGCTCCTACATCGGCTAGGGAAATTTTCAAAGCGCTCTGGCCTGGGCGGAAACTGGCCGCAGGCTGCGGGCGCGGAAGAGCGTTTTCGGACAGCTTTACGGGGTCTCGCGCGTCCGGCAAAATTCGGCGGTGCGGCCGAGGTCGGCGATCAATCTTTTGAAGGCCGCGGTGCCGCGCACGTCGCGCCAGAGCGGCGACCAGTAGAGCTGCGGCAGCATGATCGAGGGCGTGCGGCGGAGCGCGGGCGCCGCGTCGGCGAAACGGCCGACGGCGGAGAGCACGAAACCGCGGAGATAATTTTCCGGCTCGAGGCGCGCCAGCAGTTCGCCGGCGTAATCGGCGGCTTCGTCACGGTGGCCGGCTTGGTGGAGGACGAAGATCGCGTCGGAATCCGAGTTGCGGCGGAACGGGATGTCCGCTGAGTGGCGGCGCACGGCGCGCGCGGCGGCGACGGCTTCGTCCGTGCGGTCGAGCGCGAGGAGGATCGGCGCGCGTTGAGAGAGATTGCCGATGAAGAGGTCGGGCCGCAGCGCGGCGGCGCGTTCGCTCGAGTCGAGGGCTTCGGCCTGGCGGCCGGCGAGGACGAGCATCGCGGCGTGGCGGTCGAGGTTGATGAAGTTGAGCGGGTCGAGGGCGATCGCGCGGGTGTATTCCTCGAGCGCGTCGTCGAGACGGCCGAGACCGGCGAGCGTCCACGCATAAAACTGGTAGCCGGTCGCGTAGTTCGGATTCGCGGCGAAGGCGCGCGGGAAATGCGCGACCGCGTCTTTGAAGCGGCCGGCATGGAAACTCGCGAAGCCGAGCGCCGCGTGCGGTTCACCGAGCGTGGGGTCGAGTTCGAGGGCGCGTTGCGCGGCCGTGTGCACGCGCGCGACATCGTCGGTGACGTCGGGGGCGCCATCGGCGAGGCGATACATCGCGCGCACGACGGAAAGATCCGCGACGGCGGCGTGCGCGGCGGCGAACGCGGGCTCCAGCGCGAGCGCCTTCGCGAGGGCGGCGTCGGCGCGAGCGAAGCCGTCGCTCGTGCGAAGGTTCCAGTAGTGGCGGCCTTCGAGGAAGAGCCGGTGAGCCGTCGGGTCAATCGTGGCGGCGCGGGGCGACGGATGGAGTTTGAGCTGGAGATTATGGGCGACGAGCGCGGCGATCTCGTCCTGCGTGGCGATGAGGTCGGCGAGTTCGCGGTCGAAGGTTTCAGACCAGAGGTGGAAGCCGCTGGCAGCGTCGATGAGCTGGGCGGTGATGCGCACGTTGCCGCGGTGGCGGCGGACGCTGCCCTCGACGACATACTCGGCGCCGAGCTGCGCGGCGATTTGCGCGACGGGGAGGTTTTTGTTTTTGAAATGAAACGCGGAAGTCCGGGCGGCGACGTGGAGCGCGGGGATTTTCGCGAGGACGTTGATCAACTCCTCGGTGATGCCGTCGCAGAAAATCTCGCCGGCGGGATCGCGGCTGAAATTGGCGAAGGGAAGCACGGCGATGGATTTCTCGGCGGAGGGCCGGCGCGCGTGCAGGAGCCGCCAGGCCTCGAGCCGGCGGCGAAGGGCGGGCCAGTGGCGACGCTTGATTGCGAGCGGAGTGGCATCGGCGCCGTCGAAGTGCAGGCGCACGGGCTCGGCGGGCGGGCGCTCGAAGTGGCCGACGCGACCGATGTTGATGATGAGGCCGCGATGCACGCGGGCGAATTGCGCGGACGGGAGCAGTTCGGTCCATTGCTGCATCGTGCGGCGGATGAGGAGCCGGCCTTCGCCGCAGACGACCTCGGTGTAGTTTTCGCAGGAGGAGATCAGCCGGATTTCCTGGTGCGGAATCAGCCGCGTGATGCCGCGGACGTTCACCGCGACGCAGGCGTCTGCGGCCGGCGCGGAGCGGAGCGCGGGGGAGCTTTCCGAGCGGGCTGAGGCGTGGGACATGAGCGGGACGTGGAGAGCGTAAGACGCTGGAGCCCCGAGAGTCCAGCGACGGTTTCGCTGCACGTCTCGTCACAAAGATGCGCGTTTCGTCACCGTCGGCTCGTGCGATGCGAGAGCGGTGCCATGAGCGTGGGGCCGGCCTGCTGGAAATCCGGCGGCGCGTACTCCCACACCCCCTCAGCCCACAACGATGAAAGCTCTTGCAGTGCGATGGAACTGAAACGAAACGTCGGCACGTTCGATGTCGCGGCGCGGGTTGTCGCGGGCGGCGTCCTCATGATCGTGGCGAATCACGGTCACTGGGCGGCGGGCGTCGCTGGCGCGGTGCTCAGCGGATGCGCGGCGGTGCGGTGGTGTCCGCTGTGGTGGGCGCTGCGCGTCGACACCGGCGCCGTCGAGAAAACTTACCGTGGTGCGGCGTGGCCGGATGACGAAGGTGACTGATGGGAACGAGCGCGCGCACAGTGTCCCAGCGGGCGCGGGTAGGGACGGCTCTCCGAGCCGTCCGCGAGCGGGCTGCGTCAAAGCGAACCGACGGACGCCTCGGAGAGGCGTCCCTACCTTCAGGCCCCTACCTTCAGCACATCCGTTTAAACCATTTGGGTTTTCAGCCATGAGGAAATTTCCGACCACGATTTTGCTGTGTGTCGCCACCTCGGCGGGGTGTTGCGCTTTCGGGCGCGCCGCCGGGGTGGCTGTGCACGCGGACTTGCGCGAGGCGTCGCGCGGACTGTTGCACGCGACGCTGAGGATCGAGGCGAAGCCGGGGCCGATGACGCTGCTCTATGCGCGCTGGATTCCCGGCGAACACGGGCCGACCGGGCCGGTGACGGATCTCGCGATTACGAAGATGTCGGCGGGCGGTCGCGCGGTGGCGTGGCGGCGGGATTTGGAAAACATGTATGCGATCCAGGTCGACGTGCCGGCGGGCGCGACGGCGCTGGAGGTCACGGTGGATTATCTCGCACCGGCGGGCGGAAATTTCGGCTCGGGGCCGACGACCTCGGCGAAGCTGGCCGTGCTGAATTGGTTTATCGTGACGCTGTATCCGGCGGGCGCGGCGGCGGCGGACATCGCGGTGGCGCCGAGCGTGACGCTGCCGGACGGCTGGGATTTCGGTGGATCGCTCGCGGTGGCGGAGCGACGTGGCGCGGAAGTGACGTTTGCGCCCGTATCGCTCGAGATGCTGCTCGATCAGCCGGTGATCGCGGGCGCGATGATGAAGCATTTCGAACTCACGCCGGGCGCGACGCCGGCGCACGTGATCGATTGCGCGGCGGACAGCGAGGCGGCGCTGGCGATTCCGGCGGAGCGGCTGAAGGCCTTTCAGCGCGTGCCGGGAGAATACGCGGCGGTGTTCGGCGCGCGGCATTTCGAGACGTATCATTTTCTGCTCTCGCTTTCGGAGCGCACGGGCGTGAACGGCGTGGAGCATCACCAGTGCTCGGACAATCGCGCGCCGGAGCGCTACCTCGCCGACGACGACGTGTTTCTGTCCGTATCGAGTTTGTTGACGCACGAGTTTTTCCATTCGTGGAACGGCAAGCACCGGCGGCCGGAGGGATTGTCGAGTCCGGACTATCAGAAGCCGATGCACACGGATCTGCTGTGGATTTACGAGGGGCTCACGCAGTATTACGGCGAGGTGATGGCGGCGCGCGCGGGGCTGGTGACGGTGGAGCAATATCGCGAAGTCGTCGCGAACGAAGCCGGCTGGATGGCGAGCAGGAGCGGGCGCACGTGGCGGCCGTTGCAAGATACGGCGGACGCGGCGCAGCTCCTCTACGCGGCGGGCGGCGCATGGGGAGCGCGGCGGCGCGGCGCGGATTTTTATGCGGAAGGGACGCTGATCTGGCTCGAGGCGGATGCGGTGATCCGGAAGGAGTCGGGCGGCGCGCGGAGCCTCGACGATTTTGCGCGGTTCTTCTTCGGCGACGGCGGTGGCGGCGCGATCGATCCCGCGAAGGTTGCCGGGCGGCGTCCGACGGTGGAGCCGTATGAGGCGGCGGATGTGTTTGCGGCGTTGAATCGCGTGCAGCCGCACGACTGGGTGGCGTTTTTCGCGGAGCGGTTGACGGCGACGGGGGCCGAGCCGCCGCTCGGCGGCATTGCGCGCGCGGGTTGGAAACCCGTCTACACGGACCAGGCGAATGCGTTCGCGGCGGCAGCGCAGAAGCGGCTGCATGTGGCGGATTTCGCGGACTCGCTCGGGCTGATCGTGCACGCGAACGATCATACGATCGTCGACGTGATCGGCGGCTCGCCGGCGGATCGCGCGGGCGCGGCGCCGGGGATGAAGCTCGTCGGAGTGAACGGGCGCGTTTACTCGGACGAGCTGCTCGCGGAGGCATTGAAGACGGCGGGGGAGTGGGGCGCGGTGGAACTGCTGGTGGAAAACGCGGGCTACCTCTCGACGCTGCGGCACGAGTATCGCGGCGGCGCGCGGCACCCTCACCTCGAGCGCGCGAGCGGCATGGACGATTTGCTGGCGGCGATCACGAAGCCGCGCGTGTGACCCGACGATCGCTTCGAGGCCGTGCCGCCGAGCACGTTTCCAGCGGAACCCATCCACCCCATGCAGAAAATTTCGCAACTCGTTCCGCTCCCTGCGCCCGCGGCGATCTTCGACGAGGACGCGTGGGACGATCTGCTCAATTTCATCGAGGAGAAACGCGTCATCCCGATCGTCGGGCCGGAACTGCTCGAAGTGGAAACCGAGAGCGGACCGCGGCTGCTCTACGAATGGCTCGCGGAAAAACTCGCGTCGCGCCTCGGCGTCGATGCGACCGCGCTGCCGGCGCCGCCGACGCTCAACGACGTGGTGTGCGAGTATCTCGCGCGCCGCGGACGGCGCGAGGAAGCCTACACGCGGTTGCGCACGATCATGCGCGAGGCGGCGTTTGCGCCGCCGCTCGCGCTGCGGCAGCTCGCGGAGATCACGGACTTCGACCTGTTCGTCACGACGACCTTCGACTCGCTGCTCGAACAGGCGATCAACGCGGCGCGTTTTGACGGCGCGCAATCGACGGAGGCGATCGCCTACGCGCCGAACCGCGTGGCGGATCTCGCGGTCGAGCGCGAACGGCAAACGCGGCCCGTGGTTTATCATCTGCTCGGGCGGCTGTCGGCGTCGCCGACGTATGTGGTGTCGGACGAGGACATGCTGGAGTTCGTGTGCGCGCTCCAGAGCGAGCACCTGACGCCGGAGAAATTGTTTCACGAACTGGAGCACAGTCACCTGCTGGTGATCGGCAGCAGTTTCTCGAACTGGCTGGCGCGGCTGTTTCTGCGGCTGGTGAAACGGCGACGGCTGTCGGATCCGCGCGACGTGGGCGAGGTGCTGGCGGACAGCCATTCGACGCAGGACGCACGGCTGATGGCGTTTCTCCAGCAGGTGAGCGTGCGCACGCGATTCTACGGTGGCGCGGCGGCGTTTGTGAGCGAGCTGCACCGGCGCTGGTGCGCGCGGCGAAGTCCGGCGGCGCGAGGTGCGGGCGGGAGTGCGACGCCGGTGAGGTTTCTGCCGCCGGCGCGCGAGATGCCGGAGCACGCGGTGTTCATCAGCTACGCCCGCGAGGATCTGCCGGCGGTGCAGCGGCTGAAGGCGGCGCTCGATGCGGCAGGCGTGACGACGTGGTTCGACTTGGAGCGGCTGGAGAGCGGCGACGATTACGACCGGAAGATTCGCGCGAACATCGCGCGTTGCGCGTTCTTCGTGCCGATCATTTCAGCGAATACGCAACGGCGGCTCGAGGCGTATTTCCGGCGCGAGTGGAGCTACGCGGTCGACCGTACGCGCGCGATGGCGGATGGCGCGGTGTTCGTGCTGCCGGTGTGCGTCGACGACACGACGGAGGCGGCGGCGGTCGTGCCGGAGAAATTCAAGGCGGTGCATTTCGCGCGCCTCGCAGGCGGTGAGCCGACGGCGGAATTCGTCGACCGCATCAAGGAACTCGTGGCTTCACACCCTCCATGAATGCGCGGCGTTCACTGTCACACCCGAACAGGCGGCTCCGAGCCAATGAGTCGGAGCCACGACGAAATTTTTCTTCCATGTCCAAACTCAACTCCCTCCTACGCCTGCTCGCGCTCACGCTGCTGGCCGGCACCGCCGCGGCTGAGACGGCCACTTCGCCCGCGATCTCACCCAAAGGGCGCGTCGCGAATGTGGCGCTGCACAGCGCCATCCTCGGACGCGACGTCCCGTTGCACGTGTGGCTCCCGCCAGGCTACGACGAACCCGCGAACGCCGGGAAAAAATATCCGGTCATGTATCTGCTCGACGGCAAGAAGATGTTCGACGCGGTCACCGATGTGAAGAGCGAGCTGCACCTCGACGCCTCGCTCGACCGGCTCAGTGCGGAGGGGAAGCTGCCGCCGATCGTCGTCGTCGGCATCGAACAATCGGACAACGACGGGACGAGGCGGGACGAATATACGCCCTACCGCGATGTCTTCTTGGCCTCCGACGGCTTCGAGACGCACGGGCAGCGGCTGCCGGACTTTCTCGTCACCGAGGTGCTCCCGAAGATCGGCGCGGCCTTTCGGGTGAGCGAAAACTGGCGGGAACGTGGCATCGGTGGACTCTCCTACAGCGGGGCGGCGTCGTTGTATGTGTTGATGCGACTGCCGACCGTGTTCGGTTTGGCCGTGATCGAGAGTCCCTCGCTGCAGGTCGGCAACGGGCAACTCTTGCGCGACACGATGTTTCTCACGAGCGCCGGCGTCCGAGTGGCGATCGGCGTGGGCACGCGGGAAGCCGGGCCGAAAGAGAGCGAACGCTTAAACGGCGACGGCCTTTTAATCGGTGACTGCAATCGGTGGTTCGTGCGCAGCTGCGAAACGCTGGCCACGAACCTGCGCGCGTTGGCGATCCCGCCGGAGGTGCAGCTCGTGGTGGAAGAAGGCGCGCAGCACAAGGCCGAGGCGTGGGCGCGGCGGATTCCGCAGGATCTCGTTTTCCTTTTCAAAACGCCTCTCTGATTCGGTCGGCGAAAGCGCTCGAACCCTCCCGCATGATCCCTTCCACTTCGGCTCCTCCCGCCGCTGTCGACGAACAGAATCCGTGGCTGGGCCTCGTCTCGTTCTCCGAGGAAACGCGCGCGTATTTTCACGGCCGCGAAGAGGAGATCGCGGAACTCGGACGACGCGTGCAGCGGAAGTTGCTCACGGTGCTCTTCGGGCAATCGGGTCTCGGCAAGACATCGATTCTTCAAGCGGGCCTCGTGCCGCGGTTGCGGCCGGAGGGGTTTTGTCCCCTCTACGTGCGGCTGGTTTACGCGCCGGATTCGCCGCCGCCGGCGGAGCAGATCAAACGCGCGGTGTTTCGCGCGACCCTTGACGCCGGGGCGTGGACGCAGAGCGGCGCCGCAATGACGGGCGAGTCGTTGTGGGAGTTTCTGCACCACCGCGACGACGTGCTGAAGGACGCCGCCGGCCGCACGCTGACGCCGCTGCTGATCTTCGATCAATTCGAGGAGATCTTCACGCTGGCGCAGGCCGACGAAGCCGGACGGAAACGCGCGCAGGAGTTTCTCGCCGATCTCGCCGACCTCGTGGAGAACCGCCCGCCCGCGGCGCTCGAAGCGCGGATCGATCGGGATGAAGTGGACGCGACGCGGTTTGATTTCGCGCGGGCGGACTACCGGATTTTGCTGTCGTTGCGCGAAGACTACCTCGCGCCGCTGGAGGGGTTGAAAACGCAGATGCCGTCCGTCACGCAAAACCGGATGCGGGTGGCGCGGATGACGGGCGCGCAGGCGCTGGCGGCGGTGCGACAGCCGGCGCCTCGGCTGGTGAGCGAACCGGTGGCGGAGGCCATCGTGCGGTTTGTCGCGGGCGGCGCGGATCTCGCGCGGGCGGAGGTGGAGCCGTCGTTGTTGAGTTTGATTTGTCGCGAGCTGAACGCGGCGCGGGTGGCGGGCGGACACGCGGAGATTTCCGCCGATCTGCTCGCGGGGTCGCGCGAGACGATCCTCGCGGAGTTTTACGAGCGGGCGCTGGCGGATCAGCCGGCGGGCGTGCGGCACTTCGTCGAGGACGTGTTGCTCACGGATTCGGGTTTCCGGGAGAGCGTGGCGGAGGAGCGCGTGCGGAAAGCGTTCGTGGCGGCGGGCGCGCCCGGCGCGCTCACGGCGCTCGTCGACCGGCGGCTCGTGCGCGTGGAGGAGCGGCTCGATGTGCGGCGCGTGGAGCTGACGCACGACGTGCTGTGCGGGATCGTGAAGGCGAGCCGCGACACGCGGCACGAGCGCGAGGCGAAGGAGGCGGCGGAGCGGCAGCTCGCGGAAACGGAGGCGAAGGAGAAGGCGACGCGGCGGGCGCTGGTGCGCGCGCGCACCGTGGCGGTGTTCGCGATCGTGCTGATGCTGCTCGCGGTGGCGGGCGGGATTTTCGGTTGGTTCAGCCAGCGGCGGGCGATGGCGGCGGAGCGTCGGGCGCGGGAGACGCAGCGATTGGCGGACACGGCGCGCCAGGAAGCGGAGGGGCTGCTGGGTTATCTGCTCACGGAATTGAAGGAGAAACTCGAGGAGAGCGGGCAGGTCGCCGTCGGCGAGCAACTCGCGCGGCGCGTGGTGGAATATTACCGCCACCTGCCGCCGGAACTCGTGACGACCGCGACGGATCGGAAGCGGGCGACGGCCCTGAGCCTGCTCGGAAATGTGCTCAATCTGGAGAACCGGATCGACGAGGCGGTGGAGGTGCAGACCGAGTCACTGGCGATTTTCCGCCGGCTGATCGCCGCGGGAGACCATTCGGTCGAGACGGCGGAAGTCTACGCGGAAGCGCTGGCCGTGCGGGCGGCGATCTATGGGAATCAACTCCTGCCGGACGGTCTGCAGATCTCGCGCGAAGCGGTCGCGGTGTTACGGCCCTTCATGACGCAACCGAATCCCGGCAATGAACTGCAGACGAAGTTCGCTGGGTTGGTGATGTCTCTCGGTTGGGCCGAATTGAACCGCAATTCCGCCGAAGCCGAACGCGCCTTCGAGGAGTCGGCACGTTACGCGGTCGCCGCCGGCGGCGACGATCCGAAGAACGAGCGGACGTGTCTCCTCTACGCCATCGTGCTGAAAGGGCTCGCGATGGGTGCCAACCGCCGCGATCCGGCAGCGGCCCTTCCGATGTTGGAGCACGCCATCGCCCTGGAAACCGCGCTGCTCGAACGCTCGCCCTGGCGGACGCCGGCGTTGCAGGAACGCGGAGGCGCCTACGCCATCATGAGCAATGCCTTTTACCAGATGGGCAAGATCAAGGAGGCGCTCGCCGCCAGCGAGAAGGGCGCGGCTGATTACGCGGCGTATCTGCGCTTCAATCCGACGAACAGCCAGGTGCGAACGTGGGCGATCGGTAACGAGAATTTCGCCGGCATCATTCTCTTGAAACTAGGACGGCTCCGGGAAGGCGGCGCGAAGTTCAAAGCGGCGCTCGACGCCGCGAGCGAGCGGCCGGTTTCGAGCGCGTTTGCGATGACACTTTCGTATAACGCGTTCAACCTTTCGGAAATCCTCGCGGAAGTGCATGATCATGTCGGCGCAGAGGCGGGGCTCGCGGAGACGAAGCGCCTCTCGAAATTGACGGCGGAAAACCAGCCGGCGGAAAGTGTCTTCTCGCGTGTCGCGGAGGAAATCGGGTCGGCGGCGGCTCTCGGGATGGCGGAACGGAAGGGCGAGGTTTCTGCGTCACTTTACGACCAGGCGGAGAAAACGGTCGCGCGGCTGCGGAAGCTCGATTTCGAGGGCAGCGGGGCAGAGCGAGAAGGGAATTTCAGTCTGCAATGCGCCTACTCCGTCATGGCGAAAACGGCCCTGGACCTCGGCCGGAATGCGGAAGCCGAAGCGACCGCGCGCAAATTGAAAGCCAGCTTGGAGGCGACGCGCGAGAAAACCGACATGGCGGATGTGTCCGGCGAAATCGCACGTGCGGCCGGGCTGCTGGGCGAAGCGATCGCCCGCCAGGGAAGGCGGGAGGAAGCGCGCGGGTTCGTCGGCCCGTTTGTCGCCGCGACGCGGGCGCAAATGGCGGCGAATCCGGAGGACATGCTGGTCCGCGCATCGCTGGTGGAACTGCTGCTCAGCGAAGCGGCCGCGCAGGATCCGGCGGCGCAGGTGCGACGCACCGCTCTGCTCGACGAAGCCGAGAGCGTGTTTGCGAGCCTGACCGGTGAAGTGAAAGACACCACCTCTGGCCGCCGCATGGCGAAACGGCTGGCGGCGGCGCGGGCGGAGAAATGATTTTATGAGACGATTCCTCGGGCTGGTGGCGTTGGGGTGCAGGGTGGCGAGTCACGCATCCGCGGCGGACGAGCCTGATGGCGCGGCGGCGCACGCGGAGATCGTGGCGCATTTGAAGAACCTCGTGCGGATCGACACTTCGAATCCGCCGGGCAACGAAACGAAGGTCGCGACCCGACCAATGAAAATCACGCTTAGGGAGAAGCGAGTTACGAAGGGAGCGAGGCGAAGAAGTGAAGAGGCGAAGCTGCGGGGTGAATTTACTCTATGAAACGATACCTGAAGCTGGGGTTGATTTGGGGAGTCATTGGTCCGCTGGCTGGGGCGGCGGAGCCGACGGCGGCGTCCGCCTACCCGCCGCACGTCGTGCCGAACAGTGAGTTGCGCGTGCTGCCGCGCACGCGGGCGGACCGGCTTTATCAGCTGCACATCGCGCTGCCGGCGTCGTTTCGCGAGCATCCGGAAAAGAAATACCCCGTGGTGTTCGTGACCGATGGTTACTGGGACTTCACGACGGTGGCGGCGACCTACGGGAATTTGTGCTACGGAAAAAATGTTCCGGAGATGCTCGTCGTCGGGCTCGGCTACGCCGGGGAAAATCTGAATTACGAAGCGATGCGCGGCGACGATCTCTCGCCGCTGGCGGTCACCGGGGGCTGGACTGCCAGTGGCGAGGCCGCCCAGTTCCTCACGATGATCGAGACCGTGGCGATCCCGCTGCTCGAAACAGAATACCGGGCGGACCCGACGCATCGCTACCTGATGGGCTGTTCGGCGGGCGGCCTATTCACGCTCTACACGGCGCTGACGAAGCCCGAGCTGTTTCAAGGTTACGTGGCGGACAGCCCGGCGGTGGCGTTGGCGTGGATTTACGAGCGGACGTTTGCGCAGGCGGGCCGCAGGATCGCCGGCCGGGTCTTCCTTTCTGCCTCCGAAAACGAGTGGACGATGTTCCGGCAGCAAATCGGCGGATTTTACCGGCGCCTGCGGGACGACGGCGTCGTAAAAGGCGGACTGCAGTTTCGCCCGATCGAGCACGTGCGGCACGGCGGCGGAAAGCCGGAGGCTTACACGCAGGGCCTGCTGTTCGTGACGGAGCCCATCGCGCCCGAGCACGGCGTATCCACCGACTGGATGACTGACCCGCAAAAACGTCCCGGCTTCGTGGCCAGTTTCTCGCTGAAAGCAGAAGGTGATGCCGCGAAACAGGCGGATGCGATTCAAGCGCACGAGGCGTATTGGGCGCGGCTGCTCGCGGACAAGAAAGTGGAATTCGCGGCCGCGACGCCGGCGGGCGTGGTGCCGCGTTACTGGGCGGAGAATTTCTTCGCTGCCGACTGGGCGGCGGCGGAGGCGCTGGCGCGCGAGGATCCGGGAGTGAAGGCCGGCGTGCTGAGTTACGAGCTGATCGAAGCGAAGGAGTGAAGCGGCGGAAAATTTTTATCCCATGAGAATCAAACCGACTGCTCCATTATGGCGGAGATTCCTCGCGGCCCTCGCGCCGCTGCTGCTGCTCGCGCCCGCTTCTGTCCGCGCGCAGGCGACGGCGGGAGCGGCGACGGTCGCGGCGGCCGGGCCGCCCGCGAAACAGATTAGCGGCCACTCGGCGCACGGGAGCGGTTCGATGCGGGCCCGCGGCAGAAGCCGTGGAAGATGGAGGGCATCGGGCATGCGCCGTTTCCGATCACGGCGAAAAATCCGGAGGTGCAGACGTGGTTCGATCAGGGCAATGCGCTGCTGATCGACAAGCAGGGTCGCGTCTACTGGGGCCGCTTCGGCGGCGATCCGTTCACCGATCTGGCGTTTCTCGAGAAACAATTGAAGCGGATGAACGACCTCGCCGCGCCACCTTCCGCCTCCCCGGCGGTCGCGGTGAAGTAATTCCAATGTGCTTCCAAGATGAGGCCAATTCGTCCCGCCGCTCCCGCGGCGGGCTACGTCTGAATGTAGCTCGGCGCGGGAGCGCTGGGATGGTCTCAACTTGCCAGCAGGTTGGAAATAACCTTCAGCATTTTCGACGTCGTGTGAATTCACTCCTGGGTTCTTTGCTGCGCGTGTGATTCTTGCTGCCGTTTCTCGATGGGCTGTTCGGCGGGCGGGACGTTCGTGCTGTATACGATGCTGACGAAGCCGCAGCGGCGTGCTCACGCTTGCGGAGGAGCAGGCGTGGAAAGCGCAGGTTGAGTTTTGCGCGACGCTGGTGGCGGAGAAACGCTCCGAGATCGCCGGGAGCACGCCTGCCGAGGTGAGCCGCCGCGCGTCTTTCGTGACGCTCTTTGCGACCGACCGCGCGGCGGTGGAGGCGCTGGTGCGCGAGGATCCCGGGGTGAAGGCGGGCGTGGTCGCGTTTGAAATCATCGCGGCGGAGGAGTGACGCGGGCGTGCTTCGGCGCGCGGGAAATGGTTGACGGGCACTGAGCTTGCTTCGGCCCCGCGGGCGGCCGAAGAATCAGGTGGCTCCAGGTTCCACTCCTCCCCACACACGATGCCCGGCGCAGTTTTCATCAGTTACGCGTCGCAGGACGCGGAGGCGGCGCGGCGCATTTGCGAGGCGTTGCGCGCGCGGGGCGTGGAGGTGTGGTTCGATCAGAGCGAACTCGTCGGTGGCGATGCGTGGGATCAGAAGATTCGAAAACAGATTCGCGAGTGCGCGCTGTTCGTGCCGATTTTGTCGAAGACGACACAGGGCCGGCGCGAAGCGTATTTTCGGTTGGAATGGAAACTCGCGGACGAGCGCACGCACCTGATGGCGAAGGGCACGCCGTTTCTGTTGCCGGTGACGATCGATGAGACGGGCGATCGCGAGGCGCTCGTGCCGGATTCGTTTCTCGCGGTGCAGTGGACGAAGGCGCCGGGTGGCGAAGTGGCGGCGACGTTTGGTGCACGAGTGAAGACGTTACTTGGCAACGAAGCGAGTGCAGGGCCGGGTCTCCCGACTCCGTCGCAAACGGCTAAAACGACGGGAGTGGGATCTCCTGCCCGCCAACGAACAACCCGGACGCCGCGTTGGGTGTGGCCCGTGCTCGCGGGCGTCGTGGTGGTCGCGGTCGGGTTGGGGGTGCCGTTTTTTAAAAGGCTGCGACGCGAGAGTGCAGCGGCGCCGGCCAAAGCGCCGACGACGATGGCGGTGGCGGAAAATCTTTCGCCAGCGCGGCAACTCGTCGAACGCGCCCGGGCGATTCTCGACAAGGGCGAACTGACCCGCGCGCAGCTCGATGCCGCGGGCGAGCTGTGCGACCGTGCGCTGCAACTCGACACGACCGATCCGCTGGTTTGGGCCCAGGCCGCGCGCAGCGACCTGCTGCTGATCTATCCCTACGGTTATGACCGATCGGCTGAGCGCCGCCGGCAGGCGCAGGCGCGCGCCACCCGCGCGGCCAGCCTCGGGCCGGATGAGTTCGAGGTGCAGGTCATCCAGGCGGTGGTGTTTGCCCATGCGGTGGGGACGCCGGCGCTCCTGGCGGAAGCCGAGAAGACAATTCGAGCGCTGATTTCCGCTCACCCTGGCGACAACGAATTGGTCCGTCAGCTGGCCGAGATCCTGCGCGAAGGGAAACGCTTCAGCGAAGCGGCAAAGCTCTTCGAGTCCATCGGCGAATTCGAGGTGGCGGGCTGGAGTTACTTCGAAGGAGGCGATCTGCGGCCAGCCCTCGCGGCCGTCGATCGCGCCCTGCGCGAGAAACGGTCCGTCACCGCTCTACAACTAAAGGCGATCCTGCAATACAGTGCCGACGGAGATCTGGAGGCGGCCCAGGCGACGTTCAACCAGCTGCGGCCGTCGGAACTGCTGTCGGAGATGTCGGGGACCGGTGCGATCCGGCTCGCGTTCTATCGGCGCGACCCGGAGCGCATGCTCGAACTGGCCGGAGGGCTGGATCGCGACTACCTCGATTCGAATTCGTTTCGAGGACCGCGTGGCTACTACACCGGGCTCGCCCACGAACTCGCCGGCCGGCCGGTGCAGGCGGAGACGGAGTGGCGGGCGGCGCTGGCGATCGTGGAATCGCGGTTGAAGCCGGCGCCGGACGACCGCGAACTGTTGCTGTGGTCCGCGTGGTTGCACGCGGCGCTGGGCGACACGATGGAGGCGGAGAAAAAATTCGCGCACAGCCAGGCTGTCGGCGGCCTGAGCGGCGACACCATGGACGAGGTGAACCTGCCGGTGCTGCTCCGCCTGCGAAAAAAAGAGGCCTTGATGGCGGGGACGGAAAAACTGCTTCGAACCAAGCCGCCGCGCTGGGCGATTAACTATGCCGAGGTGCGCTTCAGCCCGCAGGCCGATTTCCTGCGCGAAGATCCGCGCTTCAAGAAACTGCTGCGCGACTCTCTGCCGGAGAGCGCGAAGCCACTCGAGGACTAGAAGACAGCGGCGCTGGTCGACGCGAAACCCGTCGCGGTGCTGGCGTTCGCGAATCTGAGCGACGACAAGGAGAACGAATATTTTTCCGACGGCATCAGCGAGGAATTGCTCAACGTGCCGGCGAAAATTCCGGAGCTGAAAGTGACGGCGAGAACCTCGGCCTTTTATTTCAAGGGCCAGAACGCGCCCATTCCGGAAATCGCGGAAAAACTCGGCGTGGCTTACGTCGTCGAAGGCAGCGTGCGAAAATCCGGGAATCGCGTGCGCATCACGGCGCAACTCATCAAGGCGATGGACGGATTCCATGTGTGGTCGGACACGTTCACCCACGACCTGAAGGATATTTTCGCCGTGCAAGACGAGATCGCCGGATTGATGGCGAACAATCTCCAGCTGAAAATGGGCGTTGCTCCGGCTGGACCGCGTCGCGAAGTAAACCCCGAGGCGCACCGGCTGGTGCTGGAAGGGCGGCATTTTTGGAATCTGCGCGCGGATGAGGGATTCGGGCGGGCCGAGGCGGCGTTTCGAAAGCGATCGAGTTCGATCCGAGTTTCGCGCAGGCGCATGCGGGACTGGCCGACGTTTTGGGGATCCGGGTCTGTTATCAGACGTATGCTGGAAGGACCGGAGTTTCCATGGAGGCGGCGCGGGTCGAAGCCCAGCGGGCCATCGAACTCGACCCGACGTTGCCCGAAGCCTATCCGGCGCTGGGCCTCGTGGACTTTTTCGAGGGTGACCAGGCGAAGGCGGAGCAGGATTTTCGGCGCTTGCTGGCGACAAACCCGAATTTCGCGCTGCCGCATCACTGGCTGGCGTTGCTGCTGGAATCGAAAGGCCAGATCGACGAGGCGCTGGTCGAGATCGATCGGGCGGTCGAACTCGATCCGTTAGGTGGCGCGACGATCCGCGTTTTCAGCAACTCCTCGCAAAACTCGGCTGCGCCGAAGAATACCAGGTCGCGCGCGAGACGCTGGCCCGGATGCTCGAGGAGCAGGGGGCGAAGAGATGAGCGGGGCCCATAACGCCCGCTGGCAAACGTGGGCCGCCACTCGGCGAATTTTGCTCCAGCGACGCGTGACGAGATAAAAAACCATTGACGGCGATAAATAGTGTATTAGTTGACTAGAACACTATGAATCTGCTGGAGGACACGTGGACGCTCGAGTTTCATTCGGGCATTCCGGTTTACCGGCAGATCATCCATCACGTGCAGGCGGCGGTGGCGGCGGGGCGGCTGGGCGAGGGCGATCAGTTGCCGACGATCCGGGCGCTGCACGAGAAGCTGAACGTGAATCCGAACACGGTGGCGAAGGCTTACCGGGAGTTGCAGCACCTCGGGATCCTGGCGGCGGAGCATGGCAGCGGCTGCTACATCGCGCCGGCGGCGCGCACGCCGGACCTGCCGGTGCGGCAGAAGAAGGCGAAGCTGGTGGAACTCTGCTCGCGGATCGCGGCGGAGGCGCGGAGTCATGGCATTTCCCTCGACGAACTCGTCGCGCAGTTGAAACAAATCCAAAAAACCCAGGGCACATGAATATCTCCGAGAAGCTTCAAACGAGTTGGGCATTGATGAAAAGTTCGCTGCGCGTGATCCGCGATCAGCCGCGGCTGGCGCTGTTTCCAGTCGTGAGCGCCGTCTGCACGGTGCTGCTCGCGTTGTTTTTTTTCGCGCCGCTGATCATGCTGGCGCTCGGGACGGCGGGCGTGGAGTCGGTGTTGCACGGTGGGAGTTGGGCGGGTCACCGCACGGGTGAACTCAAGCAGGTGTTCGGCTGGGTGTTCTACTCGTATGGGGCGGTGGTGTATCTCGTGTCGTTGTTTGCGGCGACGTTCTTCAATGTGGCGTTCTACAACGAAATCCTGCGGGCGCTGGCGGGCGACACGGTGTCGCTCGGCGGCGGGTTGCGGTTTGCCGCGAGTCGGCTTCGGTCGATCGTCTGCTGGAGTTTGCTGGCGGGCACGGTGGGTCTGATCATCCGCGCGATCGAGGAGCGGCTGGGCTGGCTCGGGAAAATCGGCATGGCGCTGGTGGGCACGGCGTGGAGCGTGGCGGCGGTGTTCGCGATCCCGGTGATCATCCGGCGCGGCGAGACAAATCCGTTTGCCGTGCTGAAGGATTCGGCGCTGACGCTGAAGCAGACGTGGGGCGAGTCGCTGGTGGGATTCGTTGGAATCCAGATGGCGGGAGGCTTGGTGGCGTTGGGCGCGATCCTCTCGGGCGCGGCGATTGCGCTGGTGGCGATCATGCTGAAATCCGCGGCGGTGGCGGTGATCCTCGGCGCGCTCTGGCTGCTGGCGGTGTGGGCGCTGGCGTTTTTGACCACGATGGCGACGCACGTGTATCGGTGCGCCTTATATGTCTATGCGTCCGAGGGCGTGGTGCCGGGCGACTTCACCGTGGAGATGATGGACGCGGGGTGGAAGGTGAAGAAGGCGTGAGAGCTGGCGCGGCGGGGCGGGGCGGCGGAGGGTGATTCCGCGGGGCCGGGGTGAATCGCGGACGGCTCGGAGAGCCTTCCCTACCTGAGCAAGGCGGTCATAGATCGCTGCCCTGTCGAACTCAGTGGCCGCTCTCGAGATCGCCGGGTTTCAGGAGGGAAGCGAAGAGGGCTTTGTTGGCGGCTTTCATGTAGGCTTCCTTCGGCTCGATGGTACCGTCTTTCACTCGCGCCATGAGGCTGTTGTCCATCGTGACCATGCCATCGGCGCTGCCGCTTTCGATGATGCTTTTGATATTGGCGATCTGACCGGAGCGGATCGTGTTCGGAAGCGCTTCGTGGCTGAGGAGGATTTCGTGGACGGCGCAGCGGCCTTTCGGGATGCGCTTGCAGAGGAGCTGGGCGACGACGCCGGCGAGGCAGCCGGCGAGCATCACGCGGACTTGATTTTGTTCGTCGCCGGGGAAGGCGTTGATGATGCGGTCGACGGTCTTCGGGGCGTTGTTGGTGTGGAGCGTGCCGAAGACGAGCATGCCCATCGAGGCGCAGCCGAGGGCGAGCTTGATGGTCTCGAGTTCGCGCATCTCGCCGAGGAGGAGGATGTCGGGGTCGTGGCGCATCGCGCCTTTCAGCGCCGCGGCGAAGGACTCGGTGTGCTCGCCGACCTCACGGTGAACGATGACGGATTTCTTCGTGGGGTGAACGAACTCGATCGGATCTTCGATCGTGATGATGTGGCGCGAGAGATTCGTGTTAATGTAATCGATCATCGCGGCGAGCGTGGTCGATTTGCCGGAGCCGGTCGGGCCGGTGACGACGACGAGGCCTTCGTTGAGGTGGCAGAGTTTTTTGAGGGCGAGGGGCAGGCTGAGGTCGTCGAAAGAGAGAATTTTTGCGGGGATCTGGCGGAAGACGGCGGCCTGGCCCCAGTGGTTGTAGAGGTAATTGCCGCGGAAGCGGGCGACGCCGGGAATCTCGTGGGCGAGGTCGAGATCCTTGCGGTCGAGGTATTCGGTCCAGCGGCGGGCGGGGACGATTTCCTGAAGGAGGGACTGTATTTGATCAGTCGTGACGACGGTGTCGGCGATCGGGGTGAGCGAGCCGGAGATGCGGGCTTTCGGCGGGAGGCCGACGGTGAGGTGGAGGTCGGAGCCGCCGCGCTCGAGCATGGTGCGGAGGAGGGTGTCGATGGCGGGCATCGGGAGAGGTGGAGTGCGGGAGGCGAAACGGAGGAGGGGGCGGAAACGCGGACGGCTCGGAGAGCCGTCCCTACCAGGTCAGACAATTTTCGCGCGGAGGACGCGGTTCGCGATGCTGGCAAGGGCGGTCTGCGGAGAGATTTTCCCGTCCTGATGGAGGGCGAAGACGACGTTATCCATCAGACACATTCCGTCGCGGACGCCGGTTTCCATGGTGTTGCGGAGGCCGGCGGATTTGCCTTCGCGGATGAGGTTCGCGATGGCGGTGTTGTTGACCAAAATCTCGCAGGCGAGCGTGAGGCCGCCGTCGGTCGCGGGGAGGAGGCGCTGGCAGACGATGCCGCGGAGGCTCTCGGCGACGCTGGAGCGAATCTGTGATTGCTGGCCGGGCGGGAAGACGTCGAGGAGGCGGTTCATCGTCGTGGTGGCGTCGCTCGTGTGCATCGTGCCGATGACGAGGTGGCCGGTCTCGGAGGCGCTGATCGCCATCTCGATCGTCTCGAGGTCGCGGAGTTCGCCGATGACGATGACGTCGGGATCTTCGCGGAGCGCGCCTTTCAGCGCGGAGGCGAACGTGCGCGTGTGCGGGCCGACTTCGCGCTGGGAGACGTTGCAACCTTTCGCGGGTTGGACGACCTCGATGGGATCTTCGACGGTGATGATGTGGTCGGTGCGCGTGCTGTTGAGATAGTCGACCATCGAGGCGAGCGTGGTCGTCTTGCCGGAGCCGACGGGGCCGGTGATGAGGATGAGGCCGTTGTGGTAGGAGAGGAGTTTCTCGAGGGTTTTCAGGTGCGCGGCGAAACCGAGGTCGGTGAGCGAGCGGACTTTTTCGGGAACCATGCGATACGCGCCGGCGGGGCCGTTTTTGTGAAACATGAGGTTCACGCGGTAGCGGTCGGCCTTCGCCAAGCCGGCGGCGGACGAGTCCGCGGTGCTGGGAACGGCCAGGGCGTAGTCGTAGTCTTTGCGCTCGAGGAAAATTTTTCGCTGGCCCTCGGAGAGAAGGGCGGTGTTGAGGCGAAGGGCGTCGGCCGCGGTGAGCGTGTGGTCGGAGAGGAATTCGAGCGCGCGGTTTTTGCGGATGAAGGGGCGCGCGCCGGTCGAGAGGTGGAGATCGCTCGCGCCGGTACGGGCGGTGGAGCGGAGGAGTTCGCGGAAGGCGGCGGCGAGAGCGGAGTCGTCGAGGGCGTCGAGTTTGGCGAAGGGAAAACTGGCGGAGGAGGACGGAGCCGCGGCGGCCGACGCGGCGGCGGATTTTTTCGAAAGGACGAGGCGGGGTGTGGGCGCGGTGATGGCGGCGGGTTGCGGCGGCGCGGGCTCGGCGAACGGGTCGTCGGGCGGCGGGCCTTTTTGGCCGTTGGCGAAGGCGTAGCCGCCGACTTTTTCCAGGGCGGCGATGTCGGTGACGGTGCCGTCGTCGATCAATTTTTGCGCGAAGTCCATCAGTTCGACGGCGTCGCCGAGCGCGGCGCGGACGGCGAGGCATTGTTCGCGCGTGAGGAGACCTTGGTCGATGCCGAGCCGGGCGAGCCAGAGGACGTCGTGGTTCATCGAAGCGGAGGGGGAGGGCGCGACGATGGGTGGCAGCGCGTGGCAAGCCAAGCGCGAAGGCGGCGAACCGCCGGGCGGTTCGCCGGTCTGTCGACCTCTCCTCACGCGTTTATGAAAACAAACACCTTGAGAAAATTTCTGGCGGCGAGTCTGGCCGGCGGGGCGCTGGCGGTGATCGTTTCCACGGCGGGATGTCTCGCGGTCGCGGCGGGTGCGGGGGCGGGCACCGCGGTCGCTTATGTGCGCGGACAGCTCGAGACAACGCTGCCCTCGGGCTTCGATCAAACGACGGCGGCGACGAATCAGGCGCTGCAGCAGTTGGGCATCGCCAAGGTGAGCGAACGGAAGGATGTGCTCGTCGACACTTTTCTCGCGCGGAACGCGGCGGACAAGAAGATCGAGATCCGACTGGAGAATCTGGCGCAGGGGCTCACGAAGGTGCGAATCCGCGTGGGCGTGTTCGGCAATCAGCCGCTCTCGATGGGGATTCTCGACAAGATCAAGGCGAACCTATGATCGGTCGGCGTGTGCGAGTACAACCGCGGGCAGAACGTTTTTTCCGGCAGGAACGATGGTCGCGGCTTATCGCGGCCGTAGGTGGAGCGACAGCCCGTCGGAATCGTGAAGTTGAAGTGCCCGCGCTCCGGGCCCTGCCGCGACGGAAAAAGTAGCCTCGATCAAACCGAGCGCACCGGGCGGCAGCGGACGGCGGACGCCGCCCCAATTGTTCAGGCCGAGGTAGTGGTGATAGCCGTCGGCGGCGAGAAAGCGCGCGCTCGGGCCAAGACGCTGGGTGAGCGAGAAGTGGAGCGCGTCGGAATAGAGTTTTTCGGCGCGATCGAGATCGGTGACGCGGAGATGCAGATGGCCCCAGTGGGCGCCGGAAAGTGGAAACGGAGGCAGAGGCGAGCGGGTGGGCGAGGCGGGCGCGCCGGCGGCGAGAAGATCGCGAACATCGAGCGAGGCGGTGGTCATCGCGAGTTCGCCGTCGCGAAACGGCCACGTTTCCCGCGGACGATCGGCGTAGAACTCGAGGCCGTTGCCATCGGGGTCGGACAGATAGATGGCCTCGCTGACGCCGTGATCGGAGAAGCCGTCGAAGGGCACGCCGTTTCCGGCGGCGGCGGCGAGCCAGCGGCCGAGGGCGGCGCGCGTGGGCAGGAGGAGGGCGGCGTGGAAAAGGCCCGCGGCGTCGGGCGGTGCGGCGGGCGCCTGGCGATCTTCGGTGAGTTCGAGGAGCGCGGGCGCATCGGGTGCGACGGTGAGCGAGGCGTGAGGCGTTGGCGCGGCGAGGTCGCGTGCGAGCGCCGCGGGGCGGGCTGGGACGAAGCCGAGTTGACGGGTGTAGAAATCCACGCTGCGCGCGAGATCGCGCACGCGCAGGTGGACGGAGGCGAGTTGGACGGAAGAGAAAAAGCTCATGCGGCGCGGGTGCCGGCGAGCTGAACGGCGGAGGCGGCGGCGTCGGCCAGGCTTTGCTCGCGCGTGGCGTCGCCGGCGAGGCTGTGCGCGTAGACGAACTCGACCTGCGTGATGCCGATGAAGCCGAAGATCGCGCGGAGATAAGGTTCGATGAAATTGTAGGCGGCGGTGGGCGTGCCAGGACGGAAGTCGCCGCCGCTGGCGACGAGGACGATGACGCGTTTGCCGCGGGCGAGGCCTTCGTAGCCGCTGGCGCCGACGGTAAAAGTGCGACCGGCGCGGACGATCTGATCGATCCAGGCTTTGAGGGCGGCGGGGAGCGAGAGGTTGTAGATCGGCGTGGCGATGACGATTTGATCGGCGGCGAGGAGTTCGTCGACGTAGCGATTCGAAACGTCGATGGCGGCGCGGGCGGCGGCAGATTGCTGGTCGGCGGGGGCGTAAGCGCCCTCGACCCAGGCTTCGGAAACGAAGGGCGGCGGCTCGCGGCCGATGTCGTGAGCGATCACGGCGCCGTTCGGATGAGCGGCGCGCCATGCGTCGAGGAATTTCCGGCCGACGCCGCGGCTGTGGGAACGCGCGCCGCGGGGGCTGGCGTCGAGATAGAGGAGGGTGGACGAGGCTGGGCGGTTCGATGCGGTTTTCATAGGAAAAGCAGAAGTGAGAAGATCGTTATTAAGGTAACAAAAACGGTTACATTTATGTGCAAAAAATTTCTACTTCCGGCCCAGACAAACGCTGTGGAGCTGGGCATCGATCTGGGCGAGGGAAACGTGCGAGAACTCGGCTTCCATGCTGGCCTGAGCCTTGAAAAAGACGGCGCGCAGGATCGACTCGATCTTGGCGCCGACGGGGCATTTGTGGTTCGGCGTGAAATGACGGAAGCCTTGATTCGGCTCGGGCTGGACGGCCCGGTAGACGTCGAGGAGCGAGATGTTTTCCGGTGCGCTCGCGAGCATGAAGCCGCCGGTGGCGCCTTTTTGGGCTTTGACGAGACGGGCTTTCATCAACGCGGAAAGGAGGCGGCGGATCACGACGGGGTTGGTATCGACGCTCGATGCGATTTCCGCCGACGGCACCGCGACGCCCGCTCGATAGACGAGGTAGGCGAGGATGTGCAGGCTGACAGCGAAGCGTGAGTTCCCGGTCATCGGTTAATGTAACCAGAGAAGTTACTGTTGAGGGGAAAGTCAAGCGGGGCGCGCGGATCGCAAGACCCGCAGGCGAAAAAGCGGGCGAGGGCGCCCGCGCTCCCCGGGGAGCAGGCCGTCGATGCTCCCATATCGGGGATTGCAAACGGGCACCTTTCGGCGACTTTAGCCCCTTTCACCAGAAGTCATGTTAAAGAAAATCTTTGCGAAGCTTCGCGAATCCATCGCGCCTTCGCGCCCTGCCAAGCCTGCCGCCGCTGCGGCGCACAAACCGGTTTCCTCATCCAGGTCACAGTCCGCCGCGGAGCCGCGTCACGAACGCGGCCATGGCGGGAAGTCTCATGGCCATGGCGCGAGCGCCGGCCACGGAAGTCATGGGAGCAAACCGCGCCATGAGGGTGGCGGTGAGTCGCGGGGGCGTCGCGACGATCACGGCCGGGGCGGCCGTGGGTCAGGCGGTGGTGGTGGGCGCGGGGCGCAAGGCGGTCGTGGAGGACGGAGCGAGAGCGGTCACGGGTACGGCGCGCGCGGTGAGCGCAGCGAACGGCACGAGCGGCCGACGATCGACAAGACGTTCGATCATCCGCGCACCGCTTCGATCAAGCCGGCGGTGCCGGTCGATGTGCCGAAAATGGATACGGAGTTTACCAAGCTCGGGCTGTCGGATGCGCTGGCGTTTGGCGTGCAGGAGATGGGCTACGTGACGCCGACGCCGATTCAGGCGCAGGCGATTCCGGTGGTGCTGCGCGGCGGCGACGTGATCGGGTCGGCGCAGACGGGCACGGGCAAGACGGCGGCGTTTGCGTTGCCGATCATCCAGCGGCTCGGCGCGCATGGAAATCTGCGCTGCCTGATTCTCGAGCCGACGCGCGAGCTGGCGCTGCAGGTGGAGGAGGCGTTTCAGAAATTTGCGAAGTTCACCGATCTGCGGGTGACGATCGTCTACGGCGGCGTCGGTTATGGGAAGCAGTTGGAAGATTTGAAGCGCGGCATGGACATCCTGGCGGCGACGCCGGGGCGGCTGTTGGACCATTTGGAACAGGGAAATTGTTCGCTGGATAAGGTGGACATCCTCGTGCTCGACGAAGTCGACCGCATGCTCGACATGGGTTTCCTGCCGGATGTGCGGCGGATCGTGCAGAAGTGCCCGAAGGCGCGGCAAACGCTGTTCTTCACGGCGACGTTGCCGCCGGAGCTGGAGCAGCTCGCCGGCTGGGCGCTGAACAATCCGGTGAAGGTGGAGATCGGCCGTCAGCGTTCGCCGGCGGAGACGGTGTCGCATGCGTTTTATCCGGTGGTGGCGTCGCAGAAATTCGAGCTGTTGCAGCTGCTGCTGGAGCGCACGGAATTCAAGAGCGTGCTGATTTTCTCGCGGACGCGGATGGGCGCGGACCGGATCGCGCACCGGCTGACGAGCAAGGGTCACACGGTCGGCGTGATGCACTCGGACCGCAGCCAGCGCGAGCGCATCGAGGCGCTGGATGGTTTCAAGAGCGGCAAATACGAGGTGCTCGTGGCGACGGACATCGCGGCGCGCGGGCTCGATATCGCGGGTATTTCGCACGTGGTGAATTACGACGTGCCGGAGAACCCGGAAGACTACGTGCACCGCATCGGCCGCACGGGCCGTGCGCACAACACGGGCGACGCGTTCACGCTGGTGACCGAGGAGGACGTGCGCGACGCGCGTTCGATCGAGCGCTACATGGGCGTGGGCGTGGAGCGGAAGAAGCTCGAAGGGTTTCCGTATATTTATTCGGCGCTGTTCGACGAGAAGGCGATGGCCGAGGCGGCGGCGGCGGTGACGCCGAAGCCGGCGAGCCGACTGCATCGCGGCGTCCGCCGCTGACGCGGCGTCCGCCGCGGAGCGGCGGAAGCTACAAGGACCAAGCTCCCAGCTCCAGAGAAACACCAAGGTCGCGTTTCCAAAGCGGAAACAGGACGGTGGGGCGTGAGTTGAGAGTTGGAGCTTGGAAGTTCTCTGGAGCTTGGAGCTTGCGAGCTTGGAGTTTCCGTGGCGCGAAGCGCCGCGGTTAGTCCAGGCCGTTGATCTGACGGAAGGCGAAGGCGGCGACGCCGGCGCCAGCGAGTTCGGAGCAGAGGTAGACGGCAAACTGTTTCGCGGATTCGAGTCCCATGGTCCAGACGCCGAGGCCGACGGCGGGGTTGAACGCGCCGCCGGAAATGCCGCCGACGGTGATCGCGCCGACGAGCACGGTGAAACCGATGGCGAGGCCGTAGAAGGAATTGCCCATCGTGCCTTTTGACGTGGCGGTTTGGAGGACGACCCACGCGAGCGCGAAGGTGAAGAGGAATTCGACGATGAAGGATTTCAGCGTCGGGTGCAGCGCGACGACCGCGGGATCGACGCGGCCTCGGAGGAGAAAGTTGACGAGCAGGGCGGCGACGAGGCCGGCGGCGAACTGCGCGATCCAGTAGGGGAGGACGTCGGCCTTGTCGCAGCGGCCGCGGAGGAAGGCGGCGAGCGTGACGGCGGGGTTGAAGTGTCCGCCGGAGATGTGTCCGCCGGCGAAGATCATGACCATGAGCACGGAGCCGATGGCGATCGGGGCGAGGGGCGCGCCTTGGCGAACGGTGAGGCCGACGGTGAGCACGAGGAAGAACGTGCCGATGAACTCGACGATGTATTTTTTCATTGGGGGTAAGGTGTGCGGTCGGAGTGTGGTGGAGCGCGGGGCGGCGGACAATGGATTTTGCGGAGGCGGGTGTGACGGAATGTTTGCGTCCGCCGGGAGGGTTGGGCGTCAGCAGAGGTGAACAATCATCGACATGAGCAATTCCACATTACCTGAATCGGAAAAAATCCGGAGCTTCGTGCGCGAGCGTTACGGCGCGATCGCGGAGCAGGCGGACGAAACGTGCGGCTGCACGAGCAGCGGATGCTGCGGCGGAAAAAAGGACGGGGCGTATGGCGAGCAGCTCGGCTACACGGCGGAACAACTGGCGGCGGCGCCGGCGGGTTCGGAGCTGGGGCTGGGCTGCGGGAATCCACTGGCGATCGCGAGCATCAAGCGGGGCGAAACGGTGCTCGATCTGGGAAGCGGCGCGGGCTTCGACTGTTTTCTGGCGGCGCGGCAGCTCGCGGGCTCGGGACACGTGATCGGCGTCGACATGACGGCGGCGATGATCGAGAAGGCGCGCGCGAATGCGCGGAAGAGCGGGCTGACGAATGTCGAGTTCCGGCTCGGCGAGATCGAGGCGTTGCCGGTCGCGGATGCGACGGTGGATCTGATTTTATCGAACTGCGTGATCAATCTCTCGCCGGAAAAGGGGCGGGTGTTTCGCGAGGCGTTCCGGGTGCTGAAGCCGGGCGGGCGGCTGGCGATCGCGGATGTGGTGGCGATCCAGGCGTTGCCGCAAGCGATGCGGACGAAGCTGGCCTCGATCGGCGCGTGCATCGGTGGGGCGACGTTGGTGGATGAGTTGAAGGACTTGCTGAGAGCGGCGGGATTTTCGCGGGTGGAAGTCGTGCCGAAGGAGAGTTCGCGCGAGTATATCCGGCATTGGACGGAGGACGCGACGACCGGCGATTTTGTCGTGAGTGCGATGGTGACGGCGTATAAGCCGGAGTGAGTAAAACCACAGACGATGCAGATGGACGCAGATGAAAAGGCAGTGCCGGCGATCGGGGCGGCAAAAGAGAAGGATGGGCCGGCGATCGCAGGGCTGCTGCGCGCCGCGGAGTTGCCGGGCGAGGATTTCGCGGCGCATATCGGGAGGTTTTTGGTGGCGCGCGAGGGTGGGCGGGTGGTCGGCGCGGTGGGGGCGGAGGTGTACGGGGAGGATGCGTTGCTGCGGTCACTGGTGGTGGCGGGCGAATGGCGCGGCGCGGGTTTGGGCGGGAAATTAGTGGAGGAACTGGAGCGCGCGGCGGGAGCCTGGGGCGTGCGGCGGTGGTGGTTGTTGACGACGACGGCGGAGAAATTTTTCGAGCGGCGGGGATTTCGAGCGGCGGCGCGTGCGGAGGCGCCGGAGGCGATTCGCGCGACGGCGGAGTTTCGCGGGCTGTGTCCATCGGTGGCGGTGTGCCGGACGCGGGAAAGGCGAGAGACGTGAGCGCAGCGGAGTTCGATGCATCGGTGCTGGATTTCGCGGGGAAGCTGCGCGGTTTCATCCGGCGGCGCGTGCGTGACGAGGCGACGGCGGCCGATCTCGCGCAGGAGACGTTGCTGAAGGTGTATCGATCGCGGGCGACGTTGCGCGATGGGATGCGGCTGGAGGCGTGGCTTTACCGGATCGCGCGGACGACGATCATCGATCACTACCGACGGGAGCGGCGGGGTACGGAGACTCCGTCCGACAATGAGGTGGCGGCGGAGTCGGTCGACGAGGTGGCGGCGTTGCGCGAGGCAGTGGTCGGGTCGATGAAACGATTCCTGGAGGAATTGCCCGCGGAGTATCGCGAACCGGTGCGGCTGGCGGAACTCGAGGGGCTGCCGTTGGCGAAGATCGCGTTGCGGATGGAGCTGTCACTGACGGCGGTGAAATCGCGGGTGCAACGCGGACGGGCGATGTTGAAAAAGAAACTGCAGGATTGCTGCCGGTTCGAGTTCGACCGTCACGGGAAGGTGATCGGGTGGGAGCGGCGGAAGAAGGAGTGCGCGTGTTGAGGCGCAACGTGGGGGACGGCGGGATGCGAATGGAGCGGGGCGGCGCGCCCGGAGAGCGCGCCCTGCCGGCGCTGCGGCGCCAGGGGGAAATTTATGAGTGAAAAGAAACCGGTGGTGTTGGTGTTGTGCACGGGAAACTCTTGTCGGAGTCATCTCGCGGAGGGCGTGCTGCGTGCGGCGGCGGGCGATTTTCTGGAGGTGGCGAGCGCGGGGTCGAGGCCGGCGGGCTACGTACATCCGCTGGCGATCGCGGCGATGAAGGAGATCGGCGTGGATATTTCAGGGCAGCGGTCGAAGTCGTGGAACGAGTTCATCGATGCGGAGGTGGAGACGGTGATCACGGTGTGCGGGAATGCGGATCAGGCGTGTCCGATTTTTCCGGGGCAGGTGAACCGGCACCACTGGCCGTTTGACGATCCGGCGCAGGCGACGGGCACGGAGGAGGAGAAGCTGGCGGTGTTTCGGCGCGTGCGGGATGAGATCCGGCGGCGATTCGAGTCGTATGCGGATGGGCGGCGCGACGCGCGGAAGGCGCAGAGTTTGAAATCATGAGTGGCCACAAAAAGGTGCAAAAAGGGAGGCGGCGACACGGTGCGAGCGGCAGTTTCGGAGGAAAAAATTCCAACCACGGATGACGCGGATGAACACGGAACAAGACGGCGAGGCGGGGAAGGATCGGCTGGCGAAGGGCGCGGGCGCGGCGGTGTTGGGGCGGTTGTCGTTTCTCGATCGCTATCTGACGGCCTGGATTTTTCTCGCGATGGCGGCGGGGGTGCTGGCGGGAAAATTCCTGCCGGTGCTGCCGCGGGTGTTGACGGCGTGGAGCGTCGGGACGACGTCGGTGCCGATCGCGGTGGGTTTGATTTTGATGATGTATCCGCCGCTGGCGAAGGTGCGCTACGAGGAGCTGGGGGATGTGTTTCGGGATAAAAAGGTGCTGGCGCTGTCGCTCGCGCAGAACTGGCTGGTGGGGCCGGTGCTGATGTTTGCGCTGGCGACGATTTTTCTGCGGGACCGGCCGGAGTATTTCGTGGGGCTGGTGTTGATCGGGATCGCGCGGTGCATCGCGATGGTGATCGTGTGGAACGATCTGGCGGGCGGGAGCCGGGAGTATTGCGCGGGGTTGGTGGCGGCGAACGCGCTGTTTCAGGTTTTCTTTTTCGCGCCGATGGCGTGGTTCTTCTTGAAGGTGCTGCCGCCGCTCGTGGGCGTGACGACGGGCGCGGTGGATTTGTCGCAGGTGACGATCGGGGCGGTGGCGAAGAGCGTTTTGGTTTATCTCGGGGTGCCGTTTTTGGGCGGATTGCTGACGCGAGTCGTGCTGCGGCGCGGGAGGCGAGTGGAGTGGTTCGATAAAAAGTTTTTGCCGGCGATCGGGCCGGTGACGCTCGTGGCGCTGTTGTTCACGATCGTGGTGATGTTCAGTTTGAAGGGGGAGACGGTGTTGAGCCTGCCGCTCGATGTGGTGCGGATCGCGGCGCCGCTGGTGGTTTATTTCGCGATCATGTTTGGCGCGACGTTCTGGATGAGCGTGCGGGCTGGGGCGGATTACGAGCGGGCGGCGACGCTGGCGTTCACGGCGGCGGGGAATAATTTCGAACTGGCGATCGCGGTGGCGGTGGGGGTGTTCGGGCTGGCGTCGGGGGCGGCGTTTGCAGCGGTCATCGGGCCGCTGGTCGAGGTGCCGGCGCTGATCGGGCTGGTCGTGGTGGCGCTGCGGTGGCGAGCGCGAATGGACGCGGGACGGGGAAAGTGAGCCCGTTAACCGCGGATGGACGCTGATGGGCGCGAATGCGCGGCGGAATGAACCTAAAAAACGCCGTTGAACCACGTCTCTGTGGTTCAATTCCAACCGCGCCTTTAGGAGGAACGGGTGGTGAAGCGAGGGCGGCGTTTTCAACCCGACGGGGCCTCTTTGGACCGGAGACAACGGTAACAGGTGTTCGGGGACGTCGGGTTCCACCTTGCCGTGGGTGAACAGGGGCGGAAGAAAAGAGGAATGAAGATCGAGGCGATGACGGAAGCGGACTGGCCGGCGGTGAAGACGATCTGGCAGGAAGGGATCGACTCGGGGGAAATGACGTTTACGGCGGCGCCGGCGAAGGATTGGGCGACGTTCGCGAGCGGAAGGCTGGAAGTGGGACGGCTCGTGGTGCGGGCGAAGGCGAGCGGCGAGGTGGTCGGGTGGTGCGGGTTGTCGCGAGTGTCGCAGCGTGAGCCGTATCGCGGCGTGGCGGAACTGGGGATCGTGCTGACGAGGGCGGCGCGGGGGAAAGGCGTGGGGACGGCGTTATTGAAACGATTGATCGCGGAGTCGGAGACGGCGGGTTTCTGGACGTTGCAGGCGGGAATTTTTCCGGAGAACGCGGTGAGTTTGGCGCTGCATGCGCGGTGTGGGTTTCGCATGGTGGGACGTCACGAGCGGATCGCGCAGATGCCGCCGGGGAGTCCGCGTGCGGGGCAATGGCGCGATACGGTGGTGATGGAGCGGCGGAGTGAGGTGGTGGGAGTGTGACGGAGTCGGGAGAGTTGAGAGTTGAGGGTTGAGAGTTGAGAGTTGAGAGAACGGAGAGAGCTGAGAGCTGAGAGCTGAGAGCTCAGCCGGCGAGCGCGACGGGCGCGCGAAGATCAAGGTTGAAAGTTGAGGCGGGCGTGAGAGGGTGCGCGTTCCTATGAAACTGGACATTCCGGCCGGCGACTTCGCGGGTTATATTTTCGATCTCGATGGCACGCTCATCGACACGATGCCGCTGCACTATCGCGCGTGGGACGTGGCGATGCGGAGCGCGGGGCTGACGGTGACGCTCGACGAGGAGCTGTTCTATTCGCTCGGCGGCGTGCCGACGCGCCGCGTGGCGGAACTGATCGCGAAGCACTACGGGCTGACGATCGATGTGGAGCGCGTTTTCCACGAAAAGGAAAAGGTGTTCATGGAAATCCAGAAGGATGCGAAGGTGATCGCGCCGACGGTGGCGTTCGCACGCGAGGCGGCGAAGACGCATCCGATGGCGATCGCGTCGGGCGGGCCGCGCGACGTGGTGCGGCGGTCGTTGGAATTGTCGGGGCTGGCGCCGCTGTTTCGCGCGGTGGTGACGGCGGACGACGTGGTGCAGGGGAAACCGGCGCCGGATATGTTTCTGCTCGCGGCGAAACTGATCGGGGCGGAGCCGACGCGGTGCCTGGTGTTCGAGGATGCGACGCCGGGCTTCGAGGCGGCGAAGGCGGCGGGAATGAAGGTCGTGCGTGTGCCGAGCCGGAAAGCGAAGAGCTGATGCGCAGGTGACGCGGGAAGTTGCGAGTTGAGGGTTGAGAGTCGAGCGGCGGACGGCCAAGCGTGATGGAGATGAACTTTCGCGAATTGGTCAGGCCCGAGGTGTTGACGCAGCCGGTGTATGAGCCGGGGAAGCCGATCGAGTATGTCGCGCGCGAACTCGGGCTCGATCCCGCGACGATCATCAAGCTGGCGTCGAACGAAAATCCCTGGGGGCCGTCGCCGAAGGCGGTCGCAGCGGCGAAGGCGGCGCTGGAGCACGGCGAACTTTATCCGGATGGCGGGTGCTTCGATCTGCGGCGGAAGCTGGCGGCGGTGCGGGGGCTGGACGCCGAGGAATTCGTGGTGGGGAACGGGTCGAACGAGGTCATCGAGCTGATCGGCCACGCGCTGCTCGGAGCGGGCGACGAGGTCGTGATGGGGGCGCCGGCGTTTGTCGTCTATAAATTGGTGACGCTGGTCTTCGGCGCGAAGGCGGTCGAGGTGCCGCTGGTGAATTTCCGGCACGATCTGTCGGCGATGAGGGCGGCAATCACGCCACGGACGAAACTGGTCTATGTGTGCACGCCGAACAATCCGACGGGCACGGCGAATACGGAGGCGGAGCTGCTGGCGTTTGCGCGGGCGCTGCCGGAGCACGTGGTGGCGGTGTTCGACGAGGCGTATGCGGAGTTTGTCGAGCACGCGCCGGATCTGCGTGGGCTGGTGCGCGAGGGACGAAATGTGGTGTGCCTGCGGACGTTTTCGAAGATCTACGGGCTCGCGTCGTTGCGGATCGGTTACGGTTACGCGAAGAAGGAAATCGTGGCGCTGCTGAATCGGGTGCGGCAGCCGTTCAACGTGAATGCGGTCGCGCAGGCGGCGGCGATCGCGGCGCTGGATGACGGGGAGTTCGCGGAGAAAACGGCGCGGGAGAATCGCGCGGGGCTGGCGTGGTTGGAAAACGGATTCGGCGAGCTGGGGCTGGAGTTCGTGCCGAGCGTGGCGAATTTCATGCTGGTGCGGGTCGGCGACGGAATGCGGGTGTTCGAGGCGTTGCAGGCGCGCGGGGTGATCGTGCGGCCGGTGAAATCCTACGGACTGCCGGAGTGGGTGCGCGTGACGGTGGGAACGCGGGAACAAAATGCGCGGCTGCTGCGCGAGCTGAAGGTCGCGGTGCGCTGAGCGAGCGGATCGAGGAGGGCGAGCGCGGGCTACGGCGTCGCGGAGGAGACGGCGGGCACGGCGGCGACGGCGCCCTGGAGGGCGGCGAGGGTCGCATCCCGTTCTCGCGAGAAAAGAAAGAGGTCGCTGCCGAGTTTCGCCAAGGCGGCCCGGAGCACGACGGGAGAGGGCCGGCGCATCGTGAGGAGTTGGCGAAGGTGGGGCGGGAGCGCGTCGATCTGGTTGAGATCGAGATCGAGTTGAATGAGACGGGTGAGTGCGGCTTGGTTGAGCGGATCGGCCATCACGGCGTGAGCAAGGGTCTCGCGAGCTTCGGGGCGAGCGCCGACGTCGGCGAAACGTTGGGCGACGGCGAGCAGGTTGTCGGCGCGAAGATCGGCCTGGCCGAGGAAATTCGAGAGGTAGAGCTGGGCGGAGGACGCGTCACCGAGTCCATAGTAGGCGACGGCTTGAAGGCTGTTAAAGAGCGCGTAGTAGCGTTTGGACCAGTCGCGATTGGCGTCGAGGAGGGTGCGGGTGAGGTCGAGCGCTTCGCGGTAGCGCTGGGCGGCGATGAGCGCTTCAACCTGGAGAAAGGCCGCGGCCTCCCAACCGCGGTTCAGGGTGCGGCAGCGTTCGTAAACGCGCCGGGCGAGATCGACGTCGGCGGTCTCGGCCGCGAAGTCGGCGAGCGCGAGCAGGAGTTTTTCGTCGCCTGAGGAATCGCGGAGGATCGCGTCGACTTCGGCGGGGACGAGCGAGGAATTTTCCTGGCGAAGCGCGCGCAGCAGTTCGATGCGCGGAGCCGGACTGCCGGGGAGGGCGATCTGGCGGAGCAGGGATTCGCGACGAAATTCGTCGGAGCGGCCGAGGTCGCGGAGCCAGTTGGCGAGTTGGGCGCGTGCGGAGTCGTTACCCGGATACTCGTCGGAAAGGGCGCGCAGGCGAGCAAGGGCGAGCTCGCGATAGCCGCGTTCCCAGTCGACTTGGGCGGAAAGAAGGCGGCCGTCGTAAGTGAGGTCGAGGCGATGGGACTCGATGAAGTCGTCGGCTTCGTCGTAGTTGCCACGAAAATAACTGGCACTGGCGGCGGCGAGAGCCACGAGCGAGGCGGCGTCGGGGGAGAGTTGCGGGTCGCTCAACAGGCGGCGGGCGTGAGTGCGAACGGCGTCGTCGTGTTGTTGCTCGAGGAGAAAGCCGAAAGTTTCCCGGAGGTAAGCAAGGTCACGAAAAGCGAAGGGAAGACCGGCGAGGAGACAGTCTTCGGCCAGGTCGTTGCGATGGGCGGCGACGAGTAGTTTCGCGAGAAGGAGGCGGCCTTCGAGGTTCGCAGGGGATTTCGCTACGCCGCTGCGAAGACTGATGAAGGCGTCGCGAGCTTCCCCCGTCTCGAGCTGATGGCGGGCGACGGCAATCTGGTGGTCACCGATGCGCACGCGCTGGATCGGCCAGCGTTGGGGCATCAGAAGGTCGATGAAGCGCGTCTCGGTGACACCGCGTTGAAAATTGAGAAAGGCCCATGCGCCGACCACGAGCATCACGTAAAAACAGACAAGGGAGGCGGCCAGCAAACCGACGAAATTTTTCCAGAGGATCCGGACGATGCGGACGCCGTCGCGTTGCTCGATGCGCAGAGGTAAAACGCGTTTCCAACCCGTCAGGCGAAGAGGGCTAGGATAGACTCGTTTGGGAGAACCGGGGGCGCCGCTCATCGCGTGTCACTGGTTACAAAAAAGGCCTTGCATGGGGTCCGCCTCTGATGGTTTAACCGGGGTGTTTGCTAATCCAAAAGCTGACATTGGTGTAGGGAAATGCCTCAGTCTGTCGCGTGAAGGCAAGTTTCCTGCTTCGATTATCCCTTACTCAAGACCGCAAAACACCTAGCAACGCAATAACTCACCAGCTTTCCGATGAAGAAAATCGCTTCACTTCTCACGACGTCCTTGCTTCTGGCCGGCGGCGCCTACGCGGCGCCCTTTCTTGCCGTCGGCGACGGGGCTGAAATCTTCCTGACGGGCGATGTTTCGGCCCGCGCCGACAGCAACATTTTCCTCGCTCCGAGCAGCACCAAGGATCGAAGCGACACGGTTTTCGAGGCGACCCCTGGCTTGGAATTGGTCTTCGGCAAGACCGCCACGGTGCAAGGCAGTTGGTCCGTGCAGGAGAATTTCTCCAGCTACTCGGATCACAGCGATCTGAATTCGAGTCTCTTCTCGACCAGTTTTGCGGCCGGTTTCACCGATGGAAAGTCGAAGGGTTCCGTGAACGCGGGCTTCGCCGAGACGAACCAAAATCAAGTCGGAGACATTAACGGCATTCCGAACGTCGACTTCCTGATTCATCGCAAGTCGACCAATGCGGGCGCAACCGGCGAGGTCGCGATCTCCGAGAAAACGACGGTGGCGACGGGCGTGCAGTATGCGAAGGCGGACTATGAGCGCACCGGCTTTTTTGATACGGAAACCCTGACGGTGCCGGTCAACGTTTACTACGAGGTGACCCCGAAAGTGGATGCGGGCGTCGGATATCAATACCGTCGCAGCTGGGCGGAGGGGAATGCTCCGGATGCGACCGACAATTTTTTCAATGTCAGTGCCCGCGGCGAATTCACGCCGAAGTTGAGCGGCAAGATCGCGGTGGGTTTGACGGAGCGCAGCTATGCGCGATTGAAAGACGCGAGCTTGCTCGGCGTCGATGCCAGCCTGTCCTATGTCGCCTCGCCGAAGTCGATCATGCAATTCGGCGTTTCCAACGATTTCGATACCAATGCCCAGGGTGAGCAGCAGAAAAATTTCGCGCTGAATGCATCGGTGCAGTCCAACATCTCCGAGCAGTGGGCGGTTTCAGCCGGTCTCTCGTACCGTGCGATCGATTATTTCAAAGCGGCAAAGCCCCGCACGGACGATTACGTGGAGGCGCGAATCGGTGCGACGTATATCGTGAATGCGAACGTCCGCGTGACCGGCAGTTACACCTACCGTAACAATCGTTCGGATCTCCCGACTTCGAAATTCGACGACAGCGTTTTGACCATCAGCGCGAATTTCCGTTACTAATTCGTAATTCGGCGCCCTTGCCTCACTCTCAGATTGCGGGAGAAGATCGCTTCGGTCTTCTTCCGCTTTTTTTTCTTATGTTGCCACGTCTGATCTGCTGCACGTTGTTCGCCGTTGTCGCTGTGAACTTGCGAGCGCAGCCCGCAGCCTCGCCCGAAACGCCGCCGGCTGCAGTTGCAAAGGCGGACTATGTCCTGCTGCCCTCGGATCTATTGCGCGTGCAGATTTTTCAGGAGGATGATCTCACCCGCGAGGTCCGCATCTCACAAGAGAACACGATCAATCTACCCTTGGTGGGCGCGATCGACGTCAAAGGAAAAACGGTCCGGGAATTGCGGGACTTCATCCACGACCTCTACGACCACGATTACCTCGTCAACCCGCAGATTAACGTCTTCGTGCTCGAATATGCGAAGCGCAGCGTGAACGTCCTCGGTTCGGTCAACACGCCGGGAGTCGTGCTGTTTCCGCAGGAGCTGGGGATGACCCTGCTCGACGCGATTTCGCGGGTGGGCGGATTCACGCGGCTGGCGGATCGAAAGCACATCAAACTGACGCGCACCACCGACGGAAAAACCACGAGCTACATCATCAACGCCGATGAAATCATCCAGGGGGCCGCGAAAGAATCGTGGGCGTTGATTCAGGACGATGTGATTTTCGTCCCCGAAAGAATTTTATAATTCGGACGAGCGATTCACGACTCACAATGGAGCAAGACGCGAAACAAACGGCGCCCGGGGCCGACAACTACAATTACGGTGGCGGCTACGCAGGATATTCGGCGGTCGGGTATGGCTACGGCTATGGGGACTCGTCGACGGGCCAGGCGCAACGGACCTTTCAGGATTATCTGCTGATCATTCGGGAGCGAATCTGGTACATCGTCGTCGTCTTTCTCGTGGTTTTTTCCTCCGCGCTGGTCTACACGCTCAGCCAGACGAAGATCTACCAGGCGACGGCGACCGTGCAGATCTTTCGCCGGGATCCGACCATCATGCAGGTGCAGGCGGTGATGGATAACGAAATCCGGTCCGCGGAGGATTTGAACACGCAGGTTAAGATCCTGGAGAGTGCCGCCATCATCCAAAAAGTGGCGGACCGCCTGACTGGAGACGACCTGCGCCAGTTTCTCGCGCCGTACGAAAAAGAGGGAAGTACCGAGCCTGCCTCGGCTTTCAAGGTGCTCGCCGACAATCGCAAGATTCTGCCGCAACGCCTCACGTTGATCCTCCTCGTCCAGTATCAGCACCCCGACAAATTTATCGCCGCCAAGGTCGCGAATCTCTTCGTCGACGAATTCATCGCCTACAACGCCCGTGTCCGCATCGACGAGTCGATGAAAGCCGTCGAAGATCTGAAAGTGCGCGTCGAGCAGCAGCGCAAGAAAGTCGATGAACTCGCCGTAAATCTCCAAAATTACCGCGCGAAGAACAACCTGGTCTCGCTCGATGAGCGCAAGGACATCGTCACGGAAAAGCTGAAGGCGCTCAACATGCTCGTCACGCAGACGACGGCGCGACTCAGCGACGCGGAGATTCGCTGGAAGCAGGTCAAAGAGAGACGCGAAAGCGGCGGCGATCTGACGGAACTGCCGTTCATCGCGACCCAGCCGCTGATCAGCCAGCTCGTGCAGCAGCTTTCCGCGCAAAAGATCGCGATGGCCCAACTGCGCGAAAGGTATCGCGACAAGCACCCGCGGATGATCGAAGCCGTTAATTCCGCCAGCCAGACCGAGCGCGAATTGACGAAGGCGCTGAAAAACGCCGAGGCGTCGATCGAGTCGGAATATCAGACCGCGTTGCGCAACGACCGCGAGACCCGGGCTCAGCTCACTTCGCAGGAGTCGGAGTCGCTCGCGATCGACCGCTACGGCGTGGAATACGACAACATGGCCCGGGATCTTCGCATCAACGAAACGATCCTCCAGGCCATCATCGCCCGCACGCGCGAAACGTCGATGACGAGCACCATCGAAACGCAGAATGCCCGTGTCGTGGATTTGGCGCGTCCGACCAACTCTCCGGTTTCGCCGAAGGTTTTGCTGAATCTCAGCCTCGGGTTCTTTGGCGGCCTCGGCCTGGGCTTCGCCTTTGCCTTTTTTGTCGCGTATATCGACGACCGGGTGAAGAGCTCCTTCGACATCGAGGGTGTCATCGGCCTCCCGCTCGTCGGAATCATTCCGCAAATCAAGCGGATGGAACAGGCCGACAAGGCGCAGATCGTCGTGAACAACGCGGACCGTCAAGTCGCGGAGTCGTTTCTGACGCTGCACTCCAGCCTGCGGCTGAAAGACGAAAGCAAAAACGCGAAGTGCCTCCTCACGACCAGCACCATACCCGGCGAGGGTAAATCCTTCATCACGACGAATCTCGCGCTGACGTTCGCCGCGCACGGCGAACGCGTGGTGGTCGTTGATTGCGACCTCCGCAAACCGAATATCCATAAATCGTTTCGGGTGGAGAATCTCCGCGGAGTCATCGACGTGTGCGCGGGCACGGCATCGCTCGACGACGTCACGATGCGCAACATCCAGCCGAACCTCGACATCATCCCGGCGGGTGGCCGGGCGAAGAATCCGACGCACATCCTGAACAGCAAAAATTTCGAGCTGATGCTCTCGGATTTGCGCAAACGCTACGACCGCGTCTTCGTGGACACCCCGCCGCTCGCGGCCGTGAGCGATGCGATGATCATCCTTCCGCTGGTGGACGGCTCCATCTTCACGATCTTCTTCAACAAGGTCCGGCGCAAAGCGGCCCAGTTCGCAGCGAAGAAGCTCCTCGACGCCAACGTCCCCTGCTTCGGCGCGGTGCTCAACGGCCTCAACCTGGCGGTCTCCGGCTACTACTACGCGCAGTATTACGACAAGTCCTACAAGGATTACTACGTCGTGATGTCGAAGGAAGAGGACGCCAAGTCGCGTTGAGTCTTGCCGGCGGCTTTTCAGCCGCGGCTCGCGGCGCGCGCGAGCCGGTCGTTGATCGCATCGGCGAGGCCACCGGCTCCGCGCACCCGTTCGACATGGATGCGCGAAAAGCCGCCGCGATCCGCCCGTCGCAGCGTGGCGAAAAGCTGTCGCGCGGCCGATGGCAACGAACCGTTGTCCTGCAGCCAGAAAATATTTCGACCGGTCAACTGACGCGGTCGCGAGGCGAAGATCCACGCTTCGTTCGGTGAACTCCGCTGCACTTCGCTCCGCTCGAATCGATCATGCAGCACGGCCGGTGTGCGCGGACTGTAGTGCCGGGTCAGGCGGCCGGGAGCGAGTTGGGCGCGGTTTTCTTTCACTGGCTGGGCGTCGAGCACGGCGCACCCCAGGGCGCGCGTGAGTTGCGCGCGGGTGACGGCGCCGGGGCGCAACAGCCGGGGCTCCGCCGGATCGCGAAGATCGATGATGGTCGATTCCACGCCGATGGAGGCAGGGCCGCCGTCGAGGATGTGGGCGATTTTTCCGCCCAAGCCGGCCCGCACGTGCTCGGCGCAGGTCGGGCTGATGTAGCCGAAGGGATTGGCACTGGGCGCGGCGAGGGGCGTGCCGGCGAGTTTCAGGAGCTGACGGAAGAGAGGATGCCGCGGCATTCTGACCGCGACGCTCGGCAGCCCGGCGGAGACGAGCGCAGGCACGATCTTACGCCGCGGCAGAACCAGTGTCAGCGGCCCGGGCCAGAATCGCCGCGCCAGTTTCAGGGCGGCGGGATTTGTTTCAGCGACGAGGGACAACTGCTCCAGCGAGTGAATATGGACGATGAGCGGATCCTGCTTCGGGCGGCCCTTGGCGCGGAAGATTTTTCGGCAGGCGCCGACCGCAAGCGCGTTGCCAGCCAGCCCGTACACGGTTTCGGTCGGCACGGCGACGATGCCGCCCTCCCGAAGAACACCGGCGAGAAAAGCGAGATTGCGCGGCGTGCCGCGATAGATCCGCGCGGTGGGTTTCGTGGTCATGACGCAAAAAAGGCCGGAGCGATTAACTCCGGCCCGCGAGGAAATCACAACCGCCGGCTTACTGGGCGAGCAGCATGTTGCGCGAGTGCTTGATCGTCTTGGTGACGGCGCGCTGCTGCTTGGCGGAAAGGTGAGTGTATTTGCGCGGCAGGATCTTGCCGGTGTCGGTCACGTAGTTCCTCATCACGGCGGGCGTGGTAAATGGAATTTGCTCGGGCGTGAGGCTCTGCTGCGCGGGTTGTTCGGTGGTGCTCATGACTGAAAGGAGGGGCGAGCGTGAATTCGAGAGTCGGCTTGTCAACCCGCATTTTGCCCGCCTCGTCGCGGAAAATTGGTGAGGGCGGGCGGAGTCGAACCGCCGACCTAGAGTTTAGGAAACTCTTGCTCTATCCAGCTGAGCTACGCCCTCGGAAATCGGTAAGCTGGAGGATTTGTGTTCGCGCGTCCAGTGCAACGCCGGCGCTGATGGCCCGCTGGCCCCACTCTTCTCGCACGGCGACCGGCGCGCCGGCGATTGAACGGATTATAGTTAGACCGACGGCGTTTTTGATCGCGGCAGATTCGTGCGTGAAGGTCCGCGCTGCATCGGCGACGAACCGCCGCGCAACGTGAATCGCACGGATCGGCGACAGTTCGAGCGCCGCCTAACCTGACTAAAGTGCCCCAACATGATCTTCCCCGGATTCGGCGCGCGGCTGGAACGCTCGATTGACATGAGCTTCATCACGCGAGTTGTCCCTGCGCTTTTGTTCGCCGGCGCTCTCGCGCTCGCGACGACGCGCGCCGCCGCGAGGTTGGGAAGCGCAAACGTCATCGAGTTTGAACCCGCGGCCGGCCGGCTCGCATTGGCGACGAACGGGCAGGCCGCGCCGATCGTCGTGAGCGCGGGCGATTTTGCCGGCGTGCTCCGCGCGGCAAACGACCTCGCCGCCGATGTCGAGCGGGTGACGGCGACGAAGCCGGTGGTCCTGCGCGACGACCCCGGCGCGCATTCTGCGGTCGTCGTGGTTGGAACGATCGGGAAAAGCGCGCTAGTCGACCGACTGGTGCGCGAGCGGAAGATCGACGTCGGCGAAATCGAGGGAAAATGGGAGGCGTTTCTCATCCAGGTGGTCGAGCAGCCGTTCCCCGGCGTCGACCGGGCGCTCGTGGTCGCCGGCAGCGACAAACGCGGAGCAATTTACGGAATCTATGAGCTCTCCGAAGAGATGGGCGTGTCGCCGTGGTATTGGTGGGCGGATGTGCCGACGACGCATCGCAGCGCGTTGTTCGTCAAATCCGCCCGGATGATCGAACGCGGGCCCGGCGTGAAATATCGCGGATTGTTCCTGAACGACGAGGCCCCGGATTTGACGAACTGGGTGCGTGCGAAGTTCGGCACCGTCACTCGAGGCGGAAACCCGCCGGTGCCTCCCGGCGTGGCGAATTACGGACACGAGTTTTACGCGCGGATTTTCGAAGTCATGCTGCGGCTCCGGGCGAACTATCTCTGGCCGGCGATGTGGAACAACGCCTTCAACGAGGACGATCCCGCGAACGCGGCGCTCGCCGACGAATATGGCATCGTGATGGGCACGTCCCACCAGGAGCCGATGTTGCGTGCGCAAAAAGAGTGGGACTGGCGCTATGAATCGACACTCGGCCACTGGAACTATGCGAAGCAGCCGGAGGTGCTGGAAAGTTTCTGGCGCGAAGGGATTCGGCGAAACAAAAATTTCGAGAGCATCGTGACGCTCGGCTTGCGCGGCGCGAACGACACCGAGATGGCGCCCGGGGGCCCGGAAGCGAACAAGGCGCTGCTGGAGAAGATCGTGGGCGTGCAGCGGGATATCCTGCGCGCGGAAATGAATATCCCGCCGGATCGAATTCCGCAGCTGTGGTGCCTCTATAAGGAAGTGCAGGAGTTCTACGAACACGGTATGCGCGTGCCCGACGACGTGACCTTGCTCTGGGCCGAAGACAATTGGGGCAACCTCCGCCGGCTGCCGACGGCCGCCGAGCGGAAACGACCGGGCGGCGCGGGGGTGTATTACCACTTCGACTACCACGGCGGTCCGCGCAGCTACCAGTGGATCGACACGAGTCCGATCCCGAAAATTTGGGAGCAGATGTCGCTGGCGCGGCGCTATGGCGCGGACCGAATCTGGATCGTCAACGCGGGCCACTTCAAAGGCTACGAGTTTCCCCTCGAATATTTCCTGGCGCTCGCGTGGTCGCCGGAACGCTGGACGAACGACAATCTCCAAGCCTACACGCAGGCCTGGGCGGCGCGCGAATTCGGCGCGGAGCACGCGGAGGAAATCGCCGACGTCATCGCGCGATACTCGAAATTCAACGGCCGCCGCAAACCGGAGATGCTCGCGCCGACGACCTACAGCCTGGTGAACTACGAAGAAGCGGCGCGTGGGGTGACGGAGTACGACGCTCTCGTCGTAAAGGCGGAGGCAATCGCGCGCGAGTTGCCGGCGGAGCGGCGCGACGCGTTTTACGAGCTGGTGTTGTTCCCAACCAAAGCCAGCGCGCTGGTCAACGAGCTCTACCTGGCGGCGGGAAAAAATGCCCTCTACGCGCGCCAGGGCCGCGCGAGCGCAGGCCGTTGGGCGGAGGAAACGCGGAGGTTGTTCCAAGCCGATCTTGCACTCATGGCTCATTTCAACCGCGACCTCGCCGGTGGAAAATGGGAGCATTTCATGGATCAGCCGCACCTCGGCTATACGACCTGGCGCGATCCGCCGGAGAACAGCTTGCGCGCGGTCCCGCTCGTCGAGCCCGCGATTCCGGTGGCGGCGGCGATGGGTGTGGCCGTGGAGGGCTCGGAATCCGCCTGGCCGGGGCCGAACGAATCGGCGAGGCTGCCGCGCTTCGACGCGTTGAATCGACAACGGCACTACGTGGAAATTTTCAATCGCGGCCAAACGCCTTTCGTGTACTCGGCCGCGACGAGCGCGGCATGGATTCGCGTCAGCGAGAAGTCCGGCGAGGTCGGCGCCGATCGGCGCGTGTGGATCGAGATCGATTGGGAGAAAGCGCCTGCCGGCCTTGCCACGGGAGCGATCACCCTGGCGGGTGCGGGAGGCGAGGTGCGGGTGGAAGTGGAAGCGCTCGGGCCGGCGGGAAACGTTCGCACCGAAACGCGCGGGTTCATCGAGGATGCTGGTGTCGTCGCGATCGAAGCGGAGCACTTTGCGCGGAAATTCGACCAAGGGGCGAATCGCTGGATTCGCGTCGAGGATTATGGACGGACGCTTTCCGGGATGCGGGCCGAGACGCCCGTCGATGCGCCGCCCGCAGAGCCGGGCAAAGGCTCGGCGAGCCTGGAATACGACCTGTTTTTATTTTCCGAAGGGAAAGCCGAGGTGACGGCGATCGTGGGGCCGACCATGAACTTTCAGCCGGACCGGGCGTTGCGCTACGCGATTTCCTTCGACGAGGAGACGCCGCAGATCGTGACGCTCGTGCCGCGCGGCTATCAGGCGCAGAATCGAAATCCTGACTGGGAAAAAGTGGTGGGCGACAACGCGCGCTATGCGCGGTCGAGCCACACGCTGAAAAAAGCGGGCCGGCACACCCTGAAATTCTGGTTGGTCGATCCCGGTGTGGTGTTGGAGAAATTGGTCGTCGATCTCGGCGGTTTGCGACCGAGCTACCTCGGGCCGCCGGAGAGCCTGCGGCTCGACGCGGCCGACGGGCAGTCAACAGTTGGACCGCGTTTAAATTCGTCTACGCCGGCGGCGCAGGCACCTTGAGCGACCCCATGAAACTCGGCCTCGGCCTTTACCGGCACATGCTCACGCGCGAAAATTTCCAGTTCGCGCGGCAAGCCGGAGCGACCCACATCGTGGCGCATCTGGTGGATTATTTCCGCGGCGCGCCGAAAGCCCGCGACGATCAGCCGACGGGCACCGATCGCGGCTGGGGACTCGCGGGCGATCCCGGCCAGCTCTGGACGCTGGCGGAACTGCAGTCGCTGCGCCGCGACGTCGAGGCGGCGGGACTGAAGCTCGAAGCGATCGAAAATTTCGATCCGGCGCACTGGCACGACGTGCTGCTCGATGGGCCGAAACGCGCGCTTCATATCGAGAACGTTAAAACCATTCTTCGTCGAATGGGCGAAGCCGGAATTCCCGTGATGGGTTACAATTTCAGCATCGCCGGAGTGGCGGGCCGGACGACGGGGCCTTACGCCCGCGGTGATGCGCCGTCGGTCGGCATGGAAGGCGCTTACGATCCGCCGATGCCGAAGGGGATGGTCTGGAACATGGTTTACGACGAGAACGCGCCCGCCGGTTTCGAGCCGTCGATTTCACCCGAGGAACTCTGGCGGCGGCTCGATTCGTTTCTCACGGAGGTTTTGCCGGTGGCGGAAGCGGCGGGCGTGAAGCTCGCGGCGCATCCCGACGATCCGCCGACGCCGACCGTGCGCGCGCAGCCGCGGCTCGTTTACCAGCCGCGGCATTATCAGAAGCTGCTCGATCTGAATCCGAGCCGGGCCAACACGCTGGAGTTCTGCATCGGCTCGCTCGCCGAGATGACGGAGGGCGACATCTACAAAACCGTCGACACCTATAGCCGGCAGGGCCGGCTGGGCTACGTCCATTTTCGCAACATTCGGGGCAAGGTGCCGACCTACAAGGAGACCTTTATCGACGACGGCGATGTCGACATGCTGCGCGTATTGGAAATCCTGAAACGCAACCGCTTCGACGGCGTGCTGATTCCGGATCACACGCCCGCGATGTCGTGCGCGGCGCCGTGGCACGCGGGGATGGCTTACGCGATGGGTTACATGAGGGCGGCGATGAAATCCCTCGGCATCGACTGACGCATGGGAGTCGAGCTTCACATCAACCAGCACACCCTCGACGTGTTGCCCGGTGAATCGGTTTTTTCCTCCGCGGAAAAAATTGGCGTGCGCGTGCCGACCTCCTGCAACAAACAAGGCCGCTGCAAGGAGTGCGTGATCGAGGTGGTGGAGGGGATGGAGCGGTTGTCGGCGCCCGTGCCCGAAGAGCGGCATCTCAAGGGCGCGTTTCGGTTATCCTGCTGCGCGCGGATCGCGGCGGAGTCGGGCGTGGTGCGCTGCCACACGATGCGCCGCGGCGAGATGCGGATCGAGAAGCACGGTTTCGCGCTGCCGACGAGCGGACGGGCGGTCGCGTTGGAGCCAGCGGTCACGCGCGACGGCGAGCGGATTTTGCTCGATGGGGTGGAAATCGACCGTCGCGCGGGATCGATCCATGGCCTCGCGATCGATCTCGGCACCACGACGGTGGTGATGCGGCTGTTGGATTTGGAAACGGGTACGGTGATCGCGGATTCCTCGTTCGAGAATCCGCAGCGCTTCGGCGGCTCCGACGTGATGGCGCGCATCCAATACGATACGGAGGACCGTACGAAGACGCTGCAGCGGACGCTCGTCGGCTATCTCAGCCGTGCGATCGAGGAACTGCCGGTCGATCCAAAGTCAATTTACGAAGTCGCGATCGCGGGTAACTCCACGATGCGGGACATGTTCTTTCGGCTGTCCGTCTATTCGATTGGGCAGAGTCCGTATCAGTCGATCACGGAGAGCGAAATGGCGGCAGGGCTGCGCAGCACGACGAGCCTGGCCGATTCGGGCCGGCGGCTCGGACTGCCGATTCATCCACTCGCGCGCGTCTACGGTTTGCCGATCGTCAGCGGGCATGTCGGCGCGGACGCCGCGGCGTGCATGCTGGCGATCGACATCGTCAACGAAGAGCGGCTCGTCGCGGTGATGGACATCGGCACGAACACCGAGCTGATCGTGGGCAACAAGCACAAGGTGCTTGCGGCGTCGTGCCCGGCGGGGCCTGCGTTCGAAGGCGGGCAAATCGCGTGCGGCATGCCCGGGCTGCCGGGCGCGATCGAGAAAGTGAAAATCGCGGATGACGGTACGGTGACGTTTTCCGTCATCGGTAACGGGGCGCCGGAGGGAATTTGCGGGTCGGGCCTGGTGGATGTGCTCGGCGAGCTGCTGCGCACGGGACGAATGAATGCGCTCGGGCGCTTCGAAGACGGCGCGGCGGAGATCGTCGTCGCGAAGGGTGGCGATGGCGCGGTGACGTTCAGCGAGGCGGATGTGAATGCGCTCGCGCAGGCGAAAGGCGCGAACGTCGCCGGCCTGCAGATCGCGTTCGCCGAATACGGCATCCGCGCGGGCGACCTCGAGGTGTTTTATCTGGCGGGCGGTTTCGGGCGGCATCTCAATCTCGAATCGTCGCGGCGCATCGGACTGATTCCGGCGATCGATCCGGCGCGCATCGTCCAGGTGGGAAACGCGTCGCTCGAAGGCGCTTGCATCGCGCTGCTGTCGCGCAGCAAGCGCGCGGAGCTCGAGCAACTCGTGCGCCGCGTGACGCATTGCCGATTGGAGACGCATCCGGGCTTTTTCGACTATTTCGTCGAGGGCTGCCAGTTCGCTCCCGTCGGCGCGGCCGAGGAGACCGCCGGCCGATGAGCGCGACGGCAAGCATCGATCGGCGCGGCGAACGGCTCGAGCGCAACGTGCCGGTGGCGGTGCGCGACGAGGAATATTCGCGCCTGCTCGGGTATCCCCGCGGCCATGAGCTTTCCGAGCGGGCGCGGGAACTCGCGAGCGCGGCGCGCGGCTGGTTCGCGGCGAACGGCCGGCCCTGGATTTATCGGCGCGAGGTCGCCGTGGAGATCGACAAGGACGAACTACGGCTCGAAGGAGAAAAATTTCCGTCGGCGGAGCTGCGGGAGCATCTGCGTAACGGTGAGGTGGAGCGCGCGGAAGTGGTGGCCGTGAGCGCCGGCGCGGCGTGCGAGGAGGAAGCGCAGCGGTTGTGGCGCGAGGGAAAGCCCGACGAATATTTTTTCCTGGAGACGCTCGGCTCGGCGGTGGTGGAGCAGTTGATCGCAACGGCGAGCGGGAAGATCTGCGACGAAGCGGAACGCGACGGCTGGACGGCGGTGCCCCACTACAGTCCGGGCTATTCCGGCTGGAATGTCGCGGACCAGGTGGAGTTGTTTGCGCGCATCCAGCGCGGCGCGATCGCCGCGTGGCCGGAGCCGCTCGAGGTGTTGTCGAGCGGTATGCTGCGTCCGAAAAAATCGCTGCTCGCGATCGTCGGCCTCCGCCGCCGGAGCGCGGCGGCAGGCGAGGGCGGACGACCGAGCCCCTGCACGACTTGTTCGCTCGAGCGCTGCCAGTATCGGCGCCGGCCCTACCGGCATGCGGTCGCGGTCGCGAGAGGTTACACCTTGAATCCGCGGGCGCTCGCGAAATGGGCGCGCGAGCGGGTGCGGCTGTCGACGAGGGCCGACGGCATTACGGAAGCGACTTTTCGTTACGACGGCACGACGTGCTCGAACCAGGGCCGGCCGCTGGCGTTCGACTACCGGGTGCAGCTCGCGCCGGCGGCGGAGGGTCGTCGGGTTCTCCGCGCCGAATGTCTGCCCGCCGAAAACGACGACGGTCACCGCGCGATGTGCGCCTACATTCAGGATCCCGGAGCGCTGATGGCGGCGATCGCAAGCGAGAAGCCGCTGCTCGGCGAACCGCTCGACGCGGTCCTGACATGGACGCGACCGACGGCCTCGGCGGGCTGTTATTGCGAACGGGAGGCGCGGACCCATAAGTGGGGCCTCGCGCTCGAGGCGATTCATTATGCGCTGGCGCAGGTTCCTGCGAACCCGGCGCGCGAAATCTCATGATCAAACTGTGCAACATCAACGCGTCGGCGAAGGACAAGCTGCCGCCGGCGTTTCGCGACAAGTCCGGCGTCGGCGTGCACTACGTCGATGCATTCATCGCGCCGATGAATGCGGCGCTGCCGGACGGCGTGCGTGTCTCCTGCAAGCGCAAGGGGCTGAAACTCACGCTCCGAGTCGGCGCGAAAAAGGGCGAGGGCTTGCTGCGGCGGCTGGCGGTCGGACCCGATCCGGTGGCGATGCTGCCGGCGGCCCTGGCGGAAGCGGCGAAGGCCGCGGGCGTGCAGCTTCAGGTCACCGAGAGTGAAGTGTCGATCGCGCCCTGAGCGGAATTTTTTCAACCCCAAAAAGAACCACACATGAAACCCGAACAGTGGGACACGTTCAAGAAAGCCGCCCGCCTCGAAAAACTGCCGCAGGTGCCGATGGCGATGATCATCGATAGCCCGTGGATCCCGGGCTACGTGGGCGTGAAGCACATGGATTTCTTCCTCGATCCGGAGGTGTGGTTCCAGTCGCACCTCAAGATTCACCGCGAGTTTCCCGACATCATTTTCGTGCCCGGCTGGTGGATGGAATACGGCATGGCGGCCGAGCCGTCGGCGCTCGGTTCGAAAATCAAATTCTGGCAGGACAACACGCCGAGCGAATACCACACGCTCTACAACATCGAGGATCTCGAGAAATTTCCGGAATACGAGGTCGAGAACGATGCGTTCATGGGGCTGACGCTCCACCGCATCCGCATGCAGCGTCAGCGGATTCTCGATACGGGCGAGATCCTGCCGTTCGTCACGTCGCGCGGACCGATGTGCACCGCCGGCTTCGTGCGGAGCACGACCGACTTCATGATCGACCTCGTGGAAAAACCGGAGTGGGCGCACAAGCTCCTCGATCTCTGCACGCGGCTCATCATCGACTGGCTGAAGGCGCAGGCGAAGGCGATGGGGCCGACGGTCGAGGGGATTTTCCTCTTGGACGACATCGTGGGCTTCGTGAACGAGGAGCACTACCTGGAATTTTGCCATCCCTACCTGAAGCGGATCTGCGACGCCTTCCCGAAGGATTGGGTGAAGCTGTATCATAACGACGCGGACGTGGAGGCGTGCCTGGAGCATTTGCCGGACGTCGGCTTCAACGTGCTGAACTGGGGCAAGCAAACCGACTACGCCGAGGTGAAGGCGCGCGTGGGCAGCCGCATGTGTCTGATGGGAAATGTGAATCCGCTCGAGGTCGGCGTGCGCGGCACGCCGGAGGAGGTGCGGGCGGCGACGCTCGACGTGCTCGAAAAAAGCGGCGGCGAAGGGATTATTCTTTCGGTCGGCGGCGGCACCAGCCCGGGCATGCCGCGGGCCAACGTCCTTGCGATGAAGGCGGCGCTGGACGAGTTCAACCAAGCGCATTTCGGCCGCCGCTGAACCCACGAGGAGATTTTCGCATGCCTGACTACGCGTTGATGAACCAGTGCCTTTACGAAGGCAAAGCCAAGGAAGTCGAACAGATGACCCGCGACGCGCTCGCGGAAGGCCGGCCGGTGAAAGAGGTGCTCGAGGACGGCCTCATCGCCGGCATGAGCGTCGTCGGCGAGGATTTTAAGCACAACATTCTCTATGTGCCGGAGGTGTTGATCGCCGCGCGCGCGATGAAGGCGGGCATGTCGGTGCTGAAGCCGTTGCTGACCGGCGGCGGCGCAGCCACGGAACCGACCGGGCGGTTGTTGATGGGCACGGTGCGCGGCGACCTGCACGACATTGGAAAAAATCTCGTGTGCATGATGGCCGAGGGCGCGGGTTTTCAGGTGAAGGACATCGGCGTCGACCAGAGCGTCGAAAAATTCCTGGCGGCGGCGGACGAGTTCAAACCGCACATCGTCGGAATGAGCGCGCTGCTCACCACGACGATGACCTATATGAAAACGGTCATCGACGGCTTCCAAGCGGCGGGCCGCGGCGAGATCAAGATGGCGATCGGCGGCGCGCCCATCAGCCAGATGTTCGCCGACGAAATCGGCGCGGACGGCTATGGCTCGGACGCGTCGAACGCCGTGGATCTTTTCCTCTACCTGCTCGGGAAGGGACCGGCGCCGACGGCGAACGTGCGCGTGGGCGCCCCGGCGGCAAAACCGGCGGCGGTCGACGTCGCGGCGGAAAATCGGATTTCGCGATACCAGATTCTTTACTGGCGCGATTTGCCGAGCGCGGTGAAGGCGTGGGACGATGCCGAGGAAGTGAAGTTCGATTTGCCGCCGGCGTTTGCGGATCGCATCGATCGCGAGGCGCAAAAGCTCGGGCTCACCAAGGGCGACGACTATATCGCGCAGCTGCGTTGGGGCGACGAACTCGAGCGGCCGGGCAGCGCGGCGAAGGTCGCGGCCGGCGTGCGGGAGGAACTCGAGCGCGCGATGGATAAGGCCACATGACGGTCATGGGAATGCGTTGACGTCGTTCTCGGGCGAGTGCCTCAGAATGGTGCGGATGAAACCCCTTAAAACTCTCCTCCTCGTCGTCGCTTGTGCGCTGGTGTTGCCCGTGAAGGGCGCGTTCGCGGCGGCGATCGAAGTGAAACTCGATGCGACGAAAACCGGCGCGCCGATCAATCCTTACATTTACGGCCAGTTCATCGAGCACCTCGGCCGCTGCATCTACGGCGGCATTTGGGCGGAGATGCTGGAGGACCGAAAATTTTATTTCCCGGTCACGGCGGAATATTCGCCGTACAAGGCGCAGCTCGACACGGCGTTTCCCGTCGTGGGCGCATCGCCGTGGCAGATCGTCGGGGACGCGAGGGCGGTGACGATGGTGAAGGAAGGCGCGTTCGTCGGTGAGCAGTCGCCACGCGTCAATGCCGGAGCGGGTTTGCGGCAGCGCGATCTCGGCGTCATCGCGGGAAAAAATTATGTGGGCTACGTGTGGGCGCGACCGCTGAACGGCGCGGCCGAAATCGAAGTGACGCTCACGTGGGGCGAAGGCACGAGCGACCGCGCGACGCAGCGGCTGAAATTCGCCGGCGGCGAATTCGCGAAACAGGCGTTCTCGTTCGCGGCGGGAGCGACGACCGAGAAAGGCGCCATCTTGGAGCTGCGCGTCCTCGGCGGCGACGTGCTGCTCGGGCCGCCGTCGTTGATGCCGGGCGACAACGTCCACGGGATGCGGCGCGACACGCTCGCGTTGTTGAAGGAACTCAACGGCACGATCTATCGCTGGCCGGGCGGCAATTTCACCAGCGGCTACGACTGGCGCGACGGCATCGGCGATCGGGATCGCCGGCCGCCGCGGAAAAATCCGGCCTGGACGGGAGTCGAGCACAACGATTTCGGGACGGACGAGTTCATCGCGTTTTGCCGGGAGATCCGGACGGAGCCGATGATCGCGGCGAACACGGGATTCGGCGACGCGTACTCAGCTGCGCAGTGGGTGGAATACTGCAACGCCGCGCCGGCGACGATCGGCGGCGGCTGGCGCGCGAAAAATGGACACGCCGAAGCCTACGGCGTGAAGCACTGGTGCGTGGGCAACGAGATGTTCGGCCCGTGGCAGCTCGGCTACATGCAGCTCCAGCATTACGTGCTGAAGCACAACCAGGTCGCGGCCGCGATGTGGAAGGTCGATCCTTCGCTCGTGCTCAGCGCGGTGGGCGATTTGGAGACGGTGCCGAAGTCGTTCGATAACGACCGGCCGATGGCGGCGACGACCTGGTCGCGCGGCATGCTCGAGCATTGCGCGGACTACATGAGCATTTTGTCGGAGCATTTTTACCGCGGCCGCACGCCGTTCGGCACGGAAGGCCGGGTCGATTTGCTCACGCACGTCGGGCAGTTGAAGGAATCGATTCGCAAGAAAGCGGAAGGTCATCGCGCGTTGCAGGCGAGCCTGCCGAATCTGCACGGGCGCATCGTGCCGATCGCGATGGACGAGTGGAATTTCTGGCACCGCGAAACGGTCTACGGCGAACTCGGCTGCGTGTACGAGTTGTCCGACGGACTCGGCGTTGCGGAGGGGCTGCACGAGTATTATCGCAACAGCGACATCATCCAGATGGCGCACTACGCGCAGACGGTGAATGTCATCGGCGCGATCAAGACGACGCGCATCGCGGCGGAAATGGAAACGACGGGGCTCGTGCTCCAGCTTTATCGCGCGCACTACGGCGCCACGCCGCTGCGGCTCGCGCAGGATTTCGGAAACTACGACGTCGCTGCGGCGCTGACGAGCGACGGGCGGGCGCTGACGGTGAGCGTCGTCAATCCGACGAGCGAGGAAGTCGCGCTTTCGCTGGCGCTCGACGGCGCGGCTCTGGCGGGTGACGCGACGCGCTGGTCGATCGCAGGCGCGGATGAATTTGCCCACAACACTCCGGGCCAACCGCGCGTGGTGGACATCAAGCGCGCCGAGCACGTTAGCGCTTCGGCGCTGCGCGTGCCGGCGCTGAGCTGCAGCTTGTTCGAGCTGCCGCTCCGATGACGCATGGAGACGCTGCAGGAGAAATTCAGCCGGTCGTCGCGATTTCTCCTCGGCAGCGAGCTGGTTTCCGTGCGCGGCACGATGGCGGACCGCAGCGCGGTGAAAGCGCGCGCGTTTGCCCAGGAACTCGCCGAGAGCGCTGAGATCGACTGGGTCTCGATCACCGACAACGCCGGCGGCAATCCACAGCTCGCGCCGACGGCGCTCGGCAAGCCGATTCTCTACGCGGGCAAGGAGGTGGTGATCCACCTCACGTGCAAGGATCTCAATCGCAATGCGCTCGAGAGCGAAGCGTGGCTGCTGCACAGCGAAGGCTTCAACAACGTGCTCGCGATGACCGGCGACTACCCGATCGCGGGCGCGGGCGGGAGCGCGAAGCCGGTCTTCGACATCGATTCGGTCGGACTGATCGCGATGTTGCGCCAGATGAATCTCGGCCTCGATCCGCACCGCGCGACACCGGGCGCGCGGGCGGCGCGGCTGGGAGAGACGCGCTTCCTGATCGGCGCCGTGACGACCAACTACAAACTTCGCGAGGGCGAGGTGATGCCGCAGTATGCGAAGCTCGCGAAGAAAGTCGCGAACGGCGCGGAGTTCATCGTCAACCAAGTCGGCTACGACGCGCGCAAGATGTCCGAACTGCGGCTCTACATGGAGCAGCACGGAATGGGTCGCGTGCCGCTGATCGGAAACGTCTACGTGCTGAATCCGCGGGTGGCGCGGCTGTTTCACGCGGGCGGCGTGCCCGGCGTGGTGGTGACGGACGAACTGTTGCGGGTCTGCGAGGAGCGCGGCGGCGACGCCGACGGCGGGAAAGCTTTCTTCCTCGAACTGGCGGCGAAGCAAATGGCGATTTATCGCGGGCTCGGGTACCGCGGGGCGTATCTCGGCGGGGTGCACAACTACGACGCGGTGCGGCGCATCGTGGAGATCGAGCGGAGCTTCGCGGTGGATGACTGGCGGAAGTTTGCGCGGGAGCTTTCGTTTTCGCGGCGCGGGGAATTTTTCTTCTACGCGGAAGATCCGGCGACCGGTCTCGCCGACGCTTCGCGGCGCGCGGAAGCGCCGGCGGCGCGCTCGCGGCATGTGGGCGCGGTTTACCAGCTTTCGAAATGGACGCATGAGCGGATGTTCACGCCGGGTTCGCTCATGGCGCGCTGGGGCGCGGCCGCGTGCGCGAACGCCGCCGATCCGCGCCAGGGGCCGAAACCGTTGCGGCTCCTCGAGCACGTCAGCAAGGCGGCGCTTTTCCGCTGCAAGGATTGCGGCGACTGCTCGCTGCCGGAGATCGCGTTTCTCTGCCCCGAATCGCAGTGCGCGAAAAACCAGCGCAACGGACCATGCGGCGGCACGCGCGACGGGCGGTGCGAAGTCGACGGCTACGGCGACTGTATCTGGCTGCGCGCCTACGAGCGACTGAAGGCCGATGGGCGCGAGGAGGAGTTGCTGTCGCCGGCTGCGGTCGTGCAGGACCAGAGCCTGCGCGGCACGTCGTCGTGGGCGAATTTCTGGCTGGGCCGCGACCACACGGCGAAGCCGCTTCCGATCGAAACGCCGGCGACAAAACCGGCGACGCCGACCGCCCTTTCCCCATGAGCGACCCCAAACTCAATGTCATCGGCGAGTTGATGAACAACTCCTATGCCCGCGCGCGGAAGGCGTTCACCACGCGCAGCGCGGCCGATTATCAAAATCTCGCCCGCGTGCAGGCGGACCTCGGCGTCGCTTACCTCACGTTGAATCTCGACGGCACGCAGCGCATCCAGGTGAAAATGGAAGACATGCTGGCGTTTCTGCCGGAAGCGATTGCGGCGATCCAGGAAGCGACGACGGTGCCGATCAGTTTCGACAATCCTTCGATCCGTTATCACGAAATCGCGCTCGCGCACTACGATCGGACGAAGAGCGGCCCGCCGATCCTGAATTCCGTCGCCGCTTCGCGCGAACGGCTCGACGCGATGATCGAACTGGTGCGCGCCTACGACACGAACGTGATCGTGATGGCGTCCGAATTTTTCGCGCCCGGCGGAACGGCGCAGTGTCTGCGCGCGGAGGATGCGCATGCGGCGGCGAAGCATTTCGTCGAGCGGCTGGTGACGAAAGCGGGGCGGCGGCCGGACCAGATCATCATCGATCCCGGCCTGGCGCCGGTCGGCGCGGACACTTACGGGCTCGTCAACATCGGGCTCGACGCGATGCGGTTGATTCGGGCGGACCCGGATTTGCGCGGCGTGCATTTCGTCGTCGGCTTGTCGAATTTCGCCTGGGGCACGCCGAAGGGCGTGCGTGAGCAATTGGAAAACGCCTACCTGACGCTCGGCATGGAGTGCGGTCTCGACTACGCGCTGGCTAATCCGGAAAAGGCGCCTGGTCCGCTCGCACCGGATCATCCGATGGTGGAAAAACTTCGCCGGGCGCTGGAGCAGGGACGCGCGGCGCCGGGCGAGACGCAGGAGACGGCGGGCTACCGGCAGGCGGAAGCGATCATGGAGATTTGCGCGGAGGCGGTGGTCGACTGAGAGCCGGGGATAAAGCCGAGAGCTGAGAGCCAAAGCTAGAACCAAGCGCCAAGAAGATTTCCAATGGTTCATGCGTTGCCAAGCTGGATGAATTCCGTCCAACCACGAATGGACACGAAGAGACACGAATGAAACAGACCTTCAGCTTTTTATTCCAGGCGGTGATGGAAGGGATTTCCCTCGAAGGTGACATGGGATTCTTCCGGAATTCGTGTTCATTTGTGTCCATTCGTGGGTCTGCATCTGTCCGGATAAAATGGGCGCTGGAGAGTGGGCGCTTGGTTTTCAATCCGACGGGAACGTCGGGTTCCATCTCATGAGCTTGGATATTCCAACGACGGAGCGCGGCGCGGTCTGGCTGCACGTCGGCACGCTGTTGGACGGCGTCTCCACATCTCCGCGACGCGATGCGCATGTCGTTTACGACGGAAAGGAAATTCTTTTCGTCGGCGATACGGGCCGTTCACCGCCGCGAGAAATTTTGCGGCCGGGGCAGACCGCGCCGGATGTGGTCGCGCCGGAGGCGACGCTGCTGCCGGGATTGATCGAGGCGCATGCGCATTTATTTTTGGAGGGCGGGGAGTTGAATGCCGAGCGACGGGCGGCGCATTTGCAGCGATCGCCGGAGGAACTGCTCGCGGGCGCGCGCGGCCGGCTGCCGAAACTCGTGCGGCTCGGGATCGCCGGTGTGCGCGATGCGGGCGACAAGGACGGCGTGGGTCTCGCGCTGAGCAGGCTGAGTGCGAGCGCTGGACGACGGCCGTTGATGCCTTATGTGGAAAGCCCGGGTGCGGCGATTCATCATCGCGGGCGTTACGGGAGTTTCATGGCGGACGCGCTCGAGAATTATTCGTCGCCGCGCGCATGCGTCGAGGCGCGCGTTGCGGCGGGCGCGGACCGGATCAAACTGATTCCGACCGGCATCATCAATTTCAAGAAAGCCGCGGTGACGACCGAGCCGCAGATGACGGTGGCGGAGATCGCGGAAATTGTGACGGCGGCGAAGACGGCGGGGCGGCAGACGTTTGCGCACGCGTCGGGCGATGCGGGCATCGATCGCGTACTCGAAGGCGGCGTGGATTCGGTCGAGCACGGATTTTTTGTGCGGCTCGACCAGCTCGCGCGGATGCGCGATGCGCGGATCGCGTGGGTGCCGACCTTCGCGCCGGTGCAGGCGCAGGTGGACCATGCGGAGATCATGGGTTGGAACGCGGAGATCGTGGCGAATCTCCGGGAAATTCTGGCGCGGCACGCGGCGAGCCTGGCCGAGGGATATCGACTCGGCGTGACCATCGTCGCGGGCAGCGACGCGGGATCCTACGGCGTGGCGCACGGCAGCGGATTTCTGCGCGAACTCGAGTTGATGGAACGCGCCGGTCTGCCGGCGCTTGCCGTGATCAACGCCGCGACGGGCGTGAGCGCGGAGCGGTTGCGCTATAAAGAGAACATCGGCCGCGTCGCGCCGGGTTTTCGGAGCCGCTTCATTCTGACGCGAAACTCTCCGCTCGAGACCATCGCGAATTTGCGCAAGGCGCGCACCGTGGTGTTCGACGGGGCGGTGTTCGACACGGATGAAAAAGCGGATATCTCGGGGCTTTGAGGCCGGCCGGGCGCCGCGACGGGTTCGTCGCCTCCATTTTCCATGAAAACACTTCTTCACGAAATCGTCCGCGAGCGCCGGCTCGTCGGTGACGGCGCGATGGGCACGCAGTTGATGCTCGCCGGACTCGAGCAGGGCGGATGTGGCGAAGCATGGAATCTCACGCACGCGGATCGCGTGCTCGCGATTCAGCGGCGCTACGTGGAGGCCGGCGCGGATTGCCTGATCACGAACACATTTGGTGGCAGCCGGCTGATGCTGCGCCGACACGGCTACGACGCGGACCTCGCGGAGATCAACCGTGCGGGAGCGCGGATCGCACGGGAGGCGTTTGGCGGACGCATGGGGTTCGTGCTCGGCGACATCGGGCCGCTGGGCGCTTTGCTGGAGCCGTATGGCGATCTCACGGCGGAGGCGGCGCAGTCGGCGCTGGAAGAGCAGGCGCGCGCGCTGGTGAGCGGCGGCGTGGATGCGATCATCATCGAGACCCAGACCTCGCTCGAAGAACTCGGCATCGCGATCGATGCGGCGAAGGCGGCGAACGCGCCGTCGATCATCGCGTCGCTCGCTTACGATCTCTCGATGGACGGGACGTTTTACAAGACGATGATGGGCGTGTCGCCGGAGGACGCGGCGACATTTGTCGAGGAACGCGGCGCGCACATCGTGGCGTTGAACTGCGGCACGGGCATGGACATGAGCGGCGCGGCGAAAGTTGCGCGGCTGTATCGGGAGCGTTGCGCGCTGCCGATCATGGTGCAGCCGAACGCGGGCTTGCCGGTGCTCGAAAATCTGAAGGCGGTTTACAAGCAACTGCCGGAGGACATGGCGAAGGCGGTGCCGGAAGCGCTGACGGCCGGCGCGGGAATTATCGGTTCGTGCTGCGGCAGCGCGCCGGAGCACACGCGCGCGATCCGCCACCAGGTGGATGAATTCGCCAAGGCGAATTGATCTGCGGCGCAGGCGAGGCAGAAAGCATTTGATGAAAACTCTTCCGACGTTTCCCGACGTATTCTCGCTCAAGGGCGAACAAGCGCTGATCACCGGTGGCGGCACCGGCATCGGCCTCGCCGTGGCGCGATCGATGCACGCCGCGGGCGCGCGCGTGGTGCTCATCGGCCGCCGCGAGCCGGAACTGGCCGAGGCGGTGCGCGGCATCGGCGAAGGCGCGGCGTATGTCGTGCACGACATCACCCAATTCGAGACGGCGGCGACGCTGGCCGAGCGGGTGCAGCGCGAGCACGGTGCCATCACATGTCTCGTGAACAACGCCGGCGTGCACGTGAAAAAGCCGGCGCTGGAGACGACGATGGACGATTTTCAAAAGGTGCTCAACACGCACATCCTCGGCGCGCATGCGCTCGGCCGGGCGTTGATTCCGGCGATGATCGAGCGCAAGCACGGCAACGTGATCTTCATGGCGTCGATGGCGTCGCTGTTCGGCATCCCGCAGGTCGTCGCCTACGCGGCGGCGAAATCGGCGATGATCGGGATGATCCGCACGATGGCGACGGAGCTGTCGCCGCACAACGTGCGCGTGAACGCGATCGCGCCGGGCTGGATCGACACGGCGATGTCGCGGAAAGCGTTTGAGGGTGATCCTCACCGCAAAAATAAAATCATCAGCCGCACGCCCATGGCGCGACTCGGCGAGCCGAGCGATGTGGGTTGGGCGTCGGTCTTCCTGGCTTCGCCCGCGGCGAAGTTCATCACGGGCTCGATCCTGCCGGTCGACGGCGGGGTGAGCATGGGCTTCTGAGCCTGACGGCGGACGGGCGGGGCGGGACGTTAGAGCGTTTCAGATAGAATTATAGCCGGTCGCAGTTGGAATGTAGGAGCCTGCTTGCAGGCGATTCCGGCGAGCGCTCGTCGCTCATCGCCTGCAAGCAGGCTCCTACAGTGGCTACGACACTTTTTGAAGTGCTCTCGTTCAGTTCACGCGACGTCGGACGAAGACTGCTTGCGCGCAGCCCGGGGACTTCGGAGGCCGCGGGGTGCGGGCCCGACAGGCATGATGCTGCACGAGCCGCGGCCACTGTTGTTCAACTTCGGCAAAGGCCGGCGCGACTATGTTCACGATGCCCGGGTAGGCTGCGTCGACGCTCGCGATGAGGGAAACTGGAGTTACCGGTGATCGGCGCCGTCACGCGGAGGAGAGGGTGGGTGTCGCTTCGTCGATCGTCAGTCCTCGATTTCACAACTATGGGTCTGACCAGTCCGGCCCGGTCGTGAAAGGTCAGGTGCGCAGCGATCCAACATATCGATACGTGTTCAGGAGGAGGCCCGTGGGCGTGCTCGTGGTGCTGACGAAGGCGAGTTCGCGCGCGTCGACCGTGTCCGACAACAAGCGTTTACCGCGGCCCAGCAAGACGGGGTAAACAATCAGCACCGTCTCGTCGACCAGGCCGTGCGCGAGCAGCGGCGAGGTCAGCGTCGAACTTCCCCAGACGATCAGGTCGGGGCCGGTCTGTGATTTGAGGTGGCGAACCCTCTCGACGATGTCCGCGCCGAGATCCTGGGCCGGCCCCCAAGCGAGGCTTTCCGGCCGGTGGGTCGCGACGTATTTCGTCGCGGCATTCAGGCTGTCCGCCATCGCACTGCTCCCGGCTTTTGGCCAGTAGCCGGACCAAAGGTCGTAAGTGCGGCGGCCGAGGAGCAGATCGAATCCGGTGCCCTGCGCCTCGAGGACCGCCGCCAGTCCAGCCGGGCTGCGATAGGGTGCCGTCCAGGCGCCATACTCGTAGCCGTCTTCATGCTCGATCACGCCGTCCAGCGAGATGTGTTCGAAGATTCTGATTTTTCTCGTGTTCATTTTTTGGGGTCACTGTCGCTGAGGTTGTGCTGTTTCCATATCCTCGACGGACGAAGAATAGCATTTCGGACATCCGAGGTCGGGACGAGGCAGTGGCCCGCGAATCGACGCGAAAGCCACGAATAGAAAATCGATCACGGATCGCTTCATTGAACTCAAATTCCGCGATTGAAACGCGGAGGGCGCGGAGTGCGCGGAGGAACCAGAGCGAGAGGGGAATCCCGGAGAGATTCACCCGAGAGGTGAAGATCCGGTGCGAAGCGGGGTTTGGTTTTCTCCGCTGTGCTCTCCGCGGGCTGCGCGTTTCAACGGCGTTTTTCAAGCTGAAGGGTGAGGTTTAGTTTCGAAAATCACAGTCGACCTTCTTCGGCTTGAATTCGCGTCGGTTCGCGAGATTCCGGGAGGCGCAAGAAGGCGAACTCGATCCTTCGGATCTTAACCACGAATGGACACAGATGAACACGAATTCCTGGCTGCTGAAGTGGCATCGGATTCTATCGGGTGAAGCTGATGAGTTTCTTCGCCGGCTGACGGTGAAGCCTGTTCACCGCAAACCTCGGTGTCTGCGTCTACAGCATCCCACGGCCAGGCGTGCCGAAGACGGTTAGGGAGGAGGCGCGACGGATCGCGGCAGCGGTATCCGCTTCGGCGCCGAAATGCCCGCTGGCACTTTGTCGCCAGACGTGCTGGTAGACCTGTTTGGCGGCCGCCTGCTTGTCATCGTCGGAGAATGGCGGATTGGGCAGCGCCGCGAACACGTGATCGAGGATCAGCGTTTCGACTTCTGCCTGTGTCTGCTCCTTCTCCGTCCAATGCGCGCGGCGCGCCAGCAACTTCAGCAACGTGTCGTAGAGTTCCTGACTGGCCAGCTTGATGGTCTCGCGATCCTTTTTCGCCAGCTTCTCCCGCAAGAGCAGACTGAAGAGCGCGTATTCATCCTCGCTTAGGCCCTCCTCCGCCGCCCGCTGAGCCTCGGCGTCCATGCCTGCGACCAGCTCGACGAGTTTCGCAAACGTCTCCTCGATCGTGACGCGGTCCTTGTCGTGGTTGTAGTCGGCAACGATCTCGGAATAGCGCTTGTAGTAGTCTATGCGCTGCGGGTTGCGCGCGAGCAGTTGCTGAAGCTTCTTTTCGACGACCTGCTTGATGTCTTCCAACGCCGACGCCTTCCGCTTCACCTTTTTCGCGAATTCGTCCCGCAGCTTTTCGAGATCGATCTTGCTGAGATCGTAGCGTCGTGCGTCGAGCTGATCGTCGCCCGGTTTGTGCGTGCGAATCGCCTCGTTGACGATGCGGTGGAGTTCCTTGAGCAGGCTCGTTACGTCGGCGGTATCGCGGCGTTCTTCGAGTTTTTTGTAAATGGCTTCGATGTTATCGTGACGCACCGCGTAGGTGAACGCCGCCGGCTCCATGACGAGCGCCTTGAAACGGGTGAAGACTTCGCGCGCGAGAATTTCGAACCGCCGCCGTCCTTCGTCGCGCGCGGCGTTCACGGCATCGGCTCCGTCGGCAATCGCCTGGATGCGTTTGAAGCCCTTGGTGCCGGTCAAACAGTCGGGCTCGAAGCCCAGCGCCCGCAGGTGTTTCTCTGTTTCTTCGGTCGCGGACAGCAGCGCGCGGATGCGCTCTTCGATCGGCGCCACAATCTCCTCGTCGCCGCCGCTGTCGTGGCCCAGCGCGTATTGCGCGAGCGCCGCACGCAGGCTCTTGAGCATGCCGTTGTAGTCGACGATGAGGCCGAAGTCCTTGCCGGGATAGACGCGGTTGGCCCGCGCAATGGCTTGCATCAGCGTGTGAGCCTTCATCGGCTTGTCGATGTAGAGGGTCGTGAGGCACTCGACGTCGAAGCCGGTCAGCCACATCGCGCACACGATCGCCACGCGGAACGGGTGTCTCGGGTTCTTGAACGCCGACTCCACATCGACCCGCTTCCCGTCCGGCGTTTCGAAGCCCTGCTTCATCCGCTGGCGGTGGGGAATGATGTCCACACCCCACTTCTTGAAATCCTTAATCTCATTCTGCCCTTCGCTGATGATGATTTCGACGATGGTCTCCTTCAGCCAGATCGCCTGCGCTTCGAGCTTGGCCCGGCGCTCATCCTCTTTCTCGGCCTTCGCCTCGCGGCGGACTTGCGCCAGCTTCTTTTTCCACCGCGGCACGATGCGCCGATAAATTCGTCCGCACGTGATCTTGTCCACGCACACCAGCATCGATTTGCCCGACTCCCAGCGAGTGGCGCAGTGCTCGACAAAATCGTCGGCGAGCCGGTCGAGCCGCTCATCCGCCGTGATCACCTCGTAATCCTTGCCGAGCAGCTTCTCCAGCAGCGCCTCCTTGTCGGGGTCGAGTTCAGCCTGCTCGATGGCGCTCGCGATGCGGTCGTTGAGATCGACACGGGCGAGTCCGAGCTTCTCGCCGCGATTCTCGTAAACGAGCTTCACCGTGGCGCCGTCCTCCTCCGAACGCTTGAAATCGTAGCGCGACACGTAGGAGCCGAAGATGCGTTTCGTGAGGTGGTCGTGCTTGAACAGCGGCGTGCCGGTGAAGCCGATGAACGACGCGTTGGGCAGCGCGAGCCGCATGTTGCGGGCGAGCTTGCCGGCCTGCGTGCGGTGGGCTTCGTCGGAGATCACGATGATGTCGTCGCGCGTGCTGTAGGGCTCGCGCGGGTCGACATCCTGATTGAACTTATGAATCAGGCTGAAGACGTAGCGGTGATTCTCCCGCAGGAGTTTTTTCAACTCCCGGCCCGATGCCGCCCGCGGCGTCCGCTTCGCGTCGATAATTTCGCAGCCGGCAAATGTCCGGTAAATCTGCCCGTCGAGATCGTCGCGATCCGTCATCAGCAGGAACGTGAACTTCCCGGAAATACGACGCCGCACCTTTTCGGCGAAGAACGCCATCGAATACGATTTGCCGCTGCCCTGCGTGTGCCAGAAGACACCGAGTTTGCCGAGTTGAGGGTGCGCGGCCTCCACGAATCGCAGCATTTCGAGACTCCGCTTTTCCTCGGCCTCCTGACGCAGCGCAAAATCGTAGCTGCTCGTCGTGACTTCGGCCGGTTCCTCCGCGGCCTGCAGCGCTTCCCGCGGGACTTCGCGCCGCGCGAACCGCCTCTCCGGCGGAAATTGGCGCTTCAGCTCCTCCTGCTTCCGCACCGATTCCACCGCGCCATTGACGCCGAGCACTTGATGGTTGCGCGCGACCACCTTGCGCGTGGCGCCCGGCTTGCTCGCGTCGAACAGGATGAAGTTTTCGACGAGGTCGAGCAGCCGCTCGTGGGCGAGCATGCCGTCGAGCAGCACTTCCGCGTCCGCGCTGCCCTTGTCCGCCTCGTCGTTGCGTTTCCACTCCGCGAAGTGCTCCCACTCGCTCGTGATCGAGCCGTAGCGCGCGCGGTGCCCATTGCTCGCGACCAGGAACGCGTTGTGGTGAAACGCGTGCGGGATCGTGTGCTCCTCCATGTAATCGGTGAGGTTCTGGTCGAATCCGGTGCGGATGTTTTTATGCACCGCCTTCAACTCGATGAACACCAGCGGCAGCCCGTTGACGAAGCAGACGAGGTCCGCCCGGCGATTGTAGCCCGGGGCGCGCAGGCCGGTGATCTTGAGTTCCCGCACCGCGACGAAGCGGTTGTGCGGCTGGCCGTCCGCGGTCCGGCCGTTGTCGAAATCGATCACACGGGCGCGGACTTCGCGGCGCTGGCCCTGCGCGTCCTTGAACGTCACCGGCACTCCGCCGCGGATGAGCTTATGGAAATCCTGGTTGTGCTGGAGCAGCGAGCGCGTGAAGTCGTGCCGCGTGAGCTGTTGCACGGCGTCGGCGAGCGCGGGCGGCGGCAATTCCGGATTGAGGCGCGCCAGCGCCGCGTGCAGATCGCGCGTGAGCACGACCTCGTGCGGGTCAGTCCGGCCGAGCATGCCGTCCGGTCCGAAGGTTTCGTCGTTCCACGCGTAGACGCTTTCCCAACCGAGCTTCTTTTCGAGGTGCTCCGCAAACGTCCGCTGGATCAGACGATCTTCGCTGTTGATGTCGGTAAACGCCATCCGGGGCTGGTTTACCTCAGTCGGTCATGCCATGCCCCGCGAGCCGGAAATCATCCGGTGGGCTGGGGTTTCCCGCTTGCCGGCTATCCGCCTCCGGCGTATCGGTGGGGGATGGAATTCACGCACCTCGCGACCTTCACGCGCAGCGCCGCCCGGTTGCTGAGCGAGGCGGACGTGTTCGAACTCGAGCTTGCGCTCCTCTTCCGGAAGCGGGGGATCTGATTCCCGGAGGCCGTGGGCTCCGCAAGCTTCGCCGACCGCTCGCCGGTCACGGGAAGCGCGGCGGTGCCCGCGTCATCTACTACTACGTCGCGAGCGATGCCCGCATCTACCTCGTGTTCGCGTATGCCAAGAACCGGCAGTCCGACCTGACCAAAGTGCAACTCACCCAACTGGCGGCCTATGTCGCCGCCCAACTCCCATGAAGAAGAAAGAATTTGCCCAACTCCTCGAAGGCGTGCGCGAACTCGGCGCCTCGCTCCGGGGTGACAAAAAAGTCGTCACCCGCACTGATCGGATCGACCCCGACTCGGTCGCGGCGGTCCGTGCCCGGCTGAAACTCAGCCAGGGCGAATTCGCGCGAATGCTCGGCATCAGCGTGGACACGCTGCAGAACTGGGAGCAGGGACGGCGGAAACCGTCCGGCGCGGCGCGGGTGCTCCTGAAGGTTGCCGCCCGCCATCCCGAGGTTGTGCTCGAGGCGGTGGCGTAGTCCCCGCCCGCTTTTGCGGCCGCGATTACACCGCGATCTCCCCGCTCATCAGCCGCGGCAGCAGCAGGTCGCGCGCAGCGCGGAGTTTTTGGTTTGCCGACTCCAGTGTGCCGAGCTGGCGGTAGATGGGTTCGGCAAATTCTGCGAATTGATTACGCAGGGATTCCGGCGGATGGAGAATCTCACGCTCGTGAACCACGTTTCGGTTTAAGCCGGGAATTGCCGCCTTGTCGCTCTGGATGCTCCCAAGCTCGTGCCTGAGTAGGTGCAAAACAAAATAAACTGAATGACCTTTGAAATCGCTCACGTATAGGGCGGTGTTGAGCGGCCAGAAGTCACGGTCGACGAAATAGACCTCTCCAAGCGTGCCGTATCGGCCGGTGACGACGCCCGGCGCGGAAGCTTTCTTTTCCGAATGAAAGCCGGTGACGCCGGACGACGAGACAATTGGAATTTCACCGTCGTGGCGCCCAGCCGCAGGCAAATCGTAACCTCTCTTCAGCGTAAGCAGGTCTCCGATTTTCTTCCGATCCCAGCCATGCGGGACGCCTTTGGCGATTCTCGTGCGTTCGTGGCCGGGGAAGCGGAGACGGACGAACCACTCCCGGTAAAGCAGCCGCGCCGCCTCTTCCAACAATCCCATCCGCCGCCGGTTGTTCTCCATCAACTCGTCGTAGGCGGAAAGCACGTCGGCGATTTCCTGACTGCGGGAAGGAAAAGGCATCTCGAAATCCTTGATCGTTTCGCCGGGTAGATTTGGGAATGTAGTTCCGCCTGCAAACTGGAGAAGTGCGGGTAGTCTGTGGTCGATACAATATCGAATGAAACGAGTATTTCGCTCGCTGTCGCCGCGAATTGCGCAAACACCGCGGCCGAGTGCATATACTTTGTCAGCCCAGTTCATCCGTCCCGTTGTTGATCCGCGAACGCAGAAAATTAAATCACCCGGTTCACATTCTTTAACTGGTGCAGTGGTGAAGACGGAACACTCGGGATGACGTTCTCCAAATTCCGTAGGCCCGTTAAGCAGTGGCACTCCGTCGCCGGTCGTATTGTATGTGCTTCCTTTTGGTGATGTGCCCATTGTGATATGCGCTACATCTCGGAGTTTTTTGTAGGGAACGGTCATATTCCAAGTCCCTCAAAATTCTTCTGAATCTTCTTCGCGAGCGCGGCGGCTTCTTCGGTCAAGTCGGCCAGCTCGACGTGGATGTCGCCGAATGTCTGCTCGAAATCGAAATCCTCGTCCACCTCCGCGGGCGCGACGCCGACGTAGCGGCCGGGCGTGAGACTCCAGTCGGCGGCGGCGATTTCCTTTCGCGTCACGACCTTCACGAGTCCGGGCACCGCCACGAGCTTCGCGTCGGGAAACCGCGACAGCAGCCAGTGCGCCTGCCGCTCGAAATACGCGACCGCCTTGAGCTGCTCGACCGCCGCTTTGCGGCGCGCGTCGAACTCCTTCTCCAGTTTGCCGAGCGCGCGACCGTCCCACGATTCGTGGTCGCGGGCGTCGGCGTCCTTTTCCGCGGCGTCGATGACGCGCGTGGCGAGCTTGGCGACGAGGTCGAGGCTCTTCACCGCGTCGCGGCAGGCGGTGGCCAGCGTGTCCAGGCCGGCAAGGAATTTTTTCTGCGCGGCGAGCTTCGGCTCGCATGGCTTTTTCCACTCCTTCGCAATGCGGGCGGTCGACTCGTCGAGGCTTTGCCCGCACGCGTGCGCGGCCGCGTCGCGTTCCTGCACGAGGGCGCGCACCGGCGAATCCTTCGGCAGGGTTTTGAGGAACGGCGCGGCGGCGTCCGTCAGCGCGGTGTAGCCGGCGTGGAATGCTTCCGCTTTCGCGGCGATGCCGGCGGCTTCGGCGATGGTGCGCGCGAGATATTGCTGCACGAGCGCGATGAAGCGCGGGGATTCGCCGCGGTAGAGCCAGACGATGGCGGCGAGGTTCTGCTGTTGCTCCGGCGTGAAGTCGTAGATCTTGCGCGTGACCTTTCGGTAGATGTTGCGCGCGTCGATCATCAGCACGGTGTTGCGGCGCGCGGCGGGCTTGCTGCGGTCGAAGTGCCACAACTCGCACGGAACGGTGCGCGTGTAGAAGAAGTTCGAGCGGATGGAAATCATCACGTCGACTTCCCCAGTCTCGACGAGCTTGCGGCGCACTTCGGCCTCGCCGTGGCCGGCGCTGCTGGCCTGCGACGACATCACAAAGCCGGCGCGGCCGGTCGCGTTGAGGTAGGACCAGAAATAGGAAATCCAGAGGTAATTGCCGTTGGTGACCTTCTTGTCCTTGTTCACGCCCGGCAGGCCGAAGGGGAGGCGGCGGTCGTCCTTCACCTTTTCGGCGTCGACCTTGTCCACGTTGAAGGGCGGGTTGGCCATGACGAAGTCGCACTTGCCGACCAGCTCGTGCTCGTCGCGGTAGAAGGTGTTGGCCTCGACGATGTCGCCCTCCAGCGCGTGCACGGCGAGGTTCATGAGGGCGAGGCGCAGGTTGCTCGTCTTGTATTCCTGGCCGTAGAAGGTGACGCGGTGGGCGGTGCTCTCGCCGCGGCGCTCGATGAAGTGGCTCGATTGGACGAACATGCCGCCGGAGCCGCACGCCGGATCGAAGACGATGCCGTGGTCGGGCTCGATGACGTTGACGATGGTCTGCACGAGCGAAGGCGGCGTGAAGAACTCGCCGTTGTCCTGCGCGCCCTGCATGGCGAACTTCATCAGGAAGTATTCGTTGATGCGGCCGAAGACATCGCCGCTGGCGGTGCGCAGCGTCTCGCTGTCGAAGACGCGGAGCAGATCCTCGAGGAGCGTGGACTCGAAGCGCGTGTAGTCCTTCGGGAGCTGGTTGCGCAGTGGCTCGAAGTCGCGCTCGATGGCGTTCATGGCGTCGACGAGCGCGGCGCCAAGGTCCGTGCCCTTGGGGAGCTTGAGCAGTTCATCGTAGCGGGCCGCCAGCGGAAGCGGCAGCGCGCGACGCATTTTGAAGTCGGCGGCGGTCAGCCGGCGCTTCGGCATTTTGCCGCCAGCCTGGTCGGCCGCGATGGCGCGCAGCGCCTCGTGATAACGATTCGTGGCGTGCCGGAGGAAGATGACGCCGAGCACCGGCATGCAGTATTCGCCGGCGGTGAGCTTGGAGTTCGCACGGAGATTATCGGCGGCGTCCCAGAGATCGGCTTCGAGCTGGTCGATCGTGGCGAACGGATCGGCTGGCTTGATTGGAGCGGCTGATTTCGACGGAGCTGGCGGCATCGCACCAAAAATCGGAAGGCGGGTCATCCGCGGCAAGCGTGGAGACGCGGGGACGGTTGGTGCCGTTCGAGAAATCCGTGAGTTCAAGGTAAACTGTGAGATTGCCCGGGGCGGCGAAGCGCGGGAAGAGAACCCGGCGACGCCCGCTTGAATGCCGCACGTGGAGGCTGTCATGGACTTCGGTTCGAAGGTTTCCCTGGTAGGGCGCTCACTCCGTGAGCGCCGCCAATGACAAAAGACTTCCCGGCGGGCAGCGGATGCCTGCCCTACCTTTGAAGCCAAGGCGGGAAGTTCATGACAGCTTCTGGAAACGAGAGCACGGGGGGCGAAAGGGAAAGGCGGCGAAGATGCGGGCCAGCGGCCCGCGCTCTCAAAACGGTCATGTGCGAAAGCCTCACGGCTTCCGCTACGGGGCGGAAGACCGCAGTCGGGCGGAAGGGAGTCGGGTCGAGCGTGGCGGCGGAGTGGGGACGCGCCGCTTTATTGAGGTTTGCCTATCAGGCTGACCATCGCGGCAAAATCCCTGCGCTCCCGCGCAGGGCTACAGGAGCACTCGTGGTCCGCTGCGGAAGCAGCGGGACGAAGGGGCGATTTGCCGGCGTCGGTCGGTCACGCGAGAGTCAATAGGGCGCGTGGAGCTTCGATGAACGCGCGTGCGGGTGCTTGCAGAAAGGGGCACAGCGGTCGGACGACGGCTGCTTGCAGATGCCCTACGTGGGCGCCCGGGCGAAAAATGGATGAAGGGGCGCGCCGGAAGGAGATGAGATGCGAGCGAACGTATCACGAGGCGCGGCGAATGCTTGGCGGGCGGCTGCGATCGGGTGCGGGGCGCGAGGATGGAGTTCCGTGGCGTGGCGAAAGAGTGTTGGGGCTTGGCGGAAGACTGACGGGGCTTGGCGGAAGACTGATGGGGCTTGGCGAAGGAGCGATAGGGCTTGGCGAAGGAGCGATGGGGCTGGACGAAAGCGTGTTGAGGCTCGGCGAACGAGTGATGAGGCTCGACGAACGAATGATGAGGCTCGGCGAACGAATGATGAGGCTCGGCGAACCGGTGTTGAGGCTAGGCGAACCGTTGGATGGGATAGAGAATGCAATGTCCTGGCTGTTCGATGGCATATGAAGGTTCGCCGAGTCGTTCTGGAGGCTCGCCGAAAGGGTCCGGAGGCTTGCCGAATGCGTGTCGAGGCTCCGCGAAGGCGTGTCGAGGCCCGGCGAAAGCGTGTCGAGGCTTTGCGAAAGCGTATCGAGGCGCAGCGAACCGGGGATGAGGCGCGCCGAATTGACAATGAGGCAGCGCGAAAGCGGGGCGGGGAAAATCAGATGCGCGCGAGGCGGCGAGGCTTGGGCCCCGACGACGTGGCGGCGGCGTGTTGGATCCTTCTTAGATCCCTGGTAGATCCTTGTTACGTGATCGGCCCTAGCTGACACACGACGGACGATAGGGAGTCGAACGGTAGGCTCGGAGGATTTACACGAAGAGCGCAAAGATCGCGAAGGAGGAGGTTTCGGGTGCTTTGCGGGCTTTGCGATCTTCGTGTGAAAACGGTTTGATAGGGCGGGGAACGGCGGGGTGTGGAGACCCCGTCCTACATGCGGGTGAGGTGGTTTGGAGTGCGGCGGCTCGACGCCGCTTTTAGTCGACGCGGATTTACACGAAGAGCGCAAAGATCGCGAAGGAGGAGGTTTCGGGTGCTTTGCGGGCTTTGCGATCTTCGTGTGAAAACGGTTTGATCGGGCGGGGAACGGCGGGGTGCGGAGACCCCGTCCTACATGCGGGTGAGGTGGTTTGGAGTGCGGCGGCTCGACGCCGCTTTACGCGACGACAGCTGGGGCGCCGTCGAGCCGGCGCGGAAAAGCGGTGTCGAGCCACCGCACTCCATAGTTATTTATTATCGGCGGTGCCGGGGACGTAGCGGAGGTGTCGCGCGATGTAGTAGTCGAGGGGGTGCTCGGGCGATTCGAGGGCCGCGGGGAAGGGGCGGTGGGAGAAGGTTTGGAAATATTGGGTGCAGGCGTCGCGCCACTCGCGGGCTTCGCGTTCTTGGCGACGCAGCAGGGCGGCGACGTGGGCGTGGCGCTCAGGGTCGATCTGCGGCGCGAGCGCGGCCCAGGTTTTTTCCCACGCGCGGACCGTATCGACGCCGTGTTGATAGTGGAGACAGAGTTCTTCCCAGAGCGGGTGGCCGGAGGAGAGTTTATAGTCCCACGGGACGTGGTGGAACCAGAGGAGGAGATTCTCGGGGCAGGTCGCGAGGTCGGAGAATTTTTTCGCGACTTCCGGGGCGTATTGGGAAACGGAATTCGAGCCGGTGGCGGTGCGATCGAAGCCGAGGCCGGCGGCGTCGGCGCGGTGATAATAGGTCGGATTCCAATCGGGGCGAGACAGGTCGTTCACCCAGGGTCCGGGGCCTTGGTGATGACCCGAGGCCATGAGGTGGTGCAGGCCGAGCGGCATGGAGTAGTCGACGACGGTTTCGCGCGACTCGAGGAGCATGGACGCGATGGGCGCGACGACGGCGGGGTCGTTGGAATAGGTTTGGCGGATCCACTCGTCGGCGATCGCGGCGGAGGTGAGGTCGTGATCCCAGGCGAGGCGGCCGTAGGCATACCAGTTGGCTTGGGCGAGTGGGTGGCCGGTCCAGTTGCGGTCGGTGCCGATGTTCGCGATGCCGGCGATGGCGGAGACGCGGTGGAGGTCGACGGAGCCGTCGACGATGTGGGCGACGGTGGCCGGTTTGGCGGGGGAGGCGGGGGTGGGCAGGGCGGAGGTGTCGTCCCTGCGCTCACGCGCAGGGCTACGGGATGAAGAGGACGCGAGGGGGGCGTCCCTGCGCTCACGCGCAGGGCTACGGGATGAAGAGGATGCGAGGGAGGCGTCCCTGCGCTCACGCGCAGGGCTAGCGGCGGGGGTGTCGGCGAACGTGTCGGAGTCGAGACACTCTTTGTAGAGCGGGGCGAGGAAGGCGAGTTGGGTGGAGCCGCCGAGGTATTCCTGTGTGATCTGGAGTTCGAGGGCGAGGGGCGTGCGG
>JBEHYR010000021.1:0-89632 GCA_048498075.1 Verrucomicrobiota bacterium | reverse complement strand
GCCTCGCCCGTATCGTAGATACCGTAATTACCGGATCTACGCCGCGAGAACTACGGCAATTACCCTTCAGTCAAGGGGGCACTCGGGACGACGCTTACTGTAGCTCCAGATGTCCCTCGACTGTAAACGTAGTTCCCTCTGCTCGTAGATACAGCAACTACGAGCAGACAGGCGGGGGGGTAGTATGGCGCGTCCGAGACCCGGAGGCGTTTTTGGCGCGCAGTGCGATCGCTACACGGATAGGGCGGTTGAACCCGCGCGGTAGGGGCGCCGCACTGTTTTCAGTTGTCTTAAATTCAGCGATTGAAACGCGGAGTGCGCAGAGGCCGCGGAGGAACCTGAGCGAGATTGGAATCCAGAGGAGATTCGCCCGCGAGGTGAAGATCCGGCGCGAATCGTGGTTTGGTTTTCTCCTCTGTGCTCTGCGCGGGCTCCGCGTTTCAACGGCGTTTCTCAGGGTTGTATGACCCGCGGGCCGATAAACCCGGGGAATCGCTGCCTGGCTTTGATGCGGTACTCTCTACTTCGCTGTGGACTGGGCTTTCCAAGCCGGCGGATTCGCGGCTTCCATCGACGCGAGAATATTTTCGAGCAGGAAACCCTGCTTGTCTCGTTGAAATGCGGGATCGGAGGCCACTGACGAGAGCTGTTTGGAATACCGGATCGCACTCGCCATCGCCTCCGCGCGCCTCCGCAGGTCACCCTCCGCTTGATAGATCGCGGTCAGCCGCAAATATGCTCCGGCCATGACCGAAGGATAATCCTCCGGTGAACGCGCAGAGTCCGGTCCATTGACGCGCAACCGGCTCGTGAGGTCGAGGAGCGCCTCCCTCGCTTCCGCCTCGGTTCCTGTCGCATAGGCGGCGAGCGCAGCGTGGGCTTCTTCGTAAAACGAATAGGGCTTTTCTACGATCCCGCCGGCTTCGTCCAAGATTAGCGCCGGTCCGTAGTCGCCGACGTAGGTCTTGTGCCAGTAATCTCCCGTCTGTCGGTGTTCAGCGACCGTGGTAAAGTTGAATCGATAAATCGGCAGCCGGATCATCTTCGGCGGATTCAGGCCAAAAGGATCGGGCCGAAACAGGTGCAGCACTTCGGCGTTCCTCTCGAGCAGCCGGGTGGCGGTGCGAGCCATGATCGAGGAGTGGGGGATGTTGACCGTCAGTTGGAGCGTCGCCTCAAACCGTGGGAACCATGGAGCGACGTATCGGCAGATCCGGTCGGGGCGCTGGGGCTTGAATTTGAATTCATAGGGTCGCCACGTGCGGCCACCGTCGTTTGAGCCTTGAAATTCGATCTCGAGCTTGGCTGCCGGAAACTCACCGTAGGGAGCATAGGCGTTGGCGCTTTTGAAATCTCGGAAGAGGTAGGCCACGGGGTCGGATCCAAACTTCGGAACCTGTGTCCGCGACGCCTCCGTGAACCGTGCGGCTCCCGCGAACAATACTCCGCTGAAATACAGCGTCAGACAAAAATGCAGCCCGAGCAGCACCCGCAGTCCATAGAGATTCAACGGCGTCATGCCCTTCACCGGCGAGGCCCGTGCCGCCGATCCGAACCGCCCGGCCAATCTCGGCAACCGCAGTCTCCGCGCTGCTGTGGCGAGCATCTGGTCATCGAATAATATTAGTCCCAAGGCCATCGACGCCGTGTTCAACCAACCGAAGGAAGTGGTCGCCTCGATCCCCACTTGGAAGGCAATCCAGGCGAAGAACGCCCACCACCGGCCGCGGCGCCCGCCGAACACGGCGAGCAACGGTGCGACGATTTCGGCGGCGAAGGTCAGCGCGATTTCGAAGCAGTGGTAGGCAAACGGCAGTTGATGATCCCAATAACCCAGGACCGTCGGGAGTGGACTGGTCTCATACATCACCTTCATCGGTGTGAAGTCGCGCCAGTGCGGATCCGGCGTGATCATTTTGATCAGCCCCGAGCCCAACATCAGCCGGAACAAGAGCCAGCGGAGCGCGAAAAGGGCAATCGGCCGCGGCGGCGAGTGTGCACCTAAACCCGGCCGCAGCCCCGCGGGCGCGAAGGCGATGCAGATCAGCGCGGTCTCCAGCATGAGCTGATCGTCGATCGAGGAGGAAAAAACCTGCCAGGTGGAGACAAAGGAAAGGAATGTCGCCCAACAAACGAACAGCGCCATGCGGGGCCAGAGATTCAGCACGAGCGCGACCGCTGCGACCACCCCGCCCCAAGACAAAAGGGCGATCATCGCCGGGCTGGAACTGAGCCAAAAGGCGCTCGGCGCCCGAAGAAAGCGTTCGAGAAAATGCGGAAAAATCCCTCGCACCGTTGAGCAGAACTCGGCCACGGGGTAGATGCCGTGGGGACCAACTAGCGCGTTTCCTTCGTCCAGCACGCCGGCGAAAATGATGACGTAGACGACGCCGACCAGCCGCAGCAGTAGCCAACGGGGCCAGAGACAGGTGGCTCCGCCAGCGAATCCGGAAAACTCCTTCGCCTCGCGCCAGGCGGATTTGATCGATTTCATCGAAAGTGCAGTGGCTCGGATGGGCGTGGCGTTCGGGTGGGCGGTGCCTCGATTCACGGGCGAGAGACCGCAGGGCGGGGGACTTTACGCATCGGATAATTCCAATCAGGGTAACGCTGATCGCCTCTAAAAATATTGGGATCGTTACTCCGTTCCGCCCAATCGGCTTCGCGCCTCAGGGGGCAATAAATTCAACGCGAGTTCACCGACCTTCGGCTCGCGGAACGAAAGCTCATAAGCTCGCGCCAGCACGAGCAGTCGATAAATCGCCCCCGTGGAGAGCGATCGAACCTTGGCCTCGTCGGCCTCTTCGACGCAGTGCTGCAGCCGTTCGCGAGCGAGGTCCTTGAGCTTGGCCTGATACAGCACCACCGCCAACGCTAGCCGGCGGTCCCACGGCAGCCGTCGATCGGCTCCGCTCGCCAGCCGTGGCCGTAAAAGCTCCACCGTCCGGCCAAACGCGTCCAATTCGCCTCGACCATACTCCACCTGCGCACGCGCGACTATTGCCCCGAGATCCGCCGGGAATCGCCGCAAGGCCTGCGCCATCGCCGCCGCGCGATCGAGTTGTCCCATTTCCAAAAAATATTCCGCTGTCCGGCTCAGCGCCGTCGATTCTTCCTGATCCTCGACGACCTGCAGCAGCGTCACTGACTGTCCCTCGAACCCCTGAATTGTCGGCAATTGATAAGGCACCGCGCGCAACCAGGTGGGCAGCCGCCAGTCGTGGAGCGTCGCCAAGAACGTGCCCTCGAGTGTGCCCAGGCCCATCTCGGCATAGACGTCGAGATATGAATCCCAGGAGGGGATCACGATCATCGCGATCTGCCGGCGTTCGGTCAGTTCCTTCGCTTCCTCCGGTGTCAAGGCGCTCAAGATCCGCACCGCGATGCTCAATCCGTCTCGATTCTCCGGGCCGAAAGTCGGAAGCCCCCGCCATCCGCCGTAGTAGTGGAGCGCGATGCTCTGATTGTGCGGCGCGAGTAAAATCCCGTCACTGTTCCCCTGCTGGTTCTCGAGTGAGCGCGAGAGGTCGCGCTCGATCAGCCCGTACAGTTCGGGCGGACTCAGGCTGCTGGTGTCGTGCTTCACTCGCGGTGTCAGCCGAATCACGCTGGGCAACACCGCCACACCGAGCAGCCCTGCGAGCGCCCAAATTTTCCCCCGCCCTCCGCCCTCCGCTGTCCACGCCGCGGCTGTCACCGCGAGCAGCGCGATCAGCATCGCGTCGAGCCCATGCCAGTCGGTCAAATGACGACACGCGAAGCCCAACAACGCCGCCACGGGCCCCAATCCCAGCGCCGCCGCGAGCTGCTCGCCGCGTGCCGCGCCGCCACGGGTCACGCCCCAAATCGCCGGCACCACCACCAGCAACGGCAAAATAGTAACCCACACGGCGGTCGACATCCCTTCGTGGCCGATCCACGAAAATAGATTTTCCGCAGAGGGGCTGCCCTCGAGCCGCGCGACCCGCAACGACGGGAGGTTGCTTTCTAGAAAACTGGCGTTGTGCGTTAGCCGGACTGTCACCGGCACGCCTGCGATGCACAAGAGACCAAAGAGCCAGAGCAGCCCTTCGCTCCAGCGCCGCACCGCCCTGCCGCCTTCGATCCATGTGGCCCCCAACCGCGTCAGTTCAGCCGCGCCAATCCACGCCACCGCAAACAGCGGATGCACGACTCGCACTTCCCATCCGCCCAGATGATCGGGCGCATACTCGATCAAATACGCTGCGAGCACCGTGACCGCGCCGCCTAGTCCCCAAATTCGCCACGGCCACGCACTCGGCCCAGTCGCGCCACCGGGTTTCCCTCGCCGCGCCACGCCCGCGGCGATCAACGCGCCGATCGGTAGGCCCACCAGCACCGGCAGCTCCCGCGGCACGCTCACCCACAATCCCAATCCACCTGCCACTCCGGCGGCGAAAAACCATCCGCTTATTCGTCTGCTCCCGCCGCTCACTTCCTTTTTCGCCGGATAAATGCCCGACACCAGCGGCAGCACGCTCGCGATTGCAAAGATCAACGAGAGTCCGATCTCCTCCGGCATTCCGGGGAGGAACGCCGCGCCGAACGGAAAAAATCCCGCGATGCCGACGGCGACCGCCGCCGCCGCCGGGCCGCCGAAACGCCAGCGGGCGAACATCACGAGGCCAAGAAACAATAGAACATGCAGCAGTGGATCCGCGAGCAATGCCGCCCGCTCCAGCGACGCGCCCCACGGCCTTCCCGAAAGGGAATGCTCGCCCCATGCGACCAGGCCGAGCCACCAGCGATACGGCGAAGGCGTTAAAACGTCATGGCCGAACGGCGCGTTCTCGTAGTCGATCCGCCGTACGCGCCATTCGTTTTTCGCCAGCATTTGCCGGGTCAATGCCAGCCATTCGAAACTCGCGTTGTTGTGCTCGGGAACGATCAGGCGCGGTCGCCACGTCGCCGGGTCGCCGGGAAGGCGCGCTCCGTTCCCCGCCGTCCCACCCGCCGGCTCGTCGGCGACACTCGAGACGAGTTCGACATGTCGGAATCTCACGAGGTCCGCTCCGATGAGAAAAACGAGCGCACCGACGCTCACCACCAACCACACGGGAAAAAAACGCCGGAGTGAATTACGCGCTGGGATCATGCGTGCCGCAAAAATAGCGCGAACATCGAAGCGTCCAGCGCCGGTGGAGCAAGCTAAGTTCCCGCCCGGAATCCGCCAAAACTGGAATCCGCCAAAACTCCACTTGACTCCCCCCGGAGCGGTTCGTCGTCTAACGCGCTCATGCCTGTTGCTGCGAACTGCGGGGACGTCGAGGGTGCGGTCGCGACAAAATCGCTTCGGCCCCTGCGCCGCGCGCTGTGGTGTGCCAGCCTCGTTCTGCTCGGCGTGACGTCTCGATCCACCGAGCTGTTCGCGGTCGGTGCCATCGCCGAAAAGCCTTTGTCCTCGGCGCCCGGAGCACCCGCCGGTTCGAAGCTCTTCGAGCAAATGCCCGTGGAGAAAACCGGTATCGTGACTGAGAATCGCTACGCCGATCCGCGCATGTGGGCTGCGTTGTATCAGGAATTCGAGGGCGGGTCGATCGGCACGGGCATCGCCATCGGCGACTACGACGGCGACGGCCGGCCCGACATTTTCGTCGTCAGCAAGACGGAGAGCTGCCGCCTCTTTCGCAATCTTGGCGATTTTAAATTCGAAGACGTCACGGTCAAAGCCGGTGTCGCCGATGTGGGCGCGGCCGCGGCGATCTGGAAATCGGGCGTCACCTTCGTCGACATCGACAACGACGGTCGCCTCGACCTCTACGTCTGCCGCTTCGATGCGCCGAATCTCCTCTATCTCAACCAGGGCGACGGCACGTTCAAGGAGCAGGCGCGCGCCTACGGCCTCGATGTGAAGGACGCCTGCGTGATGGCGTCCTTCGCCGACTTCGATCGCGACGGCTGGCTCGATGTCTATCTCGCGACGAACATGCTGAACAGCGCAGCACATCCGAAGGGCCAGCGCGGTTATCTTTTCCACAACAATCGCGACGGCACCTTCACGAACGTCACCGAACACGCCGGTATCTACGGTGAAACCCAGAGTCACTCGGCGACCTGGTGGGATTTCGACAACGACGGCTGGCCCGACCTCTACGTGGCCAACGACTACGGCGTGCCCGATCGCCTGTATCGCAACAACCATGACGGCACGTTCACCGATGCGATCGATACGGCGCTTCCGCACACGTCGCATTTTTCGATGGGCTCCGATCTCGGCGACGTGAACAACGACGGCCTGATCGACTTTCTCGCGGCCGACATGGCGGCGAGCAGCCACTACAAAGATCAACATTCGATCGCCGAGGCGCGCGGGAAGTCCGAGGAGCCGCCCGACGGCGTCGCCGTCGCGCCAAAATACATGCGCAGCGCGCTGTATCTCGCCACCGGCACGTCGCGTTGCCTCGAGGCCGGCTACCTCGCCGGGATCGCCGCGTCGGACTGGACGTGGTCGCCCCGCTTCGAGGATCTCGACGACGATGGCCATCTCGATCTGCACGTCACGAACGGGTTCAATCGCGACCCGAATCCCGACATGCACCAGCGTTCGATGAACGCCGAGTCGACTGCGGAGCGGATCAAAATCCTCCGCAACGCCGCGGTGTTGAAGGAAACGCACTTCGCGTTTCGCAATCTCGGCGATCTGCGCTTCGAGGATGTCAGCGCCGCCTGGGGGCTCGATCAAACCGGCGTGAGTTTCGGCTCCGCTTTCGGCGATCTCGACGGCGACGGCCGGCTCGACCTGGTGTATTCGAATTACGAAGCCGGCGTCACCGTGCTGCGCAACACCGGCTCCGCCGGCCACCGGATCATGATCGAACTGCGCGGCACGCTCTCGAATCGCTTCGGCGTCGGCGCCGTCGTCCGCCTCGAAAGCGCGCTCGGCGTGCAGGCGCGCCAGCTCACGCTCGCCCGCGGCTACATGTCGAGCAGCGAACCGGCGGTACATTTCGGGCTCGGCGCCGACACCGTGATCCGGCGTCTCGTCGTCACCTGGCCGAGCGGTCAGGTGCAGGCCTTCGAAAACCTCGGCGTCGACCGGCGGTTCATCATCACCGAGCCTTCGACCCCATCGCCCGCGTTGGCGAGGCCGTCGGCCGGTGTTGCGGCTCGTCAGTTCGAAGAGGTCGGCGAAGCCATCGGCCTCGCGCTCGCGTCGCGGGAAGAGCCGGTGAACGAAATTTCCCAGCAAAAATTGCTGCCGCTCCGGCTGAATCGCCGCGGGCCGGCGCTCGCGATCGGCGAGGTCGATGGCAGCGGTCACGCCAGCATCGTGATCGGGGGCACGACGGTGCAGCCGTTGCGCCTGCTGCATGCGTCGGCCGGCCGATTTGGTGGGGGCGACACGGCGGCGGTCCCGGTGAACAACGAGGCGGACGACGGGCCGGTGCTCGTCTTCGACGCGGACGGCGACGGGAGCAACGACCTGCTCGTCACGAAGGGCGGCAACAGCCTGCCCGCCGGTGTGCCGCAGTATCAGCCGCATTTGTATTTGAACGACGGCCATGGCGCCTTCCGCTCCGCCGCCGCCGAAGCGCTGCCGCCGTTGCCGATCAACGTCGGCGCCGCGGTGGCGGCGGATTTCGATCGCGACGGGCGCCTCGATCTCTTTCTCGGAGGCCGGGTGCTCACCGGCCAGTATCCGGAAACGCCACAGAGCGCGCTGCTCGTGAACCGCGGTGGAAAATTCGAGGATGTCACCGACGCCCTCGCACCCGGCTTGCGCGACGTCGGCATGGTCACGGCGGCGCTTTGGACCGACGTCGACGGCGATGGCTGGGTCGATCTGCTCGTGGCGGTGGAGTGGGGCGGCGTGAAATATTTTCACAACCATGAGGGCAAATCCTTCGAAGACTTGTCCGAAAAAGCCGGCTTCGCCGCGGCCGGCACCGGCTGGTGGACGTCGCTCGCCGCGGCGGATTTCAACGGCGATGGCCGCATGGATTACGTCGCCGGCAACGTGGGCCTGAACACCCCATATCACGCCGATGCCGCTCACCCGGCGCTGCTGTTCGCCGGCGATTTCAAGGGCGACGGCTCGCTGCAACTCGTCGAGGCGCTGCACGAGGGCGATCGCATCTTTCCGTGGCGCAGCCGCCGCGGCCTCGCCGCTGCGCTGCCGGCGATCCTGAAACGTTTTCCGCTGAACGAAACCTACGCGAAGGCGACGCTCGAGCAGATCGTCGGCGCCGACAAGCTGGCGCAGGCGCAACGGCTGGCGGTGACGGAACTGAGCAGCGGCGTATTTCTCAGTCAGCCCGACGGGACTTACCGGTTTACCGCAATGCCGCGGATCGCGCAGATTTCGCCGCTCCAAGGCGTCGTGACCGGCGACTTCGACGGCGATGGGAAGGCGGACATCTATGCCGTGCAGAATTCCTACGCGCCGATTCCATCCGTGGGTCGTTTCGATGGTGGATTGAGCCAGCTGTTGCGGGGCGACGGTCGCGGCCATTTTACGCCGGTGCCGGTGGCGGAGAGCAATTTGCTCGTCACGGGCGACGCCAAGGCGCTCGCGATGCTCGACTGGGACGACGACGGCTGGGCGGACTTTTTCGTGACGCGGAACAACCACACGACTCTCGCCTTTCACAACCGCGGTGTCCCTGGTCATCATCCGCTGCGCGTGACGCTGAAAGGCGGGCCGGGCAATCCAGACGGGATCGGCGGCGTCGTGACGCTCGAACTTGTCGACGGTGCGCTGCAGACGAGCGAGCTTCACGCGGGCTCCGGTTATTACAGCCAGTCGGCGCCGGCTTGTTTCTTTGGATATCCGGATGGCGTCGCGCCGAAAGCCATTCGCGTCCGCTGGCCCGACGGCCGGACGACGACGCATCCCGTTCCCGCCCGTGCGTCCACGCTGACGCTCTCACCCGGCGGCTCGTAAACGCCGACGCGGCCCTTCATCTTTTCACCCGCATGATGCCCCTCCGCTCGTTTCGCTGCGCTATTTTTTCAGTCTGGTTGTCGTCCGCCGCCGTCGGGCAAATAGCGGAGAAATCACTCACGCCGCCGGCGAATCCCCGTGGGGCGACGATGTTCGTTCAGCTCGCACCCGAGGTGACCGGCATCCGCACGGAAAACAACTACGCGGATCCGAAGATGAAGGGCGTGCTCTACCAGGAATTCGAGACGAGTTCGATCGGCACGGGCATCACGATCGGCGATTACGACGGTGACGGACGGCCGGATATTTTCGTGGTCAGCAAGACGGAGAGCTGCCGCTTGTTTCACAACCTCGGCGGATTCAAATTCGAGGATGTCACGGACAGGGCCGGCGTGGGCGACCAGGGCGCGGACGCGTTGATCTGGAAGCAGGGTGCGACCTTCGTCGACGTGAACAACGACGGCCGGCTCGATCTCTACGTCTGCCGTTACGCGGCGCCCAATCTCCTCTACATCAACCAGGGCGACGGCACGTTCAAGGAGGAGGCGCACGCGCGTGGACTCGACATCAGCGACTCGAGCGTGATGGCGGCGTTCTGCGACTACGATCGCGACGGCTGGCTCGATGTTTGTATCTGCACGAACATCCTCGACATCGTCAAACATCCGAGGGGCCAGCGTGCCTACCTGTTCCACAACAACGGCGACGGCACGTTCAAGAACGTGACGGAGCATGCGGGCATCGTTGGTGAAAACCAAAGCCACTCCGCCACGTGGTGGGACTACGACAACGACGGCTGGCCCGACCTCTACGTCGCCTACGACTACGGTCTCCCCGATACGCTGTATCATAACAACCGTGACGGCACCTTCACGGACACGGCGGGCCAGGTGTTGCCGCACACGTCGTTCTCGTCGATGGGCGCGGACCTCGGCGATGTGAACAACGACGGCCGGGTCGATTTTCTCGTGGCTGACATGGCGGCGACGACGCACACGACCGACCAGCACTCGCTCGCCGACGCGCGGGGCCGCACCGAGGAGCGGGCGGACGAGGCCACGTTCGCGCCGAAATACCATCGCAACGCGCTCCTGCTGAACACCGGCACGCCGTTCTGCCAGGAGGCCGGTTTCCTCTCGAATCTGGCGACGACCGACTGGACTTGGTCGCCGCGTTTCGAAGATCTCGACAACGACGGTCGGCTCGACCTCCACGTGACAAATGGATTTCCGCGCGATCCGGGCGTCGACGTCGTGCGGCGGATGCAACAGGCGGAATCTCCCGCGGAGCGCATCCGCATCATGTACGAGAGTCCGATGCAGGCGGAAAAAAACATCGCGATGCGCAATCTCGGCGACCTGCGTTTCGAGAGCGTCGGCGCGGCGTGGGGCCTCGACAAAAAAGGCGTGAGCTTCGGCGCCGCGTTCGGCGATCTCGACGGCGACGGCGATCTCGATCTCGTTTATGCGAACTATCGCGAAGGCGTGTCGGTGATGCGCAACGACTCCGACACGGGACATCGCGTAATGGTGGATTTGCGCGGCACGATCTCGAATCGCTTCGGCGTGGGGGCGACGGTCCGGATCGAGAGTACCCTCGGCGTGCAAGCGCGCACGCTCGTGCTCGCGCGCGGCTACATGTCCGCCAGTGAACCCGCGCTGCACTTCGGCTTGGGCGACGATACGACGATCAAACGGCTCGTCGTCACGTGGCCAAGCGGCCAGGTGCAAACGTTCGAGAATCTCGGCGTCGACCGGCGGTTCACGATTACGGAAGCGTCCACGCCGCCGCCTCTCCTTGCGGTGAAAACGGGAGAAACCGGCCCGGCGCAATTTTCGGAAATTGGCCGCACCCTCGGACTCGCGGTGCTCGCCCGGGAGGAGCCGGTGAACGAAACCTCGCTCCAAAAACTTTTGCCTTTCCGCATGAATCGACGCGGCCCTGCGCTCGCGGTGGGGAATCTCGACGGCGGCGACCGCGACGACGTGGTCGTCGGCGGCACGACGCTCGACCCACATCGCGTGTTGTTCGCGAACGGGACCGGCGCCTTCGCACCGGCGCCGGGCGTGATGGTCGCGCCCAACACCACGATCGACGACGGTCCGGTGCTGATCTTCGATGCGGATGGCGATGGCCACAACGATCTGCTCGTGACGAAAGGCGGCAACAGCATGCCCGCCGGCTCGCCGGAATATCAGCCCGAGCTTTTTCTCGGCGACGGTCGCGGTGGGTTGCACGCGGCACCTGCCGGTACGCTGCCGGCGCTGCTGAACAATGTCGGCGTGGCGGTCGCGGCCGATTTCGATCGCGAGGGTAGACTGGACGTGTTCCTCGGCGGTCGCGTGCTCACGGGACAATATCCGGAAGCGCCGCAGAGCACGCTGCTGGCGAATCGTGGAGGGAAATTCGAAGATGTGACGGACGCGCTTGCGCCGGGTCTGCGCGAAATCGGCATGGTGACGGCGGCGCTGTGGACGGATGTCGACGGCGACGGCTGGCTCGACCTGCTGCTGACGCTCGAGTGGGGCGGCGTGACTTATTTCCACAACCACGCGGGCCGAGGCTTCGAAAATCTTTCCGAGCGCGCAGGTTTCGCCGCGGCGGGCAGCGGCTGGTGGACGTCGCTGGCGGCGGCGGATTTCAACGGCGACGGGCGGCCGGACTACGTCGTGGGCAACGTCGGGCTCAACACGCAGTATCACGCCGATGCGGCGCACCCGGCGCTGCTGTTCTCGGGTGACTTCAAAGGCGATGGCTCGCCGCAGCTCGTCGAAGCGTATTACGAAGGCGAAAAAATCTATCCCTGGCGCAGCCGGCAAAACCTCGGGGCGGCGCTGCCGGCGATTTTGAAAAAGTTTCCGAAGAACGATTTCTACGCGCGGGCGACCCTCGCGGAGGTTTTCGGCGCGGACAAGATCGCGAAGGCGCGGCGCTTTGCCGCGACGGAGTTGCGCAGCGGCGTTTTCCTGAGTCAGCCGGACGGGAGTTTTCGTTTCGAACCGCTCCCGCGGATCGCGCAGATCGCGCCGATGCAGGGTACGGTGGCGGGCGATTTCGACGGTGACGGTCACGCGGACATTTACTGCGTGCAGAACTCCTACGCGCCGATTGCCGCGGTGGGCCGTTTCGACGGCGGCATCAGCCAGTTGTTGCGGGGCGACGGTCACGGACACTTCACGGCGGCGCCGCCCGCGGAGAGCGGGCTGCTGGTGCCGGGCAATGCGAAGGCGCTCGCGGTGCTCGATCTCGATCGCGACGGCTGGCCGGATTTTTTGGCGACGCAGAACCGCGAGAACGGGCTGGCGTTTCGAAACGGCGGCGTGGCGGGGCATCACTCGTTTCGAGTGGTGCTGCACGGTCCGGCGGGAAACTCGAACGCGATCGGCGCACGAATCACGGTCGAGCTGGCCGACGGCACGATGCAGACGAGCGAGGTGTACGCAGGCTCGGGCTACTACAGCCAGTCGACGGCGGCGGGCTTCTTTGGATTTCCCGACGCGAACGTGCCGAAGGCGATCCGCGTGCGTTGGCCGTCGGGAGCAACGACGGAACAGGCGTTCACGCCGGGCGCGGCAACGCTGGAGTTAACGGCGCCGCATTGAGGTTGGCGGATTGGACTGATCGTCGCGGCAAAGTCCCTGCGCTCCCGCGCAGGGCTACAGGAACACTCGTAGCGCGCGGCGGGGAGGCGGAATGGAGCGCTTTGAAAATTTCCATGTCGGCTGTAGGAGCCTGCTTGCAGGCGATGCTGGATCTCCGGCCCACCGGGATCGCCTGCAAGCAGGCTCCTACAGCCGACCCGCCGCGCGGCTACACTCTTTTTCAAACTGCTCTAGATTGGATTCAAAGGCGTGGGCCTGTTCCATGGGATGCAAGAGAGTGATTCGGATTCGAAAGCGCGGGCCGCTTGACTCACCGGGAGTCGCCGCGCTGCATGGCGCGCGATGCCCCGCCCGGCGAATGCTTTTTTTTCGATCGCACGACGCTGTGCGTGCGGATTTTTTTTGATCGCAGGCGCGTGGGCGAGCGGAGCGGCGGAGGTTCAGTCGCAGCCGCTCGCGCCGCGTTCGGGGCCGCGCGGTGCGACGATGTTCACCGAGTTGTCCTCGGAAGCGACGGGCATTGTGACGACGAACCGTTACGCGGACCCCAAAATGTGGGGAGAGCTTTTCCACGAGTCGGAGGTCGGCGCGTTCGGCACGGGGGTGGCAATCGGCGACTACGACGGGGACGGGCGGCCGGATATTTTTGTCGTGAGCAAGACCGAGAGCGGTCGGTTGTTTCGCAATCTCGGCGGGTTCAAATTCGAGGACGTCACGGAGAAGGCGGGCGTCGGCGATCACAGCGCGGAGGCGGCGGTTTGGAAACAGGGCGCGACGTGGGCCGACGTGAACAACGACGGGCGACTCGATCTTTATGTGTGCCGTTTCAACGCGCCGAATCTCCTCTACGTTAATCAAGGCGACGGCACGTTTCGGGAGGAGGCCCGCGCTTGCGGACTGGACGTGAAGGACGCGTCGGTGATGGCGGCGTTCTGCGACTACGACCGGGATGGATGGCTCGATGTCTACGTGTCCACGAACCTGCTGAACTTCAACGAGCACCCGTCGGGACAGCGGGATCGTCTATTTCACAACAACCGCGACGGCACGTTCACGGAGGTCTCCGCGCAGGCGGGGATCGGCGGCGAAGCGCAGGCGCACTCGGCGACGTGGTGGGATTTCGACGAGGACGGCTGGCCGGATCTTTACGTCGCGAACGATTTCGCGGCGCCGGACAAGCTCTATCGCAACAACCGCGACGGCTCGTTCACCGACGTGATCAACGACGTGGTGCCGCACATGCCCTTCTCGTCGATGGGCTCGGATTTCGGCGACGTGAACAACGACGGTCACCTCGATTTCCTGGCATGCGACATGGCCGCGACGACGCACGAAAAGGATCAGCGCGGGATGGCGGATTCGCGCGGCCGGACGATGGAAGATGACCGCAATCCGCGGCTCGCACCGCAGTATGAGCGCAACGCGCTTTATTTGAACACGGGCACGGGCCGTTGCCTGGAAGCGGCTTTCCTGGCGGGTTTGGCGGCGACGGACTGGACGTGGTCGCCGCGCTTCGAGGATTTGGACGACGACGGGCGGCTCGACCTTTTCGTGACGAACGGCATGCACCGCGAGTCGACCAACGTCGACCTGCTTTCGCGGCAGATGCTGGCGGAGACACCGGCGGAGCGCGTGCGGACGATGCGCAGCAGTCCGGTCTTCGCGGAGACACACCTGGCGTTTCGGAACCTCGGCGACGTGCAGTTTGAAAATTCCGGCGCGACGTGGGGGCTCAATCAGCGCGGCGTGAGCTTCGGGTCGGCGTTCGGCGATCTCGATGGCGATGGCGATCTGGATCTGGTTTATGCGAATTACGAGAAGGGCGTGACGGTGCTGCGCAACGACAGCGACCAGGGGCACCGCGTGGTTTTCGAGTTGCGCGGCACGAAATCGAACCGGTTCGGCGTGGGCGCGAAAGTGACGATCGTGACGGCGTCGGGTCTGCAAGTGCGCACGCTGGTGCTCGCGCGCGGCGTGCTTTCGATGAGCGAACCGGTGGTGCATTTCGGGCTGGGCGACGACGCCGCGATCGAAAAGCTGACCGTGGAATGGCCGAGCGGGATCGTGCAGAGATTTGAAAATGTCCCCGTGGATCGGCGCGCCATCATCACCGAGGCAGCTGGGACAGATGCGAGCGATCGGGGTGCGGCGGCTTCACGGCGTGTCGTGCCGCAATTTGTCGAGGTGTCGGCGGAGAAGGGACTCGGCGTGACGTCGCACGAGGACTTTGCCGACGAATTGTCCGCGCAACGGCTGCTGCCGACGCGACTCGGCCGGCGCGGGCCGGCGCTGGCGGTGAGCGAGACGGACGACGACGGCGTGGACGAGGCGATCATCGGCGGCACGACGGTCGATCCACTGCGCCGGATCGGACCGGGCACGATCAACGCGCTGGCGGCGGTGGGACCGGTCGACGACGGGCCGGTGTTGTTGTTCGATGCGGATGGCGATGGGAAAAATGACCTGCTGGTGACGAAGGGGGGCAACGCGCTGCCCGCGGGTTCGCCCGAGTATCAGGCGAAACTTTTTATGGGTGACGGGCGTGGCGGATTTCGTCCGGCGGCGGACGATGCGTTGCCGGCGCTGGCCATCAACGCGGGCGCGGCCGTGGCGGCGGACTTCGATCGCGATGGGAAACTGGATGTGTTCGTTGGCGGGCGAGTGCTGAGCGGTCAGTATCCGCTGGCACCGCGCAGCGCGCTGCTGCGAAATCGGGGCGGGACGTTCGAGGATGTGACGGATGCAGTGGCGCCGGGATTGCGGGAAGTCGGCATGGTGACGGCGGCGTTGTGGACCGACGTGGACGACGACGGCTGGCTGGATTTGTTGGTGGCGACGGATTGGGGGCAGGTGCGTTGTTTTCACAACCGAGCGGGCGCGGGCTTCGAGGATTGGACGGAGCGGCTCGGATTCGCGGCGGCAGGGACGGGCTGGTGGACCGCGCTCGCGGCGGGGGATTTCAACGGCGATGGGCGGCTCGATTACGTCGCAGGCAATGTGGGTTTGAATACGCAATATCGCGCGGACGCGGCGCATCCGGCGCTGCTATTTTACGGAGACTTCAAGGGGAGCGGCGAGCAGCCGCAACTCGTCGAGGCTTATTACGAGGAGGATCGGCTTTATCCGTGGCGCAGCCGTCGCGCGCTCGGCGCGGCGATTCCACCGGTGTTGAAAAAATTTCCGAAGAACAACGCGTATGCGCACGCGACACTCGGGGAAATCCTGGGCGAGGATAAACTCGCGGCGGCGCAGCGGTTCGCGGCGACGGAGCTGCGCAGCGGGATTTTCCTGAGCCAGCCGGACGGGACGTTTCGCTTCGAGCCGCTGCCGCGGATCGCGCAGATCGCACCGCTGCAAGGGATCGTAGCCGGCGATTTCGATGGCGATGGGTTCGCGGATGTTTACGCGGTGCAGAATTCGTTCGCGCCGATTCCGGCGGTGGGGCGGTTCGACGGCGGGCTGAGCCAGCTGCTGCGCGGCGATGGCACGGGGCATTTCACGGCGGTGACGGCAGCCCAGAGCGGATTGATGGCGCCGGGCGACGCGAAGGCGCTGGTGCAGTTCGATCTCGATCGCGACGGGTGGCCGGATTTTTTGGTGTCGCGGAACAACGACACGACGCTGGCGTATCGGAATCTCGGGGTCACCGGCCGGCAATCGCAGCGAATCGTGTTGCGCGGACCGCGGGGAAATCCTTCGGCGATCGGCGCGCGCATCACGGTGGAGTTGAAGGATGGCCGGAAGCGGATGGTCGAAGTGAATGCCGGCGTGGGTGGCTACGGCCAGTCGTCGCCGGCGGCGTATTTTGGGTTTCCCTCGGCGAACCCGCCGCGTGAAATCACGGTGCGCTGGCCGGATGGAACGGTGACGCGGCACGCGCCGGAGCGGACGGGGCCGACGCTGACGCTGCGGCGCGAGTGAAGGGGCGGCTTCGTCGGACGGACCGGATCACTGTCTGGCACCCTAATACCAGAAGTGATCCGGTCCTGACCGATCGCTCTCGATCGCCTACCACGAACGGGAGCGGTTGAAGTGACGAAAACGAAAAACAAATTCGGCCGTGCGGAAACGCTATTGGGGCCATTTGCTGCGCAAACGGGGTGAAGCGCGGGAGCCATCACGCGAGGCCCGTATATCGATGGCTGCGCACAAATCGCTGGCTCGCCAGCGCTTCTAATAAGGCGGCAAGAGGTGCGCACTCTCCCGGCGAAAACACCGCGGCCCGCCACGAGTTCGCGGCCATTTGCCCCCAAACCATAGGCGGCGGAGGCAGTTTAGGTAAGGTGCGCCTGCGATCCGGCATTTCGGATCGAAACACACCCGTAAGACCCCCTGACCATGACCCAACGCTTCCTCGTATCCAAATTTGCCCGTGCGCTTGGCGGCCTGACCGGCCTGCTGGCGATCGGGCTCCTGCCGTCGACCGGTTTCGGTCAAGGCTGTGTCGTCGCCCGCGGCGGCGGCGCCAATGCCATCTCAGGCGCCGGCTACCTGCCGGCCCACCATTGGGAGTTGAATTTCGCCTATCGAAATTTCCGCTCCGACCGGCACTTCGTCGGCGACGACGAGCAAACGCAGCGCGCGGCGCTGCACAACGAAGTCATCAATCACTCGAATCTCACGGACTTCGCGGCGACGTATGCGTGGACGCAGCGCCTGAATTTCACCCTGACGGTGCCGTTTTCCTGGCACGATCGCTCGCAGGTTTCGTCGGGCGTGCGCTCGCACACGCAGGCCTATGGGCTCGGCGACATCCGCTTGAGCGCCGACTGGTGGATCCTCGATCCGGCGGTAACGCACCGTTGGAATATCCAATTCGGCGTCGGCCTGAAGGCGGCGACCGGCAACGCAGAGGTGAAGGATACTTTCTGGCGAGCGACCGGCGCCACGATCGGCTATGTGGACTCTTCGATTCAGCCCGGCGACGGCGGCTGGGGCGCGACGGTGCAGGCGCAGGGTTTTTTTCACCTCGTCGGAGCGTGGAGCCTCTACGGCAACGGATTTTATCTGTTCAATCCGGAAGAGCAGGTGGTCGCGACGGGCTGGTCGATTCCCGACGGCTACATGGTGCGCGGTGGCGTCGACTATAGCGTCGAGCAGGTCAAGGGGCTCGTATTGAGCCTGGGGATGCGCAACGAAGGCGTCGTGGCCCATGATCTTTTCGGCAGCAGCCTCGGCCGGCGCCGGCCGGGCTTCGCAGTGTCGGTGGAGCCGGGCGTGAGCTATCGCCACGGCAACACGACGTTCACGGCGACGGTGCCGATCGCGTATCACCGGAATCGCGTGGTGTCGTATGGATCGAAGACGGCGGGCGACGCGGCGTTTGCCGACTACACGCTGAACTTCGCGGTCAACCAGCGTTTGTGATTTGAAGCCGACCTGATCCGACGAAATTCTCGGGCGGCGGCGAACTTCGCCGCCGTCTTTTTTTTCGTCGCGGCGCAGTCTTTTCTCATGCCGGGTTCATCGTCTCAGAACGCAAACGCTGCCGTGGCCGTGCGCGCGGCGGCCTCGTTGCTTTTGGTTTCGGGTGCGGTGGCGCTGGTCTACGAAGTCGTTTGGCAGCGACAGTTCGCATTGGTACTCGGGTCGGCGGCATCGGCGACGGCAGCGGTGCTCGCGGCGTATTTCGCGGGATTGGGCGCGGGGAGCTTGGCGATGGGGAAACTGGCGGGACGTTTCCGCCGGCCGCTCCGCGTTTATGCGGCGCTCGAGGCGCTGGTGGGTGCGGGGGCGTTGTTGGTTTCGCCGATTCTCGGAGGACTGGAAAACAGCGGCGTGGTCAATTCTGCGGGCGGAGTGGTGGGGAAGATCCATGTCGTCTTCGCGGCGGTGCTCCTGCCGACGTTCTGCATGGGTGGGACGCTGCCGTTGCTGGGAAATTTTGTGGATGCCGGGCGACGGCGACTGGGGCTGACGGCGGGATGGCTCTATGTTGCGAATACGGTGGGCGCGGGCGTCGGGGCGGTGCTCATGCCGTTCTGGCTGCTGCCGACGTTTGGGCTTTCGCAGACGATCCGGGGATGCGCCGGCGTGAACGGTCTGCTGGCGCTGTTCGCGCTGTGGCTGGATCGCGGTTCGCCCGTCATCGCCGCGGAGCCCGCGAGCAAGCAGGTCGCACCCGCCGAGGGCGCAGCGGTGCGGAGCGATCTGTGGCTGGCGTTCGCATCGGGTGTGGCGACGTTCGCGTTGCAGGTGCTGTGGAACCGGGCGTTCGCGCAGATTCACGAGAACTCGATGTATTCTTTCGCGGTGATCGTCGCGGCGGTGATTTTCGCACTGGCGTTCGGCGCGCAGCTGGCGCGCGTGGGATTGCGGCGTGGGTTCGCGCCGCAACGATTGGCGGGCGGAGCGTGGGCGCTCGGGGGCGCCGCGATCGCGGTCGGGCCGGCGCTGTTCCTGCACGCGACGCATGGATTGAGTTATTTGTCGGGCGGCGACTGGGCTGGGCATGCGACGCGGCTCGCGTGGCTCGCCGCGGGATTCGTGATGCCGCCGATGACGCTGCTCGGTGTCGGATTGCCCGCGATCATGGAGCACGCGGGGGCGCGGCAGGGAGGCGACGGGCGAGCCGGAGAAAGCGTGAGCGATGTGCTGGGAAGATTGCTGGCGGCGAACGTCGCGGGCTCGGTGATCGGCGCGCTCGCGGCGGGGTTTGTTTTGCCGCAGTGGATCGGGGTGTGGGGCGCGATGGGAATGCTCGCAGCGGCGCTGATGACCGCGGGCCTGGGACTTTGGCTGCGCGTGCGGCGGAGGACGGGCTGGCTGCTGGGTGCGGGGGGCGTGGCGGGTGCGTTGCTGCTCGCGCGAGTCGATCTGCCGCGGGTGAAACTCGGCGCGGATGAGGTGCTGCTTTCGGAGCGCGAGGGGCCGCATGGAATCGCGGCAGTCGTCGAGCGCCCGGGTTCACGGCGGCTGAAGTTGAATAACCACTACGGGCTCGGCGGCACGGCGTCGACGGGCGACGAACGGATGCAGGCGCATGTGCCGCTGCTGCTGCATCCGGCGCCGCGGAGCGTGGCGTTTCTCGGGCTGGGCACGGGGATCTCGGCGGGCGGCGCGCTGTTTCATCCGGTGGAGAAAGTGACGGTCGTGGAACTCGTGCCGGAGGTGATCGCGGCGTCGCGGGAGTTTTTCGGCGAGGAGAACGAGCATGTGCTCGACGACCGGCGGACGCGCGTGGTGGCGGACGATGCGCGGCATTTTCTGCGAGGGACGACGGAAAAATTCGATGTGATCGTGGGCGATCTGGTGGTGCCGTGGCGGGCGGGCGAAGGGTCGCTGTTCACGCGGGAGCAGTTCGTGCTGGCGCGGCGGGCGCTGGCGCCGGGAGGAATTTTTTGCCAGTGGCTGCCGCTGTTTCAGCTGTCGGAGACGGAGACGAGAATCCTGCTGCGGACGTTCTTGAGCGTGTTTCCGGAGGCGCAGATTTGGCGCGGAGATTTTTCTCCGACGGAACCGGCGATCGCGCTGATCGGCGGGGCGGCTGAGGGAGGAATGCGGACCGACGTCGAAACGGTGCGGCGGAGGCTGCGCGAGATGCGGGCCGATCCGGCGAATCCGCAGCTCGCGGCGGCGGGGGTTTTTTGGATGCAGCGGGTCGGGGCCGTCGTGGCGGGCGATCTGACGGGAACGGATCAGCGGATCAATTCCGAGGATCGGCCGTGGGTCGAGTTGCTCGGGCCGAAGCTGCACGGCGGCGGCAGCGACGCGGCGGAATTGTTTGTCGGACGACGATTGCAGGGATGGCTCGATGAGGTGCGCGCGAAGGCGAGTGGGCGGGTGACGGACTTGAGCGAACCGGAGCGAACGACGGCGGCGGCGGGGCGAGTGCTGGCGGAGTTGATTTTGAGAATGGCGGAGCGCGATCAGGTGGGCGTCGAGACGGCGCAGGAACGATTGCGGCGCGAGTTGCCGGAGGGCGCGTATCGGGCGCTGTTTCCGGAGTGAGGGCGGAGGCGGCCCGGCGGTTTTTCGCGGACGGCTCGGAGAGCCGTCCCTACCGGACGAGCGCGAGGAGCTGGTCACCGCGGGCGGTCTCGGCGGCGGACTTCACGTCGGCGGCGAGGGTGGCGGCGAGTTTTTCGGCGGCGGGGCTGGCGGAGCCGAGGGCGCGAAGGGTGGCGAGCATGACGGGCTCGGCGGCGGGGGCTTCGCCGGCGGCGGGTTCGACGGAGAAGGTTTTCGCCCAGAGGCCCGCGGCGGGGTTGAGCGTCGAGGCGAGATAGCGACCGGCGGCGGGGTCGAAGAGCGTGGCGTCGGCTTTCGCGATGAGCGAGGTGGCGAGCTTCGCGGCCGAGTCGTCGCCGGCGGTTTTGGCGTAGGCGACGAGGGCGCGGGCGACGAGGGCGTAGTCCTGCGCGGAGGCTGCGGTGGCGCCGTCGGCGAGACGACGCAGGGTGCCGGCGGGCGTGAGGAGGCGCTCGCGGATGAAGGCGAACTGGGATTTCGCGGCGGCGGCGAAGCGCGGGTCTTTCAACTCGGCGCCGGCGCGGGCGAGGGCGAGGACGACGAGGCCGTGCGCGCCGCTCGTCGCGACTTCGTCGCGGAGGGGCTTGGCGCTTTGGTCGCGATGGTGGAGGAGATTGGCGGCGGCGGTCGCGAGTTTCTTTTCGGCGGCGGCGTCGCCGAGGGGCGTGGCGCGGTAGAGTACGTTTTTCCCCGTGGTGTTCAGGCCGGCGATGGCGTCGGGGGCGAGATTGCCGGCTGCGGTGGCGCCGTAGGCGGTGGCGAAGGCGGCGGTGTCGGCGCCGAGGACGTCCTTCAGCTCGGCGTAGGACCAGTAGTAGTGCGGCGCGAGGTCGTCGGGCGTGGCGTCTTCGGCGGTGGCGAGTTCGCCGTCGCTGGAAGTCAGGCGATCGAGGAGATAGATGAGTGCGCTGCGGGCACTGTTGTTGAACGTGGGTTGATCGGCGGGCGGCGCGACGGGTGCGGCGTCGAGAAAGGCGAGGGCGAGGCGAGCCTGGTCGACGAGGTTTTTCTGGAGATAAGGCTGACGCCACGCGGGGTCGCTGGTGTAGCGGAAAAAACCGCCGTCGAGAGGATCGTGGATCGCGCCGGTCGCGATCGCGCGGAGGGTCGTGAGAGCGAGGTCGCGGGTGTCGGGGCGCTGGAGGAGGAAGCGGAGGAGTTCGGGCTCGGGGTATTTCGCGGCGTCGCCGAAACCGCCGTTGGTGGTGTCGGCGCGAGCGATCCAGGCGTCGGCGGCTTCCTTGAGGAGCGGCTCGAGATCTTTCGCGGCGAGCGGCGCGGGCGTGGGGAGCGATTGCGCGGCGGCGGTGGCGGTGACGGCATCGTCGGCCTTCGTGCGCTGGGCGGCGGCGTCGGCTTTCCAGCCGGCGGCGGCGCGCTTGGCGACGGTGAGGAAGCCTTCCTTGCCCCATTCCTCGGTGGGCGGGAGGTAGTTCGCGCCGTCGAAGGGTTTCAGCTCGGGTGTGAGGAAGAGATTCATCGGAAATCCCTTCAACTGTTTCACTGCGGCGAGATAATTTTGGTAGAGCGCGGTGAGTGCGGGCCGCTCCTTCGCGTCGACGGCGATGCAGATGAAGGAGTCGTTGAGGAACGCGGCGGCGTCGGCGTTGGAAAAAGTTTGGCGGAGTTGGGCGCGGGCGAGTTCGCTGGTGGCAGTGCCGATGAGGAGGAAGATGGGTTTGTTTTCGGATTTCGCGCGGGCGAAGGTAGCGTCGCTCCAGGGCTGCCATTTCACGGGGCTCGCGGCGTAGGTGTGGAGGAAGGTGGAGGCGGGCGCGGCGGAATCGGCGGCAGAGAGCGGCGCAGCGAGTGAAAGGGCCAGGGAGGCGGCGGCGAGGAAACGGGGTATCATAGGCGCGGAGTCCAGTAGAGCGCGGTGCACGATGGGAGACCAAACAAAATTCGTGGCGCTGACGGGCTGGTAGGGACGGCTCTCCGAGCCGTCCGGAGAGAGAGGAGTTTTTTTGGCGAATGAGCGTGGAACGCGGACGCCTCGGAGAGGCGTCCCTACCGGGCTATTGGGGGCCGGACGAAGGACAGTCTTCGGGGGGCGGACGCCTCGGAGAGGCGTCCCTACCGGAGCCTACTGGGGCCAGAGGAAGGGCCAGTCTTCGGGGCGAGCGCAGAGATTTTTTCGGACGGGGTTTTGGCGGATGTAGTCCGCTTTTTCTTCGAAGCTTTCGTCGTGGCGGAGACGGTGATCGAAAAAGCCGCGTTGCCAGATGATGCCGGGCTCGCGGGCGGTGAAGCGTTTCCAGGCGGCGATCGTGCGCGTGAGATCTTCGATGCGCGGAAGCGAGAGCAACGCGTGCAGATGATCCGGCATCAGCAGGCAGAGCGATACATGCCAACGGAGTTGCTCGTGGTAGTGGCGAATGGCGGAGAGGAGAATTTCGGCGGGAGGAGAAAGGCAGAGCTGATTGGTCCCGCGGGTCTGGCAGCAGATCGTGATGAAATAGGTCGAGTCCTTCGCCCAAGCGGGTGGCGTGTGATAGAGCCAGCGGCGTTGGGGGAGAGGCGGCATTGAGACGGAAGGTAGGGACGGCTCTCCGAGCCGTCCGGAGAGGGAGGGGGTTTTTTAGGCGAATGGAGGCGGAGGGGCGGACGCCTCGGAGAGGCGTCCCTACCGGGGCTTCACTGTTGGGTGAAGAGGAGGACGGGGCCTTCGCAGCGGGTGATGGCGATGGCGGAGGTTTTCGCGGGGCCGCGGCGGAGGAGGATGGCAGAGCGGGCGTCGCCGGGGACGAGGATGCCGGAGTCGGCGGGGTTGAGCGCCGTGAAGTGGCCGTGGGCGTCGCCTTTCAGGAGGACGCCGAGGCCGCCGTCGAAACGACCGGTGTTGGGCTCGGGGCCGAAGTTGTTGCCGACGAGGAGCAGGTCGAGGGCGCCGTCACCGTCGAGATCGCGGGCGAGGATGGCGTTGATGGGCGCGATCTGGGCGGAGTGCGGAAGCGGCGTGAAAGCGAAGGTGCCGTCGGCGCGCTGGAGGAAGACGCCGCTGGCGAGTTCGGTCGCGGAGAGCGTTTGCACGGCGGCGAGTTTTTCGGCGGGGAAGAGGTCGGCGATCGTGGCGGCGGCGTAGGCTTTGTAGGTCGGGAATTTTTTCGAGAGCCAGGGGAAGGCGTAGGCGAGTTTGCTGCGGCCGCGGAGTGGATAAAGTTTTCCGTCTTCGTATTGGGCTTCGACGAGGTGGTTCTTGCCGCGGCCGTCGAAGTCGCCGGCGTAGAGCATCGTGGGCTCGGCGGCGGTGGCGTGGTATTTCGTGTTCAGGCCGACGTTGCCGGCGACGAGGTCGAGGCGGCCGTCGCCGTCGATGTCGGCGATCGCGAGCGCGCTCCACCAGCCGGTGACGGCGGCGAGGCCGGTTTTGGCGGTGAGATTTTCGAAGCCGTGGCCGGTGTTGTGGAAGTAGGCGACTGGACCCCACTCGGTGGCGACGATAAGATCGGGGCGCTTGTCGCCATCGAGGTCGGCGAAGGCGGCGGCGGTGACCATGCCGATGTTGCGCAAGCCGGGAGCGAGCTCATCGGTCACGTCGACGAATTTGCCGCCGTCGTTGCGGTAGAGGAAGGAGCGCGGCGTGGCGGGATATTTGCCGGGGACGACGCGGCCGCCGACGAAGAGATCGGCGCGGCCGTCGCCATCGAAATCGGCGGAGGCGGCGGCGAGGGTGCTGGTGGCGTCGGCGGGGAGCGTGCCGGCGGGCGCGGCGCTGAAGCGGCCGTGACCGTCGTTCAAATACAGGCGGTCGTCGAGGAGCGGATCGCCGTCGAGTTTCTGCACGCCGCCGGCGACGAGGAGGAGATCGGGCGCGTGGTCGCCATCGACATCGAGGAAGAGCGCACCGACGCCATCGCATTCGGAATCGGCGGACCACGGTTGGTCGGCGGCGGGGGCGGATTTAAAAGTGCCGTCGGGCTGAGCGAGGAAGAGTTCGGCGGATTGACCGCAGGTGCCGGAGACGAAGACGTCGTCGAGGCCATCGGCGTCGACGTCGGCGGTGGCGAGGACGGGGCCGAGGCCGTTGAGGCGGCGCGGGAGGAGGCGTTGGCGGGAAAGTTCGTCGAAGGGTCGGAGCGTGTTGGCGTGCTTGAGGCCGGCGGTGGCGGCGGCTTCGGTGAAGAGTGCGCGCGGATTCGCGGGTGTGGTGAGGCGCGCGGGCGGGAGCTTGAAGTTGGGGTCGAGCGGGGGCTCGGCGATCGTGAGGCGGCGATCGGCGGGGAGATTTTCGAGGATCTGCACCTGGCCGCGCGGCCAGCGGATGGTGAGCTTCGTGATCTTCGTGTCGTTGCCCAAACCGAAATGGACGACGGGCGGTTCGCTCGCGGTGATGCCGCGCTCGGTGAAGAGCTGGCGGACTTGCGCGCCGGTCGTGGGTGACTCGAGGCGGAGTTCGGCGCCGATGCCGTCGAGGTTGGGGGCGCGGCCGGCGAGCTTGATGACGACGCGGTGGCCGGTGGCGGTGTTATTGCGGACGACGGTGGCGGGGGCGTTGCAGTTGGCGTAGACGAGGTCGAGGTTGCCGGTGTTGAAGAGGTCGGCGACGGCGCAGCCGAAGGCGACGGTCTTTTCGTCGAGGCCCCAGGCGGCGGAGACGTTTTCGAAGCGGAGGTCGCCGAGATTCCGATACGCGAGCGTGGTCTCGCTGCGGGGCGCGGAGTCTTTCCACACGGCGGCGCGGGCGGCGAGGGTGGGCGCGCGGTTTTGTTTATCGACGATGTCGGCGTCGATGAAGTTGCGGATCATGCCGCAGGTGAAAAACACGTCGAGGCGGCCGTCGTTGTCGAGGTCGGCGAGGCGGGTGCCGAAGGTCCAGCCGGTGGCGTCCATGCCGGTGAGGTGGGCGACCTCGGTGAAGCGGTCGGCGCCGGTGTTGAGGTAAACGGCGTTCCACATGTATTGCGGGATGAGGTCGGGCACACGCTCCATCTCCCAGAGGCCGCGGCCGATTTCCTCCATGCCGGTCATGAACTGCGCGTGATCGCGGTCGCGCATGTCGGTGACGACGAAATCGACGAGGCCGTCGTTGTTGAGGTCGCCGGAGTCGGCGCTCATCGAGAAATACGTGACGTGCGGGAGGCGCTCGTCGACGACGTCGGCGAAGGTGCCGTCGCCTTTGTTCAGATAAAAACGGTCGGGTGTTTCGAAATCGTTCGCGACGTAGATGTCGGGCCAGCCGTCGCCGTTGGCGTCGAACCAGACGGCGGTGTGGCCCTGCGTGAGGCCCCAGATGCCGGACTTCGAGGTGACGTCGGTGAAGTGGCCGTTGCCGTCGTTGTGGAGGAGATAATTGCGGCGGCCTTGCGGGGCTTTCGAGAAATCGAGGATGTTGGTGACGAGGTAACAATCGAGGTAGCCGTCGCGATCGTAGTCGGCGAAGGAGGCGTGGACGGAGGCGTCCTTGATATCGAGGCCGTAGTCTTTCGCGCGCTCGGTGAAGGTGCCGTCGCCGTTGTTCACGAAGAGGAGATTCGGGGCGTCGTAGCGGCAGACGTAGATATCGGGCCAGCCGTCCTGGTTGATGTCGACGACGGTGGCGCCGATCTTGCCGATCTTCTCGTCCTGGGCGACGCAGTCGACGCCGGTCATCGCGGCGAGGTTTTCGAAGATGCCGGGCGAGTGCTGCAGGTAGAGGGCGCACGGGCCGTTTTTGGAGACGGCGAAGATGTCGGGGTTGCCGTCGCGGTCGAAGTCGCCGACGGCGACGCCGGTCTCGAGCGCGCCGAGGGTGAGTTCGCGGAAACGGTCGCCCCACATGCGCGGATCGTTGTAGAGGTTGGGGACGGAGATGCCGGCTTCGGGGCCGAGGCGCTGGAAGAGCTTCGCGCCGGACGCGAGCGGCGGACGCGGGGCGAGCGGGGCGGACGTGTAGGCGGGTTCGGCGGCGCTGGCGACGACGGCGCCAAGCGCCGAGGCGATCAGGAGGGATTTAAACATCGGGGAAAGGAAAAATCTCAACGCGCGACAGGAGCGCGGTGTCAGGGCTTCATCGGCTGAAGCGCCTGGGCGAAGGTCCAGTCGGCGATCGCGACGCCGCATTTCTGCGCCTCGAGGTTGTCGGACATCGTGTGAATGCCGCCGACCACGCGGCTCATGCCGGCTTCCGCGGCGGCGTCGGAAAGTTTCTTGAACGTGTGGACGGCGCCGGGGAGCGCGTCGGAGGTGACGGAAAACTCGATGTCGTCGGTGCCGAAGAACAGCGCGAGCAGGCGGGCGCCGGCGGCGGAAAACGTGCTGTGGCCGGAGGTGTAGGAAGGGAACGGCGGCGAGGCCATGTTCGGAATGAAGTCGGGATCGAGCTGCACGTTGGGATTCGCCTTGGCCTCCATTTCGCGGAGGGCGGTTTCGGGACGCCAGACGTTGTAGAAAAATTTTGTTTCCCAGCAGGAGATGGCGGCGTCGGCTTGCGCGAAGTTGAGGAGAGCGAAGAGGCGGGCGGTGTCGGGCGTGGAGAGCTGGCGGCGGCGGGCGAGGTCGTCGGCGATCATGTTCCAGTGGCCGGGCGGCGTGCAGGTGCCGAGGTCGTCGTTCCAGAACGGCGTGCTGAGGGTTTCGGATTCGGTGCGGTCGGCGTTGTCGCGGGCGCCGCGTTTGGCGACGAAGGCGAGTTCCTCGGCGTATTCCTTCGAGTCGAGGGATTCGGGCGGAGGCGCGCGGAACTGGCTGGGCGACTTCATCACGAATGGCGTGACCTTGCCCCAGAACGGGAGGAGGGGCGGGCGGAAAGCGGAAGGCGTCTCGCGCCATTTGCCCTGCTCGGTCGAGGTGTATTTGCCGGGGATGGGTTTGTCGAAACCGCTGCCAGCGCGACCGGCGAGGACGGCTTTGGCGACTTTTTCGCCCCAGGCGATGCCGTCGGTCCTGGCCTGGCTGTCGGGGATTTCGGCGAGAGCCTTTTCGTAGATCGCTTGGAAATTGTGCGGGTTGGAGGTGTTGGACCAGAGGGCCAGGATGATCGTGTGGGCAGCGCCGGCGACCGCGGCATCGAGGTCGGCGCCGGGGGGCGCGGGGTCGTTGACGAGCCAGCTTCGGTGCGTGCGCGTGATGCCGTTGACGGCGTCGAAGATCGCTGCGTGGTAGGTCGCGAGGATGAGCGACGACATCGGCGGAGGATTGCGTGCGAGGCGGGTGATGTTGAGCGCCTGCTCGTTCCAGTAGAGGACCGAATTGGCCGGAGCGGCGAAGGCGGAGTTGAAGACGAGTGCGACGGCGGCGCACGCGAGGACGAGGAAGCGCGGGAGTTTCATGGGGAGACGACGAAGGCCGGCGGGAGCACCGGGGGTCGTGACGCGAAAGGGAGGAGACGAGACGATTGGAGGGGTGGGGCGATAAGAAAGAATTTTGGGGTGAGCCGCGGGAATTGTGGGGCAGGCTGCGCGAGGCGGATGCGCAGGCGGGAGGCGCGGGAAAAATCCGCAGCGTCGCTGGGGCGATGAAAGGGGAGGCGGACGGACGGCTCGGAGAGCCGTCCCTACCGGTCAGAGCCCCTGGCCGGCGAACTTCTCGAGCTGGGTGCGCTGATTGCGGCTGAGGGGGAGGCGCGTGCCGTTGCGCAGGACGACGGTGTAGTCGCCGTGGAAAGTCGGCTGGAGTTCCTTCACCTGATCGACGCGCACGAGAGCGGAGCGGTTGATGCGGGCGAAGTCGTCGGTGCCGAGGCGCTTTTCGATCGAGGCCATCGTGTCGCGGAGCATGAGGCGCGCGCTCGGGCCTTCGGCGAGATGGAGAACGACATAGTTGTCGGCGGCTTCGACCCAGACGATGTCCTCGGGTTTGAGGAAGACGACGCGGCCTTCGGATTTGAAGGCGAGGCGCGCCGGTTTCTTCGGCACGGGTGCGGAGTCGGCGAGGAGGGTTTCGAGGCGCGCGTCGATGTCGCCGGCGCGGCGGGCGCGAATGGCATCGGCCGCGCGGGCGAGCGCGGTTTGAAAGCGCTCCTGATCGAACGGTTTCAGGAGGTAGTCGACCGCGCGGACGCCGAACGCGTCGATCGCGAATTTGTCGTGAGCGGTGACGAAGATGATGGCGGGGCGATCCTCGGGCGGGATCTGATTCACGACGGCGATCCCGTCGCAGCCGGGCATCTGCACGTCGAGGAAAACGACGTCGGGGCGGTCGCGGCCGATGGCGACGACGGCGTCGGGGCCGTTGCCGCATTCGCCGATGATCTCGGCGTCGGCCTCGGCGCGGAGGAAGGCGCGGACGCGTTCGCGGGCGAGGGGTTCGTCGTCGACGATGAGGGTGCGGAGCTTGGACATGCGAGGGGCGGGGAGCGGATCGGTGGTTTTTTTAACCGCGAATGGACGCGAAGGAACGCGAATTTTTAAAATTCGTTCAGGTGGCGAAGGGGAAGGTGAGGCGGATGCAGAGGCCGCCTTCGGGCTGGTTGGAGAGTTCGAAGCGCTGCTCGTCGCCGTAGAGTTCGGCGAGGCGGGCGCGGCTGTTGGCGAGGCCGATGCCTTCGCGTTTGAAGCCGCCGGGCGGCAGGCCGCCGCCGTTGTCGGTGACGGTGAGGACGAGATCGTCGTCGGCGCGGGCGGAGCGGATCGCGATCCGGCCGACGCGCATCTGCGGTTCGATGCCGTGGCGGATGGCGTTTTCGACGAGGGGCTGGAGGATGAGGCTGGGGACTTGGGCGTCGAGGGTGTCGGGGTCGATGTCCATTTTGAAAGTGAGCCGATCACGAAAACGGATACGCTCGATCTCGAGGTAGGCGTCGAGGAAATTGATTTCGGCGCGGAGCGGGGAGAGCGGCGCGCCGGTTTGCGACATGGTGAGGCGCAGGAGTTCGGCGAGGCGCACGAGCATTTTCTCGGCGGCGGCGACGTCGGAGTACATGAGCGACGCGATGCCGTTGAGGGCGTTGAAGAGGAAGTGGGGCTTGAGCTGGCGCAGGAGCGACTGGAGGCGGGCCTCGGTGAGATGTTTTTCCAACTCGAGCGTCTGGACGGTGCGCTCGTGGTATTTGCGGTAGTAGTCGAGCGCGTGGCTGACGGAAACGATGACGCCGTAGATGAGGAGGTTGAAGGGAAAGGTTTTGACGAAGAGCGGGCGGAGGACCTCGAGGAATGTGACCTCTTCGTCGATGAGCCAGGAGTGGATCTGGCCGACGAAGGCGCGCAGGACGACATAGATGACCGCGAATCCGATCGCGGCGGTGAGATGAATGCCGGCGGTGCGCCAGGGCACGTGGGGGTCGGGCGGGAAGCGGCGGGCGAAGCGCGCGATGGGCACGGAGAGCGCGGCCCACACATACCAGTCGGCGAGCGAGTAGCTGAGCGCCTGGACCCACGTGATCGAACGGCCGAGGAGACTGCTCGAGAGATAAAACTGACCGGCGAACGCGACGCCGACGAGCGTCCAAAAAACAATCACCCCCAACGCACCGAGGAACCGACGAAGCACGAGGGGAAGGCGGGACATCGAGAGAAAGTTTTACACCGGGCCGGTGGCGCTGGTTCAATCGGGTGGAGCGAGACTCGGCAATGAATTCCTGACGATGGCGAACGAACAAATCGCGACAGCGGAGAAAAGGAAAGCGGACGTCGGAGTAGGAGCGCGGGCGAGCGGCGCGGGTGGCGGGCTGAAGCCTGCCCTACCGTTGAGCCGGGTGCCGCCGCTGCTGCCGGTGTTGCTGCCGATCGTGCTGGCGGCGATCGCGTCGGGCGTGCTGCTGACCTGGCTGTTTCCGCCGGCGGCGGCGGGCGGGGCGGCGCCGGTCGCGCGCTTCACGGATGTGACGGAGCAGTCCGGGCTGGTGGCGCCGGAGGGCGAAGCGGAGGACGCGGGCGTGCAGTCAGCAGATTCGCCGACGACGCTCGGCGGCGGCGTGGTGGTGTTCGACTACGATGGCGACGGGCACCCGGATTTGTTTTTCGTGCGCGGGACGGACTGGCCGTGGGAAGAGACGATGGCGAAACGGGTGAGCCGCGGCAGTTGCGCGCTCTACCGCAACGACGGCGCGGGACATTTCACGGATGTGACGGCGCTCGCGGGGCTGAACGTGGAGTTGCAGGGCATGACCGCGGCAGCGGGGGATTTCGACGACGACGGGCGGCCCGATCTCTTCGTGACCTGCGTCGGGACGAATCATCTCTTTCGCAACCGCGGCGGCGGGCGGTTCGAGGATGTCACGGAGACGGCCGGGGTGGGCGGCGAGGAAAACTTGTGGAGCACGGGCGCGACGTGGATCGACCTCGACGGCGACGGGCGGCTCGACCTGGTGGTGGGGCACTATGCGCGCTGGCCGTTCGATGTGGAGCTGCAGGCGGCTTTCACGGTGGCGAACGTCGGGCGGTCGTATGGCGCGCCGGCGGGGTTCATCGGAGTGTTTCCGTCGGTGTATCGAAATCTTGGTGGCGGCAGGTTTGCGCTCGCGCCGGGGAGCGCCGGTTTGCGCAACGTCGATCCGCAGACGGGTTTTCCGGTGGCGAAAACGCTGGCGGTGGTGCCGGTGGACGCGAACGGCGACGGCCGCCTGGACCTGCTCTTCTCGTATCACACGGCGGAGCCGGCGCTGTTTTTGAACCAGGGCGACGGCACGTTTCGCCGCGGGGCGCTCGGATCGGACGAGCGGCCGGAGGGCGCGCTGGCGGGGCTCACGAGCGGCGCGCTGCTGCCGTTTTCGACGCCGGCGCTGGATCGCTTCGCGGCATGGCACGGCGCGCTGGCGCTCGGGCTGCGGCGGCGGGCGGACGGCTGGGCGCATCTGCCGGAGCGATTCGGCGTGGCGTTGATGGACTACGATCTGGACGGGCGGCTGGATTTGTTTTCCGGGAACGGAGTGGCGGAAGTGGATACGAACCATTTCGAGCGCGGGCGGGATTTCGGCGCGGCGCCGGTTTTGTCGTGGAACCGCGGCAACGCGTGGACCCCGGCTCCGCTGCCGCCGGCCGAAGCGGGCGGCGAGAGCTGGGCGAAGCCGCTGGTCGCGCGCGGTGTGGCGACGGGCGATTTCGACGGCGACGGCGATCCCGACGTGGTGATCGCGCAACGCGGCGCGCCGCCGCGGCTGTTGCGGAACGATCAGCATTTCGGAGTGCCGTGGCTGGCGGTCGATTTGATCGCGACGCGAGGGGCGAGAGAGGCGGGCGGAGCGCGGGTGGAGGTGCAGACGCCGCGGCGGACGTATGTGCAAACGATGGCGCCGGCGATGGGATTGATGGCGCAGTCGGCATCGACGCTGACGTTCGGACTCGGCGACGATGCGCGGGTGAGGAAAATCGTCGTGTTGTGGCCGAGCGGCATGCGGCAGGAAGTAAAGGCGCCGCCGGTGAACCGGCGGTTGACGATCACGGAGCGTTGAGGGCGGCCCTGGGGGAACACGCGATCGACCGGTGCGATTGAGGTGTTGACAGCCCGCGGTTTTCCCGGCGAATTCTGCACCCTTTCTCTCGAACCCGGGCGGTCGAATCCGCCGCCCACCGCATCACTTTCAATCCACTCGTCCCATGGCTCACAGCGAAATCCTCCTCGTCAAACCCGTCGAAAATCTCGGCGGCGAAGGCGACCAAGTCAAAGTCCGTGCCGGTTACGCCCGCAACTATCTCCTGCCGCGCGGCATCGCCGTGCCGCTCACGGGTGCGAACCGCAAGCAGGTCGAGTCGCTGAAGAAGCGTCGCGCCGAGCGCGAGGCGACGGAGCTCAACGGCGCGCAGGAAGTCGCGAAGAAGCTCGAAAAGACGAGCCTCGCTTTCGCGGTGAAGACCGGCGAGGGCGGCAAGATGTTCGGAGCGATCACGGCGAACGACATCCACGACAAGCTCGTCGCGAGCGGGCTCGAGATCGAGAAGCGCCGCATCCACCTGCACACGCCGGTGAAGACGCTCGGGCAGCACTCGGTGAAGATCAAACTGCACGCGGATGTGTCGGTCGACCTGAACTTCGACGTGGTGTCGGAGAACCCGATCGAAGCGCCAGTCGCCGAAGAGAAAAAGAAGTAACCGCTTTTCTGGCTTTTTCGAAGGCCGCGTTCCTTTCCGGGACGCGGCCTTTGTGTTTTGGCAGTAATCTGAGAGTAACTTTGAATAACCGTTTGTTGCCGGGCTGCTCGGTTCGACTCTGACTCGACGCTTAGAATGTCCGAAGAAGCACCCATCCCGTTTCGCCGTCCCGACGGCCCGTCGACTCCCGCGCCGATCGGGCGGTCCCTTCCGCACAGCGTGGAGGCCGAGGAGTATTTGCTGTCGTGTTGTTTGCTCGACGGCGCCGACGTCGTGTCACGCTGCCTCGAGGCGCGCCTGCGGCCGGAGTCGTTTTACCTGCAGGCGCACGGCGTGATTTTTCAGTGCCTGCTCGATCTCTACAATCGGCAGGCGCCGATCGACGTGTCGGTCGTCGCGGAAGAATTGAAGACGGCGCGGCAGCTGGAGGCGGTGGGCGGTTATCCGTTCCTGATGCAGGTGAGCAGTCGGATTCCGACGACGGCGCAGGCGGGTTACTTCATCGAGAAAGTCCGCGAGCTGTCGTTGCTGCGCGAAATCATCCGGGCCGGCACGGGTGCGGTGGAGGACTGTTATAATTTTTCCGGAGGGATCGACGAGTTCGTAGACCAGGTGGAAACGAAGCTGTTTGCCGTCACGCAGAATCGCGTGAGCGAGAGCGCGAAGCCGATGCGCGAGCCGACGCGGGAGGCGATGAACGTCATCACGAAAATGATGATGAAGAAGGGCGAGCTGACAGGCATCCCGACGGGCTTCAAGGATCTCGATGCGCTGACGTGGGGGTTTCAGCGGCAGGAAATGATCATCCTCGCGGCGCGGCCCTCGATGGGAAAGACGTCGCTGGCGTTGAATTTCGCCGAAGGCGCGGCGATGCCGAAGCGCGGCGAGGCGCACGCGGTGCTGCTGTTCTCGCTGGAAATGAGCGCGTCGCAGCTCGCGCTCCGCATGCTGTGCTCGCGGGCGCGGGTGAACATGAAGCTGCTGCGCGACGGCTTGCTGTCCAAGAACGGCCAGGAGCAAAACGAGCTGGTGAAGGTGGCGGACGAGTTCTCGAAGGCGCCCATCTACATCGACGACTCGAGCGCGCTCTCGATCATGCAACTGCGGGCGAAGGCGCGACGCATCCACGCGCGGACGCCGCTGGGGTTCATTGTCGTCGACTACCTGCAATTGCTCAGCCCGACGGATCCGAAGGTGCCGCGCGAGCAGCAGGTCGCGGAAGCCTCACGCGGATTAAAGTCTTTGGCGAAGGAACTGAACGTGCCGGTGCTTGTATTATCCCAACTCAACCGCTCGTCCGAAAAGGAAAACCGCACGCCTAAGTTGGCCGATCTGCGCGAATCCGGATCGATCGAGCAAGATGCTGACGTGGTCCTCATGCTTGCCCGCCCCAAAGACGCCGACGAAAAATTCCAAGTAGCCGCCGATTCCGCCGAGTTAATCGTTGCCAAGCAACGAAACGGCCCGGTAGGAGAATTGAAGCTTACGTTCCTACGAGACATCACCCGCTTTGAAAACTTCACTCAGTAACCCGCTCCGCCGGGTCACAGGTTTCCTCTTTGTTGTCTGCCTGTTGTTGGCGCTGAGCGGGCCGGCGGCATGGGCTCAGGCGGGAGGCCAATCGGAACGACAAGCCCCGCAATTGAAGGTGGGCACGGTGACAGTGAAGTTCGTCGGCACCGCGATCGTCAACGAACAGGTGGTGCGCGCCAACATGCAGGTGCGCGAAGGCGGCGAGTTGGACGATACGATGCTGGATCGTGACATCCGTTCGCTCTACCGCACGGGACTTTTCGAGTTCATCGAGATCAAGCGCGAGCAGGTCAACGACACCACCTTCAACCTCGTCGTCGAGGTCACGCCGAAATATCGCGTCCTCGCGATTCGCTACGAGGGCAACAAGCAGGTCAAATCGCGCCGGCTCGAGAAGGAAATCAAGACCCGCCCGAACGTCTCGCTCGACGAGCGCCAGGTGAAGGAAGACGCCGAAAAGATCCGCGAGTATTACCAGAAAACCGGCTACAATCAGGTCTCGGTCAACTACTCGATCGATCGCGATCGCGCGACGAGCTTCGGCACGGTGATTTTCAAGATCAAGGAAGGCGAGCGCGTGAAGATCGCCGACATCCGATTCACCGGCAATCAGCACGTGAAAGCCAAGCGGCTGAAGAAGGAGATGGAGACGAAGAAATACTGGATGTTCTCCTGGCTGCTCGGCACCGGCCGGTTGAAGGACGACGAATTCGAGGACGATCTCGACAAGCTCCGCGACTATTACCGGGAGCAGGGTTACCTCGACGTCGACATCGCGCAGGACAAGGTGGCTTTCGATTATCCGAAGCCGAATCGCCTGGTCATCACGATCGCGATCGACGAGGGCCGCCGCTACAAGATCGGCGACATCACTTTCTCCGGAAACAAGCTGCACCCGACGTCGATTCTGCGCCGCGTCATCCGCCAGCGCAGCGGCTCGATCTTCACGCCCTCGAAACTCGACAAGGATATCGAGCGCCTCGAGGACTTTTATGGGCACGACGGCTACCTCGACACCCGGGCCCGCCTCATCCGCAAACCGAACATCGCCACCGGCAACATCGACATCGAATACGAGATCACGGAGAGCGATAAATTCCACGTCGAGTCGCTCGTGATCGAAGGCAACACGAAGACCAAGAGCACCGTGATCGTGCGCGAACTCGTGCTCGGGCCCGGCGACGTGTTCGACACCGTGCGCATGAAGATCAGCAAACTCCGGCTCGAGAACACGCGGTTCTTCGAAGATGTGAGCGTGACGCCGCAGGAGACGAACATCCCCGGCCGCCGCAATCTCCGCATCGCGGTGAAGGAAGGCCGCACCGGCAATCTCTCCTTCGGCGCGGGCTTCAGTTCACTCGAACGCGCGACCGTGTTTGCGGAAATCTCGCAGGGCAACTTCGACCTTTTCAACCGCCACTCGCTCTTCCAAGGCGACGGCCAGAAATTCCGCTTGAAGCTTTCGCTCGGCTCGCTGTCCAGCGAAGTCTCGCTGAACTTCGAGGAACCGTGGCTCTTCCAGCAGCAGCTCGGCCTCGGCTTCTCGCTCTTCCGGACGAGTTCGGAATACAACAGCACTTTCTATACGGAAATCGACACTGGCGGTGAGGTTTACCTGCGCAAACGGCTCTTCGGCATCCTCGAGGGCCGGCTCTCCTACGGCTACACGGTGATCTCGATCGATAACGTCTCGCCCTCGGCGTCACCCGTGATTCTAGCCAATGCCGGTGATAATCCCGTTTCGAAAGTCGGCCTCCAGCTCGTCCACGACACCCGCGACAAAATCATCAACACCACGATGGGCAATCGCGTCGAACTCGACACCGCCCTCGCGGGCGGACCGCTGGGTGGGCAGGACAGCTTTTACAGCTTCGATTTCCACGGCGCCCAATATTTCCCGGTGTTCGAAACCCAGGCGCAGGTACTCTCCCTGCGTGGCCGCGCCGGCGTGATCCAGAGCTATGGCGACAGCAAGGACGTGGCCTACTACAACAAGTTCTATCTCGGCGGCCCGGATACGCTGCGCGGTTACGAATACCGCCTCGTCAGTCCCCGCGACCAATTTGGCGAGGTCGTCGGCGGCAAGAGTTACGCCTTCTTCTCGGCCGAGTATTCGGTCGATATCGTCAGTCCGGTGCGTTTTGCGGTGTTTTACGATGCCGGCTTTGTGAACAAGGGCGCGTTCGATTTCAGCCCGGCGAACTTCACCGACAACTTTGGTTTTGGTATCCGCCTTTTCGTGGCGGGCTCGCCGCTCAGCCTGGATTTCGGCATTCCGCTGACCTCGCCGGACAAATCGGCGAAAACGGGCAATCAATTCAACTTTTCCTTTGGCACGCGCTACTGATCTTGTTTTGCTGCCCATTCCTGTTTTCCCCAACCCATCATTTCATTCATGAAAAACACCATCAAATCGTTGATCACGCTGTTCGCCTTCGGCGCCACTGCGATGGTCGCCCAGGCGCAGCCTGCACCGAAAATCCTCGTCGTCGACATGGCCAAACTCTACGACGGCCACTACAAGACCGAGGAGCAGAACGCCAAGCTGAAGGGCGATGAGGCGAAGGCGCAGGAGGAACTCGAAAAGCTCAACAAGGAAGGCAATTCCCTCGTCGAAAAGTACAAGGAGCTCGTCGATCAATCGAACAATCCCGCCGCCACGGCCGAGGCGAAGTCGAAGGCCCAGGGCGACGCCCAGAAGATGCTCGATGACATCCGCCGCAAGCAGCAGGAAGTACAGAGCTTTCAGAACAACACCCGCAATTCGCTCCAGCAGCGCATCCAGACTTTCCGCAGCCTGATGGTCGAAGAGATCAGCAAGGTCGCCGTCGATATCGCCAAGCGCAAAGGCGCCACGATCCTCATCGACAAGTCCGGCCCCACGCTGATCGGCGTTTCCAACATCCTCTACACCGATGCCGCCTATGACATCACCGACGAGGTCTCCAAAGAAGTGAACAAGGACCGCCCGGTCGGCGCCGCCGCCGCTCCCGCGGCCGGAGCCTCGGATTCCTCCGACGCGCCGAAGATCACCGTCCCCGGCGTCACGCCGAAGAAGTAACGGACTTCACGTTTCCTTTTCGCTCTCGACTTTCCTCGCCCCGCTCATTCGAGCGGGGCTTTTTGTTGCGGCCATGGCCGGTGAGCGACGTTTGCTGAATTGCACCTTGCGCCGAAAGCCCCAGCCTCGCCGCATGCAGGTTTCATTCACTCCGGCTGAGATAGTTGCCATCGCCGCGCCACGGCAGATCCGCGGATCGACCGATGCAGCCGTGACCGGAATTGCCTCGCTCGAGACGGCCGCGCCGGGCGATCTGTCCTTTCTGGGCAATGTGAAATATCGGGCGCAGGTCGCCGGTACAAAAGCGTCGGTCGTGCTCCTGCCGCCCGACCATGAAGGCGAGCCGGCGCCGGGGCAGTTGTTTGTCCTGGTCGACAATCCCTCGGTCGCGCTCGCGCGGATCTGCAGCCGGATCGAGCAGCATCTCTGGCCAAAGGCGGCGCCGGGAATCCATCGGACGGCGAGCGTCGCTCCGGGCGCACGCATCGCGGCATCGGCAAGCATCGGCCCGTTCTGTGTCATCGAGGCAGAGGCGAGCATCGGCGAACGGACGCGTTTGCAGGCGCAGGTTTTCATCGGGCGCGGCTCGCAGGTTGGCGACGACGGCTGGCTCATGCCCGGAGCGATCGTGCAGCCCGAGTGCGTGTTGCGGAACCGCGTGCGGCTTCATCCCGGTGTCGTCGTGGGTTCCGATGGTTTCGGCTACGAGTTCGTCGCCGGGCGGCACGAAAAGGTGCCGCAGGTCGGGGGCGTTTTGATCGAAGACGACGTCGAGATCGGCGCGAACACCACGATCGATCGGGCGCGGTTCAGCCGGACAGTGATCGGCGAAGGCACCAAAATCGACAACCTCGTCCAGATCGGCCACAACGTGGTGCTCGGCAAACATTGCATGATCTGCGCGCAGGCCGGCATCTCGGGCAGCACGACCTTGCAGGATTACGTCGTTCTCGCCGGACAGGTCGGGGTGGCGGGACACATCACGATCGGCAAAGGCGTGAAGGCGGGCGGTCAGGCCGGCATCCACGCGGATGTGGCGCCGGGCTCGTTCATCAACGGGACACCGGCGATCTCCTACACCCTGGAACGCCGCCTCGTCATCCTGCACCAGCGTTTGCCGAGTCTCTTCAAGCGCGTCGATGCGCTCGAGGAGGTGCTAAAAAAGTCTTCCTCCTAACGCGCCGCCTCGCAAGATCGCGCGCATGAGCGAATCGCGGTTGAAAATTTTCTCAGGTAACTCGAACCGCGCCCTCGCGGAAGAAATCTGCCGGACAATCGGCATGCCGCTCGGCGAGGCGACGGTCACCAGCTTTCCGGACGGCGAGACGTTCGTGAAGATCAACGAGAACGTCCGCGGTCACGACGTCTTCATCATCCAGTCGACCTGCCCGCCGACGAACCATCACCTGATGGAGTTGCTGATCATGATCGACGCCGCGCGCCGGGCGTCCGCGGCGCGAATCACGGCCGTGCTCCCGTTTTACGGCTACGCCCGCCAGGATCGCAAGGATCAGCCACGCGTCCCCATCACCGCGAAGCTCGTCGCCAATCTCATCGTCGCCGCGGGCGCCACGCGTATCCTGACCATGGATTTGCACAGCCAGCAAATCCAGGGGTTCTTCGACATTCCCGTCGATCATCTCTACGCGTCGCCGGTGTTTTTCGAATATTTCGCGAAGCGGAAAACCGACCGCACGCTGGTCGTCTGCTCGCCGGATGTCGGCGGGATGAAAATGGCCGCCGCCTATGCCGACGTGCTCGGCGCCGCGCTCGGCTTGGTCGCCAAGAAGCGCAAAAGCGCGACCACCGTCGAGGCGATGAGCGTGGTCGGCGAAGTTGCGGGCTGCGACGTGCTCCTCGTCGACGACATCACGGAAACCGCCGGCACCTTGACGGCGGCGGCGAAACTCCTGCGCGAGCATGGCGCCGCCAATATCACCGCGGCGGTGAGCCACTGTATTTTGAACGAGACGGCTTACGAACGGCTCCGCTCCGGATTGATCGACGAGTTGATCACCACCAACTCCACGCCGATCGACGCCAAGGGCCTGCCGATCACGGTACTCTGCATCGCGAAGCTGCTCGGGCAGGCGATCATCCGGATCAACAGCAACGAAAGCGTGACCGGCCTGTTTCGAATCAAGGGATTCTAACGCGCCGCGCGGTGCGCCCAAGCCGGATTGCCGCGCCGGGCTTTCCACACCGGGCGGTTGCGCGAAACCGGTTCGCCTCTATGGCTTGTCGGACCTTTTCCGTATGAAGACGAAAATTCTGGCCACCTGCCTCGTGATCGGTGCGGCGCTCGCGACGGGCCCGGCAACGATCGCGAAGGAGACGACGCCGGCAAGGAAGATGCCGGCGCTGCGGGTCGACCCCACGCCGGTGACCGAAGGGCGTGCGCCCGTCGTGGCCAGTTATGCCGACGTGATCGATCCGGCGCAAAAGGCGGTGGTGTCGGTTTACTCGAAGAAAATCGTGCGGGACCGGGTGGCGTTGAATCCGTTGCTGCGGCAGTTTTTCGGCGACGAATTTCCGGCGGAACGCGAGCGGGAGCACAAGGAGGAAGGCCTCGGCTCCGGCGTGATCGTCTCGCCCGACGGTTATATTTTGACGAACAATCACGTCGTCGAAGGCGCGGATGAACTCAAGGTGTCGCTGTCCGACGATCGCGAATACGTCGCGAAGGTGATCGGCGCGGATCCGAAAACCGATATCGCCGTGATCAAGGTGGACGCCGAAAAACTTCCCATCGTGACGCTCGCCGACAGCGACAACATCCGCGTGGGCGACATCGTCTTCGCCATGGGCAATCCGCTCGCGGTCGGCCAGACGGTGACGATGGGCATCGTGTCGGCGAAAGGCCGCAGTGTGGGCATCCTCGATGAAGTCGCGGGTTACGAGTCGTTCATCCAGACGGACGCGGCGATCAACATGGGCAATTCCGGCGGCGCACTCGTCGACGCCAAGGGCCGGCTCGTCGGCATCAACAGCGCGATCCTCTCGCCCTCGCGCGGAAACATCGGGATCGGCTTCGCGGTGCCGGTGAATCTCGCTTCGACGGTCATGCACAGCCTGATCGAGACGGGTTCGGTGACGCGCGGCTATCTCGGTGTCACGTCGCAGACGGTCACGCCCGACGATGCCGAATCACTCGGACTTTCACGCGACGTGAAGGGCGTGATGATCACGGACGTCTATCCCGGCAGTCCGGCGGAAAAAGCCGGACTGAAACGCGGCGACGTGATCATGAGCGTGAACGGGAAGACGGTGGCGGCCCTGCGGGACCTACGGATCTTCATCGCGCAACTGGCGCCCGGCACCAATGTGAAATTGAAAATCTCGCGCGACCTGAAGGAGCGCGATCTGGAGGTCGCGCTGGGCAAACTCGACGAGAAGCCCAATGAACTGCTGACCGGCGTCGAGGTCGCGCCGCTCTCGCCGGAAACCCGCCGGCGGCTGAACGTGCCGAGCCGGTTGGATGGCGTGGTCGTGACGGCGGTGGATCCCGATTCGCCCTATGCGGATCGGCTGGTTCCGGATGTGTTGATCACGCACATCGACCGTGAGGACATCGTCGACCTCGAGGGCGCCCGGCGGGCGCTCACGCCCGGCCGGCACATGCTTTTCGTCTATCTTCGCGGCTCCCTGCGCGTGGTCGGCATCGAGGTGAAGTAGCCGGGCTGGCGCGTTTCCTAAAGCAGTTGCGAACTTTCTCGCGACCTCGCGCATTCCCCACGGCGGTCGGAATTTAAATATCGCCGAGCGAGGAGCGTGCTTGCTGGCGGATCCGGTTCGCGAAGTTCGAACATCGTCTGCAAGCAGGCTCCTACATCTCCGACCGTTTCGACCAACGTCGAGTTGACCACGGCCGGGCGAAGAAACTTCGCGAGAGCTTTCAAAAACGGATCGAAGCGAATGCGCGCGAATGGACGCTCCGCGCACTCAGCTGCCCGGCTTTTGCACGGGAATTTTCGCGAGCGATTCCGGGACGGCGTCGGCGGGATAGGTGGGAAAGCTGAGTTCGAGCAGCGAAACGGCGGGCACGTCGAAGCGCGCCGATCCGGCGCTGCGATCCACGAGCATGGCCACGGCGACCGGGACCGCACCGGCCTTGCGCACGATCTCCAAACACTCCAGTACGCGGCCGCCGCGGGTGACGACATCCTCGGCGATCAAGACGCGTTCGCCCGGGGCGAGCACGAAGCCGCGGCGCATCACGAGCACGTTGTTTTCCTTCTCCGCGAAAATGTAGCGGGCCTTCGCCTGTCGCGCGAGTTCCTGGCCGATCACGAGGCCGCCCATCGCCGGTGCGAGGACGGTGGAGAACGAGTAGCGCTGCAGTTTCGCGAGCAGGAGTTGCGCGAGGCGTTCCACCGCGTCGAGCTGCTGGCAGACCTGGGCGCATTGAAAGTAGTGGCCGCTGTGCAACCCGGAGCGCAGCACGAAATGGCCCTCTTGCAGCGCGCGCGTGCGAACGAAGATATCGAGAATTTCCTTCTGCGTCGGATCCATGTCGCGACGCTGCGGGATGATCGGGAAAAAACAAAAACATTTTGCGCGGGCGGTTTTTCCGCATCAAGCTCGCCGGGCCGTGCTGAACGTTGTGCCGTTGGAAGACGAACTCGGGGACGTGCTCGAGAAGGCCATGCGCCGCGCCGGACTCACCGAGAATGAGCTGGGGCGGCTGGCGAACGTTGCGCCCGGCCGCATCGTCGACGCGATCAACTATCAGCCGGAGCTTTCGTGCGACGAACTCCGCCGGCTCGCCGGCGTGTTGAAGATGAATGAAGTGGGACTGTGCGCGCTGGGTTGCGGGCGTTATCCGTTGCCGGAGCTTCCGCCGCTACCCTTCTGTGTTCATCCGCTGCACATGCCGCACGGCATCGGCGTGACGAACGCCTACATCGTGGCGGAATGCGGCGCATCGAGCGGTGTGCTCTTTGACAGTGGACCGGGAATAGGCGCGTTGGAAGCGGTGTGGCCGCGAGCGATCACGACCGTGGAGGCCGTGTTTCTCACGCATGCGGAGGCGGAGCATGAGGGTGGGTTGTGCGAAGTGGTGGCGCGGTTCGGCGTGAAGGCAGCTTTCTGCCCAATCGGAGCGTTCGTCCCCTGCAGCCGCGCGATCGGAGAAGGCGAGAGGCGGGTGTTCTCGCGGCTCGCGATCACCGCGTTCAGCACGCCGGGCCACGCGTCCGCGCATAATTGCTACATGATCCAAGCGGAGGGCGTGCGGAAGGCCACGGCGCTGCTGATTTCGGGGGATCTTTTCTTCGCGGGTTCGGTGGGGGGCGCTCGCCATTGCCAACGGCAACTGGCGGAAAACATCGGCCGGATGCTGCGGGCGGTTCCACCGGCGACGGTGATCGCACCGGGGCACGGCCCAATGACGACGGCGGAGAACGAACTGCGCTACAATCCGTTTGTGGTCTAGCAGGTTCTCCAAGCGGAGATCGCTGGCGGCGGCGCCGTGGGCGCAGCATTTCGAATGGTCGGGGCGGCGAGATTCGAACTCGCGACCTCTACGTCCCGAACGTAGCGCTCTACCAGGCTAAGCTACGCCCCGACTTGAAAGAAATTTCCCACCGAACTGCCGGCGAGAACGTTCATGAATGGGTGGTCCGGCGCGACCAATCAAGGACAATCTTCCCCGAGAAATCGATCATGATGACTTTCACTCCGATGCTGCTGAAGAATCGGCCAACCGGCCGGTTAACGGGAAAAAATGGCCGTCCTGCTTTCATGGTTACCACGTGGGCTACCGGCAGGAGTTCCCCTCGTTGACTCGCCGCTAACGAGCGGGGGAGTTGCCGAGGAGTTCGCCGGTGAGGGAGACGCGCAGCTCGTGGGTTTCACCGCGCGGATCCTTGTAGGAGACGAGATACATGCCTTTTTCGTCGAGAATCGTGGAGCCAGGCGGGATCGCCCGCACCATCTTTAAAATAATGCCGGTGCCGACCGTGCGCATGATCGTGGCTGCCACGGGAGGAGGGGTATCCGCCAGCGTCCACGTCATCGTCGAACCTTTGCTCAACGGAGCGATGATGGGGCCCGGGTCGCCGGCCGCGGTGACGCCGATGTGGGCGTCGCGCGACGGAATCGGAGCGTTCGCCTGGGTGGCGTTTTGCGGAGGTTTGTTCTCGGCGGCAGCAGAAGCGACCCCAATCGCGGTGAGGAGAAGGGCAATCGAGAGGGGATTTGTTTTCACGACTACGAAAAGGAAGCACGAAACGCCGGTCGCGCCATCGGCCCGAAGTCCGATTGAGCCGTGGGGGTTTGGGGGGAGTCAGGAATGAGTGAGGGAAACCTCGATGAGGACTGTTCGTTTTTGCAGTCGCGGCTTTCGCGCGCGGTAGCGCCGACGAAAAGATTCAAGCCCGGCATCGATCCGCATCGATCTCAGTCACATGCAGCCCGACCGCCGCTCGACGCGGCGTATATGGAGCCTGCTCGCAGGCGAGTTCGCGGCCGAACAGCATGCATCGCGTGCAAGCAGGGCTCCTGCATCGGCCCACACAAATTTAAACCGAGGTAGCGTCGGGGCGAGTGCGTCGGGACGAGCGCGGCGAGGATGCGCGTCGGTTCAGGCTTCGGTGAGGAATACCCCCAACGGTGGTCGGGTCGATGACCTCTTTGGTTTCGGAAACGCGAGTGGCGGGCGTGTTCCGGGGCTGCGGCCCAGTGATGGATGTGGGGCAGACGGATGGGCGCGCGTTCCGGCTCGGATGAGGCAGCGAGGCGTGCTCGCGAGGCGTGCGGCGATTCTCGTCCTCATCGTTGACCGGCACGTGAGGAGGCGTGACATACGCGGGCGATCGAGCCGTGCTGGGTGGGTTCTCCCCGGTTATCCATGTCGCTTCGTTTCTCGCGCTCCTTGGTCGGCGCCGCTTTGGCGGCGCTTTTGTTTTCAGACGTGTTCGCGGCGCGCCCGCCGCGCGCATGGCCGCCTGATCAGTTCCTGCCATTGACGGCGGAGCGGATCGCGGCGCTTCCACCGGCGGAGCGGGCGGTGTGGCAGGCGTATCGGGACACCTCGGAGAAACGGATCGCCACCCTGGCCGAGCGGCCCAAGCCGGACGCATCGTCGTTTCAGAAACTCGACACGGCCCCGAAGGGCGGCGCGCATATTAAAGGGCTGCAACTCGGACAGGCGGACACGTGGTATGCCGGCGAGGTGGCCCGCGCCATCGCAGATCGTGTGGTCGCGGCGCAGTCGCCCTTTGGCGGCTGGTCGAAAGGAAACGACTACACCAGCGGCCGCGTCGCGCCGGCGGCGCATGGGGGATGGGCGGGCGGCACCTTCGACAACGATGCCACGACCTCGGAGCTGCATTTTTTGGCGCGAGTCATATCCGCGGCCGGCAACGGGCAGGCGAATGCCGCGTGGCGGACGGCTTTCGAGGCCGGGCTGCGGTACATTTTCACCGCGCAGTATCCGAACGGCGGGTTCCCGCAGGTGTATCCGGTCATCGGAGGTTATCACGACGGCGTCACCTATAACGACGATGCGATGGTGAACGTGCTCGAGCTGCTGCGCGATGTCGCCGCAGGGAAGGACGGATTTGTATTCGTTTCCGCCGGCGTGCGCGAAGAATGTGGCGCGGCGTTCGAGCGAGGCGTGAGGTGCATCCTCGCCACGCAACTTCACGGGACCGACGGAGGGCTCACGGTCTGGTGCCAGCAATACGATCCGCTCACGCTGCGGGCGGCGGCGGCGCGTAATTTCGAGCCGGTCGCCGACTGTGCGCGTGAGAGCGCCGGGATCGTGATGCTCTTGATGAGCGTGCGCCGCCCCTCGCGCGAAATCGTGGCGGCGGTGGACGGAGCGGTGGCCTGGTTTCGAGCGACGGCGCTCCACGATCTGAGAGTCGCACGTGCGCCGGCCGACCTGCGCGGCGAAGCGGTGCCGGCGCCGGGCGCGCCACCGCTGTGGGCGCGCTATTACGAGCCGGGAACGACGACGCCGATTTTTGGCGATCGCGATCGGACGATTCACTACGATCTCGCGGAAGTTTCCGGCGAACGCATCCATGGTTACGCGTGGTACACCGAAGCCCCGGCGGTGGTGCTGAAGGCGTATCCGGCCTGGCACGCCACTCGAGCGAAGTAGCGGAGTTGCTGCGGTCGGTCGGGCCCGCGGGTGAGATTTCAGGTGGCGACGAACTCGCCGAGTCGCCGCGGAGGCGGTCCGGGAATCAGCAATCTGTGGCGAAAGGCCGGCAAACGATGCGCAGGTCGGTCCGCAATTTGTGCCGAAAATAGGCGACGACTCCCGGACCAGCCGCCGGCTCCCCATGAACCTTCGCACCCGTCTCGTCCTTGCTTTTGGCGTTCTGATCCTGATCCCGCTGTTTGGCGGGGCTCTCGGCGTCTTCGCGTACCGTGACGCGGCGGGGAGTGCCCGCACCATGCTCGAGCTGGCCCATAACTCGCGCAAGGTGGCCGACGCTCCACGCGCCGCGGAGGTCAGTTTCAAAATGCAGGTGCAGGAATGGAAAAATCTGCTCCTGCGCGGCGGCGAGGCGGCGGAATATCGGAAATATCTGGCCGGTTTCGAGCGGTGCGAACACGCGACCGCTGTGACGCTCGAGCGGGCTCAGGCGCTTGCCGCCGAGTTCGGGCTTGATTCCGCGCCGATGGCGATGGCCCGGAGCCGGCACCGGGAACTCGGCGGCGCCTATCGAGCGGCGCTACAGGAAAACCCGCCCGCGACGGCGGGCTGGGCCCGCGCGGCCGACCAGCGGGTGAACGGAATCGACCGCGAACTCGCCGGACAACTCGCGACGTTCACCGACCTGGCCGAGGCCTACAGCGACCAAACCCTCGCTGACGAGGCGCAACGCCTCGAACGACACGGAGACCTGCTCAATGTATTCATGATCGCCGGCACGGGTATTGGCGTGCTGCTCGGCGCGGTATTCGGGTGGCTGACGAGCAATGCCGTGTCGCGCTCGATTCGCGAAATTGGGAACCGACTTTGGGACGGCGCGCTGGAGATCGTCGACGCTTCCGCACAGGTCTCGAGCGCGAGCCAGCGCGTGGCGCAGGCTTCGAGTCAACAGGCGGCGGCCCTCGAGGAGAGTTCGGCGGCGCTGACGGAAGTAAACGCAATGGTGCGGCAGAATGCCGACAACGCGGAGGCGGCTCACGGCATCTCGCGGTCGAGCCGCGCCGCAGCCGATACGAGCGCGCAGGAAATCGCCGGGATGAAGGAGGCGATGCACGCGATCGGCGAAGCGAGCGCGAATATCGCGAAGATCGTGAAGTCGATCGACGAAATCGCTTTTCAGACGAACATTCTCGCGTTGAACGCAGCGGTCGAGGCGGCGCGCGCGGGGGACGCCGGCATGGGATTTGCCGTGGTCGCCGAAGAGGTGCGGAGTCTGGCGCAGCGTTCCGCTCGGGCCGCGCGGGAAACCGCGACGATGATCGAGGATGCGACGGTGAAAAGCGCGCGGGGACGCGAGATTGCGGAACGCGTGAGCGCCGCGCTGTCGGTGCTGATCGAGGACACGCGGAAGGCGGACGGGTTAATCGCGCAGATCGCGAGCGGCTCGCGCGAGCAGGCGCGCGGGCTGGGACAGGCGGTGAGCTCCGCGAGTCGCATCGATCAATTGACGCAAGAGAACGCGGCGAACGCGGAGCAAACGGCCGCCGCGGCGCAGGAACTCGACGCTCAGATGACGCAGTTCCGCCGCGAGCTCGCCGGCCTGCGCGGGGAGGAAGCGGCGCGCGAAACCGCTCCGCGCCTGATGGGCCCGAAGCTTCCGGTCAAGAGCAGTCCGAAGCGCTTCGCAGGGAAACCCGTGCTCGCCGGGTGAATCGCCGCCGGCGACCGGCCGCCGGCGCGGCGTAAATCCGCGCGACGGGATAGCAGGTTCAAGTCGAGGCGTGCGGACGCGGAGCGCGAGCGCAAGGCGGGCGCTCAGCCGAGCAGGCTGGGCGAGATTTGCCAGCGGACGGCCCACGCGCCTTCGACGCCGTCGAGGGCGACCACGGCGCATTTCTTGAAAACAAAGCGAGGCGGCGTGGCGACGCCGGCGACGAGCAATGACGCGAGCGCGCTGAGGTGCGGCTCGTGGCCGACGATCGCCAACGGCGCGGAGCGGCCTTTCAGGCGTTCGGCGAGGAGCGCGGGATCGTCGGCGCCTTCAAGCCCGTCGCTCTGGACGAGTTTGGCGGCAAGTGGGAGTTTCTGCGCGAAGAGTGCGGCGGTTTCGCGGGAGCGGGCGAGCGGGCTGTGCCAGATTTCGGCGCAGTCGAGGGCGTCGGTTTTTTTCAGGAACGCGGCGACCTTGCGGATTTGTTTGTGACCACGACTGCTGAGCGGACGCTTGGGATTTTCGGTGGCGTCGACGGCGTGCGCGTGGCGAATCAGAAAAAGGCTCATGCGACGAAGGTGGCGGCAACGCGGCGGCGGGCAAACCAGCCGCATATTTCGCGTTTCGGGGCGTGCCGATTCAACGGCCGACAGCGACGAAGTGGCTATGGCCGCTCGTGACGAGGGGCGCGGCGCCGGGAGCGAGGAGGTTATGGCCGGTGGCCATCGCGAGCGCGTCGTAGTTGCTGCGTGGAAAGAATGCGGCGTGGAGTTCACCGGCGTCGGCGGGCGGGAGGCGAACGACGCCGAGGTGGAGGCAGTTCGGTGAAACGGTGGGCACGCCGCTGGTGACGGTGAGGCCGGGTTGATTGCGGCGCGCCCAGTCGTCGATGCAGCCGACGAGCAGCACGAACGGAAGCGCCTCGGGACAGCGTTGGCGCCAGTAGGCGACCTCCTCGGCGAAGGCGTCGCGGTGAACGACCAGGCGGTAGGCACGATCGAGGACCGAGCGATAGTCGACGGGATGCGTGGCGAGCCAGCGGAGGTGTTGTTGGACGTGTTCGGAGTAGGTGAGCGCAGCGGCATCGAGCGCGAGTTGGTCATCGGTGGGCGCGGTCCCAAACGCATCGCGCCACGCGCGCGTCGCGACGGTGCGACGCAAGGTGGAGTCGGCGGCGAGGCGGTGGCGCAGATTTACGACGAGATCGGTGACCGTGAGATTCGAAGCGGGGAGCGCGGCGAGTTCACCGGACGATGGCACGCGACCGAGCATGAGCGCGCAGGTGGCGGCGATGCGGGAGTCGACAGCCGGCGTCGCCGCGACCGCGGAGGCACCGAGCGCGAGGCAGGCAAACAGAGCGCGGAGTTTCATGCGGCGAAAGGGGACGGCGCAAAGCGCCGGGTCAACGGGCGCTCAGGTCTCACCATCGAGCAGACGAGGGCCCGGCCCCTCGGTCGCGAGGGTGTCGAGGGGATTGCGGAGCGGACACTGGTGCATCGAGAGGCAGCCGCAGCCGATGCAGCCGGTGAGCTGGTCGCGGAGGCGGGTGAGCGTCGCGATGCGGGCGTCGAGTTCGCCGTGCCAGCGGGCGGAGAGCTTGCGCCAGTCGGCGTCGGTGGGCGTGCGGCCTTTCGGGAGCGAGGCGAGGGCGGACTTGATCGAGGCGAGCGGGAGACCGAGGCGCTGGGCGACCTTGATGATGGCGATGCGGCGGAGAACTTCGCGCGGATAGCGGCGGTGGTTGCCGCGATTCCGCCAGCTCGTGAAGAGCCCCTGAGTCTCGTAAAAATGAATCGCGGAAACGGCGACGCCGCTGCGAGTGGCGACTTCCCCGACGGTGAGTTCGCCGCTGGGGAAGGCCGGAGCCGCAGAGGCGGCAGGAGATTTTTTTCGGGCGGGCATGTTGACCTCAAGTGAACTTGAGGTGCTACCGTGACGCGTCGTTCAACCAAATCAAATCACAACTCATCATGTCTGCTCTCACCAACACCACGGATTATTTTGTGGAAATGAAATTCACGCCGGTCACGAGCGTGCCGGCACCGGCGGAAGGAATCGCTTACGTGGAGCGATTCATCCAGCCGACGCTCGAGCAATTCCAGCGATTGCTCGACGCCGGAAGCATCGTGGCGGGCGGACCGACGCTCGGCGGGATGACGTTTGCGTTCGTGCTTCGAGCGGAGTCGCCGCTGCAAGCGGAGGAGATCGTCATGGCGCTGCCGGGTTGGCCGCGGGCGCAGACGACCGTGACGCCGCTTGGCTCGTTTGCGCAGCGGGCGGAGGTGGGGCGTGAGTGTCTGGCGAAATTGAAAGCCACGCTCGTCTCCGCGACACCGGTGACGGCGGCGGGAAGCAACTGAGGACGAATCATGGTCCTCATCATTTCTTCGAGCTTGCGGGAGGACAGCAACAGCCGCGCGTTGGCGCGCGAAGCGGAGCGCGTGCTGCGCGCGGAAGGTCACGCCGTCGAGTGGCTCGATCTGCGGGATCATCCGCTGCCATGGTGCGACGCGGGCGAGGCGTATGGCCATCGGAATGTGGCCGTGGTGGGCGACCCGTTGCGGCGAGCGGATGCGATCCTGGTCGCGACGCCGATTTATAACTACGACGCGAATGCGGTCGTGAAAAACCTCGTCGAACTCACGGGCGATGCGTGGGAGAACAAAGCCGTGGGATTCCTCTGCGCGGCGGGCGGGATGAGCAGCTACATGTCGATCATGGCGCTCGCGAACAGCCTGATGCTGGACTTCCGCAGCGTGATCGTGCCGCGTTTCGTCTACGCGTTAAGCGAGGCGTTTCAGGGCGGAAAAATCACTGATGCTGAGGTGAGCCGGCGCGTGGCGGAATTGGCGAGGTTCACCGCGCGGCTGGGCGGGGCGCTGAAGGCGGCGTGAGGTCGGGTAACCTAATAGGTTACCCGACGAAGGGGCGCAGCGGCGGGTTGACGCAGGTCGGGGTGAGGGGATGCTCGGCGGGAATTCCGACGTGAGCAGGCCGCCGAATATTTTGTGGATCGTGACGACGCAGTGGCGGGCGTCGGCGTGCGGTTATGCGGGAGATGTGAATGCACGCACGCCGGCGCTCGATCGGCTGGCGGCGGAGAGCGTGAACTACACGCAGGCGGTGACGCCGCATCCGTTTGGGCCGTTCGCGCGCGCGGCGATGCTCACGGGCGTGCCGTCGCCGGAGAATGGAGTGAAGGAATATTTCGATGCGTTGCCGGTGGGGACGCGAACCGTGGCGCATGAGCTGAATGATCGCGGGTATGCGACGGCGTTTTTTGGCAAGTGGCATCTCGCGCGTCGCGATCCGAGCGCGCCGCTCGTGGGCGAGGCTCACGCGCGGACGATCGTGCCGCCGGAGATGCGCGGAGGGTTTTCGTTTTGGGAAGGATTCGAGAGCGGATTTTTGCTGAACGATCCGTGGCTGCACGGGACGCGACTGGCCGAGCCGAGGAAGTTCGCGGGTTATCAGAGTGAGGTGCTGGGCGAGCGCGCCGCAGACTGGATGGCGGCGAATGGGGTGAGCGGAGCGCAGCGTGCGGGATCGATGACAACGGAGCGGCCGTGGTTTTGTGTGGTGAGTCTGGAAGCGCCGCATCCGCCGTATGGGGCGCGGGCGGGTGGAGTCGCGGCGCGCAGCGAGGGGGACGTCGTGCTGACGGCGAATGTGCCGCGGGGCGGGGAGGTCGAGGCGAAGGCGCGACGGGAGTTGGCGGGATATTACGCGCACATCGAGGCGACGGATCGGGCGCTCGGACGGCTGATCGAGCGCGTGGACGCGGCAAAAGCGGAACGGGAAACGATCGTCGTGTTCACCTCGGTGCACGGCGACATGCACGGGGCGCATGGACTGTTTCGAAAAGGATGGCCTTATGAGGAGGCGGTGCAGGTGCCGTTGCTCGTGCGGCGATCGCACGAAGGAAGTGCGGCGGGCGGAAGGCGGAGTGCGGAGTTGGTTTCGCTGCGCGATTTGCCGGGGCTGGCACTGGCCTGGGCGGAGGGACGAGGTGCGAAAGTGGAGCGGCGGTGGGCGGAGATCTCGATGCCGAGCGTCGTGGAACTGCCGCTACAGTGTGATCGCGTGTGGCGCGGGGTGCGGTCGGTGACGCGGAAGCTGGTGCTCAACGCGGATGGTTCGCCGTGGCTGTTTTTCGATTTGGAAAGCGATCCGGGAGAGTTGCGGAATCTGGTGGACGAGCCGGAGTGGCGAGGGGAGATCGAGGCGCTGAAGGCGGAGATGAGGGGAGCGGCGGGGTTCGGAGACCCCGCCCTACAATAGGGCGGTCAGCCTATCGTTTCGGGCGGCGTGGCGGTCGCTTCGGTTTTCGCGAAGAGGCGGCGGATCGCGGCGCTGATTTCGTGCAGCTTCACGGGCTTCGAAATATAGTCGTCCATCCCGGCGGCGAGGCAGCGCTCGCGGTCGCCTTGCATGGCGTTCGCGGTGAGCGCGACGATCTTCGGCTGGCGCTCGGCGGGGAGGCGGCGGCGGATCTGGCGGCTGGCTTCGAGGCCGTCCATTTCCGGCATTTGGAGATCCATCAGGATCAAATTATACGGGTGCGACTCGATCGCGGTGAGCGCTTCGAGGCCGTTGCCGACCGCGTGCGCGCGATAGCCGAGTCGCTCGAGGAAGCGGAGCGCGACCTTTTGGTTCACCGTGTTGTCCTCGGCGAGGAGGATATCGATCGGGAATTCGTCGGAGAGGCGCTGGTTCGTGGCGAACCCCGAGTTCGAGTGGTGGCTCGCCGCCATCGCGGGATTGAAGAGGACGGCCAGCAGATGGATGAACGAGGTGTTTTTGAACGGCTTGAAAATGCTCGCGAACGGCTGTTGGTCGGCGGGCGGGGTGGCTGTCTGGCCGAAGGGCAGCATGAGCAGCCGTGGCGCCCTGACGTGGAGCAACGAGTCGAGGGGGGAAACGCCTTCGGTTTCGTCGCCGTCGACGATGACGAGGGCGGGAGCGTCGGGCAGCGTCTGGATCAGGGCGGCGGCGGCGGGGCCGGTGGGGGCGAAGAAACTGCGGGCACCGAGGCCCTCGAGCAGGGTGCGCAGGCGGCGTTGGGTGACGGGATGATCCTCGACGCAGAGGACGACGGCGCCGCGGATTTTTTCGAGGCCGTGCTGAAGCACGGGTTCGGCCGGGAGCGCGGCGGGTTCGGTGGAAATCGTGAAGATGAACGACGAGCCCTGGCCGAGCGTGCTCTCGACCCGGATACCGCCGCCCATGAGGATGCTGAGGCGTTGCGAGATCGCGAGGCCGAGGCCGGTGCCGCCGTATTTGCGGGTCGTGGAGGAGTCGACCTGGCTGAAGGCTTTGAAGAGGCGGTCGAGGCGGTCGGCGGGAATGCCGATGCCGCTGTCGCGCACGGCGAATTCGAGCATGAAGCGCGAGCCGGCGATGGAGGAGGTGGCGAGCCGGTGGACCTCGATCGCGATGCTGCCGCCGGGGGTGAACTTCACGGCGTTGTTGACGAGGTTGACGATGACCTGCCGGAGACGCGTGATGTCGCCCATGATCCACGCGGGCACTTCGGGGGCGATGTGGTAAACGATCTCGAGTTTCTTGGCCGAGGCCTGCAGCGCGAAAAGATCGAGGGCTTCCTCGAGGCAGGTGGAAAGCTCGAAGGGCATGTGCTCGAGTTCGAGTTTGCCGGATTCGATTTTGGAGAAGTCGAGGATGTCGTTGATGATCGTGAGCAGGGCCTCGCCGGAGGTGCGGATGGTGTTCACGAAGTCGCGCTGCTCGGCGTTGAGCTGCGTCTCCATCAGGAGGCTGGTCATGCCGATGACGCCGTTCATGGGCGTGCGGATTTCGTGCGACATGGACGCGAGGAACTCGCTTTTCGCGCGGGAGGCGTCGTCGGCCTCGGATTTCGCGCGGCGGAGCGCCTGCTCGGTCTCGACGCGCGCGGTGATGTCGGTCTCGATCGCGATGAAGTTCTGGAGTTGCTCGCTTTCGTTGCGGATGGGCTGGACCTCGAGGCGGAGGTGATATTTGCGGCCGGATTTCGAGTAGTTGACGACGTCGGTGGAAATGCCGTGGCCGGCTTCCATGGCGGCGCGAATTTGTTTCACGGCGGCGGCGTCGACTTCCGGACCGGCCATGAAATCGGCGGGCGATTTGCCGACGACTTCATCGAGCGTGTACTCCATGACGCGGGTGAAGCTCTCGTTGACCCACTCGATCCTGCCGGCGGGCGAGGCGATGAGGACGGGGTTGTCGGTCTTCGAGGCGACGAGGGAGAGTTTGCGGGTCTCGGCCTGGGATTCGCGGAGGGCCTGCTCGGCTTCGCGGCGGGCGGTGATGTCCTGGACGGTGCCGATGATGCGGGTGGGGCGGCCGTTGGCGGAGGCGGCGACCGTTTTTGAACGGGTGTACACCCAACGCCATTCGCCGCCGTGCGCGCGGACGCGATACTCGGGCTCGAAGAAGGAGGCGATGCCACCGAGTTGGGAATCGACGCGGCGACGGTAGAGCGGGAGGTCGTCCTTGTGGATGAGCGACTGCCAGGTGTCGACGGAGGCAGGCATGCGGCCGTGTTCGTAGCCGAGCATGGCCCAGAGGCCAGGGCTGTAGTAGACGTGGCCGGCGGGCACGTTCCATTCGAAGATGCCGATCTGGGTGGAGTCGAGGGCGAGGCGGAGGCGCTCGTCGGAAACTTTCAGGCGGGCCTCGATGCGGCGGCGTTCTTCGTTTTCGGCGTGGAGTTTTTTGTTGGAGAGTTCGGCGGCGCGCTGGCCGGCGCGGGCGCTGCGGGCGAGGTGCACGCTGAGGCCGAGGAGGAGCGTGATGCCGAAGCCGGCGACGAGCGCGAGTTCGGGGAGGAAGCGGCGGTCTTTTTCGAGCGATTCGTCGGACGGTGTGAGCGTGAGGCGGAGGCGGCGGTTCGAGATCGTGTAGACTTTGTCGAGGGCGAGGTTGTCGTTGCGCCGGTCTTCCTCGCGCAGGATGGAGTCGTAGACGCGCTCGTTGCCGATCTTGATGTTGATGTAGTATTCGGCGGCGAGCTTGTGATCGGCGATGATGCTCGTGAAAAACGGCCGGTAGAGAAACTCGCCCGCGACGTAGCCGCTCACGTTTTTCGCGCGCACGATCGGCGAATAGATGACGACGCCCTTCCCGCGCGACGCGATGTCGGTGGTGCCGGACATGACGGGTCCGCCGGAGACGGCGGCGGCGTTGAGGGCGGCGGCGCGAACCTCGTTGAGCGAGTGGTCGAAGGAAACGGAGGTGTCGGCCTGGTCCGCGGGAAACGCCCAGACCGTGCGGAGCGCGGGGCTGACGACGGCGATGGAAACGCAGCCGAGATTCTTCGAGGAGTCATCCCATTGCTGCTGGGCGTCGACGGACCAGGCGAGCTCGGCGCCGGGGGTGATGTCGGACCATTTGCGCGCGAGGTGCTCCATCGCGGAGATCTGGCGCTCGAACTCGAAATTGATCGTCGTGGCGAGCGTGTCCATCGATGTCTGGGTCTTCGAGCCGAGGTAGGCGGTCTCGCGCTCGCGGAGGCCGATCCAGAGGATGATGGTGAGCGTGAGGCAGCCGACGACGGCGGGCATCGGCGACCACGCCGGCGGGCCGCCCTCGGTCTTCATCGTTTCCCGCCACGCGAGGAGCAGCAGCCCGAGGCCGAGCAGCAGGAGAGCGGCGGCGCTGACCGGGGAGGTGGCGGTGTTCGTGCCCCAGTGGTAAACGGCCGGCAGGCTCGCGGCGTAACCGAGCAGCGTGGAGAAGCCCACGGAGGCGGTGATCGAGCTGATCACGGCCTCGGCGAAGAGCCGCGCGCGCACGCCGCGGCCGATGCCACCCCACATGAGCGCCAGTGAGGCGAGCAGCATGCAGCCCGACGACATCGCGGACATGCGGCCGGGCTGAGCGGTCTCGACGAGCAAGTGATCGGCGACGAGAAATTCGTCGATGTGCAGGTCGAGTTTGAACACGCTCTCGGTCAGCGAGAGCGCGGCAATGGTCGCGGGCAAAAAGCCGAGCCAGCTCGCTCCGGCCCAGCGCAGATCGACGGCCAGCAGCACGAGGCCGATGAGCAGAATGCAGAAGGCGTCGTTGGCCTTGATCGCCGCGCCGGAGGCGAAGGGCTGCACGAGCAGATCGATTCGCATCCACCAGCCCGCGAGCGCGACCGTCCCGAGGGCGATCAGCATCCCGGCGATCGTGAGCGAAGATCGCTCCAGCCAGGATCGACGGGGCAATGTGGGCAATGACACCATTGAGGAGTTTTACCTAGCTAAGGTTTCTCCGCGGCGCTGATCAATGCGTTTCCTTGGACTTCGCTGGATCCGCGGGCGGCCCAGCGGGCGCAGCGGGTGTGCTGGCGTCGGCGGTGGCGGGAGAAGGCGAGCCCTCGCTGAGCGAGCGAAATAGATTCGTCGGCCCGATGACGAAGGCCCACTTGGGCTGGTCGAGCGCGCCGGTGAGCTTCACCTCGAGGACGGCGGAGAATGGCGTCAAGACGGCGCCGACGACGCTTTGCAGGAGCCCTTTGCTTTCCTGAAACGGATAGACGCGGGCGTTGAAATCGAGTTCGTGGCGGTCGAGGAAATAATTCCCGTGCGCGGCGATCGCGGAGTTCGCACCGGTGACGTTGAGGGAAGGAAAGGTGATTTTCGTGCCCTGGATTTTGAAATCGGTGCGGGCGTTGGTGAAGCGGAGCGCGGTGAAGTTGAGCAATTCGGAGAGGAGGCCGAGCAGGCGGACCTGGCCGAGTTCGCCGACGAGGGAGGCGTTGCCGCTGCCGACGAAGCTGAACGGATCGTCGAGGCGGCCCTCGGCGGACAGGGCGAGATCGAGGCGGGCGGTGTTCTTGCCGGAGAGGATTTTTTCCGACGCGGCGGCGGGGCGGCCCTGACGGATCGCGGCGTACTCGGTGACGGTGGTGACGGCGCGGTGGAGATCGGCGTCGCGCACGGCGCCGTCGAAACCGAGCCGGCGCGCCTCGGGCGGACCCCAGACGCGCGCGTGGCCGGCGACGGTGCCGCCGGCGGCCTCGGCGCGGATATTTTCGACGGTGAGTTCGCTGTCGCGCAGCGTGGCGTCGAAGGAGAGATTCTGCGCGGGGAAACGGTAGAAGGAAAAATCGCCGGTCGTGCGCGCGGCGATCGTGAGGTTTTGATGCGGGCCGGACGGAGCGCCGGGTCCGTCGAAATCGCCGGTGAGTTTCACGTGCGGCGGCTGCGCGAAGGCAAACGGCGCGAGTTGCGTCGCCAGTGCGGGGCCGAGGAGTCGGGCCCCGGTGTCGAGATCGATCGAGGCGCTGCCGGCGAAAACGAATTTGCTCCAGCCCCGGCCGTCGGGCGCGAGGGAGCGGGCAAAGGTGCCGTGAACCTCCCCGCCGCCGCGCGTGCCGAAAGCCTCGAGACCGACAAAATAGTTCGGGCGGATGAAGAGTCGTGTGCGGGCGAAATCGAAATGCGCGCCGCGAATCACGGGATTCGGCGTGTCGACGAAAACGAAGACGGCGGTTTCGGGGGCGGAGAACCATCGGCCCGTGACGTCGACGCTCGCCGGGGGCGGCGTGTCGGGGAATTCAAAATACGAGAAAATATCGCGCCACCACTCGCCGTGAAACCAGCCGCCGATCTCGAGCGGGCGGAGGCGGCCTTCGAGGAGGAAGCGAAAATCCTTCGTCTTGAGATCCTGCTCGAAGGAGCCGCGGGCGAAATTTTCGCCGAGGCGCGCAAAGGCGTGGCGGGCGAGGAAGTGGCGGCCGTCGAATTCGATTTCGCCGTGGGCGGAATCGATCGGCACGCGATAGGCGTCGACGTGGCCGAGCGAGGCGTGGCCCGCGAGGTTTTTGAATTTCCAGCCGGCGGCGAAGCGCGCGACGACGTCGAGATCGATCGGGGCGGTGAAATCGAAGAAGCGGCGGACATCGTGACCGATCAGCGCGGCGATCGGATCGAGCAGCGCAGGCGCGGCGCCGCCCTGGAAATGAACGGTGGCGGTTTGGGCGGAGAGATCGGCGTTGAGGTCGGCAGCGATGGGCACGTCTTTGAGAAACGCGACGAGTTGGGCGTAGAGCTGCGGCAGCGGGCGCGGCTCGGCGCGGGCGACGATCGACTCGACGCTGAAGCCGCGGGCGGACACGGCGCCGGCGGTCAGCTCCAGCTGGCGGGCGGCGAAAGAAAGTTTCGCGGGCGTGAACGCGCCGCGGATCTCGGCGTGAACGCGGCGGAGATTCGCGAGCGAGCCGGCATCGATTTCCCCGGCGTCGATGGCGAGCGGCGAGAGCGCCGGGCCGTCGCCGAGCAGCGGAAAACGGGCGGTGAGGCGAAGCTCGCGGACGGCGGCGGCGTGGAACTGCGGAAGGGCGAGCTTGCGGGCGGTGAGCGTGAGGTGCGCGATGGCGCCGTGCGTCGTCGAGGAGACGAGGTCGAGGTCGAGTTGCGGGTCATCGAGCGCGGGGAGTTGCTGCGTGGCGCGTTCGAGTTGCTGGCAGAAGGCGGCGAAGTGAGTCGTGAACCGGGCGAGCAGCGGCAGCGGTGGGACCGCGCCGGGCGCGCGCGAGCGGGGGAGTTGCACCGCGCCGTGGACGGCGAGGGGAACGCCGGCGACGCGGACGGTGAGATTCTCGAGGAGCAAAGTCGTGTCGTCGGGCGAGACGGTGAACTCGAGATCCTGGACGCGTTGCTCATCGTGGCCCGATGGCGTGAGCATGCCGGGGACGAGGAGTTGGAGGCCGGTCGCGTGGATGCGGCGCGGTTCGACCTGGCCGGCGAGCAGGAGCCAAGGATCGAGTTCGAGATAGACAGCGCGGGCGCGGACGACGGGCTGCTCGAATTCGGGGAGGGAGAAGGCGAGGTTTTCGAGGAGGACGCCGCCGGTGGTATTGAAAGTGGTGCGACCGAACCGGGCGTGGACGTTGGCGGCGGCGAAGCGCGCCTCGAGCGAGCGGAGCATCCAGCGCGGCAGCGCGACCTCGTGGGAAACGGCGATCGCGATTTGAAGGGCGAGCAGCGCACCGAGCGCGAGCCAGACGGTCCAGCACGCGATGAGTGCGAGGCAATCGCCGCAGAAGCGGGCGAGCTGGCGGAGGGGCGGAGAGGGAGGAGTCAACGGTGCGGCTCTGCGTTCACGAAGGGGAAGGGCGGCAGGCGAAGGGAGCGGGAAATCGCCTGCAAGCCGCCTCCTGCCGCGAGCGAGAATTGGCGCGACGACGAGTTTGCCGGGCGGAAGGCCCGATAGATGGACGAGGATGGGACGGGCTTACAGCCCTTCGTCGGAGGGTGGTTTCTTTTCCTGGGCCGGTGGCCCAGGCTATGATGCACGTGCGCCTTTGGCGCTGGGTGGCGGCAGCCGGCAGGACGCGGAAGGCGGGCTGAAGCCCGCCCTACGAGGGGACGGCCGGTCGCGGTCGGCAGCCCACGGCAGCTTGTTGTTTTCAGGTTCATCGCGGTTGCCGCGGAAGGTACGGGAGAAAGGGAACGACGTTTATTTTTTATTTTGCGGGCGGCGGCGCGGCTTCGCCTCGGCCTTCGGTGAGCGGCCAGAGGGCGTCGAGGAAGGGCTGCTCGATGGCGAAGACGGCGTTGAACTCGTTCGCGGGCGAGCCGGCGAGCTGACGGTCGCCGCCGACGCGTGGGGTGAGGAAGAGAGTCGTCGTGCTCGTCTGTTCGCCGGCGCCGCCGGTGAGCGTGATCGTGGCGTCGAGGCGGTAGCGCCACGAACGTTCGTCGCCGCCGGTGATGACTTTGTCGACGAACTGATCGAGGACGAATTCGCGGGCGCGCAACGTGCGGAGTTGCGCGAGAATGGTTTCGATCGCGGGGGTGGCGGCGGGAGGCGCGCCGGAAATGCGCGGCGAGGACGCGGTGTCGCCCGCGGCGGAGATCGTGGCGTCGAGGAGGAGTTTGTTGTCCGACAGATCGGTGAGCTTGAGGGCGGCAATGCGGGCGCCGGCGGGAAGTTCGCGGAGCGTGCGCTCGCGCCAGGCGCGCGGCTGGACGGGCGTTTCACGGAGAATATCCGGGTCGGTGGTGTAGATCGAGGGGGAGTTGCCGGCGAGGCGGGCGTAGACGGGGCCGTCGCGTTGCGAGGTGACGCCGAGCTGGAGGTGAAGCGAGTCGGCGCCGGCGAGGGCGAGGGTGACTTCGCGCTCAGGGCGGTTGAAGCCCCAGGCTTCGAGATCGGCATCCCGCGGGGAGTCGGTGGGGAAGGTTTTTGCGCTGAGCAGCGAGAGCTGCTCGAGGAGTCGGGCGACGGCGGCGCGATCGGCGGGGAGCGTCAGCGGGCCTTGGGCGCCCTCGCTGGTGAGCACGATTTGCCAGGCGGGGTTTTCGGCGGAGGCGGCGCCGGTCTCGAGGCGTTGCAGGGTGAGCGGCGGAGCGCCGGGGGCGGCGAGGGTGATGGCGGTGACGTTGTGGGGGTCGAAGTCGAGGAGGCGAGTTTCGCGGAGCGTCTCCTGGGCGTTCGAGAGCATGGACCAGAGGCTGGCGGGAATCGCGACGGTGAAGAGGGCGCTGCGGCCGTCGAGCTGGGCCGGATACTCGAGGTCGGGGGCGGTGGGGGCGGGGAGCGACGCGGCGGGCGTCGCGGGGTTCGGAGGGCGGAGGTCGGAGTTGGGGATGGCGGTGGGGCCGAGCGGATCGCCGAGGACGAGCGTCTCGCGGCGGTTGTTGCCTTCGAGGCTGATGCGGAGGAGCGGCTTTTCCGCGGGGAGCGGGGAGGGCGGGGTGTCGGTGAGGAAGGATTTTACGCGGAGTTGGTTGAGGGCGTTGATCGCGAGTTCGGTGTCGTTCTTGCTCGCGCGGGCGATGATGGGCGTCTCGAACGACCAGCGGCTGCCGTCGCGGCGGAGGCGGATGCGGAGATTCGCGGGCGGGGCGGTCTGGAGATTCAGGGAGCGGGCTTCGAAAACCGGGATGGTGAAGATCGTGTCGGCGTGAAGTTCGTCGAAGCTGAGTGCGAGGCTGCGGGCGAGGCTTTGGTTGACGACGTGGATGCGGTCGCCGTCGGGGGAAAGCAAATACAGGTGAACGCCGTCGGGTGTGGCGGCGCCGAGGCGGAGGGTGGTGGTGCGTTCCGGGTTTCGGGTTCCGGGTTCCGAGTTGCCGGAGGTGAAGGTGACCGTGAGCTTGGGGTGATCGAGGCCGTAGTCGGCGAGGGAGCGGCCGCTTTTTTCGAGGTCGCGGACGTTGAAGCTGGTGAAGTGTTCGAGGAACTGGAGTTCCTTGACGATGCGATCGACGGCGTTGGGGTTGGCGGGCCATTCGAGGGGTTTGGTGATGAACCAGGCGTCGCCGCGTTTCGCGAGCGCGAGGGAGAGATTCGAGGAGGAGATTTCGAGCGTGCGGATGTCGGCGGCCTCCGGGCCGAGGACGCGCATGCGGGCCTCCTTCCAGCTGTCCTCGGTGCGCCAGCGCCGCTCGAAGCGGAAGATGAAGAAGAAGAGCGCGACGTTCAGGAAGAGGAGGACGAGCGTGACTTTGGTGCGCACGGAAAAGTTGAGGGTTGAGAGTTGAGAGTTGAGAGACGGAGTGCGCGGAGGCCGGAGGGTTTTCTACTCTCAACACTCAGCTCTCAACTCTCAACTGGCGGCGATCACCGGCGGCGGGTCCAGTAGACGAGGAGGCCGAGGAGGGCGGCGGCGCTGGGGAGCGCGAGGAGGAGGCTGTAGCGGAGATGAGTGAGTTCGCTGGCGCTGAGGGAGAGCTGGAAGCGCTCGATCGGGCGCGCGGGGATGTTGAACTGGGAGTCGCGTTCGACCGTCCAGTTCACGGCGCTGAGAAAAATATTTTGGTTGTCAGCGAGCGTGATGCGGTTGTTCGCAATGAGATCGCCGGTGCCGAAGACGACGACGCGGCCGCCACGGACGCTGAAGGGAAGATTGTCGCGGACGGAGACGCGCTCGGAAGCGACGACGACGCCGAGGCGGTCGCGCGGCAGCATGCCGGGGATCGGGCGGATATCGACGCCGGGATTGAAGACGGGCACGGAGCGGAGGCGATAGCTGACCTCGCCCCACGCCGTGGTGGAGGTGGCGGCGAGGGTGGTGACGGTGAGGCCGTTGCCGAGCGAGCGGCCGGGGTCGGGGCGGACGCTGCGCGCGAGACCGATGCGCGGCTGGAGGCGGTAGTCGATGAGAATTTGAGTGATGGGATGCGGCGTGAGGAAACGCAGCATGAGATCGCCCTCCTCGGTGCGGTTCTGCGTGTCGGTGTCGCAGATCACGTCGTCGTCGACGAGGATGCCCCAGTCGAGGAGAAGATCCTCGAGGCCGTGGGGATTGCCGGGCTCGAGGAGGAGGATGAGGCGGCCGGCGTTGGCGGAGAGATACTGGCGGAGGAGTTCGACCTCGAGCGGTTCGAAGCGGCCTTGCGGCCAGACGGCGATGAGGAGCGCGGGATAATGGCCCTGGTCGTCGACGGGGATTTTGCGGGTGTAACTGAGCTTGACGGAATCGACGTCGAAGTTGCGCGCGCGGAGTTCGTCACGGAGTTGGGAAAGACCGCGGACGGGATCGACGTCGTCGGGGCTTTCCTCGCCGTGACCGGAAATGAAATAGATTTTTTTCTTCTCGGAACTGGAGACGTCGAGGATGGCGGAGGTGATGGCTTGTTCGCCGAGGAAGGCTTTTTTCACGTCGCGATTTTCGACTTTATAAAAATCGGAGAGCGAGAGGACGCGGGGTTTGTCACCGCACATGACGACGACCTTGTTGGGCTGCTCGATGCCGAGTTGCTCGGCTTCGCGGCGGCGCTGGTAGACGTCGAGGTATTCGACGCTGATGCGGCGGCCCTCGTCGCCTTCGGTGGCGTAGACGTATTCGCGGAGAAGATCGCGGACATCGTGGTAGGCTTGGGCGACGTCGGGGTTGTCGGAATCCTCGGTGAGCGTGACGACGATGTGGACGGGGCGGGGAAGATTGCGGAGGAAGGAGAGCGTCTCCGGCGAGAGCGAGTAGCGGCGCTGGTGCGTGAGATCGAAGCGCCAGGCGTGGTTGCGCGCGAGGTAGTTGAGGCCGGCGAAAAGCGTGAGGAACAGCACGGCCTGGAGCACGAGGTTGAGCGTGCGAATCCAGCGGGCGGCGCGGAAGCTGTCGAAAATCGCCATGCGATTTAGTTGAGAGTCGAGGGTTGAGAGTTGAGAGAGGCGGAGGGGAGCACGTGAGCGAGAGTCGGTTCGGAAGATTGGTCTCTCAACTCTCAACACTCATCTCTCAACTCAAGAGTGCAGCAGCTTCGCTTCGACGCCGAGGATGCTGAAGATGAGGGCGAGGACGGTGCCGCTCAAATAGAAGAGAAGCTGGCGCGTATCGACGACGCCGCGGGTGAAGTCGTCGAAGTGCGAGAAGACCTGCGCGTAGTCGACGGCGGCTTTGACGGGCGAAAGTACTTCGCGGTTGAGCCACGGCGCGTCGGCGAGGGAACGCGTGCCGATGATCAGCCCGAAGAGCAGGACGGAGGTCATGATGCCGGCGACGGCCTGGTTGCGCGAGAGCGAGCTGGCAAAGACGCCGATCGCGATGAAGAACAGGCCGGAGATCGCGATGAAAAGATAACCGCCGATCAGCGGGCCGGAGTCGATGAAGCGGGCGTCGCCCGAGAATTTATGGAGGATATAAAAAAATCCGCCGGTGCCGCCCCAGAGCGAAATGTAGAGGAGGTACGAGGCGGCGTATTTGCCGAGGACGACCTCGGTGGTCGTGACGGGCGTCGTGAGGAGCGTTTCGATCGTGCCGAGGCGGCGCTCCTCGGCGAGGCACTTCATCGTCAGGAGCGGCAGGATGAGGCAGACGGGCAGCCAGAAGAGTTCGAAGAAAACGTGGGCGGGCGAGAGTTCCTGCGGGGCTTTGCTGTAGCTCTCGAGGATGCCGGTGAAAATGAAGCCCATGAAGAGCAGAAACAAAACCGCGGCAATGTAGGTGCCTGGGTTCACGAGGAGCATGCGGATCTCGTGGCTGAGGAGGGTGAAGAAATGTTTCATGTCCGATTGGTCATTCTGAGCGAAGGGAAGAATCCAGGGCGCGCTTCGGGGCGCGACGCGCGGGCGAAAGTCCAAATGGATTCTTCGCTGCGCTCGGAATGACAGGCATGGGAGAGTTCATCGACGTAGGCCACCCAACGGCTTGGCGTTGGTTCGGAGTCTCGGAATGACAGGTTTTTTCGGGATTGTTGGCGAATGCCAGCTGGCGCATCGCGGTTGGTTTTGCGGCTCGGAAGGACAGAAGGTGGAGGCGGGAGGAGTCACGATTTGCGGAGGTCTTCGGAGCGGACGTCCCAGCTGCGGCGGGTGGCGGCGAGGAAGACGTCTTCGAGCGTGGGTTGGGCGCGGCTGAGGCTGCGGACGCGGAGATTCTGCCCGGCGAAGGCGCGGAGGAGCGATTCGCCGAGGTCGTCGGCTTGCGTCGTGGTGAGCGTGAATGGACGGAAGCCGGCGGCGTCGGCGGGGCGCTCTTCGGAAATTTTCAAGGTGGGCTCGATCGCGGCGAGCAATTCGGGGAGCGCGGTGGTGTCGCCGGCGAGTTCGAGGCGATAGGTGGAGTGGCCGAGGATTTCGCGGCGGAGGTCGGCGGGCGTGCCTTGGGCGACGACGCGGCCCTGGTTGATGATGAGCACGCGGTCGCAGGTCATCTCGATCTCGGGGAGGATGTGCGAGGAGATGATGACGGTCATCCGGCCGCGGAGGCTGGCGATGAGGTCGCGCACGATGAGAATCTGGTGCGGGTCGAGGCCGATGGTGGGCTCGTCCATGATGATGACCGGCGGCTCGGCGAGGATGGATTCGGCGATGCCGACGCGCTGGCGGTAGCCTTTGGAAAGTTTGCCGATGATTTTGTGGCGAACGCGTTTCAGGTCGCAGAGTTCGAGGACCTCGTCGATGCGGGGGCCGAGTTTGCGGCGGGGGATTTCTTTCAAGCGGCCCCGGAAATAGAGATATTCGGATACGCGCATGTCCTCGGGGAGAGGATTGTTTTCCGGCATGTAGCCGATCTGGCGCTTCACTTCGGCGGGATCGGACGCGGCGGGGACGCCGCAGACGCGCACCGTGCCGGAGGTCGCCGGCAGGTAGCCGGTGAGGATGCGCATGGTGGTGGACTTGCCGGCGCCGTTCGGGCCGAGGAAGCCGAGGATCTCGCCGCGCGCGACGGTGAAGGAGATGTCGTTGACCACCGCCGTGCCCGCGTAGGTTTTTACGAGGTGGGAGACTTCGATGGCGGGCGGCGTGTCGGGCATTGCGCGTTAGTTTTATTTTTAACCACGAAACACACGAAACACACGAAAGGAGAGAGGATTTTCGCGGGAGGCGTCGGCGGGAATCGCGGCGATGTCAGGGCGCTTGACGGCGTGTCAGGGATAACGCGCCCGACCTTCAGGCGCCGGATTTTTCGAGGGTGACGTCGCCGGCATGGAAGCGCTGGAGGCGGCCGTGGGCGCCCCGGAGGAGGAGGGAGCCTTCGTCGTCGATGCCGGCGGCAGTGCCCGCCAGGCGTTTTCCGCCCTGGAGGACGGCGATCGGCTGGCCGCGGAGGACGTCGAAACGCTGCCAGAGGTCGGCGAATGTTTTCAGGTGGTCGCCATCGACGAACTGCTCGTAGGCGAGGGCCACGCGACCGATGAGGGCGGCGGTGAGGCGGTTGAGGTCGAGGGGCGCGGCGCCCTCCTCGGCGAGCGAGACGGCGCGGCGCGCGATGTCGGCGGGCCACGCGCCGGCGGGGCTGTTGACGTTAAGGCCGAGGCCGAAGACGAGGTCGCGAATCTGGTCGGAGTCGACGCGGGCTTCGGTGAGCATGCCGCCGGCCTTGCGCCCGGCGAAGAGGAGATCGTTGGGCCACTTGATGCCGGGGGAGAGGGGGGCGAAGTTCGCGATGAGTTCGCAGACGTTCACGCCCATCCAGAGTGTGAATACGGTCATGCGGCTGGGCGGAATCTGCGGGCGGAAGGCGAAGCTGGCGTAGAGGTTGCCGTTTTCCTCGCTGTGCCAGGCGCGGCCGAGGCGGCCGCGGCCGCGGGTTTGTTTGCGGGCGAGAATGACGAAGGGGGCGGGGCGGCCGGCGGCGAGCTGGCGGGCGGCTTCGTCGTTCGTGCTGTCCACTTCATCGAGGAGCACGATGGCGAAATCGCGGCGGCGGCCGTCGAGGTAGGCCTGGATCAGGTCGAGGTGGAGGTCGGCGGGGCGCTGGAGGAGGCGATAGCCGCGGGAGCGGGCGGCTTCGAAGACGAAGCCTTGGGCGCGAAGTTTTTCGAGGTGCAGCCAGACGGAGACGCGGCTCATGCCGAGCTTGGCGGCGAGTTTTGGTCCGGAGAGAAAAGCGGGTTCGTGGGCGAGCAGTTCGCGGAGGATGACGAGTTCGGTGGCGGGCATGTAAAAAGGCGGGCGTCGCTTGAAACTACAAAGACGGCGTCCAACGTGGCGCAAATGTCATTTGTGGAATTCGCGGAGACGATTGCGAAAAAAGCGGAGCCGCCGGCGGGGTTGAGCGAGGCGTTGGTGGCACTCTGGTATGACGCGCGGGGCGATTGGGCGGTGGCGCATGTGCGGGCGCAGGAGGCGGACGGGGTGGAGGGCGCGTGGGTTCACGCCTATTTGCATCGCAAGGAGGGCGATCCGGCGAATGCGGGTTATTGGTATACGCGGGCGGGGCGGAGCCGGCCGGCGGACGACGTGACGCTGCCCCAGGAGTGGGAAACGATCGCGCGGGCGCTGCTGGGCGATCCGAAGACGGCGGCGTAACGCGGGGGGCCGCCGGCACGAACTGGAGCACGCGGAGAAGCTCCGCGGTTCATCGACTCGCTGGCGCTCGTCGCTACTTGGTCGCGGCGGGCGCGGGGGTGGAGACGGGCTGAGTCGACGCGGGGGCTGCGTCGGCGTCCGGATCGTGAGCGGGGTGGGCGTCGGCGAAACGTTGCAGGTCGAGCAGGTCGGCCATTTCCATGCGGCGCTCGTAGGCGTCTTCCTCGGCGGCCATGCCGGCGGCGATGCCGCGGTTGAGACCGAAAAAATTTCCGAGGTGGAGGCCCGGATGTTTTTTGAACTGGAGATCGATCTTCGCCTCGGGAGTGAGGAGTTCGCGGTTTTTGAGAGCAGGATATTTTCGATCGCGCACGTCGTAGGTCGGGAGGCGGAGCACGCCGTCGGGAGGGGGTTGGTCGAGGTGGAGGCTGGCGGTGACGCCGGGAGTGGGTTGGGCGGGAGCGAAGAGGGCTGGAGAGAGACGGGGGATGGCGTTCCGCGGGCGATCGACTTCGCGGAGGTCGGCGGGCGGAGCCGCGCGGGATTCGGAGGCTCGCGCCTCGGGAGAGGTGAAGCGCGGAAGCGCGCCGGTGACGCGGGCGGAGGTGGCGGAGGAAAGTGCGTGCGGACGATCGGAGTGGGGCGCGGGCGCGTCGGCCGGAGGGGCAGAGTCGGACGTGAGCGCGGGCGGCGCGTCGGCGCGCGCCGAGAGCGAGATCGCCACGAAGAACAGCGGCGCGAAAGGGAGGCGACTCATGGCGACGCGAGGAGGAAAGGCCGAAGGCGAAGGAGTTCCGAGGAGAATATGGCGGCGCTACTCGCGACGAAGGTCTTTAGGCTGAAACCCAAACTCTTCGGTGCGCATGTAGGTGTCTTTCGTGGCGCGGCGGATGGCGGCGGCGTCCCGCTGGCTCGAGCGGCTGACGTCGCGGGCGGTTTCTTTCAGGTCCGACATGTTTTGCAGCCGTTCGTCCTCGGCATACATCGCGAGGGCGTGCTCTTCGGGCGAAGCGGTGAAGAGTGGAATATAGAAGCTGTTGAGCGCGCGGTAGGTGTTGGTGAGGTAGCGGCGCTTGGCGAGATCGGCGAAGCCAGCGCGATTGAAAATATCGCGCTCGCGAAAGACCGGCGGTTTTTTCTCCTGCACGGTATATTTCGGCAGGCGGATGATGCCGTTTTTCGGTTTGTCGACGTCGCGGAGGTCGACGTCTTCGTCCTCGGGATTCGGCTTCGGAGGGGGATTATATTTCGGGAGCGTCGCGGAGAGGGAAGAAGCGAGATTGCTGGACATGCGGCGTTCGCGCTTGGGGCGCACGGGTTCCGGCGCGGGGTTCGCGTTGGCCGCGGGGCCGGCGAGCGGAGAAGGCAGGGGCGTCGGCGCCGTCTGCGCGGGGCTGGTGGCGGGCAGCGAGAGCGCCACCAGAAACAAGAAGGGAACGCGAGCGGGACGAGGCATGGCGGTTATGTCACTTTGGCCGTGACGCTGTTCCGCGCAACTCTGGACGCGGTCGGGGGAGGAGGACGGTCGGTCGGGGGACGGCGGACGGCGGACGGCGATCGGTGGACGGCGGACGGTGGACGGCGGACGGCTCGGAGAGCCGTCCCTACCTTGAGCAAATCGACGGGGATGTCGGGTTCCACCTGGTTGGATGCCGTTTTCTATCATCAAGACACGTGCGGAGGCGCGGCGCGGAGGTGGTGCCAGATTTGGCGGGCGGCTTCGGCGGGATCCTGCTTGCAGGTGTCGACGGAAAATTCGGGCCGCGGGAGAACGGGCTTCGAGAAAGCGCCGTCGCGGGTGAGCTGGCGGTAGAGTTCCAGCGAGGTGATTTTTTTCGTGCCGTGGCGGGAAGGCGAACTGAGGCGTTTCTCGATCTCGGGTTCTTCGCAGGTGAGTTCGATGAGGTGAACCTCGTCGCCGCGGGCTTGCGCGTCGGGCAGCAGAGAATCGACGAAAGACTGGCGGACGGAACTTTCGGGACTGAAGGTGAAAATCAACGCGGGCACGGCGGCGCGGCTGGCTTCGGCGAAGACCTCGCGCCAGATTTTTTCGCGCAGCTCGACAAACGGATCGCTGCCGAATTCGAAGACGGCGAGCAGGGCATCGACGACGAGGTGGTTATGAAACACGCGCCAGCCGGAGAGGGCCGCGAGTTCGCGGGCGACGGTGAGTTTGCCGACGGCGGGGCGGCCGTAGAGGACGACGACTTTCATGAGCGACAGGGCTGACAACGGGACGCGCGGGTCGGTTCGACGGAGAAATCCGCAGTCGAGAGCTGAGAAGTATACCCATCGCCCAAAACTTCCTTGTTTTACACCAAGATCGCCAAGGCCGCGAAGCCCAGTCGCCCCGGCGGACCCTCTGCGACGCCGGTGCAAACGCATCGAGCGATCGGTGTCGATCGTGAGGCCGTCAGCGACGGGTGGGCAGGGTTGGCGCGTGGCGAACGGGATTTCGGCGGTCCCGGCGATCTCCCCCACTTTTCGGTCGCGGGTGGTTACGGTTTTTTAGAACGCGCTGATGTCGTGGCCCGCAGGTAACCTTGCCAATTAACGCAGTTCGACTCGCGCGGACGCCTCGGAGAGGCATCCCGACCGGCGCTGCTGCGCCACGGATTTGTTCATGTTTCTCGCGGGATATCACGCTAGCCGCGGACCTGGCCGGCGCCGGTGACGAGCCACTTATAGCTGCAGAGTTCCCGGAGACCCATGGGGCCGCGGGCGTGGAGGCGGTCGGTGCTGATGCCGATCTCGGCACCGAGGCCGAACTCGAACCCGTCGTTGAAACGCGTGCTAGCGTTCCAGAGGACGGCGGCGCTGTCGACGGCGGCTTGGAATTTTTGGGCGGCGGAGGCGTCGGCGGTGACGATGGCGTCGCTGTGGCCGGAGCTGTCGCGGTTGATCGTGGCGATGGCGGTGTCGAGGGAATCGACGACGCGCACGGCGAGAATGTAGTCGAGGAACTCGGCGGAGAAGTCCGATTCAGTCGCGGAGACGACCGAAGTGGAGAGTCGAGTGTCGAGAGTTGAGGGATCGGAAGCGGAGGCGGCGGTGAGGATCGCGAGGCTCGCGGGATCGCAGCGAAGCTGGACGGCGGAGCGCTGGGAGTCGAGCGCTGAGCGCTGAGCGCTGGAGTGCGACGAACCGGACTTCGCGGCGACGGCGGCGGTCAGCGCGTGGGCGGCGGAGGGGAGGAATTTTTCGGCGACGTCGCGGTGGACGAGGAGTTGCTCGGCGGCGTTGCAGACGCCGGGGCGGGAGGTCTTTGCGTCGACGAGAATTTTTTCCGCCATCGCGAGGTCGGCGGCGCGGTCGACGTAGACGAAGCACACGCCCTTGAAATGTTTGATGACGGGAATCGTGCTGTTTTCCGCGACGAAGCGGATGAGGCTCTCGCCCCCGCGCGGGATGATGCAGTGGACGAGTGTATCCAGTTTCAGCAGCGTGGTGAGCGCGGCACGCTCGGTCGTGGGGATAAGCTGGACTGCTCCCGTTGAGAGTTGAGAGTTGAGAGTTGAGAGCGGGGAGCTGGCGATCGCCTGCTGGATGAGGGCGGCGAGGGCGGTGTTGGTGTGGAAGCACTCCTTGCCGCCACGGAGGATCGCGGCATTGCCGCTTTTCAAACAGAGGACGGCGCAGTCGATGGTGACGTTCGGGCGGGCTTCGTAGACGATGCCGATGACGCCGATGGGGACGCGGATTTTGCGGAGAACGAGGCCGTTGGGGCGCGTGGTTTCCTCGAGGAGTTCGCCCACGGGATCCGGGAGCGCGACGACTTCGCGGACGCTCGCGGCGAGGTGCGCGAGGCGGGCGGGCGTGAGGGTGAGGCGGTCGATTTGCGCCGGAGCGAGGCCGTTTTCCGCGGCGGCGGCGAGATCGCGCTGGTTGGCGGCGAGGAGGGCGTCGGTCGACGAGGCGAGCAGGTCCGCGAGACGCGTGAGCGCGGCGTTCTTGGCGGAGGTCGGCGCGATCGCGAGGGCGAACGAAGCGGCGCGGGCGCGTTGGGCGAGGGACGTGACGAGCTGGGCGAGGTCGGCGGACATGGCAATGTGAACGGGTCACATTGCGAAAGAGGTTCGGGAAAGCCAGTCAGCAGTCGAAGGCGGTCGACGGGAGTGGCGTGAGGTCCGGCAGGCGGCCACGCGGTCGCGGAAATCTTTCCGGCTTCGGGCGTGGGATTTGAATCATCCTAAAAAGCGTAGTTGAAGCACAAAGACACAAAGGCCCAGAGCGGCGAACGGGAGAAACCTCGGAGAAAATGGTTTCATCCGGGAGGTGAGCTTCCCGATCAGATCAGTTTTTTTTGAAGCCGTTTTCTCTGTGCTCTCTGGGGCCTCTGGGTCTCTGTGGTTCAATTCCGCGATCCCGGTCGGGCGCGGACTCCGTTCCGCGCTGCAACGATCTCTGGTCAACGCGGCGGCGAAGGGATCCGCCGCCCTACCGTCGGCGTCACTTCTTCGGGTAATGCTCAATAGGATCATACGTATTACGTATGAACTTAAATTCCGGGATTGAAACGCGGAGGGCGCGGAGGCCGCGGAGGAACAAGCGCGAGATTGGACTCCCGGAGAGAGTCACCCGCGAGGCGAAGGTCCGGCGCGAATCGTGGTTTGGTTTTCTCCTCTTGGCTCTTCGCGGGCTCCGCGTTTCAAGGGCGTTTTCAGGTTGAAACGGCCGGATGCTCCGCGGACTGAGCGCAAACACGCAGTCGGAATTGACCGCAGATTTCGCGGATGAGCGCAGATCGAGACCTTGGGCTGAAATTTCTCTGTCGCTAAATCAACTGTCCGGTGAGTGCGGGTCGGTGACGATCAGCGATAAATTTTTCCCCGCAGAGATCGGTGTACATCTGTGGATCTGCGGTTGAACTGCTTTGTCGGCTAAAGGCCCGGCGGGTTTAAGATCATACGTATTACGTAATGATGCGCGTGGATGGGGCGGGGCGAAAGGAGAGAAAGGCGCGAGAGACCTGCCGGGATCACACCGCACTTTTTTTGTCATTCCGAGCGCAGCAAGAATCCATTTGGACTTTCGCTCGCGCGTCGGGCCACGAAGCGCGCACTGGATTCTTCACTTCGTTCAGAATGACAAACCGGGCGGTTCATCAGCAGCGCAGCGAGGAATCCAGTAGCGCCACCGCAGCCGAAGATCGCACTGGATTCTTCACTGCGTTCAGAATGACACCCTGGGAGTGGTTTGCTTCACCGGGAGCGGTTGGCCTCAAAGTGCGAGGCGTCGAAGCTGGTCTGCGCAGGGCGGTTACTCGGAGGCGGAGCGGCGTTTTGACTTCGAGGAGCCTTGGCTTTGGGCGAGCTGGCTCTGAGCGGCTTGGAGCTTCGTCTGCAACTGGCTGGCCTGCGCTTTGGCGTCGTCGGCCTCTTTTTGAATCTGCGCCGTCGCGGAGGTGGCCTGCTCCATCTGCTTCTTCAGGCGGTCGGCCTCGGAACGTGCGGTGTCGGCGTCGTTTTGGAGCTGCGCGAGTTTCGAACTCGTGTCGTCGAACTGCTTCTGGAGTTGATCCGACGCGGTTTTGCCCTGAGCGGCCTGCTGGTTCAGCTGGCTGATCTGGGTCTGCGCTTTTTCGAGCTGCGCTTGGAGCTGCATCGAACCGTTGTTGGCATCATCGAACTTCTGCTGGAGTTCGGTGGTGGCAGCTTTGGCATCCGCAATTTGTTTCTGCAGATCCTGCTGCTGCTTTTCGGCGTCGCCTTTGGTCTGCTGGAGTTGGGCCTGGACGTCGTTCTGCGCCGCGCGGGCGGCGCGGACTTTGCTGGAGGCAACGATGATGCTGGCGATCAGCGCGATCGCGAGCACCACGGCGAGAGTGGCGGCGACGGAGTTTTTTCTCGGACGGGGGGTAAGGGTTTCGTTCATACGCCGTCTCAGACACGCGGCGGGAACGAATCGCCATCGGGAGAAACCCGATTCGGAGCCTCGGCGGAAGAAGCAGCGGGCGGCGCCGCGCCGGCCGGCGGACGGCGGGCGGATGAACTGTTCGCCGAGGGGCGCGCCGAATGAGACAGCGGACGCGGTTTGGCGGAGGCGGCCCTGCGGAGCGGACGCCTCGGAGAGGCGTCCCTACCGGGGTCGGTTACTTTTTCTTTTTCGCGGAGGCTTGCGCGAGCTGGAGCTGCGCGAGCTGGGCGTTGGCGGCGTCGAGTTTCGTTTTGATCTCGGCGGTCTGGGCTTTCGCGTCCTGAACTTGAAGGTCGGCTTGGGTGGCGGCGGCTTTGGCGTCGTCGGCATCGCGGCGGATTTTGGCGATGGTGGTTTCGATCTCGGCGGCCTGGGCCTGGGCTTGGTCGGCGCGGGCATTGGCGGCGCTGGTGGCCTGCTTCATCTGGTCGGCGACGGCCTTGGCGTCGTCGGTGAGGTGCTGGGCGCGGGTGGTGGCGCTGCGGGCGTCGGCGAGCTGGGTCTGAAGCTGGAGGATGGAAGTTCTGGCGTCGTCCAACTGTTTCTCGAGGGCGGTGGCGGCGGTGTGGGTTTCGCCGAGTTCGTTGCGCGCGGCGGCGAGCTGGGCCTGCGTCTGGGTGAGCTCGTTTTGCACGGCGTTGAAACGGGTGTTGGCCGCGCCGAGGCGGTCGAAACAGAAGATGATGACGGCGATGATTCCGACGATGAGCAGGCCCATCGCGATGAGGGAGCTCAGGGGTGTTTTGGGGCGGGACGTTTGGGCGGGTTCCATGGGGCCGTGACGATAGGGCCGGGAATCGACGAAAGACGATGACGGAATTTTCGAGGTCGAGACGGAGGTTTTTTATTAGTCGAACAGCTTGCTGCGATTAAAGCGCCAGACGGCGACGCTCATCGCGGCGGCGGTGAGGCCGAGGAGCACGGCGAGAATGGGAGCGACGCGAACGAGACTGTCGCCGGCCCAGAGGACGGCGCCGAAGCCCTCGATGGCCCAGTAGACGATGGTGAATTTCGCGAGGTGCTGCATGAACTCGGGCATGAGGCTGAGGGGAAACCACGCGCCGCCGCAGGCGCTCATGGTGATGACGAGGAGCGTGGCGAGACTCTGCGCGGCTTGTGGCGAGGGCGCGACGGCGGCCAGGAGCATGCCGAAGCCGGTGCACGCGGCCGCGACGGAGGCGCACATGAGGAGGAGGGGCCCGAGGTGGCCGAAGACATCGACGCCGTAGAGGAGATGGCCGGCGAAGAAGAGGGCGAAGAGCTGGATGAGGCCGAAGAGCACGCCGTAGAGGAAGCGGCTCCAGAGGAGTTGCGCGCGGCTGACGGGCGAGGAGAGGACGCGCTGGAAGAGGCCGGAGTTTTTTTCGTCGAAGAACGCGGTGGCGGTGTTGCTGAGGGCGAAGAGGAGAAACATCACGGCGTAGCCGCCGACGATCTGGGTGGCGGCGGGGCTCTTCACGTCGCGCCCGACGACTTGCTCGCGCTCGAAGGTGAGGATGCGGGAGAACAGGTCGGGTGAGGAGGAAGCGGAGGAAGCGGAGGAGTTGAGAGTTGAGGGTTGAGAGTCGAGAGAAGGAGCAACGGGGCGCTGGGTGAGGCGGCTGAGGCCGAAGTCGCCCGCGCGGATTTTGGCGAGGATTTTGTCGGGATCGCCGCCGAAGGTGGTCGCGATGTCGCGGGCGAGGGCGCGGTTGAAGGCGTCGGCGGCGTCGGCACCGAGGAATTTTTTAGCGCGCGCCTGAAGGGCCTGGCCGAGGAGTTGAGGGACGTTGGAGAAAATGGTTTTTTGGAGGACGCCGTTGACGATCTGGGTTTCGACGTCGTTGCGGGGATCGGAGAGAAACTCGAGGCGGAGGCCGAGGCGGTCGGGGCTGATCACGTCGGCGGGGATGACCAGCGCATAGCTGAAGTCGCGGTTGCGGATCATCGGGCGCAGGTCGGCTTCGGTGAGCGGGCGGGTGGCGGGGGCGGAGGCCAAGTTGGATGTCGTGGTGGTGATGACGCGGAAGGATTTTTCGGCGCGGAGGGCGTCGACGAGCGTTTGCGCGGCGGGGTTGGTGCTCTGGTTCACGACGGCGAGCGGAATGCCGCTCGGGCCGCTGTCGTGGCGATTTAGGCCGAAAACCATTCCGACGATGGAGATGACGACCATCGGCACGATGAAGCTGAGGACGAGCGCGGCGCGGTTGCGGCGGAGGAGCGCGAAGTCCTTGGCGAGGAGAGTGAGGAGAATCTTCATGGGGAGGGAGATCGTGAAATCGGGAAACTTGAAATCGAGAATCGTGAAATTGGACGGAGTCGGCGGGATGTGGAAATCGGCGGGAAGACGGCGCGGAAATTTCAAGATTTTCGATTTCCGCTGACCGATTTCACGATGGGCTTGATTTACTCGCGGATGGTGCGGCCGGTGAGGTGGAGGAAAACGGCTTCGAGCGAAGGACGCTCGTGCGAGAAGAGGCGCGCGGGCACGGCGTGCGATTCGGCGAGGGCGTAGAAGGTCGAGAGCTTCGCGTCGGCGCGCGGGCGGAAGCGGTGGAGATCGCCGGTCGAGGAGGAGAGATCGCCGTGGGACGTGAGCGCGGCGGCGAGGGCGGCGGTTTCGGGGGAGGCGGGGAAGGTGATTTCGTCGGTGAACGGGAGGCGCGTGAGGAGCGCGTCGAGCGTGCCGAGGGCGTGGAGTTTGCCGTGATCGATGATGCCGATGCGCGAGCAGAGGCGCGTGGCTTCCTCCATGTAGTGTGTGGAGTAGATGATGGTGACGCCGTCGCGATTGAGGCGCTCGAGGTACTCGAAGATGGCGTTGCGCGACTGGGGATCGACGCCGACGGTGGGCTCGTCGCAGAGGAGAAGTTTCGGTCGGTGGAGGAGCGCGGCGGCGAGGTTGAGGCGGCGCTGCATGCCGCCGGAGAAGTTTTTCACGAGGTCGCGGCGGCGGTCGGAGAGCTGGACGGCCTCGAGGAGTTCGCCGACGCGCGAACGGAGCGCGGTGCCGCGCAGGCCATAGAGCGAGCCGAAGATGTGGAGATTTTGCTCCGCGCTGAGTTCTATATAGAGGGCGACGTGTTGCGGCACGAGGCCGAGGGCGAGCCGGGCCTGGGTGTCGGCGGCGGTGAGGGGCTGGCCGTCGAGGGTGAGCGTGCCGGCGTCGGCCGTGCGGAGGCCGGCGACGAGGGACATGAGGGTGGACTTGCCGGCGCCGTTGGGGCCGAGGAGGCCGAAGAACTCGCCGCGGTCGAGGTCGAGCGAGATGCCGTCGAGGGCGGTGAGCGCGCCGTAGCGTTTGGTGACGGAGGAGAGGGACAGCATGGGGGCGGGGGCGAAGTTGAGCGTCGAGCGATGAGAGTTGAGAGCTGTGAGAGGAGTGGACGCGAGGAGGAGGTTAGCAGAGTGGGCGGAGGTGGCGCATCAGGCGTTAGTCATGGGTGCCGTCGCGGCGGGGCATGACTTTCTTCCTATATCGCCAAGGCGGGGCGTCGTGATAATCTCGGGGCCGATGGCATGTTCGCCGACCGACAAATCGCATCGCACGGGAAGCCTGTATGGCGCTTTTGCATACGGGAGCCTCATCCTGACGTGCTTCGGCGGTTTTCTGGCGCGAGACTACTATTATCACTCGGAGTGGATGGTGCCGGTGGTGTTTGTGCTCGGCGCGATTTTCGCGACGTTGGGCGTGTTAGGCAGCGGGCTGGTGTCGTGGGGCGAAAAGCGGATGGGGGCCGTGCTCTACTATGTCGTGCAGTGCGCGGTGGTGACGGGGATTTTGTTTCTCAGCCCGATCCGGGGCTTCATGGGGCTGATCGTGCTGCCGCTGATGAGCCAAGCGGTGTTCGATTTGCGCCCGCGGTGGGCGGCGGTGGTGGGGATTTATTTGTTCGGCATCGATGTGGGGCTTTGGGTCGTGCCGTATGGCTGGAACGGCGCGGTCCGGGCGTTTTTCAATTATTTCGCCGCGTTCGCGTTTACGGTTGCTTTCACGATCATCACCGGGCGGGCCCTGGCGGCGCGGACGAGGGAAGAAAAACTCCGGCAGGAGATCGAGGCGGCGAATCAACGGTTGCGCGAGCAGGCGCAACAGGCGGAAGTGCTGGCGACGACGCAGGAGCGGAACCGCGTCGCCCGCGAGATCCATGACGGAGTGGGCCACTATCTGACGGTGGTGAAAACCCAGCTCGACGCCGCGGCGGGGCTGTTGCCGGCGCAGCCCGAGCGGGCGCGCGAGGCGGTCATGAAGGCGGGCCGGCTTGCCGGCGAGGCGCTCGACGACGTGCGGCGTTCGGTCGGAAGCCTGCGGACCGATGCGACGCGCCCGCCGCTGCCGGACGCGCTGCAGGCGCTGGCGGACGATGCAGGCGGCGGACGCCTCGGAGAGGCGTCCCTACCGGTGACGGTGCGGATCGAGGGCGAGGTGCGCGCGCTGGCGCCGGGCGTGGAGCACGCGTTGTTTCGCTCGGCGCAGGAAGGGTTGACGAACGTGCGCAAGCACGCGCAGGCGACCTCGGTGGAGATCGTCGTGGAATTTCGCGGCGATGGGTGGGTCGCGCTCACGGTGCGTGACGATGGGCGCGGCGCGAACAATGCGAGTGGCGGCTTCGGATTGGTGGGCGTGCGCGAACGCGTGGAACTGCTCGGCGGTCGCGTGCGATCGGGCAATCGCGCCGGCGGCGGTTTCGAGTTGAGCGTGGAGGTGCCGGCGTGAAGGCGAAGTCGAGAGAAAATTCACGGACGGCTCGGAGAGCCGTCCCTACCGGAGACACCCGATGAAAAAAATCCGGTTGATGCTGGTCGACGACCAGTCGTTGTTTCGCGAGGCGCTGCGCACGCTCCTGGCGTTGCAGAGCGACTTCGAGATCGCAGCGGAGGCGGAGAACGGCGCGCGCGCGGTCGAGATCGCGAAGACGCAGCGACCCGACGTGATCCTGATGGATCTGCGGATGCCAGTGCTCGGCGGTGTGGAAGCGACGCGGCGGATCGTGGCGGCAAACGCAGCGGCGCGCGTGGTGGTGCTGACGACGTTCGAGGAGGACGAGGAGGTTTTCGCGGCGCTGCGCGCGGGGGCGCTGGGGTATTTGTTGAAGGCGTGCTCGGCGGACAAGTTGTGCGACGCGGTGCGCGCGGCGGCGCAGGGCACGTCGGTGCTGGAGCCGTCGGTCGCGGCGAAGATGATGGCGGAGTTGAACCGGCTGAGCGGGAAGGAAACGCGACGCAGCGCGGTGGAGCTGGCCGATCCGCTGTCGGAGCGTGAACTCGGCGTGCTGCGGTTGCTCGCGAACGGTTGCAGCAACAAGGAAATCGGCGCGCGACTGAACATCACCGAAGGCACGGTGAAAAATCACATGACGAACGTGCTCGGAAAACTCGGCGTGATGGACCGGACGCAGGCGGCGTTGAAGGCGCGGGAGCTGGGGCTGATCTGATGGAGCTGAGAGTTGAGAGGTGAGAGGTGAGAGTTGAGAGGTGAGAGCGGGGCAGGAACGGAGCTGCGAGGTGAGAGGTGAGCGAATGTAGGAGCCTGCTTGCAGGCGATGCTCGACCTTCGCCCACCGGGATCGCCTGCAAGCAGGCTCCTACATCGGCCGCCGAAATTTTCGAAGCGCTGAGTGGCAGTCGGAGGAACGTGACCTCGGTCACGGCACGACATGACTGCGGTGTGACTTTCGCGCGAGGCGGAGGGGGTGGCGGTTTTGATAACGTGTGGACGCCATGTTTCGCGCCCTCCGCCAATCCTCGATCGAGATCGCCGCCGCCAGCCGTCAGCTCCGGCGAGCGCCGGGATTTTCCGCGCTCGTGGTCGCGATGCTGGCGCTGGGCATCGGCGCGAACGTCGCGATCTTTTCGATCTTCCGCTCGATCGTGCTCAACCCACTGGCTTATCCGCAGCCCCAGCAGCTGGTGGGCTTCCGGTCCGTCAACGCGGCGAAGGGCATCGCTCAACCGGCGCTCGCGCTCGCGGATTTTCGCGACCTGCGCGAGCGCGTGCAGTCGTGCGAGACGCTGGCGGCGTTTCGGCCGGATTTCGTCGGCTACACGCGCGACGGCGCGGAGCCGGTCCAGCTCGTGTGCGGCCGGGTGACGGAGGAATTTTTCACGGTGTTCGGTCTGGCGCCACAGGTCGGGCGGATTTTCCGCGCGGAGGAGTTCGAACTCGGCGGACCGCGGGCGGCGGTGTTGAGCCACGCGGCGTGGCAGCGGCTGTTCGCGGGGAGCGCGGAGGCGGTGGGACGCGCGGTGCGGCTCGATGACGAGATGGTGACGATCGTCGGCGTGATGCCGGAGGGTTTTCGCGAACCGGAGTTTGCCGACGTGTGGCTGCCGATGTCGCCGGAGCAGCCGGAAAATCTCGTGCGCGATTCGCGCTATTGGACGACGATCGGGCGGCTGAAGCCGGGCGTGGCGGCAGCGCAGTTGCAGGCGGAGGCGACGGCGGTCGCGGCGGCGCTGGCGTCGGATTTCGCGAGCACGAATCGCGGTTGGACGCTGGTGGTGCAGCCGCTGCTGGAGATGCGCGTGGGCGGACTGCGGTCGTCGCTGCTCATCCTCGTCGGCGCGGTGGGGCTGGTGCTGCTGATCGCGTGCGTGAATCTCGCGAACCTGCTGCTGGCGCGCGGCGTGGCGAGGTGGCCGGAGCTGGCGGTGCGACTGGCGCTCGGCGCGTCGCCGGGCGCGCTGGCGCGCGGGGTGATTTGGGAAAGCCTGCTGCTGGCGCTCGCGGGCGGCGCGGCGGGCGCGGCGCTGGCGGCGGCGGGGCTGCCGGTGCTCGCGGCGAGGCTGCCGGCGGGTCTGGTGCCGCGTGCGCACGAGATCGGCGTCGATGCGGGCGCGCTCGGCTTCGCGCTGGCGGTCGCGTTGGGCACGGGATTGTTGTTCGGCGTGCTGCCGGCGTGGCAGGTGGCGCGCGCGAACGTGAACGAGGTGTTGAAGGCGGGGAGCAGTCGCGGGGCGTCGGGTCGGTGGACGAGCCGGTTGCAGACGGGGCTCGTGGTGGGGCAGGTGGGATTGACGATGGTGGTGCTGGCCGGCGCGGGTTTGTTGATGAAGAGCCTGTTCGCGCTTCAGCGCGCGGGGACGGGCTTCGATCCGGCGCACGTGCTGGCGTTGCGGATCTCGGTGCCGCAGTCGCGGTGGTTCGAGTTCGCGCGGCTCGGCGACTATTACGAGCGGCTGCTCGCGGAGGTGCGGCGCGAGCCGGGCGTCGAGGGCGCGGCGTTGAACTGCAGCGCGCCGCTCTGCGGGGTGACGCTGCGCTTTCCGTTTTGGGTCGAGGGCCGGCCGGTGGAGGACGGCAACGCGGACGAAGCGGTGTTCAACGCCGTCGACGCGGGCTATTTTCGAACGCTGCGCGTGCCGCTGGAGCGCGGGCGAGTCTTCGACGCGGGAGACGATTTCAAGGCGGCGGCGGGCCGGCCGGTGTGCATGGTCAACCAGGCGCTCGCGCGGCGATTGTTTGGCGAGGCGGATCCGATCGGGCGGCGGATCCGGACGCTGCCGTGGATGGTGCGCGGTTATCGGGAAGTGGTCGGCGTCGTCGGCAACGTGAAACAGGACACGCAGGCGGACGAGGCGACGCCGCAGCTCTACGTGCCGCAGCGGCAGTCGCCGTGGTTTTTCACGACGGTGCTGGTGCGGACGACCACTGCGACGCCCGCGGCGGTGCAGGCGGCGCTGCGCCGCGTGGACCCGACGCTCACCATGACGGTGTTCACGCTGGACGCGGCGATCGCGCGGACGGCGACACAGCCGCGCGTGCGGACGATGCTGTTTGGCTGGTTCGCGTCGGTGGCGCTCGGGCTGGCGGCGTTCGGTATGTATGCGAGCGTGGCGTTTACGGTGGGGCAGCGGACGCGGGAGTTTGGCGTGCGCCTGGCGCTCGGCGCGACGCCGGGCGGGGTGATGCGCGGGGTGCTGGCGCGCGCGGCGTGGCTCGCGGGCGCCGGCGTGGCGGTGGGGCTGGCGGGCGCGCTGGCGACCACGCGGCTGATGCGCGGCGCGCTCTACGCGGTGGAGCCGGGCGATCCGCTGGTGCTCGGCGCGCTGGCGATGTTGCTGCCGGCGGTGGTGCTCGCGGCGGCGGCGGTGCCGGCGTGGCGTGCGGCGCGGCTGGAGCCGACGGCGGCGCTGCGGGCGGAGTGACTTTTTTTCCAAGATGAAAACATCCAGACTCGGTTGGTGCGGAATCATCGCGGTGCTGCTCTCGGGCAGCGCGGCCGAAATGCGCGCGGCGACGCCGCTCGAGGAGGCGCGCACGGCGATGGCCGCGGGCGATCTCGCGAAGGCGGATGCGTTGCTTGAACCGCTGGCGGGGGCGGCGGGCCAGGATGCGGCGGCGTGTCACGCGTTGAGCGAGGTGCGGCTGCGGCAGCATCGGCTGCCCGACGCGGTCGCGCTCGCCGAGCGGGCGACGACGCTCGATGCGACGAAGGCGGAGTATTTCGCGCAGCTCGGCATGGCGCTCGGGCAGAAGATGAGCGAGTCGAGTTTCATGGAGCAGGCGATGTTGGCGGGGAAGCTGCGGCGGGCGTTCGCGAAGGCGGTCGAACTGGATCCGAACAACGTGTCGGGGCTGATCGGGCTCTCGCGTTATTACTCGAATGCGCCGGAAATCGCGGGCGGCAGCCCGGCGAAGGCGCGCGACTATGCGGCGCGCGTGCAGAAGCTCGCGCCGTTTCAGGGCGAGCTGGAGTTGGCGGGCGTCGCCGAGCGGGCGGAAAATTTCGCGGACGCGGCGGCGCACTACGACGCGGCGACGAAACTCAATCCGCGGCACGCGTGGGCGCAGTATCGCTGCGGGCGGGCGCTGGCGAAGCTCGGGCGGAAGGACGAGGCGCGGATGCGATTCGAGACCGCGGTGAAGCTCGACGGAAATTTCGACGCGGCGAAGAAAGCGCTGGCGGAACTCGAGGCGCCGGGGACGGCGAAGTGAGGACGGAGCGGACGGCTCTGAGCGGATGGCGCGGAGAGGATGGCGCGGAGCGGACGGCGCGGAGCGGACGGCTCGGAGAGCCGTCCCTACCGATGGCGGCCGATCGCTACTGCGGCGCGAGCGATAGGGCGCGCGAGTGGAAGGCGGTCCAGTGCGTCTCGGGAATGAGCGGGCCGAGGTGGCGGACGGTTTCGGCGCCGATCAGGGACGCGAGCGCGCCGGCTTCGGGCAGCGGCCAGTCGCGCAGGTAACCGTAGAGAAAACCGCCGGCCCAGGCGTCGCCGGCGCCGTTGGTGTCGATCACGTCGGGGACGACGACGGGCGAGACGCGGTGGAGTTTTTCGCCTTCGGCGAGCCAGGCGCCGTCCTTGCCGAGTTTCACGGCGGCGAGCACGCCTTGGGCGGAGAGGCGGAGGGCGAGGTCGGCGTAATCGGAGTTTTTATCCTGATACAGCGCGCGGATTTCGTCCTCGTTGGCGAAGACGACGTCGATGCCTTTGTGGAGCTGGGAAAAAATCCAGTCGCGGGTGGCGTTGATGACTTCGAAGGAAGCGAGATCCATGCTGACGGTGCAGCCGGCGGCACGGGCGGCGGCGAGAACGGCGTCGGCGAGAGCCTGGTTGAAGGAGAGGTAGCCCTCCATGTGGACGTGGCGGCAGCCGGCGAAATCGGCGGGGGAAATTTCGGCGGGCGAGAGCGTCATCGCGGCGGCGAGGCAGGTGCGCATGGTGCGCTGGGCGTCGGGCGTGACGAGGATGAGCGAACGGGCGTTCGGGAGCGCGGCGATCTTGAAGCGCGAGGGGTCGACGCCGTTTTTCTCGAAGGCGCTGCGGTAGCTGTGCGCGAGTTCGTCGTTGCCGAGCTTGCCGAGAAACGAGGTGCGGAGGCCGAGCCGGGTGGCGTTGAAGGTGGCGTTGGCCGCGGAGCCGCCGGTGGAATAGCCGGGAACGATCTCGAGGCGCGAGAGGATGCGGTGCATCTCGTCGTGGTCGACGAGGACCATGCCGCCTTTCTCGCCGCCGACGTGGGCGAGAAATTCATCGGGGACGGGCGCGAGGAGATCCATGATCGGCGAGCCGACGCCGACGAGTTCGATGGAGGAGGAGGAGGAGGAGGACACCGGAAAGTTGAGAGCTGAGAGCTGAGAGTTGAGAGCTGAGAGCGGGGCAGGAACGGAGTTGAGAGTTGAGAGGTGAGAGATGAGAGCGGGGCTGGAACGGAGCTGAGAGATGAGAGATGAGAGCGGGGCTGGAGCGGAGCCGAGAGTTGAGAGCGCGCTGAGCTGAGACGAAGAGCGGAGCGGCTGCTTGGTAGTCGGAAGGCGGCGGCGGTTCCGACCCTGAGGCGCGGATCAGGCGTGGGAGACGGTGAGGTTGGTGACGAGCAGCGGTTCGTCGTCGACCTCGATGACGATGGAGTAATCGCCCGGCTGCGGAAACGTGAGGTTGCGGATTTCGTTGATGAGATTGATCCGGTGCAGGGGGCTCTGGGAGCCGAACGGGCGTTCGATCAAGGGCTGCGGGCTGGTGGCGTCGAGGCCGAGGGAAATGCGGATCTTGTGGTCGCCGGGCGAGCAGTCGCTGAGTGTGAGAAACCAGATCATGAACGGGTGCGTGACTGGAAACTGGCGGGCGGAGATGTTGGAGAAAACGCCGAGCAGGGTGTGTTTGCCGGAGCCGGGATCGATGTGCACACCGTCGCAGGTGACCCAGGCGAGAAGTTGGGGCTTTGATTGCATTCGGGTTCAGTGGGGCGCGCGCGTGAGGCGGGAGCAAACTTTTTGGTTGGAGCCGGGGAGCGGGCGCGGCTTAACGGCGGGCGACATGGCCGAACCGATACCGTCGAATGTGTTCCTGGATTCGCTCGCGGGTTATCCGCGCTGGTTCGTGGCGGCGTGCGCGACGGTGGTGCTGGCGGTGCTGCTGTGGATCGCGGCGAAGGTGATCAAGTGGAGCCTGTATGTGCTGATCGCGCTGGTGGTGATCGCGGGGGTGACGGCGACGGCGTGGTTGATTTTCAAGTAGAGTGCTGCGGCAGGGAGCTTCGTCGGACGCGCAGTTCGTCACAAAAGCGGCGCGGTTCGTCACCGGCGATTTGACGGGAAAAGCGCGGGCTGCCGTGGTCGGCGCGGCGAGCGGCGGCGTGACTTCGACGGTCAAGTCGCGCGCGCGAACAAATCTAATATCCTCTGAGGTCGCTAATTAAAGCTCGCGCAAGCGGCGGACGGGCGTGACACTCCGCGTGGTTCCAGCGACGACTCGCCGCGAGGGTGCGAGTACACATTCCCCCCCCAGTGAATTCCACTTCAACGAGCACCCGCAGCGGGTGGCTGAACGGTCGTGCCGGCTTCGCGCTGGCACTTTCAATTTCGCAAATCGGCACTGTCTCGGCGCAACCTTCGGGGGCGCAGGTGGCGGCGGGCAGCGTGGCGTTCCACGCGAGCGGCAGCGGGCTCACGATCACGCAGGCGAGCGATCGCGCGATCATCGACTGGCAGGATTTCTCGATCGGCGCGGGCACGTTTGCGAAGTTCGTGCAGCCGGATGCGACGAGCGCGGTGTTGAATCGCGTGGTGTCGGCACTGCCGTCGACGCTGGACGGAAAACTCGAGGCGAACGGACGCGTGTATCTGATCAACCCCAACGGCGTGCTGATCGGCGCGGGCGCGCGGATCGATGCGGGATCTTTTCTGGCGTCGACGCTCGACGTGGCGAACGAGGAATTTCTGGCGGGCGGCGATCTGCATTTTTCGGGCAATTCGAAGGCGGCGATCAAGAATCTCGGCGCGATCAACGCGCTCGGCGGGGACGTTTTTCTCATCGCGCGTGAAGTGGAAAATTCCGGCGCGATCGCGGCGGCGAACGGCACGGCAGGGCTCGCGGGGGGCTCGGAGGTGCTGCTCACGACGGGCGGGAGCGAGCGGGTGTTCGTGCAGGCCAACGCGAGCGCGGGCGCGGTGGTGAACGCGGGGACGATCGACGCGGCGTCGGCGGAATTGAAGGCGGCGGGCGGCAACGCGTATGCGCTCGCGATCAATAATTCCGGCGCGGTGCGGGCGACAGGCGTCGCGCAGCGGGGCGGCGAAGTCTGGCTGGTGGCGAGCGGCGACGGCGCGGTGGAATCGAGCGGGATCGTGGCGGGGAAGCGCGATGGCGGCACGCGCGGCGGCGACCTCCGGATTCTCGGCGGCCAGGTGACGCTCGCGGACGGCGCGCGCATCGATGTCTCCGGCGAGCGCGGGGGTGGGACGGCGTTGATCGGCGGAGATTTTCAGGGAAAAAATTCCGCGGTGCGGAACGCATCGCAAACGGTCGTGGCCGCAGGCGCGACGATTGCGGCGGATGCGACGGTGAGCGGCGACGGCGGCAAGGCGATCGTGTGGGCGGACGAGGGCACGCATTTCGCGGGCGCGATTTCCGCACGCGGAGCGGGGGTGGGCGGCAACGGCGGGTTTGCCGAAATTTCAGGGAAAGGATTTCTGGATTTTCGCGGGCAGGTCGATTTGCGCGCGAGCGGTGGAGCGAACGGGCGGCTGTTGCTGGATCCGACCAATCTGACGATCGGCGCGGTCGCCGACGTCGATGGCAATGGCGGCAGCAACGATGTTACGGGCGACATTGCGATGGGTGATTTCTCAGGGGCCGACAGCTCGATCACGGCTGGCGCGGTCGGGACGTTGCTCGGGACGACCGATCTTTCGCTGGCGGCGACGAACACTGTCACGGTGAACAGCGCGGTGAGCTGGAACAGCGCGTTCGGGCTGACCCTGTCCGCCGGGAATGCGGTCAACATCAACGCCGCGATCACCAATCCGGGAAGCGGTCGGCTCACGCTCGCGTCTGGCGGGGGCATCGCGCTTGGCGCCAATCTGACGGTGCGAAACATCACCTTGGATCACGCCGGGGCGCTTACTCGAACCGCCGGCGCGGTGACCGCCGCCACGGGCCTGACGTTGCAGGGCGCGGGCAATGTGGGGACGTCGGGGTCGAGGCTCATGGTCGCTTCGTCGACACCGGCCGTGTCGCTCAATAAAACGGCGGGCGACACGTTCATCACGGCGACGGGCGCGACCAGCTTGTCGGGCACGACGGGTGGCGCACTGACTCTCAATTCAAACGCGGCGGTCAACGTCCCCGCCGCCGGCCCGCTTTCGGTTGCTGGCGCGCTGACGCTGACGGGCACGAGCATGGCGTTTCAGAACAACGTCTCGGGCGCGGCGGTTTCGCTCACCAACAGTGGGTCGTTGAGCCAGACCGCGGGCAAACTGCTCACGGCGAGCACGAGTTTGACGTTACTCGGCACCGGCGCGGTGGGCTCTTCCGGGACGAATCTTTCGGTTTCGACGCCGGTGGTCGTGCTCAACAAAACAGGTGGCGGAGATGTCTACGTCACCGACGCCACGGCCGTCGATCTCTCGGGGACGGGCGCCTGGAATCTCGCCTTCACAGCGAATGGCACGATCACCGTCGGCAGCGCGCTGGCCGCGAACTTGAACACGACTTTAACCTCCATCGGCGGCGATGTGACGCTCAACGCGCCTTTCACCGATGGCAATGACGGGACCACGTTCACAATGAAGGCGACCAACGACGTGAATGTGAACGCGGCGGTGTCCGCGGGCGGCGCGAGCATGGACGTGGTGCTCACGGCGGACAGCGACGGCAGCGGTGCGGGCGACGTGAATTTCGGGGCAGGCGGGCAGGTGTCGACGAACGGGCGCTCGTTTTACGCGGGCCTGCTCGGTGGCGGAAAAAAGGGGCAGAACCTGACGATGGCGGACGGCAGTTTCATCGATGTGTACAGCGGGGCCACGCTGAGCATCAATGTGAACGGCGCGGTCACACTGGCGGCGAGCAGCCTGCGAGGCGTGGATGGCGGACTGACCGAGATGAATGTCACCGGCGCGAGCATCGCGACAAGCAACACGAACGCGGCAGTGCCGGACATCGCCACGACGATGATCGTGCAGCTCAACGCCGGCTCGATCGGCAGCGCCGTCACGCCGATCAAAATCTCGGCAGGGGCGTCGCCTTACGCGACCCGGCTTTCGGTGACCAATCTCGCCGGCGATTCGTATGTGAACGAAATCGAGTCGCAAGCGTTTGGCCTGCTCGACCTGACCGTGGGCAGCCAGACGAACAGCATCCAAAATATCCAGATCATGGGCGACGCGGGCGGCAACGGCACGACGGGCACGGGGCATGTGATTCTCCAGACCGACGGCGCGGGGTTGCTGAACATCGCCACGAACAATATCAAGACGGCGGGCGGGGGCAGCGTGGCGGCGACGGACGTGAAGGTGACGGCGCCGGCCATGACCTTTGCGGACAACTCGGTGAACACGGGGACGGCGTCGTTCACGGCGGCGTCGCCGGGGACGTTGAGCAGCATCCAGGTGAACGGCACCGGCGACATCAGCGCACCGACGGTGACGTTCATCGCCCCGCAGATCGGCACGGCGGCGAATCCGCTGGAGCTGGGCGCGGACAGCGGGGCGTCGACGCTGAACGTCGATAACACGGGCGGTTCGACGTTCATCAAGTCGGTGCGGAACGGCTACACGAATATCTTCCTGACGAATGTGAAGACGGTGGGGACGCATTCGATTCTGTTCAACGACACGGCGACGAACACGGCGAGCGACGGCGACCACATCGACTACACGACGGATGGGAGCGCGATCTTTGTGCCGACGATCGGCGGCGGAGCGTCGGACGGCGTGACGTTTGGATCGACGACGGGCATGGATGTGACGCGGAGGAACCGAAACATCACGGTCATCGCGGCGAGCGGGGATATCGTTTTCGACAATCTCTCGGTGAACACACGGGCGGGGAAATTCACCGCGCAGATTCCGCTCGGCGACGACAACGGATTGATCGCGGCGTCGAACGCCTACAACGGTGGCGCGCCGGTGGCCCAGATCACGGCGGGTGACGTGGAGTTCGATGTATCCAATTTGTCGACGCCAGCGGCGGGCACGATCGGCGGCGGCGGCAAGGACATCCAGATCGCGCAGGGCGCGGGCACGGCGAACAACCGGCTCACGATCAACACGCTCAAGGGGAGCGTCGCGATCCACGAGTTGACGCTGAATCATTTCAAATCCCTCGACGTGACGCTGAACGACGTGAGCGCGGCGCAGAACGTGGCGATCGACCTCAACGGTGCGGACGACGTGAATTTCTCCGACAGCGGCAGCCTGGTGTCGATCGATGCGACGAAGGTGAATCTCTCGGCGAACAACCGGAACTGGAACCTGAACACACCGAGCCGCGGCGTTCAGATCGATGGCGTGTCGCTGGGCAGCGGATCCTACACGATCTCGGCCGGACTGGGCATCAATCTCAACGCCGACGTGATGACGAACGGCGGATCGATCACGTTGAGCAGCGACGATTTTTGGAGCGGCACCTGGGGCATCCGGCTTTTCAAATCCGTGCGGATCGACAGCAATGCGGACGATCTGGCGAACACGACGAGCACCGGCGTGGCCGGAGACATTTCGCTGGCCGGCACACTGATCTCCTCGACGCCCGCCAGCAGCCGGACGCTGACGGTGGATTCGAGTTCGACGACGGCGGCGGGAGGCCAGATCGTCATGGCGAGCGGCGCGAACGACCGGACGGTGGGCGGCGGATTCGTCGGCGAATTTTTGACGGGGCTGACGCTGACCTCGAAGGGTTCCGCGAACACGAATGACGGCCCCATCTATGTCAACGGCGACGGCACCAACTACTATCTGAACGGGAGTTTTTCGGCGACCGGCCTGACTTATCTCCAAAACGCACTCGTCATCGACACCGAGCAGGGCAACGTCGCGGACGGCGGCAGCATCACGTTCGCCGGGCAGGATATCTCCGGCTACTACTCCGGTGGCTTGACGTTCGACACGACCACGACAGCGGCGGGAAAGAACGGCGGCAATGTCGACCTCGCGGGAACGTTTACCCACACCGTCCTCACGACGCCTGCGATCACGGTGAACACGCTCGGTGGCGCGGGCGGCACGGCGGGCAGCATCGCACTGCCGGCGGTCACGACACTCTACGCGCCCTACACCGGCTATTCCGGCGCGCAGAGCTACACGGGCGGCATCATCACCCTCAACGGCGACCTGAGCAGCTACGAAGGTGCGATCGCGCTCACGGGTGACATTCGCCTGGCGAACAGTATCACCATCGATACCTGGCAGTATCAAAACGAGGTCCAGACCGGCGCGGCCGGCACGGTGACGATCGGCGGCACGGGCATCTCGGCGACGGGCACCGGAAAAAATCTGACGATCGACACGACGACCAACACGGGTGCGGCGTATTTCAACGACATCGGCGATCCGCTTTCGACCGACCTTTTCACGCATGCCGGCGGCAATGTCTCGATCGTCGCGGGCAATGCCGGCGGCGCTTACGTGAACGCTCTCACCATCGCGACTGCGCCCAGCGGCACGCACAACACGAGCGCGACGAAAGGCGCGATCGCGCTGAACACCGTCGGCACCGAAGGCGCGCAGACCTACACGGGCGGCGCGGTCACGGCGGGCGGTGCGCTGACGACGAACGGCGGCGCGATCGATCTCTCCGGCGCGGCGGGCCTCACGCTGACGGGCGGGGCCTTCACGTTCGACACGGATCGGGCGGGCGGCACGAGCGCGGCCGGCGCGCTCAATTTCGGCTCGCATACGTTGAATGGTGCGCGGGCGATCACGATCGATCTCACGGCGGATGGCGGCGGGGCGGGCGCGAGTTTCGCATTGAACAGCGCGGGCGCGGTCACGCCGCTGACGTCGTTGAACGTGGCGGCGGGGGCGTTGACGATCGGGGGCGGCGGCGCGGCGGCGAGCGGCGACATCACGCTGGAGGCGCGCGGAGCGGCGTCCGATCTTACGCTCAATGCCGCAGTGACCACGAGCGGAGGGAATCTCGCGCTGGTCGCGGGGCAGAATTTCATCAACAACGTCGGCGCCGGCGCGCTTTCGGCGACGAGCGGGCGCTGGCTGGTTTATTCGACCTCGCCGGCCGGCTCGACGGAGAACGGGTTGACAGCTGTGGCCGCAGCGGGATCGGCGCTGCCGCGGCTCTACAACAAGACTTACGCGGGCGATGCGCCCGGCACGATCGCCGCGGGGAATCACCTGCTCTATAGCGCGCAGCCCGCGCTCACGGTGACGGCGGATGCGAAGACGCGAGTCTACGGGGCGGCGAACCCCACGTTCACGGCGACGGTGGGCGGATATCTGACGGACGATGGGGTGACGGACGATTCCACGAGCGCGGGACTCAGCGGAACCGGGAGCGGCAGCACGGCGGCGGGGGCGAGCAGTTCCGTGGCGGGAGGACCGTATGCGATCACGCCGTTGCTGGGATCGCTGGCTTCCGAAGCGGGCTACGGCTTCACGCTGATCGATGGCGCGCTGACGATCACGGCGAAGGACATCACGGTGAGCGCCACGGGTGGCACGTCGGTCTACGGGGCGAGCCCGGCGAATCCCGGGTTCACGGCGACGGGACTCGAGAACGGAGAAAACGAAGGCGTGCTCACCGGGCTGGCGAATAATTTTGCGATCACGAACACGACGAACGCGGCGAGCTACACGCTGGCGGTGACCGGGACGCTGACGAACGGGAACTACAACGTGACGACGCGCACCGACGGCACGTGGGTTGTGTCGCCGAAGGACATCGTGGTGACGGCGACGGGAGGAACCTCGGTCTACGGGGCGAGCCCGACGAATCCGGGGTTCACGGCGACGGGACTGGAGAACGGAGAAAACGAAGGCGTGCTCACCGGGCTGGCGAACGACTTCGCGATTACGAACACGAGCGGCGCGGCGAATTACACGCTGGCGGTGACCGGCACGCTGGCGAACGGGAACTACAACGTGACGACGCGCACCGACGGCACGTGGGTTGTGTCGCCGAAGGACATCGTCGTCACGGCGACGGGCGGCACATCGACTTACGGGGCGAGCCCGGCGAATCCGGGGTTCACGGCGACGGGGCTGGAGAACGGCGAGAACGAGGGCGTGCTGACGGGGCTCTCGAATGATTTTGCGATCACGAACGCGACGAACGCGGCGAGCTACACGCTGGCGGTGACGGGGACGCTGACGAACGGGAATTACAACATCACGACGCGCGACAACGGCACGTGGGTGGTCTCGCCGAAGGACATCGTGGTGACGGCGACGGGCGGGACTTCGGTCTACGGAGCGAGTCCGGCGAATCCGGGATTCACGGCGACGGGGTTGGAAAACGGCGAGAACGAGGGCGTG
>JBEHYR010000020.1:0-90185 GCA_048498075.1 Verrucomicrobiota bacterium | reverse complement strand
AGCGGGGGGTGGGAGTTGTCCCTTGTGGGGCCCCCACAGTCTCCCCCGCCTTGGTTTTTAGAGGGTCCGTTTTGGCGTTGGCGCTCCGGCCGTGTTCCGACAATTGAAAGATATGCGTGTTTTGATCGTCGACGACGAGGCCGGGATTCGCCGCACGACTCGTATCGCCGTCGAAACCGCGGGCCATGTTGCGAGCGAGGCGCCGAACGGGATGCGCGCACTGAAGTGCGTTGAAGAGGAAAATCTCGACGCGTGCTTTCTCGACGTGAAGCTCGGCGCCGACGACGGCCTCGAGGTGCTCGCCAAGCTGCTCAAGGCGCAAAGCACGCTGTCGGTCGTGATGTTCACCGCCTATGCCAACATCGCGACGGCCGTCGAGGCGATGCGCCGCGGCGCCGCGGATTTCATCCCGAAGCCGTTCACGCCGGAGCAGATTCGCGCGGTCCTGAGCAAAATCGAAAAAAGCCGCGCGCTCGAAACGCGCGTGCGCTCCCTGGAGCGCGAACTCGCCGACACCTCGCCCACGATCCAGCTCGAATCGGCCGAACCTCTCGTGCAGCGCGCCCTCGAAATCGCGTTCAAGGCCGCCGCCACACCGGCGTCGATCCTCATCCTCGGCCCCAGCGGCACCGGCAAGACCGTGCTCGCGCGCGAAATCCACCACCGCAGCGCTCGGCGCGACGCGCCGTTCGTCACCGTGCACTGCCCGAGTCTCTCCCGCGAGCTGCTCGAGAGCGAATTGTTCGGCCACGTGCGCGGATCGTTCACGGGCGCGGTGAGCGACACGCTCGGCAAAGTCGCCGCCGCGGATGGCGGCACGCTGTTCCTCGACGAACTCGGCGAACTGCCCCTCGAGATCCAGCCGAAGCTCCTCCGGCTCCTGCAGGAACGCGAATACGAGCGCGTGGGCGAGGCGCGCTCGCGTCGTGCCGACGTGCGGGTGATCGCCGCGACCAATCGCCCGCTCGCCGACGAAGTCCGCACCGGCCGTTTTCGCGAGGATCTTTTTTACCGGCTCGCCGTTATCACGCTCGAACTGCCGCCGCTGCGCGACCGGCCGACGGACCTCGTGCGCTTTGCGGAGAACGACCGGAGATTTTTCGCCGCCCGCGTCGGCAAGGAAATCAGCGGGTTTTCGCCTGCGGTTCTCGCCGCCTTCGGCGCGTATCGCTGGCCGGGCAACCTCCGCGAACTGCGCAACGTGATCGAGCGCGCGGTGATTCTGGCGCCCGGCCCGCAAATCGAACTCGCCGATCTGCCCGAACAATTCGCCGGGCCGGCGAATCCCGCGATCGCGGTCGGTGCGCGCGTGACGCTCGACGCGCTGGAAACCGAGCACCTGCGCCGCATCCTCGCGAGTTCGCGCAATCTCGAGGAGGCCGCCCGCGTGCTCGGCATCGATCCGGCCACGCTCTATCGCAAGCGGCAGAAGCTCGGGCTGCTGTGAGCACGATGTCGAAAGTAGCGCGGGCTTCAGCCCGCCTTTTTCGATTGCGGCAGGCGGGCTGAAGCCCGCCCTACTTTCCATGCTCCGTACGCGCCTCTATCTCGGCCTGCTTCCGCTCGTGCTGCTCGTCGTGGCGGTCGGCGGCTATGCGATCCATGTCACGCAGGAGCTGGCCGGTGCACTGCAAGACGACCTCGTGCGCAACTACCGCGACGTCCTCGCCAGCGAGGAGCTGCGCTCGTCTGCCCGCCTGATGACCTCCGCGCTTTCGGTGGCCCGCAGCGGCGATCCGTTCGGCGCGCGGCGCGTGTTCGACGAACACCGGCGGGCGTTCACCCGCGTGCTCATGGCGCAATCCGCCGGCTCGGCGGGCACGCCCCGCGCGCCGCTGATCGCGCAGCTCGACGACGCATTTTCCGATCTCGTCACCGAAGGCGAGGCGCTGCTCGCCGGCAACGGCCGCGGCTCGCTCGACCTCCTGCGCCGCCACGACACCGCGCTCTACCGCGTGCTCAACGCGATCGAAAACGTGAACCGCGCCGACTTCGCCGCGGCTCAGGAAACCGCCGCGCGCGCCGGCCGCATGGTCGCGACGACGCAGCGCGTGCTCGCGTTCGCGATCGGCGCCGCCGTGGTGCTCTCGCTCACGGTCGCGTGGCGCCTCGCGGCCTCGCTGCTCGCGCCGATCAAGGCCCTCACCGTGTCCGCCGCGGCGGTCGGCGAGGGCGATCTCGATCGCACGGTCCCCGCGGTCTCGCGCGACGAACTCGGCCAGCTCGCGCGTTCGTTCAACCAGATGGCCGCGAAACTGCGCGCCTATCGCGACGCCACGCTGGCGAAAGTCCTCCGCACGCAGCGCGCGATGGAAGCCACGCTCACCTCGGCGCCCGATCCGCTGTTCGTGATCGCACGCGACGGCACGCACGAGATCCGCAATCCTGCCGCCGAGCAGCTTTTCAACTCGACGGAACTCGCCGGCGGTTTTCCCGCGCCCATCGCGGACGCGCTCGCCCGCGTGCTCGAGACGGGCGCGCCGCACCTGCCGGCGGACTACCGCGAGGTCGTCACGCTTCGCGTCGGCCGCGAGGACCGCCATTTTCTCCCACGGATTCTCGCGATCGGCGACACGTTGACGGAATTCAAAGGCGCCGCCGTCGTGCTGCAGGACGTCACGAAATTCCGGCTGCTCGACGATGCGAAGACGAATCTCGTCGGCATGGTCAGCCATGAATTGAAGACGCCGCTCACCAGCCTGCGCATGGCGATTTACCTGCTGCTCGAGCGACAAGTCGGCGCCCTCGGGCCGCAGCAGCGCGAATTGCTTGAAGGCGCGCGCGACGATGCGGACCGGCTGTTGCGCATCCTGGAGAGCCTCCTCGACCTCGCGCGGCTCGAGGCCGGCGCGTCGTCGCTCGCCCGTGCGCCCGTCGCGGTGAGCGCGTTGCTGGAGGGCGCCGCCGCCGAAGCGCGGGGGTTTCTCGCTGCGGCGGGACAAACGCTGGAAGTTCGCTGCGCGGCGGAGATCGGCGCGCTTCCGCTCGAAGTCGATGCGGGACGGTTGCGGCACGTCTTCATGAATTTGTTGACCAACGCGTCCAAATATTCCCCGCCGCGCGGCGCGATCGGGTTGTCGGCTCGCCGGGAAGCCGGAGGCTTCGTGCGCTTTTCCGTCGAAGACCGCGGGAGCGGCATGCTGCCGGAGATCGCCGCGCATGTCTTCGAGCGTTTTTTTCGCGCGCCGGACCAGGAGAAAAAAGGCGCGGGCCTGGGCCTCGCGATCGCGCGCGAAATCGTGGTGGCGCACGGCGGCACGATCGCCTGCACGAGTGAGCCGGGGCGCGGCACGGAATTTTATTTCCTGCTGCCCGGCGGAGCATAGAGCGGTCGGAAAAACAGGGGAGCCGCGCGGCCGGTCGAATGGCGGAGCCTGCTCGTCGGCGATCCCGGCGGCTCGAAGGTAGGAGCCTGCTTGCAGGCGATGCTGGTGGCTCGAAGGTGGGGCACTGCTTGCAGGCGATCCTGGACCTTCGCCTGCCGGAATCGCCTGCAAGCAGGCTCCTGCATCGGGCCGGGAAATTTTCAAAGCGCTCTGGTGTCTCTCGAAAAACGTCGAACCATCCCGGGCGAGCGAGGTCAGAGGCTGCGGCGCGTTCCAGTGCCGGGCCTTCGCCGGATTTTCCCGGCGGCGGCATGAATCTCAAATCCACGACTCATGAAAACCGACTCCGACGAACCGACCCAAACTCCCGAGGAAATCATCGCCCAGATCGCCCGCCTGATGGCTGAGGCGGAAGCGCTCGTCGACGGTCCGGAGGCGGAACGCACGGGCGAGCGATTTCTCACCCTGCGCGAGCGGCTGGACGATTTGCAGGAGCGGGTCGCCGACGCCTACAGCCATGCGCGCCGCCACGTGATCACGACGGCGCGGGCGGCCGAGGAGGCGATTCGCACGCATCCCTACAAGTCGGTCGCCATCGCGCTCGGCATCGGCGTGCTCCTCGGCGCGGCCTTGCGCTCGAGCCACGACGATTGAGGCGGAGACGGAGGTGGTGTGGAGGAGGCGGGCTTCTTTTGGCGCTGGAGGGAGGCGCAGGGAAGGCGGTGCGGTGCGATGCGATGCGAGGCGGCGGCAGTCCCGCTGCTCCCGCAGCGGGCTACGGCGAGAGCGGTTTGAAAAAGAGTGGAGCGCGCGGCGGGCCGAAGGCAGGAGCCTGCTTGCAGGCGATGCCGACGGCCCGGATGTAGGAGCCTGCTTGCAGGCGATGCCCGACAGCTCGGATGTAGGAGCCTGCTTGCAGGCGATGCTGGACCTTCGCCTGCCGGATCGCCTGCAAGCAGGCTCCTACATCGACATCGGGCAGGGAAATTTTCAGACCGCGCGACCGCTCTGGAGATAACCGTTTGCCCGCGTCAATCACCGCTCTTCATGCCTTGTGTCGCTGGAGCGGCGCGGGCAGCGTCTGCGCTCCGATGCTTCGCTGGATCTTCGCTTTCGCAGGCTTCGCTGCGGCCGGCGCAGCGTGTTTCGCGCTCTCGCCGCGCTACACGGGCTCCCCGATCGTGCAGGTGTTCACCGAACGCGATCTTTCGGGCAGCCCGCATACCCGCATGGTGGCGGTCCATCCGAACGGCCTGATTTACGTCGCGACCATCGATGGCCTGATGGAGTACGACGGCGTGACGTGGCGGATGATCCCGGGGACTTCGGGGCTCATCGTGCACAATCTCGCGATCGATGCGGCGGGTCGCGTGTGGTATTCGGGCAAGGACGAGTTCGGCGTGCTGGTGCCCGACGAAAACGGCCAGCTCGTCGCGCGGCCGATGCAGCAGAAATTACTTCCGGCCGATCGCGAAGTCGGCCACGTGTTGAGTGTCGCGACGAACGGCGCCGAGGTGTTTTTCGCGACGCAGGGGGTGCGCAGTTTCATCGTGCGAGCGGATGCGGCCGGCGGCTTCCAGGAACTCGCGCTGCCCAATCCCCGCGAGCGTTGCCGGGAACTTTTCACCCTGCGGGGCGAGGTGTTCGCGATCACGACGGTCGGGGTGTATCGCGTCAGCGCGGGTCAACTCCAGCCTGCGCCAGACGCGCAGGTGCTCCATGAAGTCGAGGTGCGCTCGGTGTGGCCGCGGGCCGCGGGAGGCGCGTGGGTGGTGAGCGCGGGCGGTCTGCGGCTCTGGCAGGGTGCGGAGGCGCCGCTGGTGGCGGAGGATATGACGCAGCGACCCGACGGCGCGCGGGTACTCTGCGGTTGCCCGCTGGCGGATGGCACGTTCGCGCTCGGCACCGACAAGAGCGGGGTGCTGATCGTCGACAGCGAGGGACACCTGCTTTCGCAGTACGACGAGAGCGACGGACTCGGCTCGACCAGCAACACGATCTCCGCGGTGACGCCAGACCCCGAAGGCGGCATGTGGCTCGCTTATCTCGGCGGGGTTACGCGCCTGCAGATCCCGTCGCCGGCTTTTCTGCATAACCGCGCAGCGGGCGTGAGAAGCCGCGTGGAGGGTTTCGCGCTCCATCGCGGGCGGCTTCTCGTGGCGACGACCGAGGGCGTTTTCGAGCGCGATCCGGCCACGGGACATTTCGATGAAAGGCCGAACGGCGGGGTCGACGCGTGGCAAATGATTTCGACGGAAGAAGGGCTGATCGTCGCGGGGGCTGACTTGCGGCTGGTGCGCGACGATGGCGACGTCGAGCTGATCGAGCGCGAGCGTTTGCTGTTTCGTTCGGTGCTGAGGTTGCCGCGGGATCCGGATCGGATCGTGGCGAGCACGGGGCCCGGGCAGTTACGCGTGTATCGCCGCGAGGGCGGCCATTGGCGATTCGAGGGTCGGGTGCCGGCGGTGCATGAAGTGCTGTTCGACTTGACGCAGGACACGGCGGGCTGGCTCTGGGCGACCTCGCGCAATCGCCGCGACGTGGTCCGCCTCGACTGGCGCCGCGGCGTGCAACTCAGAGGCGACGTGGAGACGATGGACGCCGCGCGCGGGCTGCCGGCGTTTCGGACCGAGCGGAAAAACGTGTGGCTCTTCCTGCTGGGCGGACGGGTGGAAGTCACGAGTGCGCTCGGGCTCTGGCGCTACGACGAGGCGGCGGATCGCTTCGCGCCCGAGACGCGGATCGAGGGATTCGACGCGGCGCGCTGGTCGCGCGTTTATCCGCTCGGCGACGGCTCGCTCTGGCTGGCGAATGCGACGGGTGAGGATCCCGCGGCGCTGGTTCGCCCGGCGGGCCCCGACGCGTGGAAAATCGAAACGCTGCCTTACACGGGGTTCGAATCCATCCAACCGCGCGTGATGTTCGACGAACTCGCGACGCACACGCTCTGGATCGGTTATCAGGGGTTGGCGTCGTATGATCGCGCGTGGGCCGGAGCCCAGCCGCCCTCGCCGACGGTGCGGGTGCGCAGTGTGACGGCGGAGAATGGAAAAATCATCTGGGGTGGCGTGGCCACGACGGCGGCGCGGTCGCTGTCCGCCGATCAAAATGCGCTGCAGTTCGCCTATGCGGCGATCTCGTTCCGCCCCGATGTGTGGGCATCGGTGCCGATGCAATATCGCACGCGGCTCGAAGGTTTCGACCGTCAGTGGTCGACGTGGAGCACGGCGACGCGACGCGACTACACGAACCTGTCGCCGGGAAAATTTTCCTTCCGGGTGGAAGCGCGCGATGGCGTCGGCCGCGTGGGTGCGCCGGCGACGTTTTCCTTCGTGCTGCCGCCGCCGTGGTGGCGCACTTGGTGGTTTGTGCTGCTCGCGCTCGCGGCGGCGATCGCCCTGGTCGCGGCGGTCACGCGGGGGATTGCGACGCGGGCGTTGCGCAGGCGCCTGGCGCGGCTGGAGGCGCAGACGGCGGTGGAGCGCGAGCGGCTGCGTCTCGCGCGTGACCTGCACGATGAAGTCGGCTCAGGCCTCGGGCGCGTGATTCTGTTCGCCGGTGAGGCGCGGCGGGCGGCGGGCGATCCCGCGCTCCTCGACGCTTCGCTCGATCGCGTGCGGGCGACGGCGCAGGAACTCGTGCAACACGCGCGGGAGATCGTGTGGGCGGTGAGCCCGCAGCACGACACGCTCGCGAGTCTGGGCGAGCGCCTGGGCGACTACGCCGCGGAGACGTTGCGCGCCGCCAACATCGCCTGCCGCTTCGATCTGCCCCCGGATCTGCCGGCCATCGCGCTCGGCTCGGAGGTGCGGCACACCGTGTTTCTCAGCGTGAAGGAGGCGCTGCACAACAGCGTGAAATACTCCGGTGCGACCGAGGTGAAATTGCGTACGCGCTGGGAAGGCGGCGTTTTCCTCGTCGAAATTTCCGACAACGGCGTCGGCTTCGCACCCGGCGAGCGCCAGGGCGGGGGCCATGGCCTGCGTAATCTGCGTCTGCGGGCCGAAGGTCTCGGCGGCTCCGCGGAAATCACGAGCGAGCGCGGCCGCGGCACTTCCGTGACGCTGCGGATTCCCATCGCGCTTGAATAAGCGGGTGCGCGGGTGCGCATCGATAGGACAATAAAAAGAGTCGTGCCGGAGCCGAGTCCTGCTGAGCTTCCGCGAATGGCTGTACCTGGGATCACGGTTGCTTTGATCGAGGACGATCTCGCCTATCGGGCGGGCATCGAGCGCCTGCTGGCCAACAGCGGACGCTTCGTGCTGACGGGTGCTTTTGCGAACGTCGACGAAGCGCTGGCGATTCTTCCGCAGCATCCGCCCGAGGTCGTGCTCGTGGATATAAATCTTCCCGGCCGGCCGGGTCCGGCCGCAGTGCACGCCCTGCGCGAATTATGTCCGCAGACGCGTTGCGTGATGCTGACGATCTTCGACGACGCGGATAATCTTTTCAACGCGCTGCAATGCGGCGCCGCCGGCTATCTGCTCAAGAGTTCGGAGGGCGAAGAGATTCTCGCGGGTCTCGACGAAGTGCTCGCCGGTGGAGCGCCGATGTCGCGCCCGATCGCGCGACGGGTGTTGAATTCGTTTGCGCGGCCGGTGCCGTCGCCGGCGGTGAAGACCGCGGAGGTGACGCCGCGTGAGCGCCAGGTGCTCGACCTGCTGGCGGCGGGCGCGAGCTACAAGGAGATCGCGGAGAGCCTCGGGATCAGCCCGGCGACGGTGAAGAATCACCTCGCGCGCATCTACGAAAAGCTCGCGGTGCGCTCCGGCACCGAGGCGGCGGTGAAGTGGCTGGGGCGATAGGGTGTGGAGTGCGGTGGCTTGACACCGCTTTGGACGCGCCGACTCGACCGCGCGCGAGTGGGCTCGCTGCGCGCGGGCGGGCGGAGGCGTAGGGAGGGGACGTGGTGGCGTCGAGCCGCCACCGAAAAAAAGCGGCGTCGAGCCGCCGCACTCCATAAACCGACAAGCCTACGGAGAAAATCATGGGCCGAACGGCCTATGGCGGAAGCGGATGCGTTCTGACATGATGATCGGGTGTGTCGCGGTGACCGGGCAATGCGTCTGGCCGAGCCCGATCCACCTCCTGCTTTTCATGGTTCAACGTTTCCAGTTTCCTCGGCGCGCGAGATCGCGCGCGCCGAGATGAGTTCAGTCGCCTTGATCGGCAGCGATGCCGAGTATCGCGCGGGGCTCGTGCGGATCTTGACGGGCAGCGAACGCTACGTCGTCGCGGCGTCCGTGCGCACGGTCGCCGAGGCGCTGACGACGCTCGCACAGCGTGAGGCGGACATGGTGATCATGGATGTGAGTCCACCGCACGGACTGGAGCCGGATTCGGTCCGCCGGCTGCGGGCGGCGCATCCGGCTTCGCGCGTGGTGCTGCTGACGATGTTCGACGATCGCGAGGAGTTGTTCGAGGCGTTGCGGGAGGGCGGCGCGGGGTATGTGCTGAAGAGTTTCGCGCCGGCGGAGATGCTGGCGCGGCTGGACGAAATCGACGCGGGTGGGGCGTGGATGTCCCGGGCGGTGGCGCGACGAGTGTTGAATCATTTCGGCGGCTCGGCGGCGCCGTGGGGCGGGAAAGGGCAATTGACCGAAGACGAGCGCAAACTGGTGGACGCCTTGCTACGCGGGGAGGAACGGGCCGCAGACGCGACGCCAGGGGACGCGCAGCGGCGAGTGTTTGGGATTTTCGCGAAGCTGGCGGGTGCCAGGCCTCACTCGGACAGTTGAGAGTCCGGAGTTCAGCGTTAAGGGACCGATCTCCCGGAGACAGCCCGGGAAACGCCGAGGGAAATCCGGAGCCGGCTGTTGGTTCTGCTCTCAGCCCTCAGCTCTCAACGCTCAACTGAACTTAAATTCCACCATTGAAACGCAGGGTGCGCGGAAGCCGCGGAGGAACAAGAGCGAGATTGGAATCCCGGAGAGATCACCCCCGAGGTGAAGATCCGGCGCGAATCGTGGTTTGATTTCTCCTCTGTGTTCTTCGCGGACTCCGCGTATCAACTGCGTTTTTTAGGCCGAATCGCCCCGGCTAACCGATCGTGTGCAGTCGGAGGTGGAGCGCGGCGTTCTCGGCGGACTGGATCGAAAGCGACCGCGGCGCCGCTCGATGAGGAAAAGGGCTTCCTCTTCTCGCCGGGGGAGCTCACGAACGACAAACGCATCTCGCTGCACATTTTTAGCTTAGGCATAGGCCGAATGGACTATATCTTTTTATCGAGGCGCTGTGGCAAAGTAGGGGGAACACACCGGGTGAGTTCGCTTAGTCACCCATCCGCTTCCACTTCAACTCCTCGGTCGTCGGGCTCGGTTGCGGGCTGCGGCGACTGCGTGACGCGAGCGGGGCGGAGAAATCTTCTCGTTCCATGTCCACGCTTCGTCGTCTCCCGCTGATTTTCATCGCCGCGCTCTGGGCGGGCTCACTGCTGTCCCCGCTTCGTGCCGCGACGATTGGGTTGTCCTTCGATGGTCCGACATTGACCGACGCCGGTTCATTTCCGCCGAGCCCTTCGATCGGAGTCGGACCGACGCAGGTGGTCGTCGCGGTCAACGGCCGCATCCGGAGCTACAACAAGACCACCGGCGTGGCTGACGGGGTGCTGGATGTTTCCCCGGACACGTTCTTCGCCTCGGTGATGACGCCGGTCGGGGGCTCGGTCGTGCTGAATTTCGTGTCCGATCTGCACGTGCGCTATGATCGGCTGAGCGCGCGCTGGTTCATCACCACCGAGGACGTGCCCGCGCTCAACGCGCAGGTGACGTCGTTCGCGCCCAACCGCATCCTCATCGCCGTGAGCAGCGACTCCACGCTCACGAACTCGACGGTTTTTACGTTTTTCCAGTTTCAGGCGGACACGGTGAATTTCGCCGACGATACGTCGCTCGGAATCGACGCCAACGCGCTCTACATCGGGGCCAATATATTGACGCCGGCTTATGTGTTTGCCGGCACAAACGGCTACGTCGTGCAGAAGAGTTCGGTGCTGGGCACCGGGCCGATTGTCGTGACGACGTTTGGGCTGGTGACGAGTGCAACCGGCGTCGGACCGCTATCGCCCCGCGGGGTGGACAACGACGACCCCACGGCCACCGAGGGCTATTTCGTCGGCTCGGATAATGCGACTTTCAGCAAGATCATGTTTCGCCGGGTGAGTGATCCCGGCAGCACGACGCCGACGATCTCGGCGAATATTCCCGTCACGGTGCCGACGACGACCTTTCCCAATCCCGTGGATCACCCCGGCAACTCCGGCGGCAACAACGGGCGGCTCTCCACGCTCGACGACCGGCTCTTCGCGGCGCAGATCCGCAACGGCCGCCTCTGGACCGCGCATAATTTCCGCGTGAGCGCGACCGGCGTGGCGAACACCGCCGCAGCCGCGCGCAATGCCTCGCGCTGGTATGAGTTTCAAAACCTCACCGCCACGCCGGCGCTGCGTCAGTCGGGCACGGTCTTCGACAACGCGGCGACGCTCGCCGCCTCCCGGCATTATTTTATTCCGACGGTTGCCGTCACCGGCCAGGGCCACGCCGTCCTCGGCTGCACGATGGCGGGCACGCCGATCGGCGCCACGCCTGTTTTCGTCAGCCGGTTCGCGGGTGACACGCTCGGCACGATGACCGCGCCGCCGACCACGGCGGCGGTCACCTTCGGCGCGACGACGGCGAACTACAATCCGGCTTCCGACCCCGGCGGCACGAACGGACGTCGGTGGGGCAACTATTCCGCCACCGTCCTCGACTCGAGCGACGATATGACGATCTGGACGATCCAAGAATATAATAACGCGCTCAACTCGTGGGGCGTGAAAGTCGTCCGGCTCCTTGCGCCGCCGCCCGCCGCGCCCGCGAGCTGCGATCGCTCCGTCACGGCGGGTTCGTCCAGCGTCAATGTCGTCGTCACCGGCACATCGTCGAGCGGCTCCGGTTTCTACGATGGCGGCAGCTCGTTCGCGAATCACGTCGCCGCCAGCGTGAGCGGCACGGGCGTGACGGTGAACAGCGTGAGCTACACCGACTCCACGCACGTCACGCTGAACCTCGCCGTCGCCGCCAACGCTGCCGCCGGCACGCGCTCCATCACGATCACCAATCCCGACGGTCAGTCCGTGACGAGCGCGAGCGCGATCCTCACGATCGACGCGAGCCCGGCGCCCACGATCACGAGCATCGCGCCAACCTCCGGCCCCGCCGCCGGCGGCACGAGCGTGGTGATTGCGGGCACGAATTTCGCCAACGTCACCGCGGTGAGTTTCGGCGCCACCGCGGCGACTTCGTTCACCGTCGACAGCTCGACGCAGATCGCCGCCACCGCGCCGGCGCACGCCGCCGGCCTCGTGGATGTGACGGTGACGACCGCGAGCGGCACGAGCGCCACGTCTTCGGCGGACGAATTTACGTATCAAGCTCCCCCGCCCGAACCGCACGCGACAGCGACGCTGACCGCAGCGATCCCCGATCACGCAAACGGCGGCAAGGCGCTGCCCGGCGACGTCATTTCCTACACGGCGAAAATCACGAACACCGGCACGGCCGCGCTGCCCAATCTCGTTTTCGACGCCGCGCCCGACGCGAACACGACGCTCGTGACTTCATCGATCAACGTATCCCCGTGGACGATCGACAACACCGCGGCCACGACGAGCGGCGCGCCGATCACCATCACGTTGCTGGCCGACGACGCCGATCACGATCCGCTTCAGTTCACGATCGTGGATCCGCCGGCGCATGGCACCTTGGGCGCGGTCGTTGTCATCAGCCCGCTGCAGTCGCGCGTGACTTATACGCCGCCGGCCAACTATACGGGGACCGACAGTTTCACGTTCCAGGTCAGCGACGGCAGAGTCGCCGCCAACGAGCCGGGGACCGTCACGATTTCGATCGCCGCGCTGACGGCGTCGAGTGCGCCGACCGACGTGCAAGCCAGCGCCGGCAACGGCCAGGCGACGCTGACCTTTAGTGCTCCCGCGAGCACCGGCGGCAGCGCAATCACCGGCTACACGGCCACCGCGAGCCCCGGCGGTCTCACCGGCACGAGCAACGGCGCGGAGACGAGCATCGTGATCGGCGGCCTGACCAACGGCACGAGCTACACCTTCACCGTCACCGCCACGAACGGCGTCGGCGTGAGCGCTCCGTCCGTAGCGTCGAACGCCGTCACGCCCGTCGCACCGACGAGCGCACCGGACGCGCCGACCAACGTCGTCGGCACTGCCGGCAATGGGCAGGTGACGCTGACCTTCAGCGCACCGGCTGACACCGGCGGCAGTGCGATCACGGGCTACACGGCGACCTCGAGTCCCAGCGGCCTGATTGGCGTGAGCAACGGCGCAGGCACCAGCATCGTGGTGAACGGACTGACGAACGGGATCAGTTACACCTTCACGGTCACCGCTACGAACGCGGTCGGCGAGAGCACGCCGTCGTCGCCATCGAATGCGGTGACGCCGGCGACGGTGTCGAGTGCGCCGACCAATGTGGTCGGCACCGCCGGCAACGGGCAGGTGACGTTGACGTTCGGCGCGCCGACGACGAATGGCGGCAGCGCGATCACGGGTTACACGGCGACCTCGTCACCCGGCGGCGTGCTCGGCGTGAGCAACGGCGCGAGCACGAGCATCGTCGTGAACGGGCTGACGAACGGGATCAGTTACACCTTCACCGTCACGGCGACGAACGGAAGTGGCGTGAGCGCGCCATCTTCGCCCTCGAATGCGGTGACGCCCGCGACGGTGTCGAGTGCGCCGACCAATGTGGTCGGCACCGCCGGCAACGGGCAGGTGACGTTGACGTTCGGCGCGCCTTCGACGAATGGCGGCAGTGCGATCACCGGCTACACGGCGACGTCGAGTCCCGGCGGCGTGCTCGGCGTGAGCAACGGCGCGGGCACGACGATTGTGGTGAACGGGCTGACCAACGGCATCAGTTACACCTTCACGGTCACGGCGACGAACGGCAGTGGCGTGAGCGCGCCGTCCTCGCCCTCGAACGCGGTGACGCCTGCGACGGTGTCGAGCGCGCCGACCAACGTGGTGAGCACCGCCGGCAACGGCCAGGTGACGCTGACTTTCGGCGTGCCTTCGACGAATGGCGGCAGTGCGATCACGGGCTACACCGCGACGTCGAGTCCCGGCGGCGTGCTCGGCGTGAGCAACGGCGCGGGCACGACGATCGTCGTGAACGGGCTGACCAACGGGATCAGTTACACCTTCACGGTTACGGCGACGAACGGCAGTGGCGCGAGCGCGCCGTCCTCGCCCTCGAACGCCGTCACACCCGTCGCGCCGACCTCGGCGCCGGATGCGCCGACGAGCGTCGTGGCGACCGCGGGCAATCAGAACGCGACGCTGAGTTTCAGCGCGCCGGCCAACGATGGCGGCAGCGCGATCACGGGCTACACGGCGACGTCAAGCCCGGGCGGCTTGACCGGCACGAGCAGCGGTAGCTCGACGAGCATCGGCGTGAGCGGGTTGACCATCGGGACGAGTTATACGTTCACGGTGACGGCGACGAATGCGATCGGCACGAGCGCAGCCTCGGCGGCGTCGAACGCGGTCACGGCCATCGGCGTGAGTTCGGCGCCCGTGAACGTGTTCGCGACCCGCGGCAACGGCCAGGTGACGCTCGACTTCACCGCGCCGACGGTGACCAACGGCAGTGCGATCACCGGCTACACCGCGACGTCGACGCCGGGCGGCTTCACGGCCACGAGCGTGGGCGCGACGCCGAGCATCGTGTTCCCCGATCTGACGAACGGCATTTCCTTCACCTTCACGGTCACGGCGACGAACGGCGCGGGCACGAGCGCACCGTCTTCGCCGTCGAATGCCGTCACGCCGGCGACGGTGCCCAGCAAGCCGGCGAACGTGCAGGCGACCGCCGGCAACGGGCAGGTGACGCTGACCTTCGGCGTGCCGGCGACCTCCGGCGGCAGCGCGATCACCGGCTACACGGCGACGTCGTCACCCGGCGGCGTGCTTGGCGTGAGCAATGGCGCGAGCACGAGCATTGTCGTGAACGGCCTAACCAACGGCATCAGTTACACCTTCACGGTGACGGCGACGAACGCAGCCGGCACCAGCGCGGCTTCGATCGCATCGGATGCGGTCACGCCGGTCAACGTGCCGAGCGCGCCGACAAGCGTGAGCGGCGTCGCAGGCAACGGACAGGTCACGCTCAGCTTCACTGCGCCCGCTGACGATGGCGGCAGCGCGATCACGGGCTACACGGCGATCTCAAGTCCCGGCGGCGTGTTCGGCGTGAGCAACGGTGCGAGCACCAGCATTGTGGTGAACGGCCTGACCAACGGCATCAATTACACGTTCACCGTCACGGCGACGAACGGCGCTGGCGTGAGTGCGCCGTCCTCGCCGACGAATGCAGTAACGCCGCGCACGGTGTCGAGCGCGCCGCGAAGCGTCGTGGCGACGGTGGGCAACGGCTCGGTGGCGCTCTCCTTCACCGCGCCCGCGACGACCGGCGGGAGCGCGGTCACCGGCTACACGGCGACTTCGAGTCCCGGCGGCGTGTTCGGCGTGAGCAACGGTGCGAGCACCAGCATTGTGGTGAACGGCCTGACCAACGGCATCAGTTACACCTTCACCGTCACGGCCACGAACGCCGCCGGCGTGAGTGCGCCTTCCGCGGCATCGAATGCCGTCACGCCCGCCGCGCCCGCCTCGGCACCGGATGCGCCGACGAATCTCGCGGCGGTTGCCGGCAATCAAAACGCGACGCTGAGCTTCAGCGCGCCGGCGAGCGATGGCGGCAGCGCGATCACCGGTTACACGGCGACCTCAAGCCCGGGCGGCTTGACGGGCACGAGCAGCGGCTCTACCACGAACATCGTCGTGAGCGGGTTGACGGTTGGGACGAGTTACACGTTTACCGTCACGGCCACGAACACGATCGGCACGAGCGCAGCCTCGGTGGCCTCGAACGCGATCACGGCGATCACGGTGAGCTCGGCGCCGGTGAACGTGTTCGCGACCGGCGGCAACGGGCAGGTGACTTTGGACTTCACCGCGCCGACGGTGAACAACGGCAGCGCGATCACCGGCTACACCGCGACGTCGAGTCCGGGCGGAGCGATCGGCGTGAGCAATGGTGCCGGCACGACGATCGTCGTGAATGGGCTGACGAACGGGATATCCTACACTTTCATCGTCACGGCGACGAATGGCGCCGGAGTAAGCGCACCGGCCTCGCCGTCGAATGCAGCGACGCCGGCAACGGTGCCCAGCAAGCCGGCGAACGTGCAGGCGACCGCCGGCAACGGGCAGGTGACGCTGACCTTTGGCGCGCCCGCGACCAACGGCGGCAGCGCGATCACCGGCTACACGGCCACGTCGTCGCCCGGCGGGATCACCGGCGTGAGCAACGGCAGCAGCACGACGATCGTCGTGAACGGCCTGACCAACGGCGTGAGCTACACCTTCACCGTGACCGCCGCCAACGCGGTCGGCACCAGCGCGGCTTCGCTCGCCTCGAACGCCGTGACACCGGTCAACGTGCCGGGCGCGCCGACGAATGTGAGCGGTGTCGCTGGCAACGGGCAGGTCACACTCAGCTTCACCGCGCCCGCCGACGACGGCGGCAGCGCGATCACCGGCTACACCGCGACGTCGTCACCCGGTGGCGTGCTCGGTGTGAGCAACGGCGCTAGCACGACCATCGTGGTTAACGGCCTGACCAACGGCATCAGTTACACCTTCACCGTCACGGCGACGAATGCCGCCGGCGTGAGCGCGCCGTCGTCGCCGACGAATGCGGTGACGCCGCGCCCGGTCTCGAGTGCGCCGCGGAGCGTGGTGGCGACGGCGGGCGATGGCGCGGCTTCACTTTCCTTCACCGCGCCGGCGACGACCGGCGGCAGCGCGATCACCGGCTACACGGCGACGTCGAGTCCGGACGGAATCACCGGCACGAGCGTGGGAAATGCCACGACGATCGAGGTCGCCGGCTTGACCAATGGCACGAGCTACACCTTCACCGTCACGGCGACGAACGCCGCCGGCGTGAGTGCGCCTTCCGAGGCGTCGAACGCGGTCACGCCGGTCCCGACAGCGACGGCGCCGGGCGTGCCGACGAATGTCGTGGCGACCAGGGGCAACGGGCAGGCGTCGCTTACGTTCAGCGCGCCGGCGAGCGATGGCGGCAGCGCGATCACGGGCTACACCGCGACGGCGAGTCCCGGCGGCGCCACCGGCACGAGCAACGGCGCGGCGACGAGCATCGTCGTGCTCGGTCTCACCAACGGCACGAGCTACACGTTCACCGTGACGGCGACCAATGGCGTCGGCGTGAGCGCGGCTTCCGCGCCGTCCAGTGCGGTGACGCCGCTTTCGGTGCCAAGCGCGCCGGCGATTGTCTCGGCGACCGCGGGCAACGGATCGGTCACGCTTACGTTTACGGCGCCGAGCGATGATGGTGGCAGCGCGATTACGAGCTACACGGCGACCTCGAGTCCAGGCGGCAATACGGCGAGCGCCGTCGGGTCGGCGACCAGCATCGTCGTGGGCGGCCTCGTCAACGGGACGAGTTACACGTTTACGATCAAGGCGACGAATGGGGCCGGCTTGAGTGCTCCGTCCTCGCCTTCGAACGCGGTGACGCCGGCGGCGCCGTGCACGGCCACTTCCTTGCCACCGCCGGTGCAGGCGGCCGGGGCGACTACGCCGAACTCAGGGGGCAATCGGATCGTGATCTATTTCACCGCGCCGGCCGATACGTCCCAAGTCGAGAACTATGTCGTCGAGCTCTGCGATGCAGACGGCGTGGCCGTGTCGGGTGTGGCGCGGAAAACAATCGCGGTTTCCAGCGCAAGCACGTTTTTCACTCAAAACGCCCAGACGCTCTTTCCGGAGTGTTGCGTCCTCTATCGGGCAAAAGTCTGGAGCACTAATTGCTTGGGCGACAGTGCGGCCGTGATGACGAACCGGGCGACGCTTCGCTGCGACGGCGATACATGTGATGCCGCGACCGCGCCGACCAACGTCGTCGCTGTGGCGGGAGACGGACAAGTCACGTTGAATTTCACGGCACCGACGGGTGGCAGTCCCGTCACCGAGTATACGGCGACGTCGAGTCCCGGTGGCGTGACCGCCTTGAGCAGCGGTGCGGCGACCAGCATCGTGGTGCCCGGCCTGACGAATGGCGTGAGCTACACGTTCACGGTTAAGACGACGAGCGCCGGTGGCACGAGCGCGGCGTCCGCGCCGTCGAACGCGGTGACGCCTGCGACAGTCCCTGGCGCACCCACGAACGTGCAGGCGACCTGCTCCTCTCTCGCAGTTCAGACCTCCAGTGTTGTCGCGTCGGCGGCGGCCACGCCGCAGCCGACCATCGTGTGCCTCTACGGCGCCGCCGCCGGAGTGCGGGCCGCGTCGCCACAGGATGCGGCGGGGAGTCCGGCGCCATTGACCGAGGCGCAACTCACCGGGCCCGTCGCCGAGGCGATCGCGCGCTGGGAAGCCACGGGGCTGACGGCGGCGCAACGCGCAATCCTGCAGGGATTGCACTGGAGCGTCGACGAGCTCGGCGAAGTCGACCTCGCCATGGTGACGGGCCACGACGTGGTGTTGAACGCGACGGCGGGCGGCTTCGGCTGGTTCGTCGATCCGGCACTGACGAGCGACGCGGCCTTCGCGGGTGGCGAGCACTCCGGCACGCGTTACTACACCGATCCGGCAGGCGCGGCGGCGGGGCACATGGATTTGCTCACGGCGATCATGCACGAGATGGGCCACGCGCTCGGGTTGAAGGATTCACTCGAAAGCGCCGGCCGCGACAGCGTGATGTATGGTTACCTGACGCTCGGCGAGCGTCGCGTGCCGGCGCCCGGCGAGGCGGCTGCAGCCGTGCCGAGCACGGATGGACACACGGATCATCTCCAAAGCGCGCTCACGACGCTCAGCACGCTGCCGGTCGGGAAGAGCGTGACGGTGACCTTCCAGGCGACGATCGCCAACCCCGTGAGCGGCGGCGCCGGCGCGATCTCGCTGCAAGGCACGGTGACTGCGGACAACCTCACGAGCGTGCTCACCGACGATCCGACGGTGACCGGGACCGAAAATCCGACGGTGGTCACCCTCGCTTCGACGGATGCGCGGCTCGCGGGCCTGACGCTCAGCGCCGGGACGCTCGCGCCGAGTTTCGCGGGCGGCGTAACGAGCTACACGGCGAGCGTGGGCAACGCGACGACGAGTCTCACCCTCACGCCGACCTCCGCCGACAGCACGGCGACGATCAAGGTGAATGACGTCGCCGTCGCCTCCGGCGCCACGAGCGGTGCGATCAATCTCGCCGTCGGCGCAAACACGCTCACGACGGTCGTCACCGCGCAGGACGGCACGACGACGGCAACTTACACGGTCGTCGTCACGCGCGCGCCGAGTGCGAATGCCGCGCTCTCTGCGCTTTCGCTGAGCAAGGGCACGCTCTCGCCGACTTTCGCGAGCGGCACGACCAGCTACACGGCGAGCGTCGCGAACAGCGCCACGAGCCTCACCGTCACGCCGACCGCCGCCGATGCGACCGCGACCGTCACAGTCAATGGTGTCGGCGTCACGTCCGGCAACGCCACCGGCTCGATCGCACTTTTAATCGGCGCGAACACGCTGACGACGGTCGTCACTGCGCAGGACGGCACGACGACGCAGACTTACACGGTCGTCGTCACACGTGCGGCAGCCTTGCCGTCCGTGACCTCGCCCACGAGCGCCGACCTCACGACGGCCAGCGCCACGTTGGGCGGCACGGTGGCCAGCGATGGTGGCGGCGAGATCAGCGAGCGCGGCGTCGTACTCGCGAAAACCTCCGTCAACGCCGCGCCAACACTCGGCGGCACCGGCGTGAGCAAGCTCGCCGGCACCGGCACGACGGGCGCGTTTACCGTGGAAGCCACGGGCCTCAGCGCCGGCCTCGGCTACTCCTTCGCCGCTTACGCGACGAACTCAGCGGGCACCGGCTACTCGAGCGCTGCGACGTTCACCACGGTCGCCGGACCGGCGATCTTGGTCGAGCAACCGGCGGCGACGGTTTTGACCGCGGGTTTCGCGGTCAACGCCTACGGACCCGTCTTCGCCGGCGCCGCCCTCACGCCGCCGCCGTTCACCAGCTTCCGGATGATCGCGCCCGGCGGCCAGCATGCGCTGGTCTTGAAGGACGACGGGACGATCGTCGCGTGGGGCGACAATTCCCAAGGTCAAATCACCGTGCCGCCCGGGCTGACCGGCGTGGTGTCGGTCGGGGCCGGTGGCGCGCACTCGCTGGCGGTGAAGAGCGATGGCACCGTCGTCGCGTGGGGCCTCAATCATCTCGGTCAAGCTTTCGTGCCGCCCGGCCTCACCGGCGTGGTGGCCGTGGCGGGTGGCAGCGCCCACAGTGTCGCGCTGAAGAGCGATGGCACCGTCGTGGCCTGGGGCGATAACTCCTTCGGCCAGATCTCCGTGCCTGCCGGGCTCAGCGGCGTGGTGGCGATCGCGGCGAACAATGCCACGAGCATGGCGCTGAAGAGCGACGGCACCGTCGTAGCCTGGGGTGGCGACGGCAACGGCCCGGCGACCGCGCCTGAAGAGCTGTCCGGCGTGGTGGCGATCGCGGCCGGCTCACTGCACCGCCTCGCGTTGAAGAGCGACGGCACGCTGGTGGCCTGGGGTGACAACAGCCAGGGCCAGACGACGATCCCGGCGGGATTGACCGATGTCGTGGCGATCGCCGCCAGCGGCTTCCACAACCTGGCGCTGAAGCGCGATGGCACGATCGTGCAATGGGGCGGACCGTTTGCCGAACTCAACGCCGCCTCCTCGCTCACCGATGTGCGGGTGATCGCGGCGGGCGATGTGTTTAACGTCGTCGTGCAAAACGTGTTTCCGCTCGTGCGCTTCGCTCCGACGGCGGTGGGCGCGAGCGACACGGTGAAAACCTTCACTGTCCGCAACACCGGCGGCACCACGCTCACGCTCGGCGCGATCACGAAGAGTGGCGCGGGCGCGGCGGATTTCACCGTCTCGGCCCCGGGCAGCACCTCGCTCGCGGCGGGCGCGAGCACGACGTTCACCGTCACCTTCGCGCCGCTGACCGGCGGCGCGCGCGACGCCCGGATCGCCCTCCCCAGCAACGACCCGGCGGTCAGCCCGTCGACGATCCAATTGAGCGGCATCGGCGTGAGCACCGTGCTCGGAACCTCGACTCTGATCGAAGGCCCCGCCGCGGGGAGCGATACGGTGCTGTTTGCCGTGCAGCCCTTCGATTATGCGCTGGCGTGGACGGCCGTCGCGAACGACGCGTGGCTCCACGTCGCAGGCGGCAGCGCCAGCGGCGCCGGCAGCGCGGCGATCCTGTTCACGTTTGACGCGAACACCGGCGCGACGCGCACCGGCACGCTCACGATCGGTGGTCGCACGCTCACCGTCACGCAGGCGGGCAGCACGTATGTGGCGGCGGCGAATGCGTCGGGCATCATCGCCACGGCGCCGGGCTATGCGCCGGGCGAGCTGGCGACGAACGCCGCGGGCGATCTCTTCACGTTCGAAGGCTCGCCGAATTTCGCGATCAAGAAGTGGACGAAGAGCACCGGGCAGATCGGCACGTTGGCGACCGGAGGGCCCGGATTGGGCCTGGCGGCTGACAGCGCGGGCAACGTTTTCTACGCGAACGGCCAGGCCATCAAACAAGTGGCGGCCGTGAATCAGCAGGTGAGCACGATCGTGGCCGGGTTGAATTTCCCGGTCGCGGTGGCGGTCGACGCGGCGGATGATCTTTACATCCTGGATCTGGGCGCGAGGTCGGTGCTCAAATTCACGCGGGCGACGCAGCAGTTGAGCACGCTCGTTTCCACCGGGCTCACGAGTCCGCAAAGCCTCGCGGTCGACGTGGCGGGGAATGTCTACATCGCCGACGGCACGGCCGTCGTGAAGTGGACGGCGTCGACGCGCGTGGCGGCGCCGTTGCTTTCGTTGGGCGCCGAGCAGGCGTTCCGGCTCGCCGTCGATGGCGGCGGTAATCTTTTCCTCGAGACGAATCTCGGCCACAAGTTATGGACGGCCGCGACCGGGCAACTCTCGGCGCTGCAGATGCCGGCGCCCGCGCCGCTGACGGTTGTCGTCGACGCGACGGGCACGGCCTATTACGCCGATTATGCCGCGAGCGGGATCCGCGCGCAGCGGCGGGCGTTCGTCGATACGGCGCCGATTTCCGTCGGTCCCGCCGCCGGCGGCGGCGCGTTGCCCGTCGTGTTGCCCGCGGATCAATTGCTCACGGGCGCGTTCGCTCCGACCAGCACCGCCTCATGGCTCACGGTCGGCGCGGTGACGAACGGCGTCGTCAACTATTCCTACGCGGCGAACACGACTGCCGGCGCGCCGCGCCAGGCGGGGATCTTCGTGCTCGGCACGCCGGTGACGATCACGCAGGGCGGACCTTCGCCGCTCGTGATCAACGACGTCGCGCTCGCCGAGGGCAACGCGGGCACCACGGCGTTTACGTTCACGGTGCAACTCCTCACCCCCGCGCCGGTCGGCGGCATCACGTTCGACATCGCCACCGCCGACGGCACGGCGACAGCCGGCTCGGACTACGTCGCGAAAACGCTCACGGGTCAGACGATCCCGGCGAGCGCGAGCACCTACTCGTTCACGGTGTTGGTCAATGGAGACACGGTCTTCGAGCCGCACGAGACCTTCTTCGTCAACGTCACGAATCTCGTGAACGCGGCCGCCTTTGATGCGCAGGGTCAGGGCACGATCTCCAACGATGACCTTCCGCAGGCCGACCTCTCGATCACCGTGACGGACGGCGTCACGACGGCCACTCCCGGCGGCACTCTCACCTACACGATCGTCGCGAGCAACGCCGGCCCGGACAGCGCCGCTGCCGCGCTCGTCGCGGATGTCTTCCCCGCCGCACTCACGAACGTCACCTGGACCGCCATCGGCGCCGGCGGCGGCGCGGCGCTCGCCGCATCGGGCTCGGGCAACCTCAGCGAGAGCGTCGATCTCCCCGCGGGCGGCAGCGTCACGTTCACCGTGACCGGCACGCTCGGGGCCGGCGTAACGGGCACGTTGTCCAACACCGCCACCATCTCGGCGCCGGACGGCGTGATCGATCCCGCGGCCCGCAACAACAGCGCGACCGACACTGACACGCTGACGCCTCAAGCCAATCTCGGCGTGACGCTCACCGACGGGGTGGCGATCGCCCTTCCCGGCGGCACGGTGACCTACACGCTCACCGCTTCCAACGCCGGTCCGAGCAACATCAGCGGTGCGACTTTGGCGGATACGTTCCCCGCGGCGCTGACCGGTGTCTTCTGGACCGGCATGGGCGCGGGTGGGGGCGCCGTCACGGCGACGGGCACCGGGAACATCGACACGAGCGTCACCCTCCCGGCGGGCGGCAGCGTCATCCTCACGGTGACCGCCACCGTCAGCGCGAGCGCCACCGGCTCGCTGGCCAACACGGCGACCATCGCCGCTCCGGACGGCGTCACCGATCCGACGCCCGGCAACAATTCGGCGACCGACACCGACACGCTGGCGCAGGCGCCGGTCGTCACGACCTCCGGCGGCACGACCGCCGCGAATGAGCGCATCGCGACGCCCGTCGACCCGGCGCTGATCGTCACCGACGGCGACAGCGCGACACTCGCCTCCGCCACGGTCTCGATCACGGGCAATTTCGCCACCGCCGAGGACGCGCTGTCGTTCACTAACGACGGTTCGACGATGGGCGACCTCGTCGCCTCGTATGACAGCACCACGGGCGTCCTCACGCTCACGTCCGCCGGCGCCACCGCCACGCTCGTGCAATGGCAGGCCGCCCTCCGTGCCGTTGGCTACACCGACACCTCGCACACCCCGAGCACCGCGACGCGCACGATCCGTTTCGTCGTCAATGACGGTGCCCTCGGCAGCAACCTCGCCACGAAGCTCGTCTCCGTCACGGCGGTGAACGAAGCGCCGACGCTCACCAGCGTCAGCCCACTCACCGGCGCGACCGAGGACACGTCCTTCACGATTGCCTACGCCGATCTCGCCGCCGCGGCGAACGCAGCCGACCTCGACGGCGACGTGCTCTCCTTCCGCATCGCGGCGGTCTCCACCGGCATGCTCGCCAAGGACGGCGTGCCGGTCACCGCGGGCGTCACGACGCTCGGCGTTGGCGAATCGCTCGTATGGACGCCGACGCTCGCCGCCAACGGCACGCTCAACGCCTTCACGGTCGTCGCCTACGACGGCGCGCTCGCCTCCGCGACTCCCGTGCAAGTCACGGTCACCGTCGCTGCGGTCAACGACACGCCGACGCTCGACGCGATCGCCAATCCCGCCGCGATCCACGAAGACGCCGGCGCGCAGACGATCAACCTTTCCGGGATCAGCGCCGGCGGCGGCGAGAGCCAGACGCTCACCGTCACCGCGACATCCGATAACACCGCGCTGATCCCGAATCCAGTTGTCACCTACACGAGCCCGAACGCCACCGGTTCACTCGCCTACACGCCGGTCGCGAACGCGAACGGCACCGCGACGATCACCATCACGGTCCAGGACAGCGGCGGCACCGCCAACGGCGCCTTCGATACGCTCACGCGCACGTTCACCATCGACGTCACGCCGGTGAACGACGCGCCCACGCTCAACGCGATCACGACGCTCACGGGCGCGACCGAGGACACCGCGTTCACGATCACCTACGCCGCGCTCCTCGCCGCTTCCAACGCCGCCGACATCGAAGGCGACGCGATCTCCTTCCGCGTCGCAGCGATCTCGAGCGGCACGCTCACGAAAGGCGGCGCGGCCGTCGTCGCGGGCACGACACGGCTCGCCGCCGGCGAATCGCTCATGTGGACGCCAGCGCTCGACGCCCACGGCACGATCCCGGCCTTTGCCGTCGTCGCCTTCGACGGCGCACTCGCTTCGCCCACCGCCGTCACGGCCAACGTCGCTGTCGCCTCGGCCAACGACGCCCCGACCGACCTCGCGCTCTCCAGCGCCACGGTCACGCAGTCGTCGTCCAACAACGCCATCGTCGGCACGCTCGCTACGACCGACGCCGACAGCGACGACACGTTCACCTACACGCTCGTCACCGGCACTGGCTCGACCGACAACGCCTCCTTTAATATCTCCGGCGACAAACTCCGCGCCGCCGCGCCGTCCTCGCTCGTCCCGCGCGACTACACCGTCCGCGTGCGCACGACCGACGCCTCGCTCGCGACCTTCGAGAAGGCCTTCACGATCACCGTCAGTGACAACGTCGCGCCGACGGTCGTCTCCGTCAGCGGCCCCGCGTCCGGCACCTATGGCATCAGCACGTCGCTCGACTTCACGGTGACCTTCAGCGAACCCGTCACGGTCGACCCGACCGGCGGCACGCCCACGCTCGCCCTCACGCTCGCGGGCAACGCGGTCGACGCGACCTACCTCACCGGGAGCGGCACCGCCGCACTGGTCTTCCGCTACACCGTGAAAGCCGGCGACCACGCCGCCGACGGCGAAGTCCTCCTCGGCGCCCTCGCGCTGAACGGCGCCACGATCCGCGACACCAGCGCCAACGACGCCCACCTCGTCTTCGCGCCCCCCGCGCAATCCGGCGTGCTCGTCGAGGCGCGTTTCCATTCCGCGGATACAAACCGCGATTGGGCGATCGACCTCTCGGAGCTCCTCCGCGTGATCGAACTCTACAACACGAAGAGCGGCACGACGCGCACCGGCGCCTATCACACCGCCACCACCACAACCGAGGACGGCTACGAAGCCGGCCCCGGCACGATCACCGGCCCGTATCACTCCGCCGATTCGAACCACGACGGCGCGATCGACCTCGGTGAGCTCACGCGTGCGATCGAACTCTACAACGCCCGCAGCGTCGCCACACGCACCGGCATTTATCACCGAGCCGCGGGCACCGAGGACGGCTTCGCTCCCGGCCCGGACAAATCCTGAGGGCTCCTTTTTTTCCATCTTCAAAAAACCACGCTCTTGAACTTTCGCTCCGTTCTCCTCCGTTCCCTCTTCCTCGCATTCGCCGCGACGCTGCTCCCCGCGTCCCTTCTCGCGGCGAAAGCCATCCCCGCCGCCACCGCGACGCTCACGCCCGGCAGCGCCTACCTGCTGCCGACCGCCAGCACCGTCACCTTTACCGCCGCGGTCGCCGGCTATCCCGGCGACACCGGCGCGATCGGCTGGACGGTCGCGCTCCCCGCCGGCTGGAGTTACGTCTCCGGCAGTGGTGAACCCGACGTCAAACCCGTCGCCGGCCAGACAGGCATGCTCGAGTGGGCCTACGTCTCCATCCCGGAAAACGCCTCGTTCACCTTCACCGTCTCCTATCCCGCCGGCCTCGACACGGATCAGTCCGTGACCGCCGCCGTCCTCGTGCGCTATTCCGGCAACCGCCAGGACGTCACGCCCGCCACGGTCACGCTCACCCCCGCGACCGCGCCCCTCGTGACGAACACCGGCGCCACCGCGGCGACGTTCAATAGCACGCTCTCCCTCGGCATCGCCGCCACCAGCCCGATCCCGATCACCGGCTACGGCGCCACGGGCCTGCCCACTGGGCTCGCGCTCGACAATCTCACGGGCCTGATCACCGGCGCGCCCACCCAGGTCGGCGCCTTCCCGGTCGCGCTCACCGCGACCAACGCCGCCGGCACCAGCGCCGCCGCGACGATCAGCCTCGTCGTCGCCAACGCGAACGCCACCGTCACCCTCGCTGCGCTTGCCGCCACCTACGACGGTCAGCCCCACGCCGCCACCGCGGCGACCACGCCCGCCGGCCTCGCCGTCGCCTTCCGCTACGGCCCGCCCGCCAGCGCCACCGCGACCGCGCCGACCGACGCCGGCTCGTATCCGGTTTCCGCTAACGTCATCTCCACCGGCTACACCGCCGCCGCCTCCGGCACCCTCGTCATCTCGCCCGCCGCGCAGACGGTCACCTTCACGCCCGTCGGTACGATCACGCCGGGTAACCAGTACACCCTCACCGGGACGACCACCTCGTCGTTGCCGCTCACTTTCTCCGTCGTCAGCGGCAGCGCGACCATCGCCGGCTCGACCCTCACCGTGAACGGCGCCGGCACGATCGTCCTGCGCGCCGCCCAGGCCGGCAATAACAACTACCTCACCGCCACCGCCGAGCAGACCCTCTCCGCCGCGAAACTCAACCAGACGATCGCCTTCGCCCAACCCGCCGACAAACTCGCGACCGACGCCCCCTTCACGCTCACCGCGACCGCGAGTTCGTCGTTGCCGGTCAAATACACCGTCCTCAGCGGCCCCGCGCTCCTCTCCGGCTCCACGCTCACCCTCACCGGCGCAGCCGGCCTCGTCAGCATTCGCGCTGAACAAGCCGGCGACACCACCTATAACGCCGCCGCGGACGTCACCCGCGCCTTCGAAGTCACCGCCGACGACGATCGCGTCTACTTCGGCGACTTCTTCTCGAACGGCGCCGCTGCGAAACTCCCCGCCGGCCAGGCCCGCGCGAGTTCCGTCGCGCTCCTCGGCGACATCGCCGCCGTCCTCCCGGCCCACAGCAACACCGGCACCCTCATGATCGTCGCCCCCGCCGCCGGGTTGAACGCCATCATCCCTTTCACCCTCCACGACGACGGCAGCTTCGTCTCCACCACCACGCAGACCATCGCCGGCGTCACCGGTTCGGTCACCCTCCGCGGCCAGTTGGCCGGCGGCGTCCTCGCCGGTTCGATCGATGGCCTCGGCTACACGTTCACCACCGCGGTTGAACCCTCCGACGGTCCTTCCGCCGCGTCCGCCGGCTTCTATCAATCCACCGGCCTCGCCACCGCCGAAGCCGTCACCTACACGATCGTCGGCGCCAACAACAACGTGCTCGTCCTCGCGATCACGCCCGCCCTCACGATCGGCGGCGCCGCCACCCTTCAGTCGAACGGCACCTTCCAACTCGACGTGCCCGCCACCGCAGACACCGCGGCCGTCACCCTGAAAGCCACCGTCGACGCGCCCACCACCACGGTCTCCGGCGCGATCCTCGTCGCCAACGCGCCACCGGTCGATCTCGCCGGCTTGAAGAACACCACCAGCCGCACCGACCGCCTCGTCAACCTCTCGTCCCGCGCGAAAGTCGGCGCGGGCGAGAAGCTCCTCATCACCGGCCTCGTGATCGGCGGCACCGCGCCGAAACCCGTCCTCGTCCGCGCCATCGGCCCCGGCCTCGGCGCGCTCGGCGTCAACCGTGTCCTCGCCAACCCGAAGATCCGGATCGAGAAAACCGGCACGCTCATCGCCGAAAACGACGACTGGTCCCAAGCCTCCGATCCCGCAGCCATCACCGCCGCCGCCAGCCGCGTCGGCGCCTTCGCCCTCGCCGCCGGCAGCAAAGACGCCGCGCTCCTCACCACGCTCTCCCCCGGAGTCTACACCGTCCAGGTCACGGCCTCCGGGGCGACGACGCCGGACGGCGTGGCCATGGCCGAAATTTACGACGCCTCGGAAAATCCCGCCGCGGACTATCAACGCCTCGTGAACATCTCCTCCCGCGGCGAAGTCACCTCCGGCGAAAACATCCTGATCGGCGGCTTCATCGTGACGGGCAATTCCCCGAAGCGCGTCCTGGTCCGCGGCATCGGCCCAAGCCTCGGCGCGCAAGGCGTCGTCAACCCGCTCGCCGACCCGCTGCTCAAAATCTATCAAGGCCAGACGGTCCTCGCCACGAACGACAACTGGAGCGCCGACGCCACCAAAACCGCCGAAGTCGCCGCCGCCGCCAGCCAGGTCGGCGCCTTCGCTTTGGCGAACGGCAGCAAGGATGCCGCGATCATCCTGAACCTCGCGCCCGGCTACTACACCGCGCAAGTGCTCAGCGCCGACGGCTCCGCCGGCATCGCCCTCGTGGAAATCTACGAACTCCCCGAGTAACCGCCGAGCCGGTGGAGCCCGACGTCCCGCCGGGCTCGAGCGAGCTTCCTTCCCATCGGGCATCGAACACGCTGCGGACGTCGGGCTCCGCCTCCGCCCGCACACCTTCGCAAAAAAGGTCGTTTCTCGCTCGCAAGGCCTTAGAGACACGCGGTGCTCCTCCCGCTCCTTCGCCTCACCTCGTCTGCCCGCAGGCGGCAGGCGATGTGGGCCGCGGCGCTCGCCGCTGCGTCGGCGGCTGCGCTCGGCGCCGAGGAGGCCGAAAATCCAACTTCGTCGGAAATCTCGCTGACGCGACTCGTCGTGACCGGCTCGAATCTCCGGGGCTCGCCGGCGTCGTCCCGACCGCTGACGGTTCTCGACCGCGGCGATTTCGAGCGCACCGGCCTCGCGACCAATCTGCTCGAAATTCTCCAGAAACGTTTCCCGGCGTTTTCCGGCAGCGGAAATCTCGGCACCACCAATGCCAACGCCGGCGCGAGCGCGACGATCGGCGGATCGCAGGCGTCGCTCTACAACCTGAGCACGCTCGTGTTGATCGATGGCCGTCGCGTCGCCGACAACGGCAGCGGCGGCAAAGGCGGGCGGAGTTTCGTCGATCTCAGCCAGATTCCAGTCGCGGCGATCGAGCGCGTCGAGATTCTCGCCGGCGGCGCGTCGCCGATCTACGGCGCGGATGCGATCGGCGGCGTGGTGAACGTGATCCTCCGCTCCGATTTTCACGGCGTGGAGACGGGCGCGCGCTATGCCTTCTCCCCGGACGACGGCGGCTACACGGAACGCACCGTCTACGCGATCGGCGGCGCGGGTGACGACCGGCTGCGCGCGACCGTCGCGGTGAACGGGTCAAAGAGCGATCCGCTCTTCCAATCCGACCGCGCCTTCAGCCGGCCGCTCACTGGCCGCACGGCGACCGTGTCGGGCGCGATCGGACAGGACGCCGCGTTTCCGGCCTTCGCACTCGATCCCGCGCTCGCGTCGCCGCGCGAGCGAAATCCGACGAGAGCCGCGGCGGCCGCCTCCTCGCTCGCTGAACTGGTGGCGAATGGAACCTACCGACCGGCGAGCGCCGATGACGTGTCGGCGGCGCTGGACGTTTCGCCCTACTACACGCTCATCCTGGGGCGGGAAAATCGCTCCGCCTACGTGACGCTCGACGCGAAGCTGGCCGGTGGGAGGATCGACGCCTTCGGCGATGCGCTCCTCGCGCGCAACGATACGCAATCGCAGGTGATAGCGCAGTCGACCACGCCCACGATCACCGTGCCGGCGGGCGCTCCGTTCAATCCGCTGACGACGGATTTCCCCCAGGTGGCGTTTCGCTATCTGCCCGCCCCGCGCACGCTGGACAACCGCAGCGATCTCGACCGGTTTTCCGGCGGCGTGCGCGGCGAACTCACGGGCGACTGGCAGTGGCAGGCCGATGCCACTTACAGCCGCGAAGCCACCACGCAGCGCGCGCGCAACGGCCTCTATGCGCCGAACTTCGCGCGCGCCATTGCCGGCGGCTACGATGCGCAGGGCCAGCCCGTCGCCGGCGGCGCCTACAGCCGGGTGCGTATCGGCTATTCGGAGTCAGGCGACGCGTGGACGATCCAGCCCGCGCTCGATCCGTTCGCGCGCGCGGCCGCCGTCGATCCCGCGTCGCTGGCCAACGTGCTCGGCCCGATCGAGGGCCGCTTCGCCGCGACGCTCACCCAGGTGGACGCGATGGTGAACGGTTCCGCGCTCCTGCTGCCGGCCGGAAAAATCCGTTTCGCGCTCGGCATCGACCTGCGCCGCGAGACGCTCGCCGGCGAGCCCGATGAAAATCTGCGCGCCACCGGTCCGACCGCGCGGCGCTGGATCGGCGCGCCGTATTTCGATCCCTTCACGCGGTCGCGCCGGATTGGCTCCGGCTTCGCGGAGGCGAGCATCCCTCTCGCGGGCCGCGGCTGGACCGCGCCGGGACTCCGCGCGCTGGACCTCGACGTGGCGTTTCGCAGCGAGGACTACAGCGACGCGGGCCGCTCGGAGGTGCCGAAGTTCGGCCTGCGCTGGCAGCCCGCGGGACGCAATTTCACGGTGCGCGCGGCTTACGCGAAGTCGTTTCAAGCTCCGACGCTCTACGCGCTGTTCGGGCCGGTGGCGCAGACGTTCACCTCGACGGCGACGATTCCCGGTGTGTTCGGCGTCAGCGGCCAGGCGCAACAGCTCACCGGCTCGAATTCCCTGCTGCGACCCTCGACGGCTTGGACGCGCTCGCTCGGCTTTACGTGGGCGGCGCCGGCGTTCGAGGGCCTCGCGGTGGGCGCGGATTTTTCGGCGATCGAGCAGAGCGATCTCGGCGGCACGCTCGGCGCGGCGGCGATTTTGCAGGACGTCGATGCGCACGGCGCCGCGTCGCCGTTTGCGCGGCAGGTGGCGTTTTTCAACTTTCCCGGTTTGCCGGGAGCGGCGGCGGTGACGCGGCCCGGCCAGTTGCGCGAGTGGCTCGTGATGCAGCGCAACGCCGCGACCTCGGTCTTCGTCGTCGACACGCAGCGGAATCTCGCCGGTCAGCGCGTGCGCGCGTTCGACGTGCATGCGGCGTATCGCCGGCAGACGGACACCGGCGCGTGGGAACTCGAGACGACGGGCACGTTTTTCAACTCGTTTCGTTTTCAAGCGACGCCGCTGGAGCCGTTCTACGAGTATGCGGGCACGGCGACGCGCGGAGGCACGGGTTCGCAAGGCACGATTCCGCGCGAGCGGTTCTATACGACAGCGACGTGGCGGCGCGCGGCGTGGCACGCGACGCTGGGGCATACCTATGTCTCGAGCGTGATCGACAGCGCCACCGGCGGCTCGACGTTTGCGGCGGCGCTCGCGGGCGGCACGCGGCGACGCGTGCCGGTGGAAGCATTCTCCGCGTTTGACGCGATGGTCGGCTGGGAGGCGCCGGCGCGCGCCGGCGCTCGCCGCCGCTGGTGTGACGGCCTGTCGGTCTCGCTGGGCGTGAATAATTTCGCGAATCGCCGCCCGTCGCTCGCGCCGCAGGCGTTCGACGACAACAACGCGGATATCGCCACCTACGATCCGATCGGCCGGTTATGGCACGTGCGCGCCGGCGTGACTTTTTAACAGATCGCAGAAACGCGCGACGTGCGGGCGAATCGCTCGGAGTTCGAGTCCGCTTGGCGCTCGAGTTTTCGAAAAAGGTGGAGCCCGATGTCCTCATCGGACTGGGGGCGTTCGCTCGCTCAATCCGCTCACGAGGACGTCGAATTCCACGTCGTTTCAAACGCGGGCGCTTTAAAAATCCCCGCGCCGATGCCGATGGAGGAGCCTGCTTGCAGGCGATGCTGGACTTTCGCCCGCCGGGATCGCCTGCAAGCAGGCTCCTACATTCGACCCCGCCGCGCGGCCCGCCGGCGCTCGCACGGGTTTCGCCAGGCCGAAGTTTGTTTTAAGAATTCCCGCGCTTGGCCGTTGAGCAGGTGAGATCGATCTGGCGCTTCACCGGTGAAGCGTTAGGTTTCGGTCGGCCAGGCAGCTGACCTCTTCGGAGGCCGAGCTTTTCGGAAAAAAATTAGCCCGGAAAATTTGGTTCGGTTCATCTCCCCTATGAACGCCATCGACCTCAATGACCTGACGGCCCCGAGAAAAGCCCGCGTCGAAATCATTCCGCTCATCGACGTGATTTTCTTTCTGCTCGCAACCTTCGTCCTGTTCACGCTCTCCCTCAGTAAAATCGCCGCGCTGAACATGACGTTTCCGCAACCCGTGATCGACCCGCGCGGCGGGGAGGACACGACCGCCTACATCCAGGCGTCGAGCGATGGCACGTTCTATTGGAAGGAAGGCCGTCTCGCCCCCGCTGAACTCGTGCCAGCCGCGGAGATCGCGCCGCGCCTCGCCGATTACCGTCGCCGTGTCGCGTTGCCGCGCGTGCTGATTCGCGGCGACGACAAGGCAAAGCTGGGCTCGGCTATCACGCTCTTCGATGAGGTGCGCCAGGCCGGCATCTCGCAGGTCTCGATCGAGACGATCGTCGGCCCGACGGGAAAATAGGGCCGTTCAGGTGCCGGGCAGCTGTCCGCAATTTGGCGCGGCAGCGCCGGTAGGGACCGCTCTCCGAGCGGTCCGCGGACGGCTCGGGGAGCCGCCCCTATCTGCCGTAGCGCCCCTCGCGCTTACAACCGCCCGAGAATCGCGAGGACGAGGATCACGATCAGCACCGTGCCGAGCAACCCGCTCGGCGCGTAGCCCCAGCTACGACTGTGCGGCCAGCGCGGCACCGCGCCGACGACGAGCAGGAGGAGAACGAGGAGGATGAGGAGACTCGTGGAAGACATGGAGGAGGGGGAATCGCCGCGGAGGGCGCGATTCCCCCGATGGAACGCCGCCGCCCGCATCGGTTCCCGGGGCTCGCCTGATGCGACGGTTTTGCCGTCACGGCCCGGCCACTACGCGAGTGCCGGAACCTTGAACGCCCCGCGATACTCCCGCGTGAGCAGCGCGTTCGCGGTCGTCGCATTCTGTCCCGCGAAACGCTCGGCGCCCGCCACGAGGGCGAGCGGCTGCCCGAGGGTCAGCGGGGTTTTCGTGAGGTCGACTTCGTTTGCCGCGAGATGCTCGAGCATCCGGCCGGTCGCCTCGGTCAGCGCCGCGTCGCCGCGAATCCGTTCGCGCAATTCCTCGGGCGGCGTCGTGTGGCCGAGCCGGTGGGAAATATTTCCCAGGTGACACAGCGCGCTCGAGACGTGGCCCTCGTCGATCGGGCCGAAGAGCTCCGCCGTTTTCCGGCTCCGCACCACGTCGATGAAATTGGCCATGTGCCGGTCTTCGCCGTGAAATTCCTTCACGACTTTTCCCAGCGCGTCGTGGGCGGTCGCGGAAAAATAGTTCGGCACGATGAGCCGGCCGCCCTCGCAATCGATCACGTTGCCGACCTTCACCCCGCGGTAATCGTCCATCGATCCCGCGGCCGCGGCGGCGGCTTCGGCGCCGGTCGCGGCGGATTGGGCGGTCGCGTCGCGCGGCTCGGCTTTCGCGGGCAGGCCGCGGACTTCGAAAATCAGCGGCGCGCTCGCGTAATCGTGCACGATCGCCTGCGTGTTCGGCGTCTCGCCGTCGTCCACGTAGCCGAGCCGGCCGCCGACGCTGAGGGTGTGGCGCGGCAAGCCGGCTTCGCCGAGGAACCAGCGCGCGACATCCATCTGGTGAATGCCCTGGTTGCCCACATCGCCGTCGCCCGTGGCGAACTGCCAGTGCCAGTCGTAGTGAAGCCGCGCGCGGCGCAGCGGGGCGAGCGGGGCCGGGCCGCACCACAGATCGTAGTCGACCGTCGCCGGCACCGGCTGCGGCCCGGTGGTGAGCCCGATGCTCCTGCGGCGTTTGTAACAGAATCCCCGTGACGCGGTGATCTTGCCGAGGTGTCCCGCGCGAATCCACGCCACCGCCTCCTGCAGGCCGGCGCCCGAGCGGATCTGCACTCCGGCCTGCACGACACGGTTGAAGCGCTGCGCCGCCGCGACGAGCTGGCGACCTTCCCAGACGGTGTGCGAAACGGGTTTCTCGACGTAAACATCCTTGCCGGCCTGGCACGCCCAGATCCCGGCGAGCGCGTGCCAGTGATTCGGCGTCGCGATCGTGACCGCGTCGACGTCGCGCGCCGCAAAGACGTCGCGGAGATCGCGATACGTGGCCGCGCCGGGAACACCCCGCGCGGTGCGCGCGAGCACGGCGGAATCGGGATCGCACAATCCGACGACGCGCACACCCGGGATTTTCGCCAGCGAGGCAAGGTGATTCTGCCCGCGGCCGTTCAGCCCCAGCACGGCGACGCGGATATCGCTGTTGGCGCCGGCGACGCGCGCCCACGACCGCGCGGAGAGCGCGGCGCCGGCGCCGAGAAGTGCGGTGTGACGGAGGAATTGGCGGCGGGTGAGGGGAGAGGGCATGGGGGTTATTTTTCCGCGGCGTAGGCGCGATAGAGTTCCGCGATCCGCGCGGTTTGTTCGTCGCCGAGGTGAAAAACAAAACGGTAGCGCAGCGTCAGACTGCCGCCGGCCGGGATCTTGAAATCGCCGATGTGCGGCTGGTCCTTCAGGTTTTCGTAGTCGTGCTGGCCGAAAGGATTCGCGCCGAAGAGGCCGTAGTCGCGCGCCATCCACCACGTGGGATGGCGGAGATTTTCCGGATGGTCGAAAATCGCGACGCCGTAAATTTTTCCGTCATGCGGCGCGTGATAGTCGCACCAGTCGGCGCGTTTGCCCCACGCTTCGGCGTCGCGGAAGCCCGTGCTCGTGACGATGTGGCCGTCACCCGGCAGCAGGGTGCCCTGATATTTGTGCGGGAGCGTCATCCACTGGGCGAGACGCATGGCCATGGTGCCGTCCTTGTTATCGCCGAGGACGAGCGGCTCGTCGGGCAGCGCGTGCAGCGTCACCTCGAAATCGATCGTGCGCGTATCGCCCGCGCCGCGGCGGAACGTGATGACCGTTTCATCCGTGCAAACGAGCGTGCGATCGGGCGCGAGCCAGCGGCTCGTGGCGCGGATCACGCCGATTTTTCCGCTCAGCGCTTCGAGGAGCGCCTCGTGCTGGATCGATCCTTTCGGCGTTGGTCCGCCGGCGGTGCCTTCGTTCCAGAAATCGATGCCGTTCACCGCGCTGTGCGCGAACCACAGGGAGCGATGGTGCGGGTGATCGTGATCCTCGCCCGGCGGCGACTTCATCGGGAACTCGCGATTCAGCGTCGTGCCGTCGGGCATCGCGATCGGGTAGAGGTAGGGCCGTTTTGCACCATCGAAGATATAGTCGGTGAACGGCGCGCCGCCGATCGTCACGCGCACGCGATCGGCCAAACGCGTGAGCCGCACATCGGGCGAGGCGTCGGCGGCGCGAGTGACGGCGGAGAGGAGAAACAGGCCTGCGAATGCAAAAAAAGTTTTCACCGGGAGACGAATGGGGGTTGGCGGAGCGGCGGAGCGGCGGAGCGGGAAGAACCGGCGGGGAGGTTGCGTGGATTCGCGCGTGGGGGGAAGTGTGAAGCAAGACGCGCCGGTTGACCGCAAGTTCCGACCGCGGCATCTCAGCCGGACGGAATTGACCACGGATTGCACGGATGGACACGGATCAAGGCCTTGTGACCGAAAATTGAGAGCGTTTCCAAAACACCGGATGGTGACCGGATCGCCGGTCGATTTTGCGCAATGAATTTCCTCCGAACATCCGTGGTAATCCGTGCAATCAGGTTATCCTAGTCCAAGCCGACCCGGCTCGATGATGGTGAAATCGGATGAAACGCCCGCCTGTTTCGTTCGTGTTCATAGGGGTTCATTCGTGGTTCAGCCGAATTTTTCCGGCCACGAGCCTCCGGATATCGAACGACTTCTAGCGGCGGTCTGTGACGGTCGGGTTCGAGGAAAAGCGTGAGTCAAGCCGCAGTCATGGACTGCCGCTACCTCTCTCGCTGGTTATTCGGATGGATTCTCAACCGGAAGAATTCAGCCCAGACCGCAAAACGCGTTTTGCTTCGGACGGGAAGAAACAGAGCTGGGTAGCGCCGGCAGCCGCCGGCATTTTCCCGGAGCCGGCTGGAAGCTGACGCTATTTCAGGCGTCCTGTTTCCCTGCGGTTCAACGGCCCGCTGGCATTCGTGTTCATTTGTGTCCATTCGTGGTTCCTTCCGCATCGACGCATTTACTAAATACCCCATGAACCAGACCAACGGCCGCAGCCCCCGCACCCTCCTGCGCGAGATCGCGCGACTCGCGTTGCAAGCGCGCGGTTTCGAACCGGATTTTCCGCCGGCGATGGCGGCGGAACTCGCCGGCATCCGCGGACCAGCGACGGGCGATGCCCGGACGCGGGATCTGCGCGCGCTGCTGTGGTGCTCGATCGACAACGACGATTCGCGTGATCTCGACCAGCTCTCGGTCGGTGAGGCACGGCCCGACGGCGGCACGAAGCTGTTTGTCGCCGTCGCCGACGTCGCGGCCGTGGTGCGCGCAGCGGGCCCGATCGATCGCCATGCGCGGCAAAACACGACGTCGATTTATACCGTGGCCGAGATTTTTCCGATGCTGCCGGAACGGCTCTCGACGGATTTGACCTCTTTGAATTTCAACGAGGACCGACTCGCGATCGTGGTCGAAATGGCGCTTGCGCGCAGCGGCGACCTCGAGCGGTCGGAGGTGTTTCCAGCGCTCGTGCGCAATCGCGCGAAACTCGCCTATAACCGCGTCGCCGCCTGGCTCGAAGCCGGCGGCGAGCGGCCCGCGGCGGTGGGTGCGGTGCCCGGGCTCGAGGAAAACCTGCGGCTGCAGGTCGCGGCGGCGCAGTTGTTGAAGGCGCGGCGCCACGAACACGGCGCGCTGACTTTCGAAAAGGCGGAGGCGCGGCCGATTTTTTCGGACGGCCGGCTGGAAGACTTGCGAGCAGAAGCGCGGAACGTCGCGAAGGATTTGATCGAAGACCTCATGATCGCGGCGAACGGCGTCGTCGCGCGGTTTCTGGCGGCGAAAAAATTCCCCTCGATCCGCCGCGTGGTGCGCACGCCAAAGCACTGGGACCGCATCGTCGAACTCGCGGCGGAGCGCGGCGCGGTCTTGCCCGCGGTGGCGGATGCGCGGGCGCTCAGCGAGTTTCTGCTGGCGGCGAAAGCGGCGGATCCGCTGCGTTTTCCCGATCTGTCGCTCAGCGTGATCAAACTGCTCGGCGCGGGCGAGTACGTGGTCGAGTTGCCGGGCGGCTCGGCGCCGGGGCACTTCGGCCTCGCGGTGAAAGACTACGCGCACTCGACGGCGCCGAATCGACGCTATCCGGATCTGATCGCGCAACGGCTGGTGAAGGCGGCGCTGGCCGGAGGGCGGCCGCCCTACGACAACGACGAACTCGCCGAACTCGCTCGGCACTGCACGGAACAGGAAGACGGGGCGAAAAAAATCGAACGGCAGGTGGTGAAGTCCGCGGCGGCGATGCTCCTCGAACACCGGATCGGCGAATGGTTCGACGCGCTCGTCACCGGTGCGGCGGACAAAGGCACGTGGGTGCGCATCGCGCGGCCACTGGTCGAGGGTAAGCTCGTGGAAGGATTCGTCGGGCGAAAAGTCGGCCAGCAACTGCGCGTGCGGCTCGTGCGCACCGACGTGCCTCGCGGCCAGATCGACTTCGCCGCGGCCGGCTAGCGAGAGTTTTGAGGGTGGAGCCCGATGTCCTCATCGGGCTTGGCGGGCGCTCATCGGGCTTGGCGCGTGCGCACTCGATCCAGCCCGACGGGACGTCGGGCTCCACTTTGCACGGGCCTCACGCCGTCGCTTGCGCGATGGCGGAAACCGTCTCGGGTGCGACGACGCGGTCGATGTCGAGGAGCGTTTTGACCTGGCCCTTCACCTTGGCCATGCCGAGGAGATAAGTGGTGTCGACCTTCGCGCCGAAATCCGGCGTCGGCTCGATCTCGGCGTCGGTCAAGGTGACGACTTCCTCGACGCTGTCGACGATGAGCCCCATCTGCACGACTTGCTCGGACGGCAGTTTCACCTGCACGACGACGATGCACGTGCGCTCGGCGAACTCGGCTTTGAGACCGAACTTCACGCGCAAGTCCACGACGGGGATGACGCGGCCCCGAAGATTGATCACGCCCTTGACGAAGCCCGGCATCTGCGGGACCGGCGTGATTTTCTGCATGCGGATGATCTCGCGGACCTTCAGCACGGCGATGCCGTAGGCTTCGTTTTCGAGCACGACGGTGAGATATTTGCCGGCGAGTTTCGTGGAGGCGGCGAGAGCAGGAGCGGTTGACATAGGAAGAGAGGCAGATCGCCGCCGCGGCAGCGCAGGGCGAGGAGCTGGGTTGGTATTTCGGCTTTTTACAGGAGAAATTGAGCGAAAATCGATGGCTCGGCGGCGATGCGAGGAGCCCTTCGAGTCGGAGAAAGGGCGCTCCTACTGGCCGTCCGACGAGTCGGAGCCGGACGAAATCGCCAGGGCGGGACGGCGGAGGCTGGGACGCGTGTGACTGGGCGAGGGCGCCGTTTCCGACGCGCCGGTCGATGCGTTCCTGGCGGATTGCGGGGCGTGGGAACCGTCGATGAGCCGGCGCAGGTCGGCGACGGCCTCCCGCATGGCGACAGCCTGGGCGCTGAGTTCCTCGGCGGCTGCGGCGGTTTCCTCCGCGTTGCCGGCGTTGGATTGAGTGACCTTGTCCATTTGGCTGACGGTCGTGTTCACCTGCGCGATGCCCTGGCTTTGCTCGTGGGAAGCAGTCGCGATCTCGGCGACGAGCGTGTCGACCTTGCGCGCTTTTTCCACGATGAGGCCGAGGGACTCGGCGACTTTCCCGGAGATCGCCACGCCGTGTTCGCTCTTGCTGATGGCGACTTCGATCTTCTCGGCGGTCTCCTTTGCCGACTGCGCGGAACGCTGGGCGAGGCTGCGCACTTCCTCGGCGACGACGGCGAAACCCATGCCGGCCTCGCCGGCGCGGGCGGCTTCGACGGCGGCGTTCAACGCGAGGATGTTCGTTTGAAACGCGATCTCGTCGATGGTCTTGATGATTTTCGAAATATCGGAGGAGGAGCGCTTGATGTCGTCCATCGCGCTGCTCATCGCCTGCATGTCACTGGCGCAGGTATCGGCGGCGACGCGGGTTTCGTTCGAGAGTTGCTTGGTCTGGTTCGCGCTGTCGGCATTGCGCTTCGTCATGCTCGAGAGTTCTTCGATCGACGCGCCGGTCTCCTCGAGGCTCGCGGCCTGTTCGCTGGCGCCTTGAGCGAGCGACTGGCTGGCGCCGGAAACCTGGCTGGCGGCGGAGGTGACTTGCGCGGAGGTGTCGTCCAAAAAATTGCTCACACGACCAACCCTGCGGGTGAGGATGCGCGTGATGAGATAGGCAGCGCCGAGGGAAAGCGCGAACGCGCTGAAGGCGACAAGGCCGGAAAGGCTGCGGGTCCGGGCCATCGCGCGGGAGATGCCGGCGGCGGACACTGCGGACGAGCGCACGTTGTAGTCGACCATGCGGTCGACGGACTGCGCATAGGCAGTCCCCGTGACGGTACCGGAGCTGTTGGCCAGGGCGATGGCTTCGGCGGATTTCCCCTCCCGACTGAGATTCCGGATTGCGCGGGACGCTTCACTATAGGCGTCGAAGGTCGGTCCGATTTTTTGAAAGAGCGCGCGGTCTTCCTCGGTCGTGATCGTCTTCTCGTAGGCGGCCAGGGTTTCCAGCACCTTGGTCGCGAGCTCGTCGCAGTGTTTATCCAACCGCTTCTTTTCTTCGGGATCGGTACTGGTGACATGTTTCAACGTGGTGATGCGGTAATCGGACGCCTGGCCTTGCGCTTGGCTGATCAGGGCAAGGCCGGGCACGTTGTCGGTGACGATGCTGGTCACGAAGCGATCGATGGTCGCAAGGCTCACGAAGAACGATGCGGTGAGAATGAGGATCGCCGCCACCGGGGCGGAAAATCCGGCAGCGAGCAGTTTCCGAACGGTCCAATTATTCATCGCGGCAAAGAGCGGCACGTCTTCGGGAAACTTAATGGCTCGCGCTGGCGGTTCGTTCGAAATGTTCCCGCAATTCTTGCGCGGTGCCGACTTGGGCCACTTTTTTTCCGCCGAGCCGCAGCGCCGATCGCGAATCGGCTTAAATTTCGGGCGAATGGTCCGAACAGGGGATTGGTTTCATCAAACCATTCCTGCGCATGCCCATTTCTCCGGATACCCTGAAGGCGCTGGACGACGCCATGAATCGTCTCGCTGCCGAATCCATCCTGGCACAAAGCGGCCGGGACGACGGGCTCGTGCCAGCCTACAGTCTGCTCGGCGACCTGCGCGACCTCTGCGCGGGCGAGCCGGAACTCAGCGCCGCCGTGGCCGCGCAGCACGCCGTGCTGGACAAGATGCTCGACGCCGCGCGTCCGTTCGACGACGCGACGCTGGGCGAGCTGCGGCGCTTCATCGAGTGGCTGCCGAACGCCGTGGATGCGGTGAAGGCCGGCGCCGCGGTGTTGCCCTTCGCCATCGCGGCGGGAACCGCGGCTGAAAAGCCCGCGGAATCGGCGCCGGAAGAGGAAAAGGGCGCCGAGGACGTGATGCTCGTGCTGCACCTCGAGGATAACCAGGAACTCCTCGCGGAATTTTACGGCGAAGCGGTGGAGCACTTGCAGCAGATCGAGGCGGCGCTGCTCGCGCTCGATCAACAGCCCGACAACCCCGAGGCGCTCGCTTCGATTTTTCGCTCGTTTCACACCATCAAGGGCAACGCGGGTTTCCTCGGCCTCCAGCCGATGCACACGCTCGCGCACGAAGTCGAATCGTTGCTCGACCTCGCCCGCAATCACCAGCTCCGGCTGAACGCGGCGATCATCACGGAAATTCTCCGCAGCCGGGATGCGCTGCAGGCGTTGAACCAGCAGGTCGCGCTCGCGCTCGAGAAGGGCCAGCTGCCGAATCAAATCGTGCCCGTCGGCCATCTGATTCGGGCCGTGAAGCGGTTGGCCGCGAATCCAGAGGCGGTCACGCCGGCCGCCGCGCCCGGGCCGGCGCCCGCAGCGCCGGTCTCCGCTGAATCTGCCCCGGCCAGGCGGCCGGACGCCGTGGCCTCGCCGGAGCCGACGCCCGCTGCGCCCCCCAGCGAAAAATCCGCCGCGGTCGCCGCTCCCCAAGCCGCTTCAGGAGCCGCGCCCAAGGTGGCCGCCGGCGCGACGGTGCGCGTCAACACGGAGAAATTGGATTCACTCATGGACGTCGTCGGCGAACTCGTGATCGTCCAAAGCCAGTTGCTCGAAACCGCCCGCCAGCACGGCGAGAATACCGGTTCGCCGCTGCAACGGAACGTCGCCCAGCTCTCGCGCATCACGAAGGAACTCCAGCACACCGCGATGTCGCTGCGCATGATTCCGATCAAGCAAAGCTTCCAAAAAATGGAACGCCTGGCCCGCGACCTCGCGCGCGACTTCGGCAAGAAGGTTCACTTCGTCACGAGCGGCGAGGACACGGAACTCGATCGCACGGTCGTCGAGGAAATCGGCGACCCGCTCGTCCACATGGTGCGCAACGCCCTCGACCATGGGCTCGAGAGCACCGCGAAACGCCTTGCCGCCGGCAAGCCGGAGACGGGCACGCTGCACCTGAAAGCGTATCACCAGGGTAGCAACATCGTCATCGAACTCCAGGACGACGGCGCGGGCATCGACCCGGAAAAAATTTACAAGAAAGCGGTCGAGAAGGGTGTCGTCGCCGCGGGCGCGACGCTCACTCGCGAGGAGACACTCGCGCTGATCTTCGCGCCGGGTTTCTCGACAGCCGAAAAAGTCACCGCGGTTTCCGGTCGCGGCGTCGGCATGGACGTCGTGAAGCGCAACATCGAGAAATTGCGCGGCAAGATCGAGATCACGTCCGAGGTCGGCGCGGGTTCGACCTTCAAGATCAAACTGCCGCTCACGATGGCGATCATCGACGGCCTCGTCGTGCGCGTCGGCGAGGATCGGTTCATCCTGCCGAGCACGTCGGTGCAGCGCGCGCTGCGGCCGACGCGCGAGATGATTTCCACCGTGCACGGCCAGGGCGAGGTGCTCGACCTGCGCGGCCGCCTGATTCCGATTCACCGGCTGCACCGCCGCTTCGGCATTCCGCACAACGCGGACAATCCGTGGGACGGCATCGTCGTCATCGTCGAGCATTCGGGGAGAGTTTCCGCGCTGCTCGTCGACGAGATGGTGAGCAAGCAGGAGGTCGTGATCAAAAACCTCGGCGCCTTCATGCAAGGCCTCCCGGGCGTTGCCGGCGGCGCGATCCTCGGCGACGGCAACATCGCGCTGATCCTCGATCCCGGCACGCTGTTGCAGGCGGCGTGAGCGAAATGGTTTCAATTTTGAACCGCTCATGAACGCGAATTAACGCGAATCGTTTCGAGCCTGACCCGCTTCCCACTCTTTTCCGATATTCGCGCCCCTTCGCGTCCCTTCGCGGTTAAATTTTTCTTCCCTCAATTCCTCCTTTTCCTGTGAGCGCTTACAAACCCCCCACGATCGAACAAGTTTGCGAGCGGGCGCTGCGGCTCCCGTGTTCGCCCTCTTTGCTGCCCCGGTTGATCGGAACCCTGCAATCCAGCAGCAGCACCGCCGACGACATCGCGGAAGTGATCACCGTCGATCCCGGCCTCGCGTCCGCGACGCTGCGGCTGGCCAACTCAGCCTACTTCGGCAACTCGGTGCAGGCGGAAAACGTTTCCGAGGCGGTGATGCGCCTCGGCCAGCACGAACTTTATCGTCTCGCCGCGCTGGCGCTCGTGAGCCGCTGGGAATCGGGCGTCGGTCATGGCGAAGCGGGCGATTTTTGCCGCCATGCGCTCTGCACCGCGCTCGCCGCGGAGATTCTCGCGGAGACCAGCGAGCGCGTGCCGCCGCAGACTGCCTACACCGCGGGATTGTTGTGCGACATCGGCAAACTCGCGCTGACGAATGCGTGCGATGCGTATTATCCGGCGATCCGCGCGCACTGCGCCGCGAACGGCAGCGCGTGGACCGACGCGGAGCAGGCGGTGCTCGGCTACAATCACATCCAGGTCGGGGCGCGGCTGCTGCGCACGTGGAAATTTCCGCCGCTGCTCGTTTTGGTGGCGGAGCATTATTTGAAGCCGCTCGAAGCGCCGACCGAGGCGCTGCCGCTGATCGCGCACCTGCACGCCGCGAAATACATCGCGACGTCGTTTGGCCCCGGCGTGGGTGAGGAAGGCTTTCTGTTCGAACTCAACCAGGAGTTCCTGCTCGAGTGGGGCTTCACGCCCGAGTTGTTGCAGGAAACGATGCCGATCGTCCACGAGCGCGCCGCCGCTCGGCTCAAGGACAAGCTCACCGTCGGCGCCGTGCAGGTGATCTGACCGACCGCTTCGGTTCGCCGTCCCATTCGCATCCGCCGCCCTCCACCCGCGCATGGTCAATGTCACGTAATACGTGACATTGGATTGTCGAAGCCGGTGGGTCGAATACCAATCGCCCGATGCGATGGCCCCAAGGTGGCCAAGATCGCAAAGGAATCACCGGGCTCGCCGGGCTTCCGGGCGTTGGCGATCCGGGAGAGACCAACCCGCTGCCACGCCGGGGAACAGGCAGGGCTTCCGGCCGTAGCGGAAAGCGTGAGCTTTTCGTGGTCGCCACCGAACGAAACGCTCCCGCGTTCCGCTACGAGCGGCCGATGCGTCTTTTTTCGCCGCACGCGCGGTCGTCGTCCTGCTCCTCCGCTCCTTTCGGATGTCGAAGCATCGAGCGATTGGTATGAGCGCCGCTCTACCGCGCCGCAGCGGTTGAGGAGGCGGTTCGAGTATCACGTAATACGTGACATTTGACCGGACCGGCGGACGTGCCGCCTTGCCGACGAGAGAAGCGAACGGGTTTTGAATGTCACCTAATAGGTGACATTGATTTAACCGGCAATCGTGCTTCTTCCCCTGCTGATGGAGTGAATATTCGCGATTTTGAATGTCACGTAATAGGTGACATTGGGCGGCGAGCGATGGCGGTAGGGATGAGGCGGAACGCGATTGTCGAGGTGGAGCGAGGCGGGGCAGGCGGAGGGCCGGTGCGGTTCCCCATTGACATCCTAGGGGAGCGATTCCTTCTTCCCTAGATATTCTGTGGAAGGCGGCCGACGATGAGCAAAATCGATTTGTTACAGGGGACGCTGGACATGCTGGTGCTGCGCGTGCTGAGCGCGGGGCCGATGCACGGCTGGGGCATCGCCGATCGCATCCAGATTCTCTCGAAGGATGTGCTGCAGGTGGAGGAGGGTTCGATTTATCCGGCGCTCTACCGGATGGAGCAGAAAGGCTGGATCGAGGCGGAGTGGGGCGTCTCGGAAAACAACCGCCGCGCGAAATTCTACGAGCTCACCAAGGAAGGCCGGAAGCAACTCGCGACGGAAGCGAAAGATTGGACCCGCCTCTGCGCCGCGATCGCCGCGGTGATGGAAGGCACGTCGTGAAGCGGGCGTCGACCATGATGCGCGCGCCCGATGCTCGTAGCTGCACCGGTTACGGTGCAGTTCATCCCACCTGCGGGCAGGGTGGCCGCGTCGCCTCGCACCGGTTTGCTCATCACCTCCTGTGAAAGCTCGTTTGCGCACCTTCGTCGCGCGCGCGGCATCGCTTTTTAGCCGGCGCCGGCTCGAAGCGGAGATGACGGAGGAAATGCACGCGCATCTCGAGGTGCTGACGGAGCGAAACATCGCCGCGGGCATGTCGCCGGACGAGGCGCGATTCGCAGCGCAAAAACGCTTCGGCGGCGTGGCGCAGCTCGAGGAAAGGTGCCGCGATTTGCGCGGCTTCGCATGGCTCGAACAGGGTTTCAAGGATGTAACTTTTGCTCTGCGGTCCTTGCGCCGAGACCGGAGTTTTACGTTCACGGTATTGGCGATGTTGGTGATGGGAATCGGCGTCGCCACGGTCGTGTTCAATCTGACGGCATGGATTCTGATTTTCGCGCAGCCGTATCCTCACCCGAAGCAACTTTTTCTCATTGGTTTCAAGGACAAGCACAGCTTGTCGAATCCCTATCGGTCCGCCATTCACTTTCAGGCCTACCGCGACCAAACGGATGTCTTCTCCGAGTTCGCGGTGGTGACCCGGGACGTGGCCAACGCGGTCGTGGACGGCGAACCCGCGACGGCGAACCTCATCGCAGCGTCGGCCGATTGCTTTCGCACCCTTGGCATCAAGCCGGTGCTTGGCCGGGGTTTTTTAAAGGAGGAATATCGCGAAGGTGCGGACAACGTGGTGGTGATCACCGATCTTTTTTGGCGGAAATATTTTCACGCCGCCCCGGACGTGCTTGGAAGAACGGTGCTCGTCGACCAGCAGCCTTGCACCGTAATCGGGGTTCTCGCGGTGACGCAGCTTTTCCCGCCGACGTTTGAAGGAGATATTTATCGGCCATTGATGCTCAAGGAAACCGTCGATCCGGCTAATCCCTTCACTCCGACAGTCTTCATCATCGGTCGCCTAAAAGCCGGGATCGGGCCGGATCAGGCTCGCGCCGCCCTGGCCACGGTAAAGCTGCCGCCGCTTCCGCCGTGGGCGACCGCTTTTCTTTCCGAACAGGAACCGATCTTGATGCGGCCGACCGATCCCGTTCGGCCCGAAACGTATTGGGTGATGGCGATTGCGGCGGCGCTGCTCTACGCGATCGCCTGCCTCAACGCGATGAATCTGATGCTCGTCCGCCTGCTCGGCCGGCGCCGCGAATTGAGCATTCGCCTGGCCTTGGGTGGAACGCGCTGGCAAATCGCGCGCCTGCTGATGATCGAAAGCATCGGTCTGGCGCTGGTCGCGAGCGCCATCGTGCTCGTCATCGCGCGGTATTTTTTTGGTCCGTTGTTTGTTCTCATCACAACCAGCGAGGCGGCGCGCTATAACCCGCAATGGAATGGCCGAACGTTGGCGTGCATCGCCGTGCTGACTTTACTGGCCGGCGTCGCTGTCGTGCTCGCGCCCCTGTGGCGGTTGTTGAAAGAAGAAATCAATCTGGGGCTCAAGGATGGTGGCGCCGCGGCGGGCGAGAGCCGGAGCGTCGGCCGAACCCGAACGGCGCTCGTGATTTTCCAGGCGGCGCTGGCGGTGGTGCTGCTTGCCGGCACGGGACTCATGGTTCGGTCCTTCGAGAGACTGCACCGCGCCGATTTGGGTTTCGATCCGTCCGGCAAGGTAAAAGTGACGATCTCATTTCCTCCTGGCTACGATCCAAAGCCGGAAGCACGGCTGCAGCTTTTCGAGCGTCTGCAACAGCGGCTGGCCACGATTCCCGGTGTGAGGAACGTTTCGTTTGGTCAGGATTCGCTGCTGGTGGGGGGATTCTGGGGCACCGCCCAACTCCAAATGCGCGATGGCACCTATCAACCGGTGGCGGGTAATTTTGTGGCGGCGAACTTTCTCGAGACGGCTGGCCTCGTCATGAAAAAAGGGCGATGGTTGTCGGGCAAACCCGGCGAATTCGAAGTGGTGATCAACGAGGCGTTCGCCCGGGCGCGCTTCGGCGACGAAGATCCGATCGGAAAATCTTTCCGGCTTTTGGTGTCGGGCGATTTCAACAATCCGATCGTCGGTGTGATCGGCGACGTGAAGGAGACGGCGCGATCCACCGCCGGCATGCGTTTTTATGTTCCGAACTGGGCCTATCCGCCCAACATTTCCACGCTGCTGTTGCGGCTGGACCACGATCCCGGCCCGGGGTTTTCGGGGCTGGTGCGGCATGCGATTTACGAGTTCGATCCCAGGCTGATCGCGAGCCAGATCCATTCCATCAACGAAATTATCGGCGACGGCATGTGGGCGGAGCAATATGCGTTCAGGATATTGAAAGGACTTTCTCTCATCGCGCTGGTTTTGGCGGTCGTCGGACTCTTTTCGGTCATTGCTTACACGGTCGATACGCGGATGAAGGAGTTCGGCGTGCGGCTCGCGCTTGGCGCGCAACCGGCGAATTTGCACCGTTTGGTGATGAAGCGCGGATTGGCGACTGCGGCGATCGGTGCCGGCATCGGCATCGCCGGAGCCCTCGGGCTCACACGCTTCATGCAGAGTCTGCTGTTTGAAACCACGGCCTCCGATCCGCTGGTGTATGTGGCAGTCGCACTGCTGCTGCTCGCGGCGGCGGCGCTGGCCTGCTGGCTGCCGGCACGACGGGCGGCGCGGGTGGACGTCACGAAATTGTTGCGCACGGAGTGATGCGAAGGAAAACGTACGGCCATGAGCGAGACCTTTGTTTTCAAAGATCCGCTTTGGTTCGCCGTGTGGTTCGCGGTGGTGGGCGTGGCGCTGTTGCGATGCTTCAAACTGCAGCGGGTGTGGGTGGTCCCGTTCGCGGCGCGGTGGCAGTCGCCGGCCCGTCGGCGCGCGATCGACGCGCCGGCGGTCGCGGCCGCTTGGCTCGGCTTCGCGTTGCTGATTGCCGCGCTGGCCCGGCCGCAGACCCGCACCGAGCGCACGGAATTTGGGCGTGAAGCCTACGACGCGATGCTGGCGGTCGACGTCAGTCGTTCGATGCTGTCGGAGGATTACGAGTGGGACGGGCGGGCGGTTAACCGTCTGGAGGTGCTGAAGCCGATCGTGGCGCGATTCGTGACGAGCCGGCCGAGGGATCGCATCGGCATCGTGGTTTTCTCGGGGCGCGCGTATACATTGATGCCGCCGACCTGGAATCACGCGCGCTTGCTGGCGTCGTTTGCGCAGCTCGATATCGCGCGGTTTCCGCCCGGGACGGCGATCGGCGATGGTCTGGTGCTTGCGCTCCGAGATCTCGCGCTCGCGCGACCGGCGGGACATACCGCGCGTGCGCGAGCCGGTTTCGTCGTGCTCATGTCCGATGGCAGCAGCAACGCCGGGCTCTTTTCGGCGGCCGAAGCCGTCGCACTCGCGAAACAGCGGGCGACGCCGATCTACTCGATCGCGGTGGGCGCAGGTGAGTTCAATATTCCGTATCTCGACGAGCACGGTGAAAAACAATTCGAGGCAGTGCGCGCGGAGGTCGACGAGGGAGAACTATGGACGATCGCCCGCGAGACGGGCGGAGGATTTTTTCGGGCGACGAATGCCGCGGCGATTCATGCGACGTTCGACACAATCGCGCAGCGCGAAAGCCTGAATGTGCCGGTGCGGAAGGTATTTCGCGCCGAGGAACTTTTTCTTTGGTTCGCCCTGCCCGGCGTGGCGTTCATGTCGCTCGGGGCGGTGTTGGTCCGAATCTCGCCGGCGCAGTGGGAGCGCGGCGCGAAGATCGCGGGCTCGGCATTTCGGACGATGGACCACGCCATTTTTTACGAGACGCGGCTCCGGTTGGAGCACTGAACGCCGATGGGCGCGTGAGACGGGCACGGCGGCCATAGACTGCCGCGACAACGGAGCCGAGCCGGCCGCGAGGGATACAATCCTTACGCCGCGAGCGAGCAGGCTTCGTTGCCCTCGGGCGTTTTCAGCGTCATCGCGCCGCTGCCGATTTCGAGGTGCACGGTGCGATTCGTCGTGCCGCCGGTCACCACCTGGCGGGGACGATAGCCGTTGAGCGCGAGGTAATCGAGCGTCGCCTTCGTGTTGCGTTCGCCGATTTTGAAATTGTCGTGGCTCGCGAGCACACAGGCGCCGCCCGTCACGAAAAGTCGGATGCGCGAGCGGTCGCCTTTGAGGCCCGTGAGCGCGCGAAAGAAAAGCGGCAGGCCGGTGTCGGCGAACATCGCGGGTTGTGACGTCGCCTTGTCGGGCGAGATCGAGGAATCCGGCAGCATCATGTGCAGGATGCCGCCGACCTTCATCACGGGATCGTAGGCCACCACGCCGATGCACGATCCGAGCGCGTAGGTGCTGAGGGTGACGAGGGCGTTGTTGGAGACAGCCATGTCGCCGACGCCGATCACGACGCGTTGCGCAAAAATGGAGGCGATGGTGGGAGAACCCATGCGTCAGGCGGCGGAGGCGATCGAGGCGCGTCCGAATGAGAGGTGAAAGGGGAGGGACATGACGACGGAACGATCGGCCTGGGGCCGCGCTGAATTATACGGTTCGGCGCGGGGAAACTTGAGAGGCGTTCCGGATAAAATGCGTGGCGAATGGAACTCTTTGGCGTCGGGGACAGACGGTCCCGCTGCTCCCGCAGCGGGCTACGCGATCCTGTAGCCCTGCGCGGGAGCGCAGGGACTTTTTGGGACTCGCGGAGTAGCCCGACGTGGGGCGAGGCATCCGCCGAGCCGCCGTAGCGGAAAGCGTGAGCTTTTCACCGCTCCCGCCGGCGAACTCGAAAAGCTCACGCTTTCCGCTACCGCTGGATCGGACGCTGCGTCACTTCCGCGCGGCCGTTCAGATCCGCACGAGCAGCCGCTGGCTGATCGGCGTGACCTGGTTGTGGCTGCGGATTTTCGCGATGGTGCCGGGACTGAGTTCCTGGCCTTCGCCGATCAGCAGGAGGCCGTGCGGACTGTAGATGCCGTTGGCCAGCACCATGCCGGGCTCGAGTTCCTGCAGCGTGATTTCGCGAACTTGCCGCGGGAGCTGCGCGAGATTCGTGACTTTCAGGAAGAGGCGAACGGCCTCGGGATCGTAGGCGGTGCCCGATTGCGAGAGCACGAGGTCGATCGCCGCGGCCTTCGGCAGGCCGGACTCCACGAAACCGACCGCGACCGACAGGCAGCGCGCGGCCCACGGGATCGCTTCGCCGGCGAGGCCGTCGGGATACCCGCGGCCGTCGAAGCGCTCGTGATGCGCGCGGATGACTTCGCCGACGCCCGACGTCTCGTCGACAAACGAGGCGAGCGTCTGGCTGTAAACAGGATGATTGTGCAGCATCGCGAGCTCGCGCTCGGTGAGCTGGTCGGTCTTCGAGCGGAAGGCACGGAGCATCTCGCGCGGCACGCCGATCAGGCCGAGGTCGCAGAGCCACGCGGCGGTGCGGATCGCGTGGCGCTGTTTGTCGTCGAGCAGATCGGTCGCGGCCATGTGGCCGGCGAATTCGACGAGCGCCTTCGCCTGGCCGCCGAGGATCGGATCGTAGGTCGTGAGGATGCGGCGGCAGAGTTCGAGCGAGTGCTCGTAGTTGGTGGCGAGGTCGCGGTTCGCGTCGTCGAGGCGCTGGCGCTGCTGCTCGAGATCGTGGACCTGCGCGGCGAGGGCGGCGTTGGCGTCGGTCAGCTCGGCGTTGAGCCGCTGCGTCTCGGCCTGGAGAATCGCGTTCTGCGTGACGAGTTCGTGCCGGTGCACGGCGTTGCGCACGGTGGCGATGAGTTCCTCGCGGAGCCACGGCTTGGCGACGAAGCGGAAAATTTCGCCCTTGTTGATCGCGTCGACGATCGTCGGCAGCGAGAGGACGGCGGTGATGAGGATGCGCGACGCCTGCGGGCGATGGCGGCGGCTCTCGATGAGGAAATCGAGGCCGAGCATCTCGGGCATTTTCTGGTCGGAGATGATGACGGCGAAGTCGCGTTCCTGGAGGATCGTGAGCGCCTTCGTGGGGCTCGAACACGCGACGACGTGAAAACGTTCCCGCTCCAGCGTCTGCTGCAGCGCGGCGAGGACCACCGGCTCGTCATCGACGATGAGGATGGTGGAAGCGGGGGAGGTCGTGGCGGGGGCGTCGGTCATGGCAGGGCGGCGGGGGCGAGGACGGCGGCCGCGTCGGCAGTGGTGGTGTGAGGCGGATGGACGATGAAATCGGCGATGCGGTCGAGGGGAATCTGGCGCTGCGCGCCGCCGTTTTCCCAGGCAGCACGGGGCATTCCATAGACGACGCAGCTCGCTTCATCCTGCGCGAAAGTCGTCGCGCCGAGTTCGCGCAGGCGCAGGAGGCCCTCGGCTCCGTCCTTGCCCATGCCGGTGAGCACGCCGGCGATCGCGTGCGGAGCGGCGCCGCAATCGGCGGCGGATTTGAACAACAGATCGACGGCGGGGCGCTGATGCCAGACCTGCGGGCCGCCGGTCACGCGCGCACAATAGTGATCGCCGCGCCACTGGAGCATGAGGTGAAAATTTCCCGGCGCGACGAGCGCGAGTCCCGGTGTGAGCGCCTCGCCGTCGACGGCTTCGCGCACTTCGAATGCGCACTGCGTGCTGAGCCGGTCGGCAAACGCTTTCGAGAAAACCGGCGGAATGTGCTGCACGATCGCGATCGGCGGCAGGCCGGCGGGCAGATGCGTGAGCACTTCGCGCAACGCTTCCGTGCCGCCCGTCGACGCGCCGAGGAGGATCAGTTGGCGATTCGAAACGGCGGTGACACCAGCGGCGGACGGGTAGGGCGGGTTGTCCTTGGCCCGCCGGGCTTGAGGTGCAGCCGCGGCGCCGATCGGCGCGTTGGGGAGCACGCGTCCCACCTTCTGCAGCTTCGCGCCTGCGGCGGCTTTCAGGCAGCGGATGAGTTGCGGGCCGAGATCGCCGAAGGAGTAGGAGCCGGCCGGTTTGCCGAGGACGTCGCACGCGCCGAGCCGGAGCGCTTCGAGCGCGTAATCGGAGCCGCGTTGCGAGAGCGAACTCATGATCACGACCGGCATCGGATGCTGCTCCATCAGGATGCGGAGAAACGTGAGTCCGTCCATGCGCGGCATCTCGAGATCGAGCGTGAGCACGTCGGGGTTGAGTTGCTTGATCTTGTCGCGCGCGACGTAGGGATCGGTCGCGGTGCCCACGACCTCGATCTCGGGATCGACGCGCAGCGCGTCGGTCACCAATTTTCGGACGACCGCGGAGTCGTCGACGATCAACACTCGAATGCGCCGGCTCATAGCGAGGCGTTCATCGGCCGCTGGTAGACGGCGGGCCGGATGGTTTTGAGCGGGTGGCGGATGGCGGTGAGACTTTCGGCATGACCGACGAAGAGATAGCCGCCGGGCACGAGGTGACGCGCGAGTTTGTTCACGAGTTCCTCCTGCGTGGGGCGATCGAAGTAGATCATCACGTTGCGACAGAAGATGACTTGAAAGGGTTCGCGAAACGGCGGCTCGCCCTCGAGCAGGTTGAGGTGACGGAAACTGATCTGGTCGCGCAGCGAGGCTTTCGCGCGATAGTTGCCGTCCTGCGGGCCGAAGCCGCGCTGGAAGTGCGTCTGGATCGTGGCGCGCGGCAGACGATTGATCGTGTCGTCGCGATAAATCCCGGCCTTCGCCTTCGCGAGGATGCGGTGCGAGATGTCGGTCGCCTCGATGTGCCACGGCCAGCCGGCGAGCGAATCGGCGAGCGAGATCGCGATGGAGTAGGGCTCCTCGCCGGAGGAACACGCCGCGCTCCAGAGATGGCAGCGCGGCCATTTTTCCTTCGGGGCGCGCGCCTTCATCTCGGGCAGCACGACTTGGCGGAGAAAATCGAAATGCGCGTTCTCGCGAAAAAAGAAGGTGTGGTTCGTGGAGATCGCGTCGATGAGGTTCGCGAGTTCTCCCTCCGCGTCCGGTTGCTGGAGCAGGCGGCAATAATCGCCGACGGTCGTCACGTTGGTGGCGCGCAGCCGTTTGCCGAGGCGTGCCGAAACCAGCTCGCGTTTGTCGGCGCTTAAGCTGATGCGGCTGCGCTCGTAAACGAGGCTGCGAATGAAATCGAACTCGCTTTCCCTCATGAAGTATTGCCCCTATATCGTCGCGTCGCGCGAAGAATAAAGCGCTTGGCGAAAGGTTTCTGCGGTCGAGCGCGGCGCGGCGTCGGCAAATTTTTCCGGCCGCCCGGTGGCGACCGACGCCCAGGGAGGGCGCGGCGGATTTAAGAAACTATATTCGCCGGGACATAAGCAACTTACCCGGCCATTTCGGACCGTGGCACCTGCTTTGCTTAATGGGGTGCCGCATGATCGATCCCATTTTCCAGACCGACAACTACCAGCTTGCGCGAAAGATGCTGGATGCGGCGGTGCTGCGGCAGGAAGCGATCGCCTCGAATATCGCGAATTCGGAGACGCCCGGTTATCACCGCCTCGATATCGCACCCGATTTCGACCAGCAGCTGAAATCGCGCATGGCGACGGGCGATTTCGCCGCGAGCGCCGACACGTTGAAGCCCCACCTCGCGGAGGATCTCAACGCCCGCAGCCTGCGCCCGGACGGCAACACGGTCGAAATCGAACGCGAACTCCTCGCGATGAACGCCAACGCGATCCAGCACGAATATCTCACCGAACTGATCTCCGGAAATCTAAAGCAACTGAAGATGGCCATCAGTGGCCGCACCGCCTGACCCCGCGTCCCCGCATGAATCTCATCTCCGGCATCGATATCACCGCAGGCGCGCTCAACGCGCAGAAAACGCGCCTCGACATCGTCGCCCAGAACATCGCCAACGCCCAGACCACCCGCACCCCGAACGGCGGCCCGTATCAACGCCAGGTCGTGTCCTTCGAATCCGAACTGATGCGCCGCGAAGGCGGGAGCGGTCCTTCTCTCCAAAGCGTGAAAGTCGCCGCCGTCGCCACCGATCGCACGCCCGGCCAGCAGGTTTATAATCCGCAGCATCCCGACGCCGGCGCCGACGGCATGGTGACGATGCCCAACGTCAATCTCTCCTACGAGATGGTCGACCTCATCACCGCGTCGCGCGCTTACGAGGCCAACCTCTCCGTCGTCAAAAACGCCCGCCAGATGGCGATGAAAACCCTCGAGATCGGGAAATAGTCATTAGTTGAGAGCTGAGAGCCGAGAGCTGAGAGCTGAGAGCTGAGAGCCCGAACCCCCCAACAACACTCGCAACAACCCCTCACCGCCGCTCTCCGCTTCCGGCTCTCAGCTCTAGACTCTCAGCTCTAGACTCTCAGCTCTCGCCTTCTCCGCAACATGGCCCCCATCGGCAACATCTCCCCGCTCAACGCCGCGTCCCTCGCCCGGCTCGACGCGCCGCTGCCGAAAACCGGCGTCGCTCCGTCCGGCCTGCTCGCAACCCCGGGCGCGCCGCACGATGGTTTCGGGCAGGTGCTCGACGGCCTCGTCGCCACCGTCAGCGCGAAGCAGGACGCCGCGCAGGCGATTACGCGGAAGGTTCTCCTCGGCGAATCCGACCAGCTTCACACCAGCGTCATCGCCATGCAGGAGGCTTCCGTGGCCTTCTCCATGATGGTCGAGGTCCGCAACAAGCTCGTGGAATCCTACCAGGAGCTGATGCGCATGCAGGTGTGAACTCCGCGCCGAATCTTTCTCTTTCTTCTTCTCCTAATCTTTCTCCCCACCGGCGCCTCGCCCGATGAAAAATTTCACCCAATCCCTGCTCGACCTCTGGAAGCAGCTCGGCCTCAACCAGCGCGTCTCGCTCGTCGTCGCCGCGATCGCGGTCGCCGCTGGCCTGATCGCCGTCGTCCTCTGGTCGCGCCGCCCCGATTACCAATTGCTCTATGCGCGTCTCAGCGAAAAAGACGCCGCGCAAATCATCGGCCAGCTCCAGACGCAGAACATCCCGCACCAGGTTTCCGCCGGCGGCACCGCGGTCTCCGTGCCCGCCGACCAGGTCTACAAGCTTCGCATGGACCTCGCCTCGAAAGGCCTGCCGAGCGGCGACGGCGTGGGCTTCGAAATTTTCGACAAGGGCCAGTTCGGCCTCTCCGATTTCGTGCAACGCACGAATTATCTCCGCGCCGTCCAGGGCGAACTCGCGCGCACGATCATGCAGCTCCAGGGCGTCCGCGCCGCGCGCGTCATGATCGTGCAACCCGAGAACCGCCTCCTCCTCACCGAGCAAGGCGTGAAGTCCACCGCCTCCGTTTTCATCGATGTCGCCGGCGGCCGTCTCGAGCCCGATCAGGTCAACGCCGTTCGTCACCTCGTCGCCAACGCCGTCCAGGGCCTCTCGCCCGATCAGGTCGCCGTCGTCGATAACCGCGGCCACGTCCTCTCCGAAGAGTTGAAGCAGGATCCGACGCTCGGCAACGCGTCCTCCCAAATCCGATACCGCCAGCAGGTCGAGGATTACTTCGCGAAAAAAGTGGAGACGATGCTCGCCGCCGTCATCGGCCCGGGCAACGCCGTCGTCCGTGTTTCCGCCGAGATCGACACCGAGGCGGTCACCGTTTCCGAGGAGAAATTCGATCCGGACGGCCAGGTCGTGCGCACTCAGACCGTCGTCGAGGACACGTCGTCCACCGCCGAGTCCCGCTCTTCCGGCGGCGTCGTCGGCGTGAGCGCGAACGTTCCCGAGAAAGCCACCGCGACGGAAACCGCGCGGCCCGTCTCGAACTCCGAGCAGAACCGCAAGAACCGCACGACCACCTACGAGATCAACCGCACCACCTCGAACACGACGCGCAATCCCGGCACGGTTAAAAATCTCACCGCCGCCGTCTTCATTGCGCCGCGGGCGCAGCCCGCGCCCGCTGGAGGCTCTGCGAAGGAGGGCCAGACTCCCGCCGAAGCGCCGAAGCGCACGCCCGAGGAACTCAACGCCCTCCGCCAGCTCGTCGTCAACGCCCTCGGCCTCAAGCCCACCGCCGGCCAGTCGCTCGACTCGCTCGTGTCATTGCAGGAAATGCCTTTCCAGGTCGCCGAACGTTTCCCGACGCAGATCGCCGCGATCGAGAAGGAAAACCGCTGGCAAGGCTGGATCGAGGCCGGCAGCCGCTGGGCCGGCGTGATCGGCGCCGCGATCGTGCTGCTCATTTTCTGGCGCATGCTCGGCAAGCAAAAGCCGGAGCCCGTCCCGGTCGAGGTCCTCTCGCTCACGCCCGAGGCCGCGAGTCGTTCATTGCCCTCCTCGAACGGCGTGACGCCGGATTTGTTGAACGAACTCATCCGCCAGAAACCCGCGAACATCGGCGTCGCCCTCCGCGACTGGGTCTCCGCCGGCAGCAGCAGCAAGAACTGATTCATGAAAAGCCAAGAGCTGAGAGCTAAGAGTCTGGAACTCGAATCCGGTAGGGACGGCTCTCCGAGCCGTCCGAGCCGTCCGCCGCCGCTCCCCGCTCTCCGCTCTCAGCTCTCGACTCTCAGCTCCTGAACCTATGGCTACCGACCTCGATTTCGCCAAAGCCTCCCGCCAGCAGAAGCTCGCGATTTTCCTCGTGTGCATCGGCCCCGAGGCCGCGGCGAATGTGCTGAAGCAGTTCGACGAACCCGAGATCGAGATGCTCTGCCGCGAGATGTCCACGATCAGCATCGTGTCCGAAGCCGTCCAGAAACAGGCGCTCGAGGAATTCGCCGGCGTCGTCGCTCAAAGCCACAACTCCGCCCTCGGCGGCCTCGCCTACGCCCAACGCACGCTCGAGATCGCGAAAGGCGATTACAAGGCCTCCGCCATCATCGGCCGCGTCGGCCCCGTCGGCACCTCCGTCGAGGTCATCAAGGAAATTTCCGAGATGGAGGGCCGGCAGATTTTCAACCTCATCAAGCACGAGCAGCCGCAGACGATCTCGTTCGTCCTCTCGTATCTCGACGGCCAGAAAGCCGCCGAGGTCTTCGGCCTCCTCGGCCCCGACCTGCGCGAAGAAGTGATCGAGCGCCTCGGCACGATCGAGTCCACCTCACTCGAACTCGTCGGCAAGATCGCCCGCAGCCTCGGCAAGCATTTCGACAGCAAAGTCCGTCCCGCTTTCCACCGCAGCGGCGGCGTGCGCGCCGTGGCCGACCTCCTCAACCAGCTCGAGAAGGACATGTCGAAAAACCTCCTCGCCCGCCTCGAGGAGCGCAACGCCCAGCTCGGCGCGGCCATCCGCAAGAAACTCTTCAGCTTCGAGGATCTCGGCCGCCTGCAGCCGCCGGACCTGCAGCGCGTGCTCCGCGAAGTCGACTCCTCGAGCCTCGCCGTCTCGATGAAATCCGCGAGCGAAACGCTCCGCGAAAAATTCTACGCCGCGATCTCCAAGCGCGCGGCCGAAAGCCTCAAGGAAGAGATCGAGATGCTCGGGCCGGTTCGCCTCAAGGACGTCGAGGTCGCGCAGGATTCGATCATCCAGGTCGTCCGCCGGCTCGAAGAAGAAGGCCAGATCTCCCTCGAGACCGACTCCGCCCAAAGCCTCGTCGCCTGAGCACCCCAACTCGGAACGCGAAACTCTGAACTCGGAACCCCGCCGCCGTGACTCACGCCAAACTCATCGCCTTCGACCGCCCGCTGACCGGCGTCACCGCGCCGGGCGTGGGCGGTCGCGCGTTCAGCGAGGCCGAGATGGCGAAGGCCACGCAAGCCGCGTATCGCCGCGGCATCGACGATTCGCGCGCCGCCGCCGACCAGCAGATGGTCGAATTCCGCGCCGACGTGGAGCAGCTCAACGACGGCATCCTGAAAAAACTCTCCACGCTCGAGCCCGTCCTCCTCGCACAGCTCCGCGACGCGCTGCCCGGCCTCGCGGTCGAAATCGCCCGCCGTCTGCTCGCCGGCTACGAGCCTCCGCCCGAGGTCGTTTCCCTTCTCTGTGAAGAAGCGCTCGCCGAACTTTTCCCCGAACGCGAGAACCTCGAACTCGTCGTCGGCCCGCGCGACGCGGAATTTATTTCCTCCCTCAACCCCGATTGGCAGCAGCGTTATCCCGGCCTTCGCATCCGCACCGAAGCCGCGCTCGGACCCGGCGATTGCCAGGTCCGCAGCCGTTTCGGCCTCACCGATGCGCGCCAGCAAACCAAGCTCGACGCGCTCGCCCGCAGCCTCGTCCCCGCATGACCCCGCGCGCAACCACCCCGGCAAAGTGTAACGCAATGCGTTACACTCCCCCATCCGCTCCATGGCTGAATGCTGGGCCCGTCTGGGGAGGGCGTCGCCGCCGGGCCCCCGCGGGCCGCGATGAAGAGTGTAACGCAATGCGTTACACTGTCGAAAACGGCGTCTTCACGTTTTCGGCGGATGCGGAGTGCCCGACGCCGAGCCGCTGCACGTTCACCGGCTGCCGCGGCGATTGCCATCCGCCGGCCGCCTGACCGCCTCCAACATGTCCTCCGTCGCCCCACTCGTCGAAACGCTCCGCACGCAGGTCCGCCACCTGCCATCCGTGCAGCGCGTCGGTGCGGTCACCGGCGTGGCGGGACTCATCATCGAGTCCGACGGCCCGAACGTCGGGCTCGGCGAACTCTGCGTGATTCGCTCGCCCCGCTCCGACTTCCATGTGCGCGCCGAGGTCGTCGGTTTTCGCGAACATCGCGTGCTGCTCATGCCGCTCGGCGACGCCGCCGGCCTGCACGTCGGCTGCGAAGTCGCCGTCGCCGATCGCCCCGCGCTCCCGCGGCCGGGCCCCGAGATGTTGGGCCGCGTCGTCGATGCACTCGGCAAACCTTACGACGGCCTCGGCCTGATGCCCGTCGATCGCAGCGTCGGTCAAAACGCCACGCCGCCGCACCCGCTCCGCCGCCAGCGCATCAAAGACGCCTTCCAAACCGGCGTCCGTGCGCTGGATACGTTCACGCCCTTCGGCCGCGGTCAGCGACTCGGTCTCTTTGCCGGCTCCGGCGTCGGCAAGTCGACGCTCATGGGCATGATCGCCCGCGGCTCGGAAGCCGATGTCGTCGTCGTCGCGCTCGTCGGTGAGCGCGGTCGCGAAGTCCGCGAGTTCATCGAAAAAGATCTCGGCCCCGAGGGCATGAAACGCTCGATCGTGGTCGTCGCCACGTCCGACACACCCGCGCCGCTGCGCCTGCGCGCTGCGTTCACCGCCACTTCCATCGCCGAGGCCTGGCGCGATGCCGGCAAAAATGTCCTCCTCATGATGGACTCGGTCACGCGCTTCGCGATGGCCCAACGCGAAATCGGCCTCGCGATCGGCGAGCCCCCGGCGACGCGCGGCTATACGCCTTCGGTTTTCGCGCTGCTCCCGCGCCTGCTCGAGCGCGCCGGGGCAGGGGAGCAGGGCGCGATCACGGCGCTCTACACCGTGCTCGTCGAGGGCGACGACATGAACGAGCCCGTGGCCGACGCCGTCCGCGGTATTCTCGACGGCCACATCGTGCTGTCCCGCGCGCTCGCGCACTTCAACCACTACCCGGCGATCGACGTGCTCGAGAGCGTTTCGCGTCTCACCCGCGACGTGTGCACGCCCGACGAGGTCGCGCTCGCCGGCAAGGCCCGCGAGCAGCTCGCACTGTATCGGAAGAATGAGGACCTCATCTCCATCGGCGCCTATCAGAAGGGCGCGAATGCCGCCCTCGATCGCGCGGTGACGCTCCACGAGCCGCTGAAAAATTTCCTGCGCCAGTCGGTGCACGAACACACCCCGAGAGCGAAAAGCTTTCTCAACCTCAAACAAATCGTCGCATGAAACGCTTCCGTTTCCCCCTCCGTCCGGTGGCCGTTTTGCGCGCCCACCGCGAAACCCGCGCCCGCGAAGCCTTCGCGAACGCCGTGCATCTCTACGTCCAGGCCGAGGAAGAACTCGCGCGCACGCGCATCCGCATGCGCGCCCTCGAAGCCGCGCTCTTCGACAACCGTCGCCAGACCTATCTCGCCGCCGAAGCCGCGCTGCTCCTCTCCGATTATCGCCGCGAGTGCGCGGCCGAAGGCGACGCCGAACGCCGCGCGATCGCCGCCCGCGATCAGATGCAGCAACGCCGCACCGACTACATCGAAGCCCATCGGCAGCTCGAGATCGTCAACCGCCTCGAAACCAAGGCGCGCGCCACGCACCGTCGTGAGGCCGACCGCGAAGAACAGGCGGAAGCCGACGATTTTGCCGGTCGCCGCCGCGTCACGCCGTTCTTCCTCTCCCTATGACTCTTCTGCGCAACCCCTTCGTCACTGCCAGCGCCGCGCTCATGCTCGCGCTCGCGGTGGGCGTATTCACATTCTGGCGTACGGCCGCCGTGCTCGTGGCGAAAGCGATTGAGCTGCGGGCGCAGGCCGCCGCCGCGGCGGCCCCGAAGAAAGAGAAAGGCTGGGATTTCTGGACGATCGAAATCGAAAACCTTTCCAACGAGCTGAAGGAAGAGCGCGCCGCCTTGCAAAAACGCGCCGAGTCGCTCGACCAGCGCGAGGCCCGCATCGCCGCCGAGCGCAAGGAACTCGCCACCATGCGCGGCGAGATCGAAGGCCTGCGCCAGGAAATCGCGGAGAAAGTCATCTCGATCCGCGAGGACGAGGCGAAAAATCTCCGCGCGCTCTCCGTCACTTACGCCAACCTCACGCCGCGCGCCGCCGTCGCGATCATCCGCGAAATGGATGACAGCACCGCGGTGAAAATCCTTTCGCTGATGAAGCCCGACGTCATCGGCCCCATCTTCGAGGAGATGAGCAAGACGTCCGGCAGCGACGGCACGCCGCTCGCCCGCCGCGCCGCGGTGCTCTCCGAGAAACTCCGGCTGATGAAATCCACGAAAACTTCGAATCCCGCCTGAGTTCAGAAAATTTTCCCCGCGCCATGGACGGCGCGACTCGTCGCACCACGGAAGGTTCGCCATGACATGCAACTTTCCGCTTCCCCTCTTCCGTTCGACTTCTCGTCGATTTCTCCCTCCGACCTCGGTGCGGCGACGCTCGCTGCACCCGGGGCGAACAACCCTGCAGACGTCGCGCCCGATGCGTTTGGCGCGTTGCTGAATGCCGAGACCGGCCCAGCCGCTGCACCCACGTTGCCCACGGTCGCGCTCCCGGCCGCGCCGGCGCCATTTTCTCTCGGCGTCACTCGCCCGCAGGCCGGGTCGACCCCGGCCGACGGCCCCGATGAGGTGGAAAACGACGGGGAAGAACTTTCCGCGCCCGCGGCCGAGCCGCCCGACTCCGATCCCGTGGGTGCAAACGACGGCGAACTTCTTTCCTGGATGACGGCCACTGCCGTCGGTGCGCCGACGCTTCCGCTCCCGCCCGTGAAACCGGAATCGGTTCACGGCGAACTCGCCGAATCGCTGAGGCCAATTTCCGACGACACGCCCGCGAGTACTGCGCCCTCGGCCGAACCGGCACCGTTCGCCGGCACGCCTGACATCGGCGTTCCGGGCAAGCGTGGTCCTCGAAATTATCGGAACGATGCAGGCGAGGGTGGGGCCTCTCGCGCCGCGTCGCAGGACACGCCGCGCTCCGTTTCCGCCGAGCCGTTTGGCCGCCGGCGCGATGCAGCACCGCCTGCTCAAATCGCCGCCACGTATGCGCAAAAGACGCCGGGCCGTTTCGGCGCGCCGCGATTCGCCGGGGCCGGCTCCAGTGAGACGAATGCCGCCGATGTCGACTCGGCGAAATCGCTCCCAGCCGCCGTCGGTCCCGCCGCCGCCCCGCAAATCGCGGCTCTCGATCCGAGTGCGGCTGCGTCGGTCGTCGCCACCACGCTTCCGCCAACTCAGCCCGCCGCACCCGCGCCCTCCTCTCCGAAATCGAGTGGCGTCGTTGCCGCGCTGCCGCGAGCGACGCCGGCGCCTGCCGCGGCGCCTGGTGTTCGCCCCGGGAGATTCTCGTCAACCGCGGTGCCGCTCGACTTGTCGACTCGTGGATCTGCAGTTCCGCCGCCGGCGACCTCCGCGCCGATGCCGCCTTCGATGGAGTTTCCCCGGCACGTGGCCCCGCTGCACCCCGACGCGATCTCATCCGTCGACGCCGCGCCGGCTGAGTCGACTCCGCCTTTCCCCGCGGAGGTTCACGCTACGGGGCCTTTCGACCCCGCGCCGCGGGAAACCTCTCCCTGCATCACTGCGGCCGATACGCGCGTTTCCGGCGGTGGCGTTTCGCCCGCTGCGACGTCTCGATCCGAAACCGCCGCCGTGCCCGCCGCCGCTGAAGCGCTCACGCCGGCGCCGGAGTCCGTGGAACCTGCCTCCGTCGTGCCCACCGCCACGGTTCCCGCTGCGGCAGCCACGGTCGCACCCGAATTTGCGCCCGCCGAGATTTCGTTGCTCGGCATTTCTTCGATCACGGACGGTGCCGCGGAAAAAATTGCCGTCGGTGTCGAGCGTTCCGCGAAAGTTGGTTCGACTCTCAAAAAGCTCGGCATAAAAAATTCTTTAACGACTGCGGAACAGGACGTTGTGGACGGATCGATCGGCCTTGGCATCAACGTTGCTAAAACCCGCAACAACATGCCCGTGCTTGCATCCGCTTCCAACCGTCCGTCGATCGACGTCGCTCCGTCGACGTTTTCGGCGCCGGTGCTCGATTTTGCGGCACTCGCGGACGAGCCGCCGCAGGCGGCCAGGTACGAAACGTCGGGCGCGGCCCACCGCACGGTCGAGTCCGTCCTCGCGGTCGCCGACCACTTCACGACCGGCGGTCAGCACGGGGTGAATTTGAAGTTTTCCGTCTCCGGCGTCGATCTGGCGGTCCGCGTCGAAGTGCGCGGCGGAAACATCCAGGCTACTTTCCGCACCGATTCGCCCGAGCTGCGCGCCGCCCTGGCGACCGAGTGGCGCGCCGTCGCCGCTGAATCCGGCGAACGCGGCCAGCAGCTGGCCGAGCCCGTGTTCACTTCCTCCGCGTCATCGCACGATTCTTTGCAAGCCGACTCCGGCGCATCCGATCAGCGCGGCTCGAATTCCCGCCCGGATCAATTCTCCTTCGAGAACCACGCTGCGCCTCGCGCCGCCTCCCGCCGGTCGGCCGCGTCCGAGCCCGCGGCCGTGGCGACGGCGGTTTCGCTTCCGCTCCCCGGCCGCCTTCACGCGCTCGCCTGATTTTATGCAAGTCAACCCCGTCACTTCCAATCGCTCCGCTTCCGCCGCCTCCGATCCGACGGACCCCGGAACCGTCCCGATCGTCACGAAGAAACAGACGCTCGGGCAGGACGATTTTCTCAAGCTTCTGGCCGTGCAGTTCCAATCGCAGGATCCGATGAAGCCGATGGAGGACACCGCGTTCATCGCGCAGATGGCGCAGTTCACCGCGCTCGATCAGTCGAAATCGCTCCTTTCCGAAGTGACGGCGATGAACGCCAAGCAGGATTTCGTCACGGCCAACAGCTACATCGGCCGCCATGTCACGCTCGACGCGGGTGACGACGGTCTCGTCTCCGGCGACGTGAGCGGCGTCGACACGAGCGACGGCACGCCGCGCCTCATCCTCGGCGACAAGAGCTACTCCCTTTCGTCCGTGCTCCTCGTGGAGCCCGGCACGGCCCCTGCCACGCAACAGACGCAGCCGGCCACGTCCGGCACCTAAACCCCAAACAGCATACTACCATGTCACTCATCGGCACAATGGGCAGCGGCGTCAGCGCGCTGCGCACCTTCATGAAAGGTCTCGAAGTCATCGGCAATAATATCGCCAACGTGAATACCACGGGCTTCAAGGGCTCGAACGCGACTTACTCCGACAGCTTCAGCAACATCCTCCAGCAATCCAGCAGCGGCACCGAGCCCACCTCGGCCGTCGCCGTCGGCACCGGCGTGCGGCTCTCCGCCATCACGACGAATTTCACCCAGGGTTCGCTCTCGTCGACCGGCAAGGCGACGGACCTCGGCATTTCCGGCAACGGTTTTTTCCGGGTGAAGAACACCAGCAGTTCGGAGGAGTTTGTGACTCGCGCCGGAGATTTCCGCTGGGATCCGAACGGTTTCCTCGTCACCGCGGACGGCTTCCGCGTGCAGGGCCTCTACGGCGGCACCGCGGCCCAGGTCGGCCCGCCCGCCGTGCCCGCCACGCCGCCGTCCACTTCGGGTGACATCCAGCTGAGCGGCAATTCCGCCGAGTCGGTCGCGATCGATCGCAACGGCAACATCATCGAGTCTTACTCCGACGGCAGCACCGTCACGGTCGCCAAGATTCTCCTGCAGAATTTCAAAGACCCGTCGGCGCTCGTGAAGCAGGGCAACAATCTCTACAACGGCATGGCCGCCGCCGGTTCGACGACCGGCTCGGTCTCGCTCGATACCTCGGCGACGAACAACACCAACTCCCCCGGCACGAATGGCCTCGGCACGATTCAGTCCGGCACGCTCGAACTCTCCAACGTCGACCTCACCGAGCAGTTCTCCGACCTGATCACCACCCAACGCAGCTTCCAGGCCGGCTCCCGCCTCCTCACCGTTTCCGACACGGTCCTCGACGACATCGTCAATCTGAAACGCTGATCCCGTCGTTCGCGGCGACCGCGCGCTCTCGCGCGGTTTCTCCTCCGCCTCTTTCGCTCCATGGCCAAACCTCCCGCCTCTTCCGCGCCGGCATCCGCCGCGCCCGCCGCCGCCGCGCCGGCCGCCGCCTCCGCACCGGCTCCCGCCGCTGCGGCCGCGAAAGGTGCCGGCTTCAAAGCTTGGATACCGGCGATCGTCGCGATCCTGCTGGCGCCTGCCGCCACCTGGGCCGTCGGGCAGTTTGTGCTCATCCCGCAACTCGCCAAAAAACTCGCAAGCGTTCCCGCCGGCGAGGAAGTCGCCGCGGAAGCCGCGCCCGGCGAGGGCAAGGGCGGCAAGGAGGGCAAGGACGGCAAGGACGGCGCGCCGAGCTACGAATTCCAAAACGTCGTCGTGAACCTCGCCGGCACGATGGGCACGCGTTACCTCAAGACCAGTTTCCTCGTGACGGGCGCCGAGCCCGGCATCAAGGCGTTGTTCGAGGCCAACAAGCCGCGCCTCACCGATGTCACGCTCAACGTCCTCTCCTCGCTCTCGCTCGCCGACCTCGAGGAACCGGGCGCGAAGAACGTCCTCCGCGAAAAGCTCGTCGCCGCCTATAACCAGGCGCTCGGCAAGAAAGTCGCCGAGCAGGTCTACTTCTCCGACTTCGTCGTGCAGTGATCGCGCCGAGGAAAGCTTCCATGCTTATTCTTTCCAGTGTCGTTCTGAGACTCCGAACCAGCGGCCAGCCGTGGGTGGCCTGCGCCGATGAACGCTCGAATGCCTGTCATTCCGAGCGCAGCGAAGAATCCATTTCGACTTTCGCACGCGCGTCGCGCCACGAAGCGCGCCCTGGATTCTTCACTGCGTTCAGAACGACAAACCGAAGGGGTTGCTTGTTTTCCTGACCATGGCCGACGATCCGAACAACACCGGCAGCACGCTCGATCAATCGGAGATCGATAAACTGCTCGCGCAGGAGGTGGCCGTCGCCCCGCCGAAGCAGTTCCTGATTCGCCCCGACGGCGCCAAGGCGTCCACCACGGCGCTCAAGGTCGAGGCTTACGATTTTCGCAATCCCGTTTTCCTCTCGGAAGTCGAACTCCGCCGGCTGCGCCTGCTGCACGAGGATTTCATCCGTTATCTCTCCGCGCGTCTCTCGCTCTACCTGCGCATGGAGTTCGGCCTGAAAATGGCCCGGCTCACCACGGCGACCTACGCGAAGTTCACCGATTCGCTGCCGAATCCCACCCATCTATGCCTCTTCAAAGTCGAACCGCTCGTCGGCGTCGGCATCCTCGACGTCAACCCCCGCCTCGCGCTCACCATCGCCGACCGCCTGCTGGGCGGCCGTGGTCATTCGGTCAAAGCTGAGCGCTACCTCACCGAAATCGAAATCGCGCTGCTCGAAGACGTGATCAACATCATCCTCGAGGAATGGTGCGCGCAGTGGAAATCCGAGCAGGAACTCCGCCCGATGATCATCGGCCACGAGAACAACGGCCGTTTCCTGCAAACCTCCCCGAAGGACGCCATCGTCCTCATCCTCACGCTCGAGGTGAATTTCGGCGACTGCTCCGAGCAGATCCAGATCGGGGTGCCTTACTACACGATCGAGCCGGTCGTGAAAAAAATGCAGGCGCGCCGCCAAAAGGACACGGCCGTTTCGAGCTCCGAAAAAAAGACCGAGTGGCATCCGGCCTACGAGCAGATCACCGTGCCGGTGCGCGCCGAGTGGGCCGCCCTCGAGGTGGACCTCCGCGAGATCACCAGCCTGCGCGTCGGCGACGTGCTCGAATTGCCCGCCAGTATTTTCCACGAAACGCGCGTGCTGCTCAACGGCGCGCCCAAGTTCGTCGGCACCGTCGGGGTCGATAGCGACCGCGTCGCCGTGCAGCTCACTCGCAAACTCCCCAACGGCCCCGCGGCCGCTCCCAAATCCGATGGAAGAAAAAACTCTTGATCTCGTCCTCGACGTAAAGGTGAAGGTCACCGTGCAGCTCGGGTCGATCCAGCTCCCGATGCGCGAGGTGCTCGAACTCGCCCCCGGCTCCGTCGTGCAGCTCACGCAGCACGCCAGCGATCCGGTCGGCCTCTTCGTCAACGATCAGCTCGTCGCCTACGGCGAAGTCGTCGTCGTGGAAGATAACTTCGGCATCAAGATCACCGAACTCGTCGGCAGCGTGAAAGCATGAGTTCGCGGCCGTGAATTTTTTTCCATGGATGGACGCTATTTGAATCTCGTGGTGGAGTCCGACGTCCCCGTCGGGCTGTTCGCCTCCCGCTCTTCCTCGCGCACCGGCGAGATCGTCGAGCCCCACCCAAGCCCGACGCGAACGTCGGGCTCCACCTCGCCTTTCCGCACCGGCCGCCGCTCTCGCTTTTCCCGCTACTTCCTGCCCGCGATCGCCGTAGTCGCTGCGCTCGCCTTCGCCGTCGCCGCCATCGCTGCGCCCACGGACGAAAACCAAGTCATCGTGCCCAGCGGCAGCGCCGTCAAAAATCCTGCGCCGATCGGAGGCGCGCCCGGCAGCGGCCTCTTCACGCTCGTCGCGGTCCTCGTACTCGCCGGCGCCGGCGGCTGGCTCGTCTGGCGGGGACGCAAAGGAAACTTCGCCACGCTGAACCGCGCTGCCCGCCAGCTCGCGATCGAGGAAACGCGGTCGCTCGGCAATCGCCAGTATCTCGTTGTCGCGAGTTATCAGGACAAAAAATTTCTTCTCGGCGTGTGCCCCGGCCGCATCGATCTGCTCTCGCCCCTGCACGACGGCGCCGCGCCCGCCGTGCCCGCGAAGGAGCGCGCATGAACGTGTTCGGCTGGTTGGGAGCGCGGGCGGCTCGCCCGCTCAGCGGAGAAATGCGGGCCGGCGGCCCGCGCCCCCACATCCTGCGCCTGGCGCTGATCGCTTTCGCGTTCGCCGTTTTTCTGGTCGCGCCCGCTCACGCGCAAAACGCCGCTCCGCCCGCGAGTTCGCCACCCGCCGCAGCGACGACTGCCCCGGCCGGCGCGACCGCCGCCACCGCCAAACCCGCCGATCCCTTCCGCCTGAACATCGGTCTCGAAGGCACGAGCCAGCCCGGCCAGATCAGCGTCGCCGTGCAGATCGTGCTCGTGATGACGCTGCTCTCCGTCGCGCCGTCGATCGTGCTGCTCATGACGACGTTCACGCGCATCGTGATCGTGCTCGGCTTCGTCCGCACCGCCATCGGCACGCCGAGTGCGCCGTCCAATCAAATCATCGTCGGCCTCTCGCTCTTCCTCACGTTTTTCCTGATGGGTCCGGTCTTCGATCGCGTGCAGAAGGAGGCGCTCTCGCCGTATCTCGACGGCAAAATCACCGTCACGCAGGCCCTCGACAACGCCACCGGCCCGCTGAAGGAATTCATGCTCAAGCAAACGCGCACGCGCGACCTCGAGTATTTTCTCCAACTCGGCGGCTTCGGCCCCACGGCGATCAAGGATCTGCCGATCCGCGTCGTGATTCCGGCGTTCGTGATCAGCGAACTGCAGACGGCGTTCCAGATGGGCTTCCTGCTTTTCCTGCCGTTTCTCGTGATCGATTTCCTCGTGTCGTCGGTGCTGATGGCGCTCGGCATGATGATGATGCCGCCCGTCACGATCGCGCTCCCGCTCAAACTCCTGCTCTTCGTCCTCGTCGACGGCTGGCACCTCGTCGTGAAGTCGCTCGTGCAGAGCTTTGTGACCTGACGATGACGAGTTGAGAGTTGAGAGCTGAGAGTTGAGAGACCGATCCGCCGCCACTCTCGCGCTCTTCCACCTCCGCGACTCTCAACTCTCAACCCTCAACTCTCAACTCAATGAACCCCGAACTCGCGATCGATTTCTTCAAAACGACGGTGCTCTTTGCACTCTACATCGTCGCGCCGTTCCTGATCCTCACGCTCGTGATCGGGTTGGTGACGAGCCTCATCCAGTCCGTGACCAGCCTGCAGGAGCAAACGCTGACGTTCGTGCCGAAACTCCTCGGCCTCTCCGCGCTCATCCTCGTCCTCACGCCCTGGCTGCTCCGCTCGCTGACCGAGTTCGCGCTGACGATGATCTCGCGGATGGGATCGCTGGGGCACTGAGCCGATCCATTGAGCGTTGAGGGTTGAGAGTTGAGAGACCGAGCCGGCCGATCACGTCGCCGTTCCCGGTTCCGATCTCTCAACTTTCATCCCGCTCCCAACTCTCAACCCTCAACTCTCAACTCAGATGTCCCTCGAATACCTCGTCACCTGGATGATGGTTTTCCTGCGGACGCTCGGCCTGATCCTCCAGCTTCCGATCGTCGCGAACCGCCCGCTGCCGGTGACGGTGCGACTGGGCCTCTGCGTATGCATCGCCACGCTGCTCGCCGGCATCGTGCCGGTCGCCGCCGTGCCCGTGACGTTCTGGGATTTATTCGTCGCGACCGCCGGCGAAGTGCTCGTCGGGCTCGCGCTCGGGTTTGTCGGTCGCATGACGTTTGAAGCGGTGGAGATGGCAGGACGCCTCGCCACGACTGAAATCGGTTTGAGCGCCTCGCCCGGCCTCGGCGTGCCGGAACCCGCGACCGAACCGCTGGCTTCGTTGATCTCCACGTTCGCGATCGTCCTGTTTTTCCTTTTCGGCGGCCATCTCATGATGCTCGGCGCGCTGCGCAAGAGCTTCGATCTCTCGTTCGCCGGGCACCCCGCGCTCGCGCCCGGCGTTGTCGAAATGATGATCCAAGCCACCGGCCACCTCATCGAACTCGGCTTGCGCATGGCGGCGCCGTTCATCGCGATGAACTTCCTCGTCACGCTCGCCTTCGCCGCGCTCGGTCGCGTCGTGCCGAAGATGAATCCCTTCATCATCAGTTTTTCCGCCCGTCTGATGTGCGGCTTCACGTTGCTCGCTTCCGCTGGCGCGCTGCTCGCCCGGTATCTCTACACCGATTTCGACGAGACGCCGCTGCGCATGCTGCAGCTTCTCACGGGCCGCTGAGCCAGCGGATCGGTTCGCGGCCGCGCGTCGCCGCGTGAGTTTCCGCTGGGCGCGGTCGACGGCAAAAATTGCCGGTGAGTTCCCCCTGATTTTCCACGGCTACGAATTCGCTCATCCGAGCCGGCAGTTAAAACTTTAATCTCTTATGCCCCAACGGCGTAGCTAGGCAAAAATCCCCTTGGCATCGGCGTTGCTAAAACGTGAGCAACGCGCATGGCCGAAACCGACCAAGACCAAAAAACCGAGCAGGCCACCGAGAAAAAGCTCTCCGAGGCGATGGATCGTGGCCAGTTCGCGCGTTCGCCCGAACTCACGATTTTGTTCATGTTGCTCGGCGTGCTTGGCGGACTCGGCTTCACCGTCCACACCGCGTCCCGCGACATCGCCGAATACGCGGTCGGCATGTTCACGCGCTTCGGAACGACTGCCGTCGCGTCTGACACGATCGCGCCGATCCTCAGCACCGCACTCCAAACCGTCGCCACCGCCGCCGCGCCGCTCATCCTCGCGGCCGTCGGCGCCGCGCTTTTGTCTGGCGGCATCCAAAGCGGTTTTCGGATGTCGCCCAACGCGATCTCGTTCCGCCCCGAAGCGCTCGATCCCATCGCCGGCTTCGGCAAGGTTTTCAACAAAGCCGCCTTCGTCAAAGCCGGCATCGACACACTGAAGCTCGTCGCCATCGGCACCGCGCTTTATCTCGGCGCGCGCGGCCTGATGTACGATCCGCTCTTCAGTTCGCCTGTCGAGGCCGCGTATCTCGGCCAGTTTCTCACCAACGCCACGATCCTTTTCCTCTCGCGCCTGATCCTCGCGCTCGGCTGCGTCACCGCGATCGGCTACGCCTACGAGAAGTTCAAGACCTCGCGGCAGATGATGATGACGAAGCAGGAGGTGAAGGACGAACATAAGAACGCGGAAGGCAGCCAGCAGACCAAATCCGCGATGCGCCGCATGGCCCGCCGGCTGATGCAGAAACAAATGCTCTCGGCCGTCGCCACCGCCGATGTCGTCGTCACCAATCCCACCCACTACGCCGTCGCGCTGAAATACGAGCGCGGCAAGGACAAGGCGCCCGTCGTCCTCGCGAAAGGCGAGAATCAGTTCGCGCGCCGCATCAAGGCCATCGCCGCCGAAAACGGCGTCCCGATGGTCGAGAACAAGCCCGTCGCGCGCATGCTCTTCGCCATCGGCCAGGTCGGCGAGACGATCCCGGCGGAACTTTATCAGGCGGTCGCCGGCATCCTCGCCGTCGTGTATCGCACGCACCGTTACTACTTCCACCGGCTGAAAGCGCGCCGGCTCGAGACGATCCTGCCCGCCTAACCGATGGCCTCCGCGATTCCAGTTTCGGCTCCAGCTTCGAATCCGTTCAACGCGCTCATGAAGCGCGCGGACCTGCTCTTCACCGGCGGCCTGTTCCTCACGGTCATCCTGCTGATCATGCCGATCCCGACCGTCGCGCTGGACCTGTTCCTCGCGATGAACATCGGCATGTCGCTGCTCGTGCTCCTCGCGATCGTCTACGTGAAGGATCCGCCCGAGTTCTCCGGTTTCCCCACGCTGCTCCTCGCGCTCACGCTTTTCCGCCTCGCGCTCAACATCAGCTCGACGCGCCAGGTGCTCGTCCACGGCTACGCCGGCCAGGTGATCGATGCGTTCGGTCACTTCGTGATTCAGGGCAACTACATCGTCGGCGCCGTCGTGTTCCTGATCCTCGTCGTCATCAACTTCGTCGTCATCACGAAGGGCGCCGGCCGTATCGCCGAAGTCAGTGCGCGGTTCACCCTCGATGCGCTCCCCGGCAAACAGATGGCCATCGATGCCGAACTCAACGCCGGCATCATCGACGAAGTCACCGCCACCGCCCGCCGCGTGAAGGTGCAGAAGGAAGCCGATTTCTACGGCGCGATGGACGGCGCCTCGAAGTTCGTCCGCGGCGACGCCATCGCCGGCATCATCATCACCCTCGTCAACGTCGTCGGCGGTTTCGCGATCGGCGTGCTCCAGATGGGGCTCTCGCTCGGCGAGTCGCTCCAGAAATTCACGCTGCTCTCCATCGGTGACGGCCTCGTTTCCCAGATTCCCGCGCTCGTGCTTTCCGTCGGCGCCGGCCTGCTCGTCACCCGCGCCTCCGAGAACAACAACCTCGGCACCCAGCTCGCGCATCAGCTTTTCCGTTACCCGCGCGCCCTCAAGATCGGCGCCGGCATGATGGCGTGCTTCGGCCTCATGCCCGGCATGCCGATGCTCCCGTTCTTCCTGCTCGCCGGCGTCGCCGGCTTCCTCGGCAAAGTGCTCAAGGAACAGGAAGACCAGACCGGCCACGCGCACGGCGCCGCCGCCGCCGCCGCCGAAAAAGCCGCCAACAAGGCCTCCGGCAAAGGCGCCGCTGCCGCCGATGCGCCCGCCGCGGCTACACCGACCACGAGTTCTCCGCAGGAGGATGTGCGCAAGCTCATCGAGACCGACGTCTTCGCGATCGAAATCGGCTACGGCCTCCTGAATCTCGCCAACGCCAAAACCGGCGGCGATCTGCTCGCCCGCGTCACCGGCGTGCGCAAGACCCTCGCGAAGGAAAAGGGCATCGTCGTCCCGCCGATCTCCGTCCGCGACAACCTCGAACTCGAGGCCAACGACTACCGTTTCCTCCTCCGCGGCAAGCCGCTCGCCCGCGGCCAGCTCCATCCCGGCCGCTCGCTCGCGATGAACGTCTCCGCCTCGAAGGTCCGCCTCCGCGGCGTGCCCACGCGCGAGCCCGTCTTCAATCTCGACGCCACCTGGATCGACGAGACGGAAAAGAAAACGGCCGAACTCAACGGCTACACCGTCGTCGATCCGGGCTCGGTGCTCATCACGCATCTGTCCGAGACGCTGAAGTCCAACGCCCACCACCTCATCGGCCGCCAGGAGGTCCAGTCGCTCGTCGACTACATCAAGCAGACTCAGCCCGCGCTCGTCGCCGAGCTGCTGCCCGATCTCGTCAACCTCGGCATCATCCAGCGCGTCCTGCAGAATATCCTCCGCGAGGGCCTCGCGATCACGAACCTCCCGCTCATCCTCGAAGGCATCGGCGACTTCGCGTCGCTCTCGAAAAATCCCGACGACCTCAGCGAACTCGTTCGCCGCCGCCTCGGTCTTTACTTCGTCCCCGAACTCGAAGTGCGCCCCGGCGTCGTCCGCGCCGTCACGCTCGATCCGCGGCTCGAGCAATGGCTCGGCACGAAAGTGCAACGCTCCGCCACCGACGTCGGCCTCGCCCTCGATCCGACGACCACGCGCCACCTCCTCGAAGAACTCAACCGCCGCACCGGCGAACTCACCGCGCAGGGCCAGCCTGCCGTCCTCGTCGTCGGCACCGAGATCCGCCTGCCGATCAAGCGCTTCTTCGAGTCATCCTACCCGCGGCTCAACGTCCTCGCGTTCCAGGAGCTGCCCGCCGCGACCGAAATCGAAAACGCCGGCATCGTCACCACGCCCGCGCACCTCGCCCGCGCCGACGTGCCGCTGAAAGCCGCAGCCTAACTCATGAACTCCTCGCCGGCATTTTGTCATTCTGAGCGCAGCGAAGAATCCACTTGGACATTCGCGCGCGTCACCGGCTGCGAATCGCGAACTGGATTCTTCGCTCCGCTCAGAATGACCACGAGCGAAGGAGGCGTCGCTTAACATGCCCGCTCCCTCTTCACGCCCCGCCCCGGGCTCCTGCTTCAAGTTCACGGTCAAATCCGCTGAGCAGGCCGTCACGGCCATTCGCGAAAAACTCGGCCCCGATGCGCGCGTCCTCTCCGTCCGCTCCGTCGAGCCGAAGGGACTCAAGAAATTTTTCTCCTCCCCGAAACTCGAAGTGATCGCGCAGATCGACGGCCCCGCCACGGCGCCTCCGGCCGACGAAGAGGAAATCATTCCGCCCGCGCCGCCGCGCGCCTCGCTCACGGAAGTTTCCTCCGACCCCGCGATGCCCGACGCGCCCGTCGATACGCCCTCGCGCCGGATCGACATCAAGCACACGCCGATCGGCCTCACCGATCTCCTCCGCCGCAGTGGCCTGACCGAAACCGCGCTCACCCGCCTCCAATCCGGCTCGAACTGGCGCGAGATCAACCGCCTCCCGCTGCACCGCGCCCTCGCGGAAACGTCCCGCCTCCTCCGCGAGCGCGCCGAGGCCCGCGCCACGCGCGCGCCGCTCTCCCGCGCCGCCTTCATCGGCGCCGCCGGCGTCGGCCGCACCACCGCGCTCTGCAAGTGGCTCTCCGCCGAAGTTTTTCGCCGCGCCCGTATCGGCCATGTCGTGACGATCGAGTTCGACCGCCCGAATCCACTCGGGCCGCTGCCCGTTTTCGCCGAGGCGCTCGGCGTGCCGCTCGCTCATTTTCCCTGCGAAACCCAGCCCGCGGTGCCCGGCGGTTTCGTTTACTTCGACTTGCCGAGCCTTTCCGCCCGCCGCCCCTCCGACAACGCCTCGCTCGGCCAGTGGCTCGATCGCGAGCAGGTGAACGAGCGCGTCCTCGTCCTCAACGCCGCCTACGACCGCGCCGCGATGCGCGACGCCTATTCCGCCGGCCGCGATCTCGGCGCCACGCACGTCGTCTTCACGCATCTCGATGAAGTCCCGCAGTGGGGCAAGCTCTGGGACTACCTCTTCGACGAGGAACTCGAGCCCCTGTTTCTCGCCACCGGCCCGTCGCTCACCGGCGACTGCGAGGAAGACGTCTCCGGCGCCCTCACCCGCCGCACGCTCGCCGACAACTGACCCATGTCCGCCTCCCTTCGATCTTCCCGCTCCGCGCCCCCCGCCACCCCCGCGACGAGTAACCCAATAGGTTACCCAATCCCCCGGGCCCTCTGGCTGGGTAACCTATTGGGTTACTCGTCATCCGAAAGCCGGGATTCATTTCGCTCTCCATGAAATTCGTTTTCCTCGCCGGCGGGCTCGCCGGGTTTCTTTGTGCCGGGATCGCCGGTTATTCGGCGGATCGTTCGGCGGACCGCATTCTCTTCGATGCCGCGCTCGGCTGTCTCGCGGGCGCACTGCTCTTCCGGTGGTTCTGGACCGTGCTCGTGCGCGGTATCCGCGAAACCATTCTCGCCCGTCACGCGGTCGCGACCGCGGCGGCCGCCGCGAACCCCGCCGCCTCCAAATCCGCTCCGAAAGCCAAGTAATCGCTTAGCTCCCCAGTCCCCCCTGCTCACATGAACTCAGCTCCCGCAGTAGTCCCAGGCAAGGATGCCGCCCCCAAAACCGTCTGGCGCGCCTACCAAGGCGTCTCCCCCAGCGCGGTCGACGAAAAGGATTTGATCGAGCGTCACCTCTACCTGGTCCGCAATGTCGTGGACCGGATAAAGCTGAACCTGCCCTCGCACATCGATGCCGACGACCTCTACAGCGTCGGCGTGACTGGCCTCATCGCCGCGGTCCGGAAGTTCGACCCGACCCAGGGCTGCACCTTCGCGAGCTACGCGGCGATGCGCATCCGCGGCTCGATCCTCGACGAGCTGCGCCGCATGGACTGGTGCCCGCGCCGCGCCCGCGCCCGCTCGCGCAAGCTCAAGGAGACGATCAACGAGGTCGAACAAAAGCTCGGCCGCGCCGCCACCGACGAGGAGGTTTGCAACGCCCTCGGCCTCTCGCAGAAGGACTACGCGAAATGGGTCGAGGACGCCCGCCCGGTCACGTTTCTCGCCATCGATCATCGCAACGAAGGCGAGGAAGGGGAGGGCGCTTCGCTCCACGAATTGCTCAGGGACGAGAACGATGTCACCGGCCGCGAGACAATGGAGAAACAGGAACTGCTCCAGCTTCTCACTCAACGAATGGCGGAATTGCCCGATATACCGAAGAAGATCCTCGCCATGTATTATTTTGAACACATGCGTCTCGCCGAAATCGCGGAAGTTTTCGGACTTACGGAGTCGCGCATCTGCCAGATCCACGCCCAAACCATCCTCGGCCTGCGCGGCTACCTGCAACGCGTCCGCAACCGCTGAAGTAGGGCGGGCTTCAGCCCGTCCACCTGGCTCGCTCCGAGCGGGCTGAAGCCCGCCCTACCTATGCTTTTGTCTCATCCATGCTGATCTTCATCGGAGCGTTTATCGTTCTAGCGGCCACGCTCGGCGGCTTCATCCTCGAGGGCGGCCACCCGCTGGTGCTGATGCAGGTCTCCGAGTTCGTCGTGATCGGCGGAGTCGCCATCGGCGTGCTCGTGATCGCGAGTCCGTCGCACGTGTTGAAGGAGGTCATGCACAAGACCAAGACGGCCATCGCCGGCAAGAACGCCGGCAAGCAGGAGTTCTTCGAGATGCTGAAGCTGCTCTACGAAATCTTCATGGTCGGCCGTCGCAACGGCCTTATCGCCCTCGAAGAGCACGTGATGGATCCGCAGAAGAGCGTGATTTTCCAACGCTACCCCTCGCTCCTGAATCACCACGAACGATTGGAGTTTCTCGTCAACGGCCTGAAACCCGTGATCGACGGCAAGATCAAGCCCGACCAGCTGGAGGAATTGATGACCGCCGAGATCGACGCGAAATCCGAGGAATGGGATCATCCGGTGCACATTCTCCAACTCGTCGGCGATTCGCTGCCCGGCATCGGCATCGTCGCCGCCGTGCTCGGCATCATCAACACGATGGCGGCGATTTCCGAAGGCCCCGAGAAAGTCGGCGAGAAAGTCGCCGCCGCGCTCACCGGCACGCTCCTCGGCATCTTCGGCGCCTACGGTTTCATCAATCCGCTGGCGAACCGCATCAAATTCAACAACGCCTCCGAACTGCTCTGCCTGCGCTGCATCATGCAGGCCGTCGCCGGCTTCGCGAAGGGCCTCGCGCCGCTCACCGCCGTCGAGATCGCGCGCCGTTCCCTCGACAGCTCCGTGCAGCCCCGCGCCGCCGAACTCGAAACCGCGCTGAAAGCGCTGCCGGCGGTGAAGTGATGTCTATGAAGCCAAGAGCTGAGAGCTTAGAGCCGAGAGCCCAAGCCCGGCCGATTCGCGGCGGCTCGCTTCCGTGCTCTCAGCTCTGCGCTCTCAGCTCTCAGCTCCTCTTCCCCCATGGCCCGTAAAAAAGCCGCAGCCCACCACGGCGGCGCCTGGAAGGTCGCCTACGCCGATTTCGTCACCGCGATGATGGCGCTCTTCATGGTGCTGTGGATCTCCGCGCAGGATCAAAAAATCCTCATCGCCACGGCGAAATATTTCCAGAACCCCTTTCGGTCGCCGATGGACGCCACTTCGGGTGTGCTTCCGTTCAACAGCAACAAATCCACCAACAGCAAGGGCGACGGCGAAGGCGACGATAAGGAGCAGAGCAAGGACAAGCAGATCCAGATGACGTTTCTCAACACCGTCGCCTCCGATTTCTATCGCCTGCTCAATCTCGACAAGGATCCCGCGAATAAACCGATCGACATCCAGGTCACGACCGACGGCCTGCGCGTGACGCTCTTCGACCGCGCGAAAAAACCGCTCTTCGTCGGCAACACCGCCGAGTTCACCGAGTGGGGAAATTTCGTGATGCAGAATCTCTCGTGGACGATCGACCGTCACCATTTTCGCGTGACGATCGACGGCCACACGAAGTCGAACCTCGCGATCGGTCGCGAGGACTACACCGCGTGGGAACTCTCCGCCGACCGCGCGAACGCCGCGCGCCGCAGCCTCGTCCACTACGCGGTCGAAGCGAATCTCATCGAACGCGTGACCGGCTACGCCGACACGAAACCGCTCGCCGGCGAAAAACCCGACGCCGACGCGAACCAGCGCGTGACGCTCAGCCTCTCGCTCTCCGGCAAAGCCCGCGCCCGCGATCGTTCGACGATCGACCAAGCCGCGCGCGCCGCCCAACCCGCTCCCCCGACATGAACTCTTTTCTTCAAGGCAGAAAATCGATCGCGGTCCCGTCGCTCCGCGGCATCTCGCCGGCGGGTTTGCCAAGCGTGCCCACCGCGTCGACGACGCCGCGTCCGCCCGCAGGCTCCGGCGAATGCGCCACAGGGACGCCGACGGTCGAAGTGATCAAAGAAGGCGATAAAGTGGTCCGTCTCGTCGTCGTGTGCACTTGTGGTGAACGCACCGAGATCGAGTGCCTCTATCCGGCGGGCGGCTGAGACGCCCTCGCGGTCTGAGGTGGAGCCCGGCGTCCCGCCGGGCTCGAGTGGCATCCGCCGACGGCGCCTGATTTCGGAAATGGAGGAGCCTGCCTGCAGGCGATTTCACCGCGCGAAAGTCGCTCATCGCCTGCAAGCAGGCTCCTACCTATCGCTTCGCTCCCAATTCCAATGTGCTTTCAAAATGAGGCCAATTCGTCCCGCCGCTCCCGCGGCGGGCTACGTGTGAATGTAGCCCTGCGCGGGAGCGCAGGGATGGTCGCAACTTGAAAGCAGGTTGGAATAACAACTCGCTTCGCTCCGACAAAACTCGCTTCGCTCCTCGGAAATTCCTGCCACCGGCCTCCGGCAAGATTTTCCCGAGCCTTCTGGTTGATTCGCAGTCGTCTAGCCGGACGCGAGTTATGTAGTTGGCATCGGCTTTGCTTAAACGGCGGAGCCCATGAATATCGGTCTGTACCAAAGCGCTTCGTCACTCTCCGCGCTGGAGCAGTGGCAGGATGTTGTCTCGCGCAACATCACCTCGAGCGACCAGACCGCTTACCGGAAACGCACCATCACGTTCTCCTCGCAGTTCGCCGGCGAACTCCAGTCCGATCCGCACCGTCCCGTTGGCCACGATGGCGGCACCCCGATGCTTTTCCCGAAGGTGAATAACGGGATCAATTTCGTCTTTGGCGAAACCCAGCCCACGCGCCGCGAACTCGACGTCGCGATCCAGGGCGAGGGCTTCTTCGAGGTGCAGCGCCCCGACGGTTCGAAGGTCTACACGCGCAGCGGCGAGTTTCGCATGCGCCCGGATCGCACGCTCGTCACCTCGGGTGGCGACGAAGTGATGAGCACCGCGGGCAATCCCATTCTCCTTTCGCCGACGGGCGGTGCGCTCGTGATCAACGAAAACGGCACGATCGTCCAGGGCTCCACGCCGCTCGGCCGCCTCGCCGTGCAGAAGTTCGCCGACAACTCGAAGCTGATCCCGCTCTCCGGCGGCGCGTTCACCGCGCCCGAGGGGGTCACGCCCGAGGCCGTCGACAACCCGTCACTGCTTCAAGGATACGTCGAGGGCGCGAACACTTCCTCCCTCCGTGAAATGGTCGACCTCGTCCTCATCTCCCGCGCCTACGAGGCCAATCAGAAGATGATCACCACGATCGACCAGCAGATGGGCAAAGCGCTCGAAGCGCTCGGCTGAGCCCGCCGTCCGCCCGCCACCCCGATGAATTCCCCAGACAGACAACCGCAATATCACGACTGCATGGCCGAGCCCGCAATGGGGGCGGGCCGGCCCCTCTTTCCTAGTCCAGAGCCCAGAGCTGAGAGCCCAGGGCTCAGTCAGCTCGGTTCGTTCTCTCGGCTCTCAACTCTCAGCTCTCAGCTATGAATCTGTCCCTCTACTCCGCGGCGACGGGCATGGAAGCCCAGCAGCTCAACCTGAACACGATCGCGAACAACCTCGCCAACGTGAACACGCCCGGCTTCAAGCGCAGCAAGATCGAGTTTCAGGATCTCCTTTATCAGAAGCCCGCGCGCGCCTCCGGCACCGACTCCGGCGGCGGCAATATCGTCCCGACCGGCGTCGAAGTCGGCAACGGCGCCCGCGTCTCCGCCACCTCGAAGGTCTTCACCCAGGGCCAGCTCACGAACTCCGGCGAAAAGCTCGACCTCGCGATCCAGGGCGATGGGTTTTTCGAACTGCAGCGCCCCGATGGCACGATCGGCTACACGCGGGACGGCTCCTTCAAACTCAACGCTCAAGGCGTCGTCGTTAACTCCGACGGTCTGCCCGTCCTCAGCGGTTTCCAACCGATCCCGCCGGGCGCGACGTCGTTGAACATCGCCGAAAACGGCCAGGTCACCGTCGCCACCGCGAGCGGCTCGACCACCTTTCGCCTCACCCTCACGCGCTTCGCGAATCCTTCCGGCCTCCGCAGCCTCGGCGGCAACATCTACGAGGAGACCGCCGCCAGCGGCACCCCCGAAACCGGCCAGCCGGCCGAACAGAGCTTCGGCAGTATCATGCAGGGTTATACGGAGGGCTCCAACGTCAACATCGTCGAGGAAATGGTGAACCTCATCGTCGCGCAACGCGCCTACGAGATTAATTCCAAGTCCATCCAGACGTCCGACGAGATGCTCCAAAACGTGGCACAGATGAAACGCTGATCATGCGCCTCCTCCGCCTCATCGTCCTCGGTCTCCTCTCCGCCGCCACGTTCTGCGCGGCCGCCGAATCCGCTGCCGCGCCGGCCGCCGAGTCCGCCATCGCCGTGTCCACGACCGCCGCCGCGCCGCTCACCCGCGATTTGTTCCTCAGCGAACTCGCCCGCGATCTCAGCGCGCACTTCAACGTCGAAGGCGACCTCCAACTCGAGCTGATGCGCTCCTGGGCTCCCCCCGCGCGCCTCGCCGCACAGTGGCGCCTCGAGGTGCTCGAGTATCCCAGCCTGCCAACGTCCTCGATGCTCGTGCGCTGCCGCATCCTCGCCGACGACGAAGCCGCCGCCGAAGTCTCGCTCGTCCTCCGTGCCTCGCTCTGGCGCGACGCCTGGGTTTCCCGCCTCCCGCTCGTCGCGGCCTCGACGTTCGACCCTGCGCAACTCGATACGCGTCGCGTGGATCTTTTCCGCGATCGCGATGCGCTGCCCGCCGCCGTCGGCGACCGCTCCTACGTTTTCGCCCGTGCGGTCGGCCCCGGCCGCCTGCTTACCTGGCACGATATCGCCCGCCGCCCGCTCGTGAAAAAAGGCAATCTCGTCGAAGTCTCCGCCACCGAGGGCCAGTTGATCATCACGATGAAAGCCCTCGCCATGGAAAACGGCGCGCAAGGCGACACCGTCACCGTCCGCAATCCCGAGTCGCACAAGGATTTCGCCGCCATGGTCGTCGACGAAAACCGCGTCCAGGTCCGCTTCTGATCCCATGCGCGCCTTCGCTCAATTTTGCTCCTCGGCCATGCTCGTGATTCTCGGCCTCGCCGCCCCCGCGGCGCAGGCTGGGTCGCTCTGGCCGGTCAACAGCGGTCGCGAGCGCGGCATGATCGCCGATCCGAAGGCCGCGGCAAACGGGGACATTCTCACGATCGTCGTCAGCGAAGCCGTCGCGGCGACCAACAGCCAGAGCACCGCGTCCAAGCGCGATTCCAGCATCGCCGACGCCGTCAGCACTTTTATTTATCCCTCGGTCGGCACGCACAAGGGCGTGATGCCGAGCCTCTCGCTCTCCGGCAAAGCCGCTTACACCGGCGGCGGCGACATCAGCAACACCCAGAGCCTCGTCGCCCGCGCCGCCGTGCTCGTCACCGATGTGCTTCCGAACGGCAACCTCGTCATCGAGGGCATGCGCGTCGTCACCTTCTCCGGCGAGACGCAATACGTCGTGCTCCACGGCGTCGTCCGCCAGTTCGATATCGCGCCGGACAATACGGTCCAGTCGTCGAACATCGCCGACGCCCGTGTCGAATTTTTCAGTGAAGGCCAGCTCACCGAGGCGCAGAAGCGCGGCTGGTTCGCCAAACTCTACGAAAAGCTCCGGCCCTTCTGATCGCGGAATTCCGATTGCGGAATAAAGTCATGACGACACTCAACAGCTCACCTGCCCGGCGCCTTTGCGGTTCGGACGATTCCGCACTCCGCACTCCGCCTTCCGCCGTCGCGCGGGTCGGACTGATCGTCGCTTTTCTTTTCGCCACCGCCGCTGCGTTGCACGCCTCGCGCGTGAAAGACCTCACGCTCGTCGAAGGCGGCCGCGACAATCAACTCGTCGGCTACGGCATCGTCGTCGGCCTCGCCGGCGATGGCGACAGCAACGCCGCCACCACGCTCCGCAGCGTCGCGAATATTCTCCAGCGCTACGGCCTCGCCGTGAACTCCACCGACATCAAGGTGAAGAACTCCGCCGCGGTCATGATCACCGCCGACATCGGCGCCTTCCTGAAACCCGGCGCGCGCATCGATGTGAACGTCGCCTCGATGGGCGATGCGAAATCCCTCCAGGGCGCCGTGCTCCTCCAGGCTCCGCTCCTCGGCGCCGACGGCCGCGTCTACGCCGTCGCGCAAGGCCCTGTCGCCATCGGCGGCTTCTCCGGCGGCACCGGCGGAGCGGGTGGGGCGACCGTGCAGAAAAATCATCCGACCGTCGGCGTGATCAGCAACGGTGCCATCGTCGAGCGCGAAGTTCCGGCGGTTTTCGTCCACGAAAACCAAGTCCGCCTCCTCCTGCACAATCCCGATTTCACCTCCGCCGCGCGCATGGCCGAGGCGATCAATCTCCAGTGGCCGCAGACCGCGCGCGCGATCGACGCCGCGACCGTCAGCATCGCGCTCCCGGAAAATTACAAGGGCCACGACGTCGCGTTCATCTCCGACCTCGGCGTCATCGAAGTCGTGCCCGACACGCTCGCCCGCGTCGTGATCAACGAGCGCACTGGCACGATCGTCGCCACCTCGACCGTGCGTCTCTCGCAAGTCGCGATCGCACTCGGCTCACTCACGATCACCGTCACGAACAATCAAGGCGTCAGCCAGCCCAACTCCTTCAGCGGCGGCCAGACCACGCCTGTCTCCAGCACGCAGACCGCCGTCAATGAAGTGAAAGGCGGCTTCACCGTCCTCAACGAGCCGCCCACCATCGAGCGCCTCGCCGCCGCCCTCAACGCCCTCGGCGTCTCCACGCGCGAGATGATGGCGATCTTCCAGAGCCTCAAGCGCTCCGGCGCGCTCCAGGCCGACCTCATCATCAACTGATCATGAACGTCGTCCCGCTCAACGCCGCGACGCCCACCGGCGCCGATCAGCTCGCCGAGATCGTCGCGAACCGCGTGCGCACGAAGCCCCTGACCGGTGCCGCGCTGCGGAACGCCCCGCCCGAAGTCCAGCGCGCCCAGGTCGCGCAGCAATTCGAGGCGATCCTCGTTCGCCAGCTCCTCGCGCCCACGATGTCGTCGATGCTCGGCAAGGACGGCGGCGCCGCCGCGAACGTCTACGGCGACATGCTCACCGATACGTTTTCCCAGCAACTCACGCGCGGCGGCGGCATGGGCCTTTCCCGCCTGCTCGAAAAACAACTCGCTCCTCACGCCGCGCATCCCGCGGCCAACGCGACCGCGTCCGCGGCCTCGCCCTCTCATCCATGAACTGGCAAAAAATTGCTGAATGCCTCCGCCAGGAACTCGCCGAATACGGCGAACTCCTCCGCCTTTTCGAACAACAGCAGGAACACCTCTTCGCCCGCGACGCCGACTCCGTCCTCCGCGTCGGCGGCCTGATCGAGGACCAGGCGCGCATCCTCCAGGACTGCCGCCATCGCCGCGAAGACACGGTCGCGACCTTCGCCACCACCGTCTCGCTGCCGCGCAACACCACGCTCCGCTCGTTGCTCCCGCACGTCGAGAGCACGGCGCGCCCGCTCCTCGAGGCGTTGATCAACGAGGTGAATCATCTTCTCCACCGCGTTCGCCGCACGAGCCGCCACAACCACGCCGTGCTTTCGCGCACGCTCGAGCTGCATCAGGAAACGCTCCGCCAGCTCCGCCCCGACGCCTTCACGAAAACCTACGCCGCCTCCGGCCGCGTCTCCCTCTCGAGCAACACCGCTGGCGCCCTCCGCGTCGCCGGCTGACGTTATTTTCGATTCTCGATTCTCGATTTTGGATTGAACCAAACCGCCGCCCTCTCACCCGCGCTCGATCTCCGATTCTGAAATCGAAAATCGAGAATCCAAAATCAAAAATTCCCCATGTCCGGCCTCTTCGGCAGTCTAAATTCCGCGGTCAATGCGCTCAACGCGCACAGCCGCGCCGTGGAGACGGCGGGCAAGAATCTCGCGAACGTCAGCAACCCCGGTTACTCCCGCCAGCGCGTCATCTACGGTGACCGCGGCACCGTCATCACGGCGGACGGCGCGCAAAGTCTCGGCCTCGAAGCCCTCGGCGTGCAGCAGCTCCGCGACACGCTCCTCGACCGCCAGGTCTCGCGCGAGACGTCCCTGACTTCCTACTACACCGCGCAGCAAAGCGCCTACCAGCGCGCGCAGGCCGGCCTCGGCCAGGATGTTTCCAGCGCGACTTCCACGAACAACACCACGTCGACCGACACCGGCATCGCCGCCGCGCTCGACGGCATGTTCAATTCCTTCCAGAGCTTCGCCGCGAATCCCACCAGCTCCGGCCAGCGCCAGGGATTGCTGCAGAGCGCGAGCATCCTCACCGATCGCGTGCAACTCGCCGACCAGCGTCTCGATCAGGTGCAGAGCGATCTCGACTCGCAGATCTCGACCGACCTCAACGACGCGAATCGCCTCCTCCAGACGATCGCCGACCTGAACGGCCAGATCGGCCGCTTCGAGGTGAACCACCCCGGCTCGGCCGTCGACCTTCGCGACCAACGTCAGACCGCCCTTGAGCAGCTCGCGCAAAAAATTCCCGTCACCGTCGTCGAAGGCGGCAACGGCGAGGTGCAGGTTTCGAGCAAGGACAGCTCCGGCGTCGCCGTCGTGCTCGTCGATCTCGCCGTCGTCTCGGGCTCCCTCGCTTACGATCGCACCACCACGCCGCCTTCGATCGCCGGCGGCAGCCCGGCCACGGCCCTCGCGCTCTCCTCCGGCTCGGTCCAGGGTTCCCTCAGCGCGCGCGACGGCGCCATCCAGACCCTCCGCGATCAGCTCGACAACTTCGCCAAGCAACTCGTCACCTCGGTCAACGCCGCCTACAATCCCACCGGCCTCACCGGCGATTTCTTCGACGCCGCGGGTCTCACCGCCGGCACGTTGAAAATCGCCAGCTCCGTCACCGCCGCGAATCTCAAGGCCAGCGACGGCGGCCCCGCCGGCGATAATTCCGTCGCACTCGCCGTCGCGGCGATCGCCACGAAGAAATTCTCCACCGGCAACACGCCCGCCGATGCGATCGACGGCACGCTCAGCAGCTATTTTGCCGGCTCCGTCAGCGGCCTCGGCGAAGCGCTCGCCGGCGCCACCGCGCGCACGGACGACCAGTCGAAGATCGAACAACTCGTCCGCTCGCAGCGCGACGCCGTCAGCGGCGTCTCGCTCGACGAAGAGATGGCCGACCTCATGAAATATCAGCGCGCGTTTCAGGCCTCGTCGCGCGTTTTCCAAACCGTCGACGACCTGCTCGACGTCGTCGTCAACCAACTCGGCCGTTAACCCGCTCCGCCATGAGAATCTCCAGCAACACCCTGTCCGATGCGATGGTTCGCCAGATTCAACAGCTCACCAGCGATCAGGCGAAGTTGCAGACCCAGGTCGCGACCGGCCGCCGCATCACCCAGCCCGAGGACGATCCCGCCGCCGTCGGCCGCGTGCTCAACCTCCAGAGCGATCAGCGCCAGATCGCGCAGTTCGGCGCCAATGCGGATCGTGCGCTCACACTCGCGCAGACTTCCTACTCCGGCCTGCAAGGCCTCAAGAAAATCTCCGATCGCGCCGGCGAACTCGCCACGCTGGGCACCGGCGCGCTCGGCACCGATGCCGTCAAGGCCTACGCGACCGAGACCGACCAGCTCATCGAACAGGCCGTCCAGCTCGCCAACACCCAATCCGGCGGCGACTACATCTACGGCGGCACCGCTGTCGCCGCGCCGCCGTTCACGATCACGCGCGACGCCGACGGCGTCATCACCTCCGTCGTCTACGCCGGCAACACCGCGCAAGCCAGTATCCCGCTTTCCGAGACGAGCAGCGTCAGCCCTTCGACCAACGGCGCCACGAACACCGGCATCGCCGGCTTCATCGCCAACCTCATCGCCCTGCGCGATGCGCTGAAGACCGGCAGCACCTCCGCCGTGAGCGGCACCCAGGCCGGCCTCGCCACGACCGAGGACACGATCATCACCGCCATGGCGGACAACGGCGGCATCCAGACGCGCATCGAAGCCGCGCAGGCGCAGCAGCAGGAGCGCACGTCGAACATCGCCGCGCTCGTTTCGAACGAAACCGCCGCCGACCTCCCTTCCACGATCGTGAAGCTGAATCAGACGCAGACGGCCTACCAAGCCGCTTTGGCGTCCGCGGCCAAGATCATGAACCTTTCTCTCCTCGACTATATTCACTGATCCAAACGCAAAAAAAGAAGCCGTTCCGTAGGGGTGCTGCCAGCCGGCGCCCGGGGGCGCAAACCGCAGAGCCAGCCCAACCAACGCCCAAATGAAATTCACCTCCGCCATCATTCCCATCGAGTTCGAAGCTCCCGCCTCGAACGAAATCATCCTGCCCCAAGGCATCATCGGCTTCTCGAAATACACGCGCGCCGAGCTCTTGTGCATGCCCGACCACCTGCCGTTCCTCTGGATGCGGCTCCACGGCCCCGACACCGTTCACTTCATCGTCATGGAGCCGGGCGGCCTGATCGCCGGCTACGAGCCGGAAATCTTCGACGAGGACGCCGCGCAGCTCGGCATCGAGGATCCTTCGCACGCCATGATCCTCAACATCGTCACGCTGCGGCAGCAGATGCCGGTCGACGCCTCCGTCAACCTCGTCGGCCCGCTCATCATCAACCGCCGCACGCGCATCGGCCGCCAGCTCGTGATTTCGAACTACTCGCGCTACAGTGCGCACCACCATCTCGTCGATCAATCGGCCGCGTCCGAAATGGCGCGCACCGCCTAAACTCCAAAATCCAATGCTCGTCCTTTCCCGCAAAGTTAACGAGGCGATCGTCATCGGCGATTCCATCGAGATTCGCATCACCCGCATCGAGGGCGACTTCGTGAAAATCGGCATCTCCGCCCCGCGCGACGTGCCCATTTTCCGCAAGGAAGTCCTCGCCGCCATCACCGCGAGCAATCACGCCGCCGCCGTCCGTGCGACCCAGCCCGGCGCGCTCCCGACGTTGCCCATCCCGCCGAAAACGCCCGCTGCCACCGTCTGAATTTTTTTCAACTTAACTCCCCAGTCCCATGAGTGTCATCAATACCAACATCCAGGCCCTGGCCGCCGCCCGCTCGCTCAACGCGAGTCAGGAAATGCTCGGCCGTTCTCTCACCCGCCTCTCGTCCGGATCGAAAATCGTCAACCCCTCCGACGACGCCGCCGGCCTCGCCGTCTCTGAAAAACTCGACGCGCAAAACCGCCGCGTCCAGGCCGCCACCACGAACGTCCAGAACGCCGTCTCGTACATCCAAACCGCCGATGGTTTCATGAGCGGCATGACGAAGATCCTCTCGCGCATGAGCGAACTCGCCATCCTCGCGAAGGACGTCACGAAGAACAGCACCGACGTGTCGCTCTACGGCCAGGAGTTTTCCGCGCTGCAGGATCAGTTGCGCGCCACCGTCGGCGGCACGACCGCCGAAATCGGCGGCACTGCTGATATCGACACGCCGCTCGGCGCCTTTAACGGGATCACCCTTTTTGGTTCGAACGGCTCAGGCCTCACCGTCACGATCGGCCAGGCCGTCGGGCAGGACATGACGATCAAGGAGACGAACCTCCGCACCGGCGCGATGTTCAACCTCGTCGGCCAGAGCACCGCCGGCGCGTATACGCTCGGCATCGCGGACAGCGGCGCGATCGCGGACATCACCGACGCGATCCAGCAGATCGCTTCCGAGCGCGCGAAACTCGGCGCCTCGCAATCCCGCCTCGAACTCGCCGCGACCACGCTCTCGGTCGAATACGAGAATCTTTCCTCCGCCATCTCGCGCATCCGCGATGTCGACGTCGCGAGCGAGTCCACCGCCTACGCGAAGTACAACATCCTCGTGCAGTCCGGCACCGCCATGCTCGCGCAGGCCAATCAAAGCCCGCAGTCCGTGCTGAAACTCCTGCAGAGCTGATCGCGGCGGATTCCTGAAAAAGCGGGCCGGTCTCCGACCGGCCTTTTTTTATGACCGCCCCGAGCGAGATGGAACCCGACGTCCCCGTCGGGCTGGATTGAGCGTGAGCGCCCAAGCCCGATGAGGACATCGGGCTCCGCCCTCGTCGCTATGGTTAAGGGAAATGCGTCCGCCTGTCCGGACGCGCGGTGCTCGTTCGTTGAATCATCGAACGCACGCTCCATCACCCACCATGCACGCCAGCGCCACGCCTCCACTCTCCGACCGCGAACTCACGCTCACCCGCCTGCTCGCCGCTCCGCGCGAACGCGTTTTCCAAACCTGGACCACCCGGCTCTCCGAATGGTGGGGGCCGCACGGCATGACCACGCCGGTCTGCGAAATGGACCTCCGCCCCGGTGGTGTTTTCCGCACCGTCATGCGCGCACCCGACGGCACGGAGTATCCGACGCGCGGTGTCTTCCTGGAGGTCGTCGCGCCCGAGCGCATCGTTTTCACCAACGCTTATGAGCCCGGCTGGCTCCCGTCGCCCGACCTGTTCTTTACGGCGATCACGACCTTTGATTCTCTGCCCGGCGGCAAAACGAAACTCACCGCCCGTGCGCTCCACTGGACCGTCGCCGCCCGCGAAGAGCACGAACGCATGGGCTTCCAACAAGGCTGGGGCGAAAGCTACGACCGCCTCGCCGCCCTCCTCGCGCGATTTTAACCCACAACCAAAAACCAGGAGCGCTTTGAAAATTTCCATGGCCGCTGTAGGAGCCTGCTTGCAGGCGATCCCGGTGGGCGAAGGTCCGGCATCGCCTGCAAGCAGGCTCCTACCTGCGACCCGCCGCGCGGCTCCACTCTTTTTCAAACCGCTCCAGTCTAAACCCAACCCCCAAAAAACCACACTCCCATGAACGCCGCTCCCGCCACCACCGCCAATCCCAACGCCCCGCAGAAATCCTTCGCGCGTCGCCTCCCGACGATCGCCCGCATCCTGATGGGACTGCCACTCATCGTCTTCGGTCTGAACGGTTTTCTGAATTTCATTCCGGAGCCGAAAATGGAACTCCCCGCCGGCGCCGTCGCGTTTTTCACCGCGCTGGTCGCGAGCGGCTACATGATGCCGCTCATCTTCGTCACGCAGCTCGTCGTCGGCGTGCTCCTGTTGCTCAACCGCTTCGTGCCGCTCGCCCTCGCGCTCTTCGCGCCGTTCATCGTGAACAGCATTCTCTTTCACCTTTTCCTCGAGCACTCCGGACTGCCGATGGCCGCCGTCTTCCTCGCCTTCGAACTCTACCTCGCGTGGGCCTACCGCGCCGCCTTTCTCCCCATGCTTGCCGCGCGTCCCCCCACCGTCGGGTAACCTATTAGGTTACTCGTCCGCGCCGGCTCCTTCTAAAATCTCCGCCTGGGTAACGGCGAGTCGCTGGAGCGGCGGTAACGGAGGGCGTGCGGCGGCTGCGGCGAAATTGCGTCGTAAATTTGACGACTGATGTCCGCGCGGGTGATTTTCATTCGTCGTGTTGGATATCGGCGATCCCTTCCCCGTTTTCCTCCTCCCCCCATGGACACCGCAACTCCCCGCAATTCATACCTGCTCCTCTTCCGCAACTCCGGCCCGGAGACGCACGCCCATCTTTCGGCCGAGGAACGCCAGCGCCTCGTCACGAATTGGAACGATTGGTACGACAAACTCGCGGCCGAAGGCAAAGCGACGGAAGGCCAGCCGCTCGAACTCGAGACGCGCATCGTCGCCGCCGCCGGCGGCACGCGCGTGACCGATGGTCCGTTCGCCGAGGCGAAAGAAGCGATCGGCGGATATGTGAAGCTCGTCGTCGGCAGCCTCGACGAGGCGACCGAGATCGCGCAGCGCCACCCCGGCCTACAGTACGGACTCATCATCGAAATTCGCGAGATGACGCAGGCGTGCCATCTCGGGGTGCGGCCGCGTAAATCCACCACGACCGTTTCCGCCGCGGTCTGATCCGCCGCCCGTCATGTCCGCTTTCGCAACCACGCCGCAGGACGTCCCACCGACCCCGCCTCCGCCCGGCGCGCCGCCGGCGCAGCTCGTCGAGCATTTCTTTCGCCATGAAACCGGCCGCCTGCACGGCGCGCTCATTCGGCTGCTCGGCGTGCACAATCTCTCGCTCGCCGAAGACGTCGCGCAGGAGGCGATGCTGCGTGCGCTGCACGCGTGGTCGATGGGCGGCGTGCCCGCGAATCCCGCTGCCTGGATCACGCGCGTCGCGATGAACCTCGCCCGCGATGCGCTGCGCCACCGGCGGATGTCCGATTCGAAAGAGGACGCGATCGTGACGCACCTCGAGCAGATGGCGCCCACGCCCGCCGTCGCCGTCGAGAACGCCCACGAAATCCGCGACGACGCCCTGCGGCTGCTTTTCATCTGCTGCCATCCGTCGATCGCGCCCGACGCGCAGGTCGTGCTCGCGTTGAAGGTGCTGTGCGGTTTCGGCACCGGCGAGATCGCGCGCGCCTTTCTCGCGAGCGAGGCGGCGATCGAGAAACAACTCACGCGCACGAAGCAACGCATCCAGGACGCCGGGCTCGCGTTCGACTTGCCCGAGGGCGAGGATCTCGCGCCGCGGCTCGATGGCGTGCTCGCCGCGCTCTACCTTTTATTCAACGAAGGCTACAAGGCCTCCGCCGGCGATCGCCTCCTGCGCGAGGATTTGTGCCGTGAAGCCGTGCGGCTTGCGTCGCTGCTCGTCGCGCATCCGATCGGTCGCACGCCGCGCAGCCACGCGCTGCTCGCGCTCATGCACCTCAGCGCGGCGCGGTTTCCCTCGCGCGTCGACGAACATGGCGACCTGCTGCGGCTCGAGGACCAGGATCGTTCGAAGTGGGATCAGTCGCTGATCGCGCGCGGGTTGTTCCACCTCGGCGAGGCGGCGCAGGGCACGGAGCTGAGCGAGTATCACCTGCAGGCCGGCATCGCGGCGATCCACTGCACCGCCGAGGACGTCGCCTCGACGGACTGGGCGCGCATCCTGCGCCATTACGAAGATCTCTATCGGCTCAAGCCTTCGCCGATCGTCGCGCTCAACCGCGCCGTGGCCGTCTCGTACGTGGACGGGCCGCAGGCCGCGCTCGACGCCATCGCGAAGATTCCGCAACGCGAACGGCTCGAGTCGCACTATCTGCTCCACGCCGTCCTCGGTGAATTGCACTGGCGTACGAACAACCACCGCGCCGCCGCGGGGAATTTTCGTCGTGCGCTGCACCTTTCGCAGGTCGGCCCCGAGCAGCTCTATCTCACGCGCATGCTCGAGCGCACCTCCGAGCTGGCGGGAGGCTGATCCCGCGCGCTTTCCCCCGCCCGCTGTAGGAGCCTGCTTGCAGGCGATGTTCGACCGGCATCCGCCAAAATCGCCTGCAAGCAGGCTCCGACATGGGCCGATCGCGAGGGCGCGGATGCATGGCGCGCGATCGTCGCGCCTCGAGCGCCGCGGATGCGTCCGCCGTCGGAGTTTTTAGAAAATAACCGACATCACGATGATCGGCAGGTTGGGGCAAACTCGCGCACTTTCCCCGCCAGCTCTGTGCCGGTCAGCCCGGGCTCTGCGCTTTCCCGCGCGCTTTCCCCCGCCCGCTGTAGGAGCCTGCTTGCAGGCGATGTTCGACCGGCATCCGCCAAAATCTCCTGCAAGCAGGCTCCTACATGGGCCGATCGAGAGGGCGCGGATGCGTGGCGCGCGATCGTCGCGCCTCGAGCGCCGCGGATGCGTCCGCGC
>JBEHYR010000019.1:0-90410 GCA_048498075.1 Verrucomicrobiota bacterium | reverse complement strand
GGTGGCGACCTCCTCGGCGAACTGGCGAGTGGCCTGCTCGTCGGCCAACTCGATCTGCCGCTCGACAAGCAGGGGTTTTTGGCCGCCACCGCCGCCGCGCAACGAGAGCGGCTGGGGATCGGCCAGATGGGTCAGGGCAAACAGGTCGAGCGCCCGTTGCCACTGCGCGAGATATTTCGTCTGTTCCTCCCACGTCCAGCCGGACGGGAACGTGACGCGAATCTGGCGCAGCCGCCGCGGCAGGCTCTCGCGGCCGACGATGCCGAGGTAGCCCGCGGAGTTGATCTGCCGGTAGGCGCACTCGATGATGGAAAGAGCGAACCAGCCGATGGCATCGCGCCGCGGATACTCGGGGGGTGAGCTGATCATGGGCTTACCCCGGAAATCGTCGATGGTGGGCTGATTTTCCCAACTCCAGTCCACGCCGCCCGGGTCCATGAAGTGGCGGAAAAGCCCGCGCAGATCCTCGAAAGCGTCCGGCATCGCCGGGTCGGGCTCGTTGACGATCTGCTTCCAGTAAGTGCCGCCGCGGCGGCCGACGGGATCTTCGTCCCACGCGTAGCGCTTGGGGCTGCTGAGATAGAAGCGGGCGTCGGTGTTCAGCGCGATCTGGGCGAGGGTGCGGGCGGCTCCTTCCGGCGCCTTGCCGCCGCCGATCAGCGCCGGGGAAAGCTCCACGAAGGTTTGAGGCAGGTGCTGAATGCGCAGCGCCGGAGCGTCCGGCGCGGGCGAGGTCCGCTCCCAGTGCTCGAAAAGTTTTTCCTCGGAGCGAGGCGGCTCGCGCGTGGCAAACGTGGTCTGGTTGAGGATCAACCACGAATCGATGATCGAGTAATCGTCGTTCGCCTTGCCGGGATCGGGCTGCGTATGCCGGCGCGAGAACGGGTGGCCCTGCGGAATGAAGCGCAGGATTTTCACGCGGCGACCGAGCGCCAGATGTTCCTGACCCGGACTTTCCAGCAGCAGGGCGACGGTGCGGGTGTTGCCGAGATCGACGATCAGATCCACATCCACCGGATCGGCGCCGGCCGGTTTTTTCCAATGCACCACGAGCTGGCCTTTGGGCAGCGTGATCGGCTCGGAGCTGGACGCATCGCCGGACCGGCGGCGCGTGGGCAGCGTGGAGCTGAGCTGATCGAGCGGCAGGCGCTTCGTCGGGTAATCCTCCCAGAGCTTGGCCTTGTCGAGGCTGGCGTAGGGATAGGTGATCGTGTCCGCGGCGCGATTTTTCTCGTAGGCCTGGCAGCGTTTCTGCGCCTCTTGCAGGCTGCGATCGCCGTCCGTCTGCTTGAAAGCGTAGCGCTCCACGCCGAAAAGCACGCCGCGCTCCGGCAGCCCGAGGTTGGTCTCGACCGCGAGCTTGACGATCGCCGTTTCCTCTCCGGTGTAAGGGCTGATTTCTATCGCGTATTGATAAAGCAGCCACGGAGCGAATTCGCTCCAGAGGGCCCAGGGTCCGCGGTTCTTGATGACAAAGCGCCGCAGCTCGTCGTCCGATTTCTTCGGCGCGATCTCCTTGAGCGGCACGTTGAAAAACTGGTGCCCGGTGTCTGGAAAAACCTCGAGTTCGATCATGGCGGCGAGGCGGGTCAGTTCGGCTTCAGGTTGTGGCGATCGCAGAGGGCCGCCAGTTCACGATCGCCGGGCTGGTCGGGACGTTTCTCCACTCCGACTTGGAGCGAGATGAAGGCGGCGAGCTGCCCTTCGACGTAGGGGCGGATGAAGGTGCGGTAGGTGAGGCATTCCTGCCCGATGGGCGCCTCGTGTTCGTCACGCTCGGTCTCGTCTGCGTCATCACTCGACTCCGGCACGCGGCTCGAGACCAACTCATTCGCCATGCGGACCGCGAGATGGCGACGCAACTGCGTGTTGCGCAAATCGGAATTGGCACCCTTCGTCTGCGCGGCGAGCCGGATGAACCAGCGGGTGATGTCGTCGATCTCGGTTTCCACCGACGCGCGCAGGGCGTCCAGCGTATCGCTAAAGGCATCACGCGAGCCCAGGCCGAGCAGCGAGCAATCGGGCCGGGACTTGCGCCCGGTGCGCTCCCACAGATCGTAACGCGCGAGTTGGCTGTCGATCCATTGCCGATACTGGCGGCGGATGAACTGGCGGTCGATTTCCGCTTCGTCGGTGGGCGGCGTGAGCAGCACTTGATAGGGAACGTCGAGGAACTCGCGCAACGCGTAATTGATTTCGCGCACCTGCTTCTCCGGCTTGCCCTTGATGGACCGGAGCAAGGCGTCGCGGAACCGTTCCAGCCGCTCGCGGCGGATGTCCACCACCTTGACGGGCGGGAAAAGCCGCGGCGCCGCGAGCAAATCGGCGACCCCGCGGTCGAGCGCACCGACGCGCGCCTCGAGAATCGAGAGGCGGTTCGATTCCGGCTTCGCCCGCGCCTCCTCGAGCTGTTTCTTGATGGTGAGAAAGAAGAACGCGGTGCCGCCGGTGGCGCGGTCCCGAATCATCTCCTGGTAGGACGCGAGGCCGATGGGGTTGTTGAATTGTTTCCGAAATTCCGGAGCGCTGGCGACGCGTTCGAAAATCTCGGGACTGATCTCGTCCAGCATCCGGCCACGCGGAAATTTGTAATAGTTAAACGCGAAGGTCAGCGCGACCGCGGGGTCGCCGATCCGGCCGAGCTCTTTGACGACTGGTTCGATCGCGGGATAAACCGCCTTCGGGTTGCCGACTCCCTGGTTGAACCGCATGGCCCACCACATCAGGCCGAGGTTGAGCGGGAGCGGACTGCGGCCCGCGCCGCTGCGATAATATTCCGGCACGAGATATTTCCACCACGACTCAATGCCGTTGATGAGCTGGTGGGCGTTGACCGCGGGAAAGCCGTCGACGTTCTGGAAGATGTTGAAGCCGTCCACCGACATGCGCTTCGCGTAGGTCGAGACGATGCAGCCGGTCTTGCCGCGCTTGAATACCTTCGAGAAAAACAGGAGCGGGGCGAACGGCATGCCCTTGGAAGCTTCCTCTCCCGCCGTGGTCTGACCGTGCACCAGGATGCGCGACACGTCGCCCTTGGCCTCGTTGCCCACCCCGGCGAAATCGAGCATGTCCGCGTAGCGCAGGAAGTCTTTGAACGGCGACTCGGGCAGGTGATCCTGATTCAACGGCACGACCAGCTCCCACACGAGGCCTTGTAGAAAAGCGAAATGCTCCGACGAGGTGGCCAGCCGCTGCGGGTAGGCGCTGCTGCAGCCGATCAAGACGCGCTCGCCTTCGACGCGCAGACCCAGTTTCGCGATGATCGGATAGAGCACGCCCTCTTTGCTGTCGGCGTCGGGCGGAACCTCGCTGAAGTAGATGTTACAGGCCGCCATGTTCAGCATGATGATGGCAGCCTCCATCGTGCAGAAAATAGGCCGACCGGCGGCCACCTGATGAATCGCGCGGAGCTGACCGCGCATTTTCAAATAATACTCCTGAAGGAACGGCGAGCCATCCCACAAAATTTCGCCGGCGAACGCGTCGACCACTTCGGCGGACGAGAGGAGCACCGAGTCGGCCAGCAGGGAGGCGAGCAAGGCGTGCCAGTTTTCTTCGCCCTGCTCCATCAGCCCCCGATAACGAGGCAGCTCGGCGAACACCAAATCCGCGAGCACACTACAGAGGTCGTGCAGGGCTTCGTAAGCGGCGCGGCTCGGACCTTTGCTCGAGGCCGCATGCTTCCGCTTGAATTTCGCCAGCCGCGATTCGAACTCGCTGGTGGTCCAGTTCGTCGCCGCGCCCGTGCGGGACGGCCCCAGACACTCGGTGTCGTATCCGCGAGCGACGACCTGCAAGAGATCGACGGCCGGGATGAGCTTGATCTCGACCGGGTGCTGCACGTCGCGCACAAAATACGGAGCGCTTCCGTCCTGCGTGCTGCCACAAACAAAACGCGTCAGCACCGCTGATCCGTCCCAGCCTTGGTTGAACGGATTCAGCACCATCCGGTTCATGTAGAGCGGCGCATTGATGTCCGGCGACATGAAGAACGCGCGCGCGCCGCCCGGCCAGTGCAGGCCGGAGCCCTCGCCGTCGGTGTCTTCCTTTTTTTCGTAACGGGCACTGCCGTCGATATAGGCCGAGACCAGCGTCGATTTGCCCGTCTGCGACGGGCCCCATACGCCCATCGCCGGCCGATGATTCGTCCGCGCCTCCGTGATGGCCGCCCGCTGCTTGTCGATATCGTAGAGCCGCTTCAACCATCCGCTGGTGGGAATGGCGTAATCGTCGGTCCGTTTACTTCCGTGTTCCCAATACCAGTCGATAAGTTCCCGGGTGAAAGCGAGTTTCTCCATTGGGCAATTTCCGCAAGTAAGTTCGGAGGTAAAACTTCGCGCAATCCTGAAATTGTTCGAACGCATCCAGGCATGCAGGATCTCGAAGGGTGAGGCCGCGCACAAAAAAGCTCCGGATGGAATTTCCGGAGCTGCGACAAGCTGGGCGCTTTGGCGTCGGATTATTTCGAGCCCGTGCTCAACTTCATGCGCCAGATGTTATACGCGCCACCGCGGTTGGAGAGGAAGTAGATGACGCCTTCCTCTGACGGCGACCACGCGGGAATGATGTCATCGGAGCCGTTTTGCGTCAGACGATGCAGGCCGGTGCCATCGATGTTGGTGACATAGATATCGTTGTTGTGACGGCCCTGGTCATCCGTGCCGGAATCGGAAACGAACAGGATGCGGGAGCCGTCGGGGCTCACGACCGGATTGAAGCAGTTGCTCTTGCGGAAATCCTCCTGGTTGAGCAGCGCCGTCTCCAGTTTGCCGTCGGCCGTGATGGAGTAGATCTGCTTTTTCTTCGTGTCGTCGTCGATCTTCACGAAGACGACCTTTTCGGCGTAGGCGTTGTTAATCTCGAGGGCGCTGATGGACAGCTGGGTCGGCAGCGAGCCGTCGATGCGGATGCTGCTGATGATGGATTCCGCCTTGGGAAAATTAGGCTCGATGGAGAGGTAAAACAGCTGGCGGTTGCTGTCGCCGTAGGTGGGGGCGAAATTGAAGCGGTTGTCATTCGTCAGCCGGGAAATGCCGCCGGAGAGACGGTTGTCGCTGAGGTTGACGCGATAGATGTCGGGCTTGCTCCGATCGCTGCGATTGGAAACGAACACGAGATAGTTGCTGCCGTCGTTGGCGATGTAAGGCAGGGTGTCCCACGAGCGTGAGCCCTGGGTCAGCCGCGCCACGCCACCGGCGACGTCGTCGGCGCGTTTGATGAAGAGATTCGAGAAGAGGCCGCCTTCTTCGTCGCGCTCGGAGAGACTGAAGATCACGTTCTGCCCGTCAGGCGCGAGGCAGAAAGAGTTGATCGTCTCCGCGCGAGTCGCGGGAGAATCCTTCAGATCCTTCCGCTTGTAGTCGGTGACCGGCTTGAGATCGGTGACAATTTCCGAGGACTCCCGCGTGCTCAGCACCGCGAGGGCCGAGGTCCGGCTGGCTTTGAGCACCACGCCGGTGGGCGACATCACGACGGCCGGACCCACGAGCTGGGTGGTGATTTCCACGATCGGTTCGAGCGCCAGACTGATTTCGGTGTCGGTCGAAGGGTAGGTGAGTTCGACATTCTTCGGCGAATATTTGGCCGGAACCTCGACCGAGACCGTAAATTTCGGCCACGCCTTCGTCTTGTCCGCCCGCTGGAAGGTGACCGGTAGTTTGAGCGGCGTCTGGCCGACGACCTGGCCGTTGAGCGTAACGTCGGCATTGAGTTCGTCGCCGGCGGCAGTCTTGGCCGTCACCGTGTAAACTCGCGCTTCGCGCAAGAGGCGCAAATCGAACTTGGGCACCTCCTCGTCGGAGGCCTTGAGCGTGACCGTCTCCGATTGAAAATCCGTTTTCGAAGCGGTGACCGTGTGAGGATTCCACGGCGCGTTCCGGTCCTCGCGGGAGAAGACGACCGGCAACGCGGCCATCGGCACGGTGCCGGCGGGCTTGCCGTCGAGCGCGACGGCGACGCCGTCCTGGACCGCGGTGATCGCGTACGTCTTATTTAGGATACGCGGGGCGAGGTCCACGCTGACCGGGCCCGGATTCGCCTTGGGATTCACTGTGCGGGTTTCCGGGAAATAACCGTCGAGGCGAAAGACGAGGTCGACCGCCTTTTCGCTTTCGAGCGTAAGCTGCGCGGGTGTGACGCCGACCCCTTTGCCGTCGGCGGTCACGCTCGCTCCTGCGGGATTCGAGGTCACGGACAGCGGCGTAGCACAGCCGCTCGCCAGCCAAAGCAACAGGACTCCGGCGATTCCAGGGAGCAACAAGCGAGGGTTCGACCGCTTGGTTTCGCGAGGCACGGAAGTGAGCGTCATAAGCTGGAGAGGTTTAGCGAACGAATACCCGCCATAAACACGAAGTGGCAAGAACGTTATGCCGGACGCGCATTTTCAAATCGGGCTCGCCTGTATCGTCGGGGCACGATTGGGTGGCCGGATGACGCGCCGGACGCCCGCTCTATAAACGATTTTCCAATCCCGTATGGTTTCACCCACGCTACTTTGTTTCGACGGGCTGACCGACACCGGCAACCGCCGGCGAAACAACGAGGACGCCTGGTGGGCAGGGCAACTCGGCGGGCAGTGCATGTTCATGGAGCCGGCCAGTGCATCGATCACGCTCGATCTCGCTGACGGGCCGGTGCTGTTGCTCGTGAGCGACGGCATCGGAGGAGCCAATGCCGGAGAGGTGGCGAGCCAGATGGCGACCACCCAGCTCTCCAGCGCCCTGGCGGCCAAAATCCCCGAACTCACCGACGCGGCTTCGGCCCAGGCGGCGATTCGTTTGTGTATGGAGGAAGCCAACACAGCGATATCGAAACGTTCCCTCGAGCCCGGGTTCGACGGCATGGGTGCGACGCTTTCCCTGCTGTGTTTCGCTTCCCGCCCCGTGGTTTGCTGGGGACATGCGGGCGACAGCCGCATCTATCGTTTCCACGGCGGTCAGCTGCGCCAACTCACCCTGGATCACTCGCCGATCGGACGACTGCGACGGGCCGGTAAACTCAACGAAGCGGAAGCTCGGACTCATCCGTTGCGCAACCAGATCGATCAAAGCCTGGGAGATCCCGAAGCCTCCTTCGCGCCGGAGATCGGCGCGGAACCCGTGGAGTCCGGCGACATCTTTTTAATCTGCTCCGACGGCCTCAGCGACGGGCTTTGGGACAAGGAAATCGCCGAGGTGCTGGGCAAAATCAGGACCACCGACGATGTGCGCCCCGCCGTCCAGCAATTGATTTCGCGCGCGAAGGCTTCCTCGGGCCGCGACAACATCACGGCGACCCTGGCCCTGGTGCCGCGCCCGCACAACGAACCGCCGCCCAGCGCGCTGCGGCGCTTCCTGCGATTCGGCTCCCGCTCGAACGGTTAAAGATTTCCTGTCGCCGGCCCGACTGGATTTAAGCCTTCGACTACGCCGGCTCTCATCCGAGAGGAGTGAAAAATTCCACGTCTGCGTCCACCTCCGAACGTGGCCGTGGATTGCAGGATGAGCGTACAGGCAGGCGGTCGAGCGCCGCCTTCCGCTGCGCTGCCTTCCGCTGCGCCGCGCGCTGAATCCTTATTTGGCTGCCGGGGCCTTCTCTTTTTCTTTGAGATGCAGGGCCAGGCGGAAGCCGAAGCGATTGTCGCGGTTGGAGGATTCTTTGCTGCCGAGCGTCCGCTCGGCCGAACGGCAATCCGCGGCGGAACTCTTCCACGAGCCGCCGCGCAGATAATTGTTACTGCACCACTCCGCCACGTTCCCGTGCATATCGTAGAAGCCCCAGGCATTCGGCTCGAACGCCCCGACCGGGCTCGGAGTACCTGAATCGCCGCGATTATATTGGGCGAGCACGTCCAGCCCCGGATCGCTTTTAATGTTTTCGAGGTTCCGCCCATTGTTGAACGAGGACTGGGTGCCCGCGCGACAGGCGTATTCCCATTCGTCCTCGCTCGGCAAATCGGCGACGAACAGGTTGCCGAGATTTCCGCTCAAAGCATTGTTCAGCTGCTCGAGGAATCCGTTCTTACCTTTGACGAAATTCCAGGTGATGCCGTCGATCGGCCAAGAAGGCGAAGCGACGCGGCGCCAGTAACTCGGACTAAAATCCTTCTTTCCGTCGTACATCGCGGGATGCGCCGCGTACTGTTGGTGAGTCACCTCGTAGACGCCCAGATAGAAGGGCGTTTTGATCTCGACCGGATCCTGCGCGCGGGCGCCGCTGCGCACGTTTCGCTCCTCGGGGCCGAAACCCCGAAGATAGGTGCCGGGAAGCACGCGCAACAAGCGCATCACGACCGTCTGCCCCAGCATCAGATCGATCGCCGGAGGAAGATCGTTGGGATCGAGCACGGCCTCATCCGAGAGGCGGTAATCGAGGGCGGTGCGCGCCCGCCATTGGCCCGGCGTGATCTCTTGGCCGAGCAGGCGCTCGGCCTGGATGCGCTCGGTCTGCGCCTTGTCGCGGCCGATCTTTTCGCTCAAACGCCCGCCGAGGGCATCGTACAGCCAGTCGGTCTCTTTCGCGATAAACTTCGCTTCCTTGGGCAGCTTCGTCAGGCGCTCGCGGATCGGATCCACCTGATCGGGCGCTTTGGGAAAGCGCTCGTCGCGCCACTGCTCCGGTGAGATGGCGCGGTCCACGAGCAAGCGCCGCGCGAGTCGCGCCTCGGTGCCGCCATCCGTCTTCGCGTAATCCGCTTTCAACGCCTCGATCTGCGCCGGGTTCAGGCGTTCGTCCTGGGCATATTTGCGCAGTTCCTCGAGCGCGGGATCGTTGATCTTGGAACGCGCGTCACGCCACTGCTGCGGCGTGAGGATGCGCTCCAGGGCGATCTGTTTGGCGAGCGCTTTATAAGGGCTTTCGTCCGGCGCGCTGAAATCTTTCAACAGCAGGTTATACTCCTCTTCGCGCAGCGCGCCTTGGGCGAGCAGCGGACGCAGGTTGGCCTGGGCTTCATTCCGCGCCGGCACCAGAGTCGAAAATTCCCGCCAGGCATCCACGCCGAGCGTCCCCGTGGTCAACCGTGAGGCCAGCTGTTTCTCGTAACCTTCGGCGCCGCGCAAAGTCGTGTTGAGGAGCTGCGCTTCGGCGGGATTTACCTTTCCCAAGGTGACCAGCTGCTGCACCTCCGGCAGAATCCGGATATAATTCGACCAGTAATAATATCCCCCCGCCCCGCCCGCGACGATCAACCCGGCGAGGACCGCCGCGACCAAACTTTTTTTCCGGGGCGCAGCCGGCAGCGCCGGCACTTCAGCCCGGCCTTCGAGCAGATCGCGCACGGCCTTGGCGCTGGCCGGCCGCACGTTCGGATTGTCGCTGAGACACGCCGCGACGACTTTCTCCCACGTCGGCGGGATGGGCGTCCCGGATCCCCGGGCGTTGGCGCGTTGACGCCATTCGCTCATGGGCGGCGGCGCTTCGTCGAACGGGATGGCGACCTGCTTGCCGAGATAGCGCGGAGGATTGCCCGTCAGCAAATCGTAGAGGGTGGCGCCGATCGCATAAATATCGTCGGAAGGCGCGGCTTTATAAAACTCGCGCTGCTGACGGCTCATGTAGGGGATGGTGCCCGCATTGCTCTGCGTGCGACCGCTGGAGGTCTCCGTCACCGCCCGGCCGATACCGAAATCGCAGACTTTCACGGACCGCTGCTCGTCCAGCATCAAGTTCGCCGGCTTGATGTCGCGATGCACCAGCTTGCGTTCGTGCGCGTAGTGGATGGCGTCGCACATCTGCAGGATCCACGGCTTGATCTCCTCTGTATCGAAATAATCGATCTTCCGCTCGCGGCGGAGGTCGCGGAAATTCATCCCGCGGATGAACTCCATCGAAATGGCGTAGCGGCGCGCAATCTGCGGGGAGGTCTCGTCCACCTCGAAACGATAAACCCGCAGGATGTTCTGGTGATTCAGCTTCAGGCTGTTGAGCACCTCCTGTTTCAGCTCGTTCACCGCCTGCGCATCCGCCGCGAAATCCTCCTTGAGAAACTTCAACGCCGCCTCGGTCCCCTGCACCCGGTCGCGCGCGAGCCAGACCTCGCCCATCCCGCCCGCCGCGATTCGACGTTGCAGTTCGTAGCGTTGAAAGACGACTTCGGCGGCCACATTCGGCAGCCGCACCGTGGCTCCTTCATCAGCAGAGACTCGTCGAGTCGGCAGATCGTCGTTCACGAGTGATGAACCTGAGCGACTATCCACCGGAAGGTCAATGCGCAGATGCATAGATATCAATGATCTTGCTCGTGCTCAGCGGTTGCGCGCCGCGGTCTGCCACCCTGCCGTCCTCCTGATCGCGTCCGCCCAACCCCGACGGCGGATCAGCCATCGCCGGCTCGTCGCCGGTCATCCGGAGAACGTTGAAGCCCCTCGAAGGCAATCGCCGCAGCCAGTGATCCGACACCGACCCGTGACACCGAAACCGGGGGCGGTGCTGGGCAGGTGCATCATTCGCCGCGGCTCGCCCCCCTCCGCGCCGCGATATTAAAATATTGCAGTGAGCTGTCGGCCTGCATGTTAAATTACTGTGGAAACACGGCCGTCAACCTCCTCGGATTCCTCATGCAAATCTCACTTCGTCCCCGGGCTGTCTTCAGCGCAGTCCTGGTTCAGCTCGTAGCCTTGGCCAGTTTTGCTCAAACTCCGCCACCCGCGGAATTTTCGAAGTCCCAGCTCGAAACCGAGCAACGCATCGTCAAGGCGAACATCGCCGATGCCAACTACCACGTGGATCGCGCCATCAAATCGGTGGCCGCGAATCTGCCCGACGTCGCCAAAGTCAGCCTCCTGCGCGCCACCGGACGCATCGCGCAGACGGACGAGGTGTTGAAAGCCCACCCCGAACGCATCGAACGCCTCTCTTTCTCGCTGCTCTACTCGCGCGAAAACGTGCGGAAAGAACTGCGCGCCTCCTTCAACAAACTCCGCGACGAGTTCGGCGCCGTCGAGGATGCGATGTATGCGCTTCGCCGCGACATGCTGCACAAGGGCATCTTCGGCGAAGATCTGAAACAGCAGGTCGCCGTGCTCGACGCCGCCTCCAAGCTTCTGCCGGAAATCGAAAAGAAAGACCCGGCCCTCGCGACCAAGGTCCGCGGCCTCATCGAACAGATCAACGACGCCCTCGCCTCCGGCGACACGGCCAAAGCCGAAAAGCTCATCGGCGAGCTGAACTCGCTGCTCGAGAAAGCCGGCTACCAGTCCGACGTCAAATCCGCCAAAGACCGCATCGGTGGCGGCGCGGCGAGCGCCGGCGTGACTCCCAGTGCCGACGGCGTGAACTTCACCACCGCCAGCGGACAAACCGCCGCGGTGGCCGGTGCGACCTCCCTCGGCGGCAACAAGGTTCGCCTGGCCGACGGCACCGAAGTGGACGTGACCGGCGCCCAAATTTTGCCTGACGGTTCCATCCGCCTCGCCGATGGCCGCATCGTGAGGGACGGTAAAATCGTCTCCCCAAATTCCCCGCCGGCGGCACCCGCAGCCTCGATGGCACCAGCGGCGCCCGCCACTCCGGCCAAAGGCTCCGTGCTCGTCGACGCCGACGGCAACGAGCTTTCCGACGAGTTCGTTTGGGAAAACGGCGAAGGCAAAGGCGTCGATAAGGTTTACGTCGGCGGCAAGGGCGCCCGCCTCGTGAAAGAGACCAAAGTCACGGTTCGCGCGACCCCGAGCGCCTCCAAGACGAACACCTACGAAGTCACCAAGGTTCCCGGCGAAGCTCGCACTTGGGCCCTCGTCGTCGCTCCGGTGGCCGGCACGGAGAAACAAACCGGCGGCAGTCACACCGTGAGCATCTCCCTCAGCGACAAATCGGGAGCCACCGGCTTCACGGTCAACAAGTGGGAAATCACCAGCCCCGCGGGCTCCCCCTCGCTGGATTCCACCACCGCCACCCAGGTGACTGCGACCTTCAACGCCTCGGCCACCTACACGGTCGTGGCGAGCGGCGTCACCGACTGGGGCAGCCCCTTCCAAATCAAGGGCAATCTGAAGATCGGCGTCGAATAATCCCGGATACGCCGGCCCCCATCGCCGGTCGGCACTCCGGCTCCTCCATTCCACGGCCCCTCTTCGGCATTGCCCGGGGAGGGGTCGTTTTTTGGCCATGAATCCACCCGCCCTCTGCGCCCTCCTCACCTTGCCGCCCGGCACGCCGGCCACGGTGGTGCTGCAAACCCTGCAGGCGCGTCGGGCCGAATTGCGCGACCTGCTGCAGCAGGAAGGGATTTCAAAACCGGTGCGCATTCAAACGATGAGCCAGCTCGGCGAGCTGGAGGCGGAAGAAATCCAGGCGCTCACACCGCAGCTCGAGCAGATCGCCCGGGCCGAAACCCTGTGGCAGGAAATCGAGACCGATTTGGGCAAACCCAATCCCGCTCCCGGCGTGATCGAACTCCTCTCCCGGAAACTCATTCCGATCGTCGCGTCGATCGCCGACGAGGAACAACGCCTGCCATTCGAACTGCGCCTCGCCGAGCTGGCCTCGCGCATCAAACCTCCGCCGCCGCCCCCGCCGCCGCCTCCACCGTCGGCTCCTCCCTTCTCGGCCTCCTCCGCCGCAAACATCGACGAGCGGCTGGAAGGCTACTTCCGCCAGATCGAACCGGAAGCGGGCAAATCCCAGCCATCGTTTGGCCGGGCCAAAATCTGGCTCGAAAAGATCGAGCAACTCATCGAGCAAATTCCCGACCCGGACAAACGCTTCGCGTTCGAGGAGCGGGTGGTCGAAATCAAATACCGCCTGAAGGGCGAGTCCCGTGCGCCCTGGAGCGGCGACACGAGCCGCAGAACGAATCCGATCGCCCCGCCGCTTCCGCCCTCCCCGTCGCGGCCCGTTTCTCCCCCGGGAGCGGCCACGCCCGCGGCGGGACTCGTCCTGGAATTCAAACCCCGGGCGGAGGAAGGCACCCTGCGCAAGCCGGGCGCGCCGATCGTTTTCGTCGCCCGACCGCGCTTCGTCATCGGCCGGCAGCGGAACAAGGCGGATTTCGTCGCATGGTTCCTGCCGGAGTCGCCCGCCAACCAGCTGAAGACCGACAGCATCAGTCGTGTGAATACGACGTTCCAGTGCAAGGGCGCGCAACTCTGGGTCCAGGACGGCGAGATCCTCCCCGACGGCCAGGCCAAGCCCAGCGCCGGCTCGTTCATCGACGGGCACGCGCTGGAGGCGAAGCCCCTGCAGTTGAACTTCACGAAAGAGCGTCGCCTCCGCGTCGGCCAGGCGGGCTACGAGATCAGCGTGCTCCAGCTGCCCGCCACGTTGCCGGCTCCGTCGCCTGCTGCCGCCGCCGACATGGAAAACACGGCTTCGGCCCAGGCGACCGTCATGCTCACGGCGAAGCCGACCGGCTGCGTCCGCTTTCACAGCGTCAGTTGCCGCGAGGTCGTGACTCATGCCGTTTGGATTTTCACCCACGCCGCCATCGGCGCGGGCCCGGAAAATGCCGTCGTGCTGGAAGGCGCGGCGCTTCCTTCCGTCGCGTTGCACGTCTTCCACGCTCAAGGCGGATTCTGGCTGGGCGTTCCCGCGGCTTCCCCGTGCAAAGTCCAAGTCGACGGCGCCACCCTCACCGCAGAATCGGCGCGCCCCCTCGGGCCATTGCAGGTCCTGCGACTCGGGGCATTGCAGTTCGATTTGAAGGTCTCCCCCTGACCGCCGGAACACCGCGCCCGTTCTGCTTTCCACAAGCCATGGCTGAATTCTCTTCCGCACCCGACCTTATCGCCTTCCTGGAAGAGACCGCGAAAAGCATCGGCGATGAACTGGAATTGTCGCAGATCAATCCCGGGGATCGCCTGATCGTGCGCACGCGCAACACCCGTTACCTGTTCGCCATGTCCAGCGCGCACACCGCCACGCTGACCAGCAACCGGCCGGATCGTCCCTCCGGCCAGGTGCAGATTAACGGCTGCGTGTTCGGCGGCTCCTCGTTGATCAAGCCCGACCATCTTTTTTGCGGGGGCAATCTCGAGATCGCCTACGAGAAAGGCGGGCGAAAATTCACCACGTCACCCGTCGAAGCCATCCTCCTCGTCGCGAACACGTCGCCCTCGCCTGCCAGCCCCTGATTCGTCCCGAGACCAAGGGAGCAGGGGATCAGAGGCACCACCGCGGCGGCGCCGCGGTCTGACGCTCGAGCGTTTCAGATAAAATTATAGCCGATCGCGGTTCGGATGTAGGAGCCTGCTTGCAGGCGATTCCGGCGAGCGCTCGTCGCTCATCGCCTGCAAGCAGCCTCCTACAGTGGCTACGACACTTTTGAGGCGCTCTATTGCGCCGCCGCTTGCGCGATCAGCGGTGAATTCGCAAGCACGGCGTCGAGCCGCGCCGCGAGGCGCAGGCGCTCGGCGCGGTTGCGCAGCGTGAGGAAGGCGAGCGAGGCGGCTTCGCCCGTCGCCGCGTGGGCCGCGGCGTGCGCGAGGTCGGTTTCCGGCGAGGCCAGCTGTTCCTTCGGCAGGAGATTCTTCTCGTTGAGAAACAGCGCCACGCTCGCGCCGAGCGTCTCGAGCCACGCGCGCGGCGAGGCGGGCGCGGCGTAGGCGAGGCCACGTTTCTCGGGCGTCCATTCCATGAAAAGGCGGACCTGCTCGTGGAGTTTCGCGAGTTCGACATCCGCCGTGGCGGCGGTCCATTTCGCGGTGAACTGTTTCCGCTCGCGCATTTTTTTGATGTCCCAGACGCGCAGCAGAATTTCCATCTCGTCGCCGGTTTTGCGGAGCGCGCCGGTGAAAAGATAATCCAACCCGCCGGCGGTGGAGTCGACGAGTTGGCGGATGTTGTCGGTGTTCCACTCGGCGCCGAAGAGGGCCCAGCGCGCTCCGACCAGGCCGATGGCGGCGATCGGCGAATAGTGCGGAGAAAAATAAAACGTCTCGGCAAGCCACAACGGCAGCGCGCGGCTGAGCCGGCCGAGTTCCTCCTCCGGCCGCTTCGCCATTTCGGCGATGTCCGGCACGCCGAGAATCGACAGCTGCGCAAACGCGATGCGGCGCAAACGCGCGGCTTTCGGCGGCAGGACTTGGTCGGCGATCGGCTCGAGGCCGTAGGACCAGATGGGCTTGCTGATGCTGACGAGGCTGATTTTCAGCTCCTCCAGCTGCGTGCCGGTCGGCGCTCCGGGCGCAGGCGCGAAACCCATCTTTTCCGCCTGCATCAGCTCGGCGATCGCGTTCGAAAAACCGTGCAGCCGTTCCTCGAGATCGGGCCGTTTGAGCGCGAAGAGAATGTCGAGCACATGCTGCGCCGCGTCGGCGTCATGCTCGTGCAGATAGGCCTGCAGCAGATTCAGGCCGGTGGCGGGTCCATGCCGGGTGCCGTCGTAGCGCGGCGCGATGAGGTCGATGATCTCGCGCACATGGCCGGTCTCGCCGAGGTCGCCGGAAATCGTGACGAGGACGTCAGCGCGTTCGCCGGCGGTGGCGAGCACTTCCTCGTAGATCGCGAGCGCGCCGGGCACGTTCTGAAGATCGAGTTGCTCGCGCGCCGCGACGAGGCGGGAGAGGACGGCGGATGACGCGGGCTCGCCGGTGGGAGCGGGCGCCGGGGACGCGGCGGGCGCGGGCGCGGGCGAAGGAGCGGCCGTGGGTTTGGATTTTTTGGCGGCGAAACGGTCGAGAAATCCCATGCGGGCAGGAAAACGCCACAGACGGCGCTGGCGAATAGAAATCGGACGCAGGTGTGGAGTGCGGTGGCTCGACACCGCTTTCGCGTCGCGGCTCGACGCGACTTGTCTCGCGCACGGATCGCGCCGTCGAGCCGGCGCTCGGAAAAGCGGCGTCGAGCCGCCGCACTCCATAACGAAAAAGCCCTACTCCCGCGCCAGCAAGCGCCTCACGCCTTCGATCGGCGAGGCGGTGATGGGAATGAGCGGCAGCGGCGATCGCGGTGCGAGCACCTGCAAGACCGTCGGATGCGTCAGGATCGATCCGCTCAAACCCGCGCGGAGGGAATCGAGTGGCGTGCCGGGAAAAAGTTTCGCCGCCACGCGCGCCGCCAATTCGAGCAATTCGGCGGTGGAGTCGACGATCAGCGCATGCGCGGTTTGATCGCCTTCGGTCGCGAGTCGGAGGACGGCGGGCGCGAGCGCGGCGATTTTGTGATTCGGCGAGGCCTCGTTGTAGAAATAGCGGGTGATCGCGCCGGCATCGGCCGCGTCGCCGAGCTGCGTGTGATCGCGCACCGTCGGTCCGAGACGCGAGGGCGGCGACCAGCCTTGGAGTTCGAGCAACGCGCGCGAGATCGCGCGGCGGCCGAGATCGTAGCCGCTGCCCGGATCGCCGAAGCGCCAGCCGAGGCCACCGGCATAATGGACGAGGCCCGCAGGATCGCGCGCGGCGACGAACGATCCGGTGCCCGAGTGAATCACGAGGCCGGGCGCGCCGTCGGTCGCGAGTTCGAGCACGGGCAGCGAGTCGGGGCCGCAGTCCACGATACCGAAATCTTCGAGCGTCGCGGCAAACTCCGTCCAAAAGCTCGCGCTGCCCGCCATGAAGAAACGGGTGCGGGAGATTTTCGATTCTCGATGGTCGACGCCCGATTGGGCGACGAGGGCGACGAGCGCGTCGGTGACGACGAGGCGGGCCTGCTCGGGGCCGACGACGCTCGGATTCGAAGCGGGCGCGAGCTGGCGTGCGACGATCCGGCCGCCGGCATCGACGAGAATGCACTCGGTCTTGGTCCCACCGCCATCGACGCCGATTTTAAAAGTCATGATTTCCTCCCGCGAATCACGCCAATGAACGCGAAAGGTTTCGGAAAATTCGCATGATTCGCGTCATTCGCGGACGGTGTTTTCATGCGAGCTGGCGGCTGAGGCGGCCCTTGTATTTTTCGGCGATCGCGCGGTTGTGCTCGATGCTGTTGCCGAGATTCTGGCTGCGGAGGATCGGAAGCGGGTGGCCGTGATCGCGGAGCCATTCGACGACGGCGAGCGTGAGCCAGTTGAGCAGCGAACAACCGACGAACGTCGACGTCGGGCCGGCCTTCACGCCCTCGCGCACTTCGACGATCGCGTCGCCGGGCACGCCGCCGTTATCGAGCACGTAGTCGGCGACCTCGTGGAGTTTTTTTCCATCCGGATGGACGGTCGGATAGGTCGTCGACATCGCGAGCGCAGTGAGGCCGACGACGGTGAGGCCTTTTTTCTTCGCGTAGAGCGCGACCTCGAGCGGGGCGGAATTTTTGCCGGAGTTCGAGATGACGATGATCGTTTCGCCGGGGAGGAGTTGGTACTGCCGATCGTGGCGCTCGATGAGCTTCGTGCCGTAACCGACGAGATTTTCGATGAAGCCGGCGGTGGGATCGACGATGCCGTTGATGCAGACGAGACCGCCGGCGCGGCCGATGATCTCGCGGGCGATCAGCTCGCTGTGCCCGCTGCCGAAGGTGTGCAGGATGCCGCCGCGCGCGAGCGACTCGCCGATGACGGGCGTGAGTTTCGCGATGGTGGGCGCGTTGACGGACCACGCGTGCGCGAGCATTTCGTTCGCGCGGTGGAAATAGGTTTCGGGGAGCGAGGGCATGGAGGAAAGAGAGAGGTGGGAATCAACCGCGGATGACGCGGATTGACACGGAGAAAGTGGTCTTCAGCCACGAACCGTGGCTGAGGGAAGTTGAAGGTCTCCTGAATCCAAAGTGAAAACGCACCGGTTTGAAGTCCCGTTCGCCTGCGCTCGTTAGCGCAGCGGAAAATCCCGCCGCGCTCCACGCGAATTCATCCGTTCACGCCGACAGCAGCTCGTTCACCCGCTTCCGCCACTCGTCCTCGTCGACCACCTCGAAGCTCATCACCGCGCTGCTCATGCCCGGGACGAATTCGCTCCATTGCTTCTTGCGTGCGTGCTCGTTGCAGATGCCGAAGATCGACCGCTTGTAGTCGGTGTCGTTGAATCTCTTCAGGTGGAGGCCTTTTGTCTCGACCACAAACACACGGTCGAACTCCTCCGCACTGTCCTCCGCCTTCGTGGCGAAGATGAAATCCGCGAAAATCCGGCCGCGCTTCCAGCCCTGCACCGCGTAGTCTCGTCGCGAGCGGTTGCGATACCAGAACAGTAGAAATTTTTCCTGTTCGTCGAGATAGGTCGCCACCCGCTGCTCCAGCGTGTTCAACCCGTCGGCCGGCACGAAACCGAACAGGTCGAGCTCGAACTGGTCGCCGCCCTCGCGCGTCGCCTTCTTCTCGCCCGCCGTCCGCGTGACCGTCGCCGGCAGCCGGTTCGGGCTTCCGTGCTCCAGTCCAAGATCGTCCCCGACGAGGATGAAGCGCATCTCGTCCTCCCTCAGCAGCGCACGGAAAACCTCCTCCGCCAGCCGGTCTCGCTCGGACTCCAGCCGCTTGCGCAGCTCCTCGACGATGAAGACGAAATTGTCCGCCACCCGTTCGCGCGGATGTTTTTTCAGCAACGACTCGAACACCGTCTTCGCCAGCGCGTGGCCGCGCCACGGGTTGGGCATCGCCTCGACGATGTGGCCCGCGACAAACGCATAGTCGAGCGCCCCCGTCTTCATCGCCGGCAGGGGCACGGCGGCCGTTTCCGCGTCGTCCAACGCCTGCTCTTCCAAACCGGCGCGCAACTCCACGTCCTTGTCTTTCACGTCGAGGAGCGCGAGGTCCGCCAGCGGGGAAACATCCACTTCTTCCCATGGCACGCGGGCCAGAATGTCGGCCTCGTAATGGGCCGGCCGCCATTCCTTCCGATCGCGCACCATGAACGTCGGTAACACGAGCCGCTTCGCCGCCTTCGCCAACGCCGCCCGCGGCTTCAAGACCTGTCCTTCGCCCTCCGCCGCTTTTTCGCTCCCGCGCTCTTCGCGGATGTGGTCCCGCAGATCGCCGAGACCTTCAGCCGCGAAACCCTTCTTCACCTCCGCGAGCAAATCCTCGCCGCGTCGCTGGAAACAAAAGGCATAGCTTTCATCGAGCGCGGGCACGCCCGTCTTCTTCGCATATGGCTGCCGCAGGATCCGGCCGACGAGTTGTGTCAGCGCCGTCTTCGAGCCGGGGTTCGTCAAGATCGCGAGCACGTACGCGAACGAACAATCCCACCCCTCCTGCAACGCCTGTTTCGTGATGATATAGCGCACCGCGCAGTCGCGATGCAGCAGCCCGCGGTCCTGGTCGACCGCCTTCAACTCGTCCCTCTCGCTCGACTTGATCGCAACCTGCTCGGGCGGCACACCTCTCACGCGAATGAGATACTCGCGCACGTCCTCGGCGTGGATTTTTCCCGCGCCACGCTGCTCCCTGCCCGTGCGTTCGACTTGGATCAAGCAGATCGGCCGGATATAGACGCCCGTCTGGGCATCGTGCTCCTGCGCGCTCTCCTCCAGTCGCTCGCGATGCTCCAGCGCGGCGAGCAGGGTGTCCTTCCAATTTGTGCTGCGCCGGTTGTTCAGGTGCAGCTCGAGCTTGATCATGCCCTCCTTCAGGAGGTCCTGACCGGAAATCTCCACCAGCACGTTGCTCTCCTCCGGCGGCGTCGCCGACAGTTCCACGAGCATCGACGGATTGAATCCCTCCAGCGTCGCCCGCGCGCCCGCGCTGTAGGCCTTGTGCCCCTCGTCCAGCACGATCAGCGGCTGCAGCAGTCGCAGCGTGTTGCCGAGCGAGGTCTTCACCTGCCGGCCGAAAAAGCCGCTCTCCTTTTCGAACGTATCCAGATTAGGCAGGCGCTTCAGCAGGTCGGCGTGACCTTTCGCATCGTCGTCCGCCGGGAAAAAACGGTCGAAGCCGCCGCTGTCCTTGAACATCCGCAGCGTCTCCTTCGTCTCACGGTTGGCCGACGGCAACATGAGCATGAGCACGCAAAGGTTTTCCGCCACGTCGGCCGGCCCGAAGCCGCTCGTCTTTTCGAGCACCAGCATCCGCCCCGCCGACGCCACGTCGAGCGCCTGCCGGTAAGGATGATCGCGGTCCTTCAAGGCCGCGTAGGTTTGCTGATAAATCTGCGTCGTCGGCACGATCCAGAGCACGAGACCGGTCTGGCGCTTGCGGTAGTGCGTCTGAAAAATGTCGATGACCTTCGTCGCGAGGAGAGTCTTGCCGCCGCCGGTCGGCACTTTCAGGCAGAAGGCCGGCAACGGCTCCTTCAGGCCGTTCTTGCGCGGCACGAGCGGACGCGGACCGCCGCCCTTCTGCCACGCCGCGACGGTGAAATCGTAGGCCGCCGCCATGTCGGGATCGAGCGCCGCGAGGTTCGCCGCCTTCGCCCGCGCTTCCGTCAGCGCCTGCACGTAGGCTTGGACGTGTTGGAGCGTGCGCGACTGGTAATCCTTCAGGACCATGACAGCGAAGGTTGAACCACAGGAAAATGGAGACCCGGAGCCCAAGCCCCGGCGCGGGTGGTTGCTCTTCTCTGTGCCTCGGCGTCTCGGTGGTTCTGCACGAACGCTTTGCCTTTGAAGTGGAGCGAGGGCAACGGCGAGAATAGGTCAGGCGGTTGTGCCGGAGTCGGACCGGGTTGGAAACGAAAACGGACTCACTTCTTCTTGGCCCGGTTATTCGCAGGCTTGTTCACAAGATACGGCGCCGCCGCCTCCTGCACCAACCCCCCGGCTGCGTGAAGGACCGACGGATCGCCGCCGCACTCCTCGTAAACGCGCACCGCCACGTGCCGCGCGAGCATCTCTTTCGCGTCGACGCCGAGGAAACGGGCGAAGGCGAGCGCTTGCTCGCGCGTCGGCGGACGCTCCCCGCGCTCCATCTTGCCGAGATGCGAGGAATCCATCGCCGCCGCGGCCGCCAGTTCGCGCTGCAATTTGCCCTTCTTCTCCCGCAGCTCCTTCAACCAACTCCCGAACGCGGCTTGCGACAAAACGGTCTCGGCAGGGTGGGCGCTGGCGTTCATCGGCTGGCCAAATCCTGGCCAGCCGATCCTTGCCGTCAAGGTTTCTCCTGGCTAGAGCACGTTAAGAAAACTTCAGCCGAAAACTTACCCGGGCTCACCACATTTCAATTTGTCATTCTGAGCGGAGCGAAGAATCCAGAGCGACATCCGCATTGTGCACGCACACTTGGATGCTTCGCTGCGCTACTGACGAACCGCCCGGTTTGTCATTCTGAACGAAGTGAAGAATCCCGTGCGCGCTTCGTGGCCCGACGCGCGTGCGAAAGTCCAAATGGATTCTTCGCTGCGCTCGGAATGACGGGCCGTTGAGAGTTCGTCGGCGCATCCCACCCAACGGCTCGGCGTTGGTTCGGAGTCTCAGAATGACAGACAAAAGGACGATACTTCAGGAAGCAGCCATGGTTTTATTAAACCGTCATATCCAGCGCGCCGCGCTGGTTCGACAGCGACTCAGGCGCAAGTCATCTCCCGGAGTGGAAATCGCCGCGCGCGGCGGGCTCGTCACGACCTTTTCCCCAGCGGGGTCAGCGGGCGCGGTTTTTCAAATGCGGAAACGGGAACGTCAGCGTGAGCGAGCCGTAGGCTTGGGCGCCGGCCTGGTTTTTGAATTCAGGGCTGCGCACGATTTGGGAGAGCGTCAGCTTCCAACGGTCGCAGTTCAACGAGATGCCGTACTGGAAATCGGCGACCAAACTTTCGCGCGTCACGTTCTGGCTGTCGCGAAAGGTGTTACCATCGAGAAAAATGTCGCGCGCCACGCCGCGCAGCTCGCCCCCGACGAAAGCGTGCAGACCCCAGCGCGGCGGGAGGCCGCCGGCTTGCGAGGTGTCGGCGCCGGGCCGGATCAGGTCGGCGCCGAAATCGTCAGGCAGGCCGAAACCGGCGCGGAGCGTGAGGCCGAGGTTCGCGTAGGTCGCGACGTTGCCGAGCGAAAATCCCGTGTGCGCGATGGCATCGCCGCCGAGGCCGTCGCGCGTGCCGACGAACCAGCGGAGTTTGTGTTGGTAAACGAAGTTGAGGCCGGGCTCGTTGCGGAGCTGGTGGGCCCAGCCTTTCGCGCGCAGGCTGTGGGAAATGTTATCGTGCACGAAATCCTGCACGGGCTTCGCCAACGCCCACGGGCCGACGACGCCGGTGTCGAGCTGCCAGACCGAGAGCCGCTCGAGAAAACCTTCGCTGCGTGAACGGGCCTGCAGGCCGACGCTGAAATACAGCCATCCGGCGTAGGGGCGGTCGTCGAGGATCGGCGCGGCTTCCTGGAGGTGCGCCGGGGTGAACATGCTCTGGCCGACGGAATAGGTGACGCGGTATTGTGAGGATTTCGGTGCGGCGACCGCAGCGGCGGACGAGTCGCGGGACGGAGCGACGGCGGTGTTCCGCTCGGCTTTTTTCGTGGCCTGGCGGGCGAGGAAACGCGCCCACGCGGATTCGAACTCCTGCTCGAAGTTCGCCAGTTCGTCGGTTATCACGGTGATCTTCTGGCCGGTCGTGTAGTAACGGTCCGTGCCGGGGCCGATCGTGTAAACGTCGTTCTCGGAGTAGAGCGTGCAGGAGTAGTAGTCGGCGAGTTTGCGCGGCTCGACCTCAGCTGCAGCCGGCGGCGGCACGTCCGCAGCCGAAGGAGCGCTCGCCGAGCGCGCGACCGCGGCCGTCGACAGCAGTGCGACGCCCGCGAGAAAAAAAATTCGGTGCGGCGCGCGCATCACGCCTCCCATCGGCCGTAGATCCCGCAGGGGAGAACCTTGCCGTCACTCTGGACCGGCAGGCCGACTTCGCCCGCGGCGATCGCGCCGCCGTGCGCGTGCAGCAGCTCGGAGAGCAGGTTCGCCACGACCGTGGGCGAGAGCCGCGCCGTGTAGGCGTTGATGAGGAAAAACAGCGGCTCCTCGGTGAGCAGCGCGCGGCATTCGAGGAGGAGTTCCCAGAGGTGATCCTCGAGTTTCCACATCTCGCCGGTACTGCCGCGGCCGTAGGTCGGCGGGTCCATGATAACCGCGTCGTAGCGGCGGCCGCGCTTGATTTCGCGGCGGGCGAATTTCAGGCAATCGTCGGCGATGTAGCGGACGGGCGCGTCGGCGAGACCGGAGAGCGCGGCGTTTTCGCGGCACCATTTCACCATGCCTTCGGCGGCGTCGACGTGGCACACGCTCGCGCCCGCAGCGGCGGCGGCGACCGACGCGGCGCCGGTGTAACCGAAGAGGTTGAGCACGGAAATTTCGCGGCCGGTGGCGCGTGCGGCTTTGATTTTCGCGCTGAACCAATCCCAGTTCACCGCCTGCTCGGGGAAGAGGCCGGTGTGCTTGAAGGAGGTCGGATGGATTTTAAACGTGAGCCCGAGCGGCGCGTAGGAAATTTTCCACTGATCCGGGAGCGCACGGCGCGTTTCCCATTTGCCGCCGCCGGTTTCGCTGCGGTGGTAAAAACCGTCCCAGTTTTCCCAGCGGGCCCCGGCGGCCTGACGATGACGCGGCCAGATGATTTGCGGGTCGGGGCGGACGAGCGTGTAGGCGCCCCAGCGCTCCTGCTTCATCCCCTCGCCGCAATCGATGAGCTGATATTCCTGCCAGCGGTCGGCGACGATGAGGGCGGGACGTGAGACGGAAGCGGGCATCGGTTTCGCGGAGCGAATGCACCGCGGCGCAGCTTGTCGAGCAGGCGATACCGGGAACCGGCATAACCGTTGACGGACGAATCGAGAACCATTGCGCTCAATCCCTCTATGAACACGGCCCACACCCGAATTCTCCCTGCCCTACTCTGCACGTTGACGCTCGCGCTGGCGGGCGCCGCGCATGCCGATGTGGTCGAAACCAAAAACGGCGCCCGGCTGATCGGCACCTTGACCAAGATCGAGGCCGGCAGCGTGACGTTGAAAACCGATTACGCCGGCGAACTCACGATCAAGCAAAGCGAAGTCGCCGGCATCACCACCGATGCGCCGCTCACCGTGCGGCTCGCGAGCGGTACGGTGTTGAAAGGCAAACTCACCACCGAAGGCGGCGCGGTGCAGATCGCGGGCGACGACGGCCAGCTCACGACCAAGGTCGAGAAAGTCGCGGCGACGTGGGCGATCGGCAGCGAGGATCCCGAGGTCGCCGCGCTGCGCCGACACTGGACCTACGAGGCCGCGGTCGACATGACCGGCAAGACGGGCAACAAAGAGCAACTCGGCACGGCGGTGAGCGCGCGCGCGACGCTGAAGACCGCGCAGGACACCTTGCAGTTCTACACCGCCTACGACCGGCAGGTCGCCGACAAGGTGAAGTCGGCGGATCAGTTCAAGGCCGGCGTCGACTACCAGAATAATTTCTCCGGCCAAAAATCGTGGTACGTGCGCGACGAAGGCGGCTTCGATCGCGTGAAGGACATCGACCTCTACAATGTCACGGCGGCGGGTCTCGGTTTCGACTTCATCAAGAAAGCGAAGCACACGTTCACCGGCCGCATCGGTGTGTCCTATCGCTATGAAGGCTACCGCAATCCCGTGACCGACGACGTGAGCAGCGCGGGTCTCGACGTGGGCATCAACCACGAGTGGGAGTTCACGAATTCCAAGCTCGTCAACCGGATCTCCTGGGTGCCGACGTTCGAGGATTTCTCCAACTACCGGCTCACGCACGAATCCTTCTATGAAGTGCCGCTCGTCGCGCCGTTCTGGAAGCTGCGCGTCGGCATCAGCAACGACTACAACAGCCAGCCCGGCCTCGGCGTCGAAAAACTCGACACGACCTATTTCACGCGGCTCGTGCTGACCTGGCAGTAAGCCAGCACGCATCGACGCGACCGCGCCGTTTGCGGCTCGGAAAAAATCTCAACCAACAAGACTGGAATAAAATTTCTCCGGGCGGCCTCATGTTTCGCATGAGGCCGTTTTTGTTTGCGGGGCTGTTGGTCGGAATGTTTTTGGGCGCGGCGGCTGGCGCACCCGGCGCGCCAGCGGCGGGAGCGGCGGAGTTCCGCAGCGGCGTCGGGCAGGTCGCGCTGATCGAACTCTACACGAGCGAAGGTTGCAGCAGTTGCCCGCCGGCGGAGCGCTGGCTCGCGGCGTTGAAGGAGAAATCGGGATTGTGGAGCGAGTTCGTGCCGATCGCGTTCCACGTCGACTACTGGAATCGACTCGGCTGGCCGGACAAATTTTCGAAAAAGGAATTCACCGATCGCGAATACGCCTACTCGGCCGCGTGGCGCAGCGAGTCCGTCTACACGCCCTGCGTGGTGCGCGATGGCCGCGAATGGAAACAGCGCGGCGTCGAGCCCGGGGTGCCACGAACGGCGGGAATTCTCTCGGCGAGCTACGATGGCGCGGTCGTGCGCATCAAGTTCGAGCCGGAGGCGCCGCCCGCGGCGGGCACGGGCGCGGGCGAAACATGGGAGATTCACGCGGCGCTGCTCGGCGGTGGCATCGCGTCGAAAATCGGCGCAGGCGAGAATCGCGGCGCGACGCTGCACCACGAATTCGTGGCGCTCGCGCTGGCGGATGGCGCGTTGAACGCGCCGCTGCCGCTCGCGCGGGCGAAAGTGGCGGGCGTGGAGCATTACGCGCTGGCGGTGTGGGTGACGCGTCGCGGCGAACTCGCGCCGGTGCAGGCGACGGGCGGCTGGCTGGATGCGGCGCCCGTGGCCGATCGGTAGGGCGGGTTATCCTTAGCCCGCCGCTGACGATCGTTCGCGAGGCGGTGCGCGATCTTCGGCTGCGGGCGCTCGACTGCGCGCTTCGTGGCACGACGCGCGTGCGAAAGTCCAAATAGATTCTTCGCTGCGCTCAGAAGGACAAGCCTTTGAGAGTTCATCGGCGTAGGCCCCAACGGCCTTGGCGTTGCTTCGGAGTCTCAGAAAGACAAGGGGGTTGATGGATCCGCGTTAAGGATAACGCACTCCACCTTCGTCCCTGCCGGTAACTTTCCGCTTTGTGCGCGAACCGCTCGCACGCGTAACCTGAGTCGTGCCCTCGCCCGCCGACTTTTCCGCCCTCGCCGCTCGCCTCCACGGCGAACTGCACACCGGCCGCACGCTGCGGCTGCTCTATGCGACCGACGCTTCCGAATACCAGGAAATCCCCGCCGCCGTCGCGTTGCCCAGGAACGAGAACGATCTTCGCGAACTCCTCGCCTTCGCCCGCATACACCGGATCGGCCTGATCCCGCGCGGCGCCGGCACCTCGCTCGCCGGGCAAGTCGTCGGCGGCGGCCTCGTCGTCGACCTCGGGCGACATCTGAATCGCATCGTCGCGATCGACGCCGGGCACCGCCGCGTGCGCGTGCAGCCGGGCGTGGTGCGCAACGAACTCAATCTCGCGTTGAAACCGCACGGCCTCCTCTTCGGCCCCGAAACGTCGACGGCGAACCGCGCGATGATCGGCGGCATGGTCGGCAATAATTCCTGTGGCTCGAACTCGCTCGTCTACGGTTCCGTGCGCGATCATCTGATCTCGGCGCGCGGATTTCTGAGCGACGGCAGCGAAGCCACGTTCGGGCCGCTGACGCGTGACGAGTTCGCGGCGAAATGCGCCGACGCCGGAGCGCACGACGCATCGCTCGAGACGAAAATTTACCGTGAGCTTCGCGACCTGCTCGGCGACGCGGCGAATCGGGAGGCGATTCGCGCGAACTTTCCCAAGCGTGAAGTCGTGCGCCGCAACACGGGCTACGCGCTCGATGCGCTGCTCGACTGCGGCGTCTTCGATCCCGCGTCGGAGAAACCTTTCAACCTCTGCCGGCTGCTTGCGGGATCGGAAGGCACGCTGTTTCTCGGCGTCGAATTCGAACTCAATTGCGAACCGCTGCCGCCGCCGGGCGCGCTGCTCTGCGCGCATTTCGCCAGTGTGGACGAGGCCTTGCGGGCGATGTCGATCGCGCTGCCGCACGGGCCGAGCGCCGCGGAGCTGATCGACAAGCACATCCTCGACTGCACGAAAGAAAACCTCGAGCAGGCGCGGAATCGTTTCTTCGTCGAGGGCGATCCCGGCGCGATCCTCGTGATTGAGATCGCGCGCGCCGACCGCGCAGAAACCGCGCGTGAGCTGGCCGCGCTCGAAACGGAGCTGCGCGCGGCAAAGCTCGGTTTCGCGTTTCCGGTGCTCTGGGGCGACGACGCCGCGAAAGTTTGGGATCTGCGTCGCGCCGGACAGGGCGTGATGACGAACGTCGTGGGCGACGCGAAGCCGCGCGAGATCGTCGAGGACACGGCGGTCGCGCCGCAGGATTTGCCGGCGTATATCGCGGAGTTCGACGTGCTGATGCGCGGGAAATACGGGATCGCGTGCGTCTACTACGCGCACGCCGGAGCGGGCGAGCTGCACACGCGTCCGCTGTTCAATTTGAAAACCGCCGAGGGGCTGCGGATGTTTCGCGCCATCGCGACCGATGTGGCGGCGCTCGTTAAAAAATATCGCGGCTCGCTCAGCGGCGAGCACGGCGACGGCCGGCTGCGCGGCGAGTTTATCCGCTTCATGGTCGGCGAGGCGTGCTACGCGATGATGCGGCGCGTGAAGGCGGCGTTCGATCCCGAGGGATTGCTCAACCCGGGAAAAATCATCGACACGCCGCCGATGGATACCTCGCTGCGCCACGCGCCGGGAGAAGCGACGCCGGAGTACGCGACCGTTTTCAACTTCAGCGCCACGCAGGGCGTTCTCCGCGCGGCCGAAAAATGCAACGGCTCGGGCGACTGCCGAAAATCCCACCTGATGAGCGGCACGATGTGCCCGAGCTACATGGCGACGCGCAACGAAAAGGACACGACGCGCGCACGCGCGAACACGCTGCGTCACATGCTGACGCATCCGCGCGATGCGGCGCGACCGTTCGACAGCGAGGAGATCGCGACGGTGATGGAGCTCTGCCTCTCGTGCAAAGGCTGCAAATCCGAGTGCCCGTCGAACGTGGACATCACGCGGCTGAAGGCGGAGTGGCAGCAGCATTATCACGATGCGCACGGCGCGTCGCTGCGCTCGCGGCTCGTCGCGAATTTCTCGCGGCTGGCGGCGGTCGGGGCGCTCGCGCCGCGGTTGCACAACTGGTTTGTCACACATCGCGTGACGAGTCGCTGGGTGAAACGGGCGAGCGGATTCGCGCCCGAGCGGAGCTTGCCGACGCTGCCGCGGACGACGCTCCGCAAGTGGGCGGAGAGAAATGGCCATTGGAGGGCGGGGTCTCCTGACCGCGCCGGCTCGCGTTTCCCTCTCGAACCGGCGGGGTCGGGAGACCCCGCCCTACAACCGGAGAGAGCCGGGCGCGTCTATTTCTTCTGCGACGAGTTCACGAATTTTCACGATGCGGAGATCGGCATCAAAGCGATGCGGCTGCTCGAGCGGCTGGGCTACGAAGTGGTCGTTCCCGCGCACGTCGACAGCGGGCGGGCGCAGCTCTCGAAGGGTTTCGTGCGCGACGCGCAGAAACTGGCCATTCGCAATGTCGAGTCGCTGGCGCCGCTCGTCAGCGAAAACACGCCGCTGATCGGGCTCGAGCCATCGGCGATCCTCGGATTCCGCGACGAGTTTCCCGACCTGGTGCCGCCGGCGCTGATCGATGCGGCGAAGGCGCTCGGGCGGCATGCGCTGCTCTTCGAGGAATTCATCGCGCGCGAGGCCGCGCGCGGGAAAATCACGGCCGCGGCATTCACGACGGAGGCGCGGAAAATCAAACTTCATGGGCATTGTCACCAGAAAGCGTTGTCGTCGCTCACGCCCGCGGTGCGCGCGCTGCAGCTGCCGGCGAATTACCGCGTGGAGACGATTCCATCGGGTTGTTGCGGGATGGCGGGCTCGTTCGGCTACGAGGCGGAACACTTCGAAATTTCCCAGCAGATCGGCGAACTGGTGCTGTTTCCGGCGGTGCGCGCGGCGGACGCGGAGACGATCATCGCCGCGGCGGGGACGAGTTGCCGGCATCAGATCAAGGACGGCACAGGCCGGCGCGCGCTGCATCCCGCGGAAATCTTGCACGACGCGCTGGTGTGAAGATTTGGAGCGCGGCCGCCCCCGGCCGCTTCGGATCGATGCGGCCGGGCGCGCCCGCGCTCCCACGCCAGCGTTGTCATCGGCGGCACGAAGCGCATCGTGACCTCGTGGCTGAGTTCTTCGCGGCTTTCCTCAAGGCGTTCATTCCGCTCTTCATCGCGATCGATCCGATCGGGCTCGCGGCGATTTTCCTCGCGATGAGCGCGGGCGTGAAGCCGGAGGTCCGGAAGAAAATCGCGAATCAGGCGACGTGGACGGCCGGCGGCGTGGCGCTGCTGTTCCTGGTGCTGGGCCAGTCGATCTTCGCGGCGCTCGGGATCACGGCGAACGATTTTCGCGTGGCGGGCGGGTTGATCCTCTTCATCATCGCGGCGCGCGACATCGTGCAGTCGGCCACGACCCAGCCGGAAAAGCTCGCCGACGACTTCGGCGTGGTGCCGCTCGGGATGCCGCTGATCGCCGGGCCCGCCTCGATCACCACGCTGATCCTGCTCACGCAGACGTTCGGCCTGAAAGTCACGCTCGCGGCGCTCGTCGTGAATCTGGTGCTCGTCGTGCTGGCTTTCGCCTACAGCGAAAAACTTTGCAGCCTGATCGGCTCGACCGGAATGCGCGCGATTTCGAAAATCATCTCGATGCTGCTCGCGGCGATCGCGGTGAACATGATCCGGCACGGGTGGGCGGGATAAAAGATCCAAGATCCAAACGCCAAGATCCAGAGAAGCGCCAAGCCCGAAACGTCCAAATTCCAATGGGGGCTTCGCGCGGGCGGTTGGAGATTCTCTGGAGCTTGGAGGTTGGCCATTGGCGCTTCTCTGGAGCTTGGGGCTTGGCGCTTGGCGCTTCCTTCGGCGGTTTCAGCCGCCGAAGGTCGTCAGCAAATCCGCGTAGACCTTCGCGGTGGCGACGAGGTCGGCGATCTTCGCGCGTTCGTCGACCGCATGATAGTTCTCGCCACCGGGACCGTAGCCGAGCGTCGGGATTTTCAGGTGGTGGGCGAAGAAATGCATGTCGTTGAAACCGGTCGAAACGTTGAACGACGTTTTCGCCCGCCGCACTTTCGTCACGCTCGCGGCCATCGCGGCGAAGAACGGATGCTTCGGCGGGAGGAAGCAGGCGAAATTCTCGGAGACTTTCGCGACGGTGATGCGGCAGTCGGGGATTTTCCGGGCGGCGGTTTTCAGGAAGGCGCGCAGTTCGCGTTCGGCGGCCGCGTGATTCTCGGTCGCCAGCACACGGCGATCGATCGAGAAGCGCGCCTCGGAAGGAACGGTGTTGATCTTCCCGCCAGGGCCCGAGGCAAACACGCCGCCGACGTTGATCGTCGGCTGCATGCGGCGGCCTTCGGGCGTGCGGAAACCGCGCCGAGGGCTCGCGAGGCGGCGCTTGTAGTCCTCGAGCGCGAGGACGAGCGCGGACATTTTTTCGAGGGCGTTGACACCGTCTTCGGGTTGCGAACCGTGCGCGGCTTTGCCGTGGACGACGACCTCGAGCCAGACGACGCCGTTGTGGCCGCAGCAGACATGGCCGCCTTCGCCGCCCTCCATCACGATCGCGTAATCGGGGCGGATCGGCGCGTGGGCGACGAGCCAGCCGGCGCCGAGGACGGAGTCGGTTTCCTCGTCGGCGGTGAAGGAGACCTCGATGTTGAGCTTCGGGGCGGTGCGAGTGGCGCGCAGCGCACGGAGCGCGAGCAGGAGGCTCGCGTGGGAGCCTTTCATGTCGGAGGTGCCGCGCCCGAACATCCAGCCGCGCTCGAGGGCGCCGCTGAACGGGCTCTCGTGTCGCCATGCGCCGGAGACGGGCACGACGTCGTAGTGGGCGTTGAAATGAAGCGTCTTTTTTGCGCCGCGCGCGGGGAGCTTGCCGAGGACGTTGAAGCGGGGGAAGGCGTGCTGTTCGGGCGGGAGCGTTTTGCGCAGGAGCGATGGAGGGATCGCGTAGCGTTTTGCGGTCAGGCCGGCGGCGGTGAGTTCGTGCGCGAGCAGCGAGGTGATCGCGTCGTAGTTCTCGCCGGGGGGATTGACAGTCGAGATGCCGACGAGCTGCTGCAGCGTGCCGACCATGTCCGTCGCGTGGAGGTCGATGTAGTCGAAAGGAGACATGCGGGTTTGCCGCCAAGCGAAACGCCTCCCGGTGCCGGCGACAAAGCTTAAAGCGGCGGTGGGGCGGATGGATCGATGTAGCGGCGGTCCGACCACTGCTGGGCGCTCGTCGTGGCGCGCTGTTTTCGAACCATGCGAAAGCGGCGGTCACAGCCCGACCTGGATCAATTCTCGCTTTCGCCGGAGCGCGGATACGGCTAAAGCTGCGAGCCGCGTGATTCCCGCAGCCGCCAAGATCATCGCGGAACTGAAACTCTCGCCATTGCCGCAGGAGGGCGGTTTTTTCCGGCAACAATGGGTGAGCGCGGAGCAACGGGCCGACGGACGCGCGGCGGCGTCGGTGATCTGGTTTCTCATCACGCGCGAGGGGTTCTCGGCGCTGCATCGGGTCGATGCGGAGGAGCGCTGGGAATATCACGCGGGCGACGGAGCGGAGCACGTGCAACTCTCGGGGTCGGGAGAAGTCCCGCGCGTCACGCGGCTCGGCGGTGCGGGGAGCGCCGCATCGGCTCGCAGCGTGGTCGTGCCTGCGGGCGCCTGGCAGGGCGCGCGACTCGCGAACGAGGGTGCGGCGGGCGGCTGCGGCTGGGCGCTCGTGAGCTGTCTGATGCGGCCGGCGTGGCGCGAAGCAGGTTTCGAACTCGGCGAACGCGAGGCGCTGCGGCGCGAATTTCCGCTCGCCGTCGACTGGGTGCGCGCGTTGACGAGATGAATTTTGACAGCGCCCGGCGCGCCTCCCATCGTCGCGTTTCCATCATGTCGTTGGCCGATTTGCGCAAAGATTACAGTCTCGCAGGGCTCGGAGAAAAGGATCTCGCGCGCGATCCTTTCCGGCAGTTCGAGAAATGGTTTCAAGAGGCGCAGGCGGCGAAAATCGCCGAGCCGAACGCGATGACGCTCGCGACGGCGGCGCGCGACGGGCGGCCGTCGACCCGCACGGTCTTGCTGAAGGGCGTCGATGGGCGCGGGTTCGTTTTCTACACCAATTACGAGAGCCGCAAGGGCCGCGAACTCGAGAGCAACCCCCGCGCGTCGCTGTTGTTTCCGTGGATCGCGCAGGAGCGGCAGGTGATCGTCGAGGGCGCGGTCGCGAAAATCGCGCGCGAGGAATCGGAGGCGTATTTCCACAGCCGACCGCTGCTGAGCCAGTTGTCGGCCTGGGTGTCGCAGCAGAGTTCGATCATCTCCGGTCGCAAGGTGCTCGAGGACTCGATGAAGGAGTTGGAAAAAAAATACGCCGGTCAGCCCGTCCCGTTGCCGCCGCACTGGGGCGGCTATCGCCTCGCGCCGGAGACGGTCGAATTCTGGCAGGGCCGCCGCAGCCGGCTGCACGACCGCCTGCGCTACCGGCGCGGCGCGGACGGCGGATGGATCGTCGAACGTCTCGCGCCGTGAGGAAACGCGCGCGCCAGTCGAGGCACAAAAAGGGCCCCGTCGCGTCGCCCGCCCTGCTGGCGGCGGCGATGCGGACGCAGGGCGACGGCGTGGTGATTTCGAAGATGGGCCAGGGGCGGCAGAAACCGACGATCGTCTTCGCCAACGAGACTTTTTGCGAAATGATCGGCCGTCCGCCGGCGGAACTCCACGGGCAGCTGCACACGGCTCTGCATGGGGAAAAGGACGACCTGGAAAAATTCGAGCGCTGGCTGAAGACGGAGATGGCGAAGTCCACGCGCGGTCTCACCGGCGAAGGTTACTTGCTGCGCCGCGACGGCAGCTCGCTTTACGCGGCGTGGAGTTTCAGCGTGGTCCGGCACACCGGGCGCGCCACGCATCTCGTCGCGAGTTATCGCGATACGACCGAGAAGCGACGCCTGCAGGATGCGCTGGTGCATTCGCAGCGGCTGGATGCGGTCGGCCGGCTCGCGGGCGGCGTCGCGCACGACTTCAACAACCTGCTCTCCGTCATCAACGGCTACTGCGAGATGCTCGCGGCGCAGGTGGCCGACCGGCCGCAGGCGCTGCGCGAGGTCAGCGAGATTCACAAATCCGGCCTGCGCGCGGCGGCGCTCACGCGGCAGCTCCTCGCCTTCGGCCGGCGCCAGCCGATGGATGCGCGCGTGATCAATTTCAACCGTGTCATCCAGGATAACGCCGAAATCATGGCGCGGCTCGTGGGCGCCGCCGGCCGGCTCGAGGTCGATCTGGCGAAAAATTTGAGCAACGTCCGCGCGGATCCCACGCAATTCCAGCAGGTGCTGCTCAATCTCGTCATCAACGCCCGCGACGCCTTGCGCGACCGCGGCGTGATCACGATCGGCACGAGCAATCGCGAGATCAAAGCCGGCCAGAATCGGCGCGCGACCGACGTGCCGCCCGGCCGCTACGTGTGCCTGTCGGTGACCGACAACGGCACCGGCATGGACGCCGAGACGCAGAAACACCTCTTCGAGCCGTTCTTCACCACGAAGCCCGAGGGCAAGGGCACGGGCCTCGGCCTCGCGCTCGTCTACGGCATCGTGCAACAGAGCAGCGGATACATCGCGGTGCGCAGCGCGCTGCTCGCCGGCTCGACGTTCGAGATTTTCCTGCCGGTGGTGAACGAGCCGGAGGAGGCCACCGCGACGGCCTCGCAGATCGCGCCGCTGCCCGCCACCCGCGGCCATGAGACCCTGCTGCTGGTCGAGGACGATGACGTGGTGCGAAAGATGGTCGCCGGCATGCTCACCGCGGACGGCTACCGCGTGCTCGCCGCGGCGACGCCGAGAGAAGGGCTGACGCTGGCGCGCGAGGAGTCCCGTCCCGTGCAGCTCCTGATTTCGGTCTGCGAGGACGATGGCGAAAAGCTCGCGCGGGAGCTGCTGGCCAAAGCGCCGGGCCTGCGCGTGCTCTGCGTGAGCAGTCATGAAGCGTCGCCGTTGAGCTGGATCGCACCCGAGCGCCAGCTGGCGCTGACGAAGCCTTTTGCGTTGAGCGAGATGCTGCGCAGCGTGCGGGCCTTGCTCGACGCGTGACGCTGGAAAAGTTGAGGGCAAACCATTCGCCCACGCTCGCGGCTAGTTCCGATGTGCTTTCAAGATGAGGCCAATTCGTTCCGCCGCTCCCGCGGCGGGCGACGTCTGAAGGTAGCCCTGCGCGGGAGCGCAGGGCTGGTCTCCATTTGAAGGCGAGTTGGAATAGGCACCCAGAAGCCGAAGCAAGCTTCGGTGTCTCCGATCCACGCGAATGAAAATTTTTCTCACCGGCGCTTCAGGACTGGTCGGCTCGGCGTTTGCCAGGACGGCGGGGCAACGCGGACATGAGGTTGTGGGCGTGGTGGGGCGTTTCGCGGGGACGCTCATGGGCGTCACGCGGCAGAGCGCGATCGATCTCACGGATGAAGCGGCGACGATCGCGGCGGCCTTGGAAGCCGCGCCGGCGGCCATCGTGAACTGCGCGGCGATCTCGGAGCCGGCGGCCTGCGAGAGGGATCCGGGTCGATCGGAGGCGATGAACGTGGCGCTGCCGGCGACGCTGGCGCGGGTGGCGAAGCAGACCGGTGCGCGGCTCGTGCACGTGTCGTCGGAGCAGGTTTTCCGTGGCGAGCGAACAACGCCGTATGCCTGCGACGATGCGACGTCGCCGATCAATCTCTACGGCCGGCAAAAACTCGCGAGCGAGCAGGCGGTCGTGAGTGCAGCGCCGGCCCAGGCCGTCGTCGTGCGCGCGCCGCTGCTCATGGGCGACAGCCCCGGTGGGAAACGCGGCTTGCACGAACGGCTGCTCGGAGATTGGGCGGCAGGGCGGACGGCGAAGTTGTACGTCGACGAGTTTCGCCAGCCGTGCACCGGCGCGAATCTGGCGGAGGCGTTGCTCGAGCTGGCGGAGCGCCGGGAATTCTGCGGCGTGTTTCACTGGGGCGGCGCGGAGCTGCTTTCGCGGTATGAGATCGGGCGGCGCGTGCGGGAACATTTCCGGTTGAGCGAGGCGGTCGCGCCGATCGCGGCAATGACGCGGGCCGATACGCCGGAGATTTCAAAACAGCGGCAGCCTTGCCTGGCGCTCGATCTCGCGCCGCTGGCGGGCGAATTGAAGACGCGAGTGGAGACGCTCGCGGAGCAATTGGCGACGCTGGGCGTGCCGGAGCCGGTGGCGACCTGGTTTCATGCCCGCACCGAGACTCGCGCTCATTGAGCATTTCGTGAAGAAGTGACGCGATCTCGGTAGCGCGCGGACTCCGTTCCGCGCCGCAACGATCTCTGGTCAACGCGGCGGCGAAGGGACTCGCCGCCCTACCGTCGGCGTCACTTCTTCGGGTAATTCTCCATCGAACGCGTTCAGGAAACGTGTAGCCGGGGTCGTCGATTCCAGCGGCTCTCCTCGCGAGCAAACTTCGCCCTCTGGGGTCAACGACACCGACTACAGGTTTATCCTACAAAACGCTGTTGAACCACATAGACCCAAAGCCCAGAGAGGCGAACGGGAGAAACTTCGGAGAAAAATGGTTTCATCCGGCAGGTGAGCTTCCCGATCAGATCGGTTTTTTCGGAAACCGTTTTCTCTGGGCTCTCTGGGTCTCTGGTTCAATTTCCACCGCGCCTTTTGGGTTCATCTTAAATTCCGCGATTGAAACGCGGAGGGCGCGGCGGGCGCGGAGGAAACCAGAGCGAGATTGGAATCCCGGAGAGATTCACCCGCGCGGTGAAGATCCGGCGCGAAGCGTGGTTTGGTTTTCTCCTCTGTGCTCTTCGCCCGCGCCGCGTTTCCACGGCGTTTTTCAGGTCCATTCAAGACGCTGCAAAAGCCGCGGCAGTAAAAGTCGCGGCCGCGTTTCCCCCCGACGCGGCGAGGCGGAGTGTAACGCATTGCGTTACACTTTAATTCGACGCTGCGGGGGCGGGGAGGGCAGGAATCGCGGGGGGCGCAAAATGCGCTTCGTCTTTTTGTGGGTTCTGCGCCTTTTTTCGAGTGATGAGTCTTCATGTCCTGCCTACGCGCTCCGGCGGCGCGGCTGAGAATATGGCGTTGGATTTTCTGCTGTTGCAGCGCTACCCGCACGCGGAGGCGCCGCGGCTGCGGCATTACGGATGGCGCGCGCCGTCGTTTACTTTTGGTTACAGCCAGAAGATCGCGTTCGTGCGCGAACAGCTGCCTTCCTTCGCCGAGCCGCGGGCGGGCGAGCCACGGGGAGAACATTTCGACCTGTGCCGGCGGCCAACGGGGGGCGGCGTGGTGGATCACCGGGACGACTGGACTTTTTCACTCGTGATCCCGCGCGGGCATCCGCTGGAGGATGTGCGTGCGACGCAGAGTTATCGCGAGGTGCACGAGTGCCTCGCGGCGGCCCTGCAGCGGCAGGGCGTCGCGGCGGCGACGAAGCAGCAGGCGGATCCACCCCACCCGGCCGGGCCGCTGGGGCCGGGGGTGTGTTTTCAGCGGGCGGAACTCTACGATGTGATTCACGCACCGAGCGGAAACAAGATCGCGGGCGCGGCGCAGAAGCGAAACAAGCACGGGCTGCTGTTTCAGGGTTCGCTGTGGCGTCCGGCGGCGGAGAGGCCGCTCGATGATGAGAAACTGCTCGAGGATTTCAGCGCGCTGCTCGGGAGCGCGCTGGGGCTGATGGCGGAAAACGTGCCGTGGCCGGAGTTGAACGAGTACGAAGTCGGCGGGCTGACCGAGCAGTACTCGACGCCGGAGTGGAACGAGGCGCGGTGAGGCGGATCAATCGGTGACTTCGTAAACTTCTACCATCGCGACCCCCGTCGTGTCGTTCACTCCGCTCACTTGCACCGTGTACGCACCGGGTTTGAGATAGAGCAGCATGCTGGCGTCCTTGCTCCCGGGGGGCAGCGCAAAGGCGCCCACTTTCGCGGCAGCGGCAGCGATCAGTGCACCGTTGTCGGCGTCCTCCCAGTTGTCATTCTGAGCCACGAGCGTTGACGGATCGAAGACTTTGAGCTGCGGATCGACGAGAGCGCCGGAAACGCCTTGGGCGGTGAGCGCGGGGCCAATGCCGCGCAGCAGAATTTTCTTCGGCGCGTCTCCGCTCACGACGAAGCCGGCGATGAGGATGTTGTCGGCGCGGCCGACGTCGGCCCGCGTCGAGATATTGACGACTTTCGGCGCGACTCTCTCGGTGCCGCCAGCATCGTAGACTTCGATCATTGCAATACCCGCCGCGCCGCCGGAGAGGCCAACATGCGCCGTGTAGATTCCCGGATCGAGCCGGGCGAGCAAGGCCGAGTCGCGACTGCCGGACGGAAGGGCGAAGGCGCCGAGTCGGGCGCCGATCGTGGAGATGTCGCTGCCCGCGAAACCCCAGTCGTCGTTGGTGAAGATCGAAGTCGAGCCTCGATAAAGAGTGAGGGTTGGATTCGCGAGCGCTCCGGAAACGCCCAAGGGGACCAGCGCCGGGCCGATGGCGCGGACAAGCACTTCTTTCGCCTGATTTCCAGTGACGACGAAGCCGGCAATGAGGGTTTTATCGCCGTTGCCGGCGAGGCCGCGGGCGGAGATGTTGGCGAGACGTTGGCGGCCGGGTAGCATAGGTGGCGGGACCAGGCTGACGGGCGGGTTGGCGCCGGTGGTGACCGTGCCGCGAAAACCACCGGCGGAAAGAGCGCCATCGATGGCGGTGGCCGTGGATAGGCCGGAATCGAGGGAACAGACGAGCCTCGGGTCGAAGGCCGGAGGCGTGTCCCCAAGGGTGGAGGCGAGCGTCGGAATCCAGGTGGAAGCGATCGTGGAACGGGCGGCGCGGGTGCCGACCTCGAGGACGAAGGCGCGGCCGTCGTGGCCGAGAGCGATGAAAAGTTCTCCGGAGGAGCGGACCATGGGAACGCCCTGATAGAAGCCTGCGCGATCGGTGTCGGCGCCGGGCGTCGACCGTGTGGCGGTCGCGATTGAGACGGAAGGGAGCTGAAGGGTGAGAGTATCGCCGGCGATGCGTCCGCTGATCGCGGCGGTGGAGAAGCGGACGTCGTCGCCGCCGGCGACGTGCAGACCACCAACAGGGGCAGTCCAAGTGAACGCGCCATCGTCGCTGAACCTCAAACCCATCGCCACGATGGCTTGTGGGGAGGCCGCGAGGCGAGCGAGCAGCACGTTCGAGCCGTCGCTCCGGACGACGAGCGCAAACTCGCCGGCGCCGCCGGGGATGGAGCCAAACCAGGTGCCGGCGAAGGCGAAGTTCGCGAGGGCGACGTTCACGACGGAACTCACGACCACGCCAGCGGAATTACGCGCGGCGAGCGAGTAGGCGCCGACGTCGGCACTGGTCAGGTTGTGCAAAGCGAGTGTGGTGGAGGTGGCGCCGGGCACATCGATTCCGTCTTTCTGCCATTGGTAGCTGAGGGAGCCGCCAAAAGCGCTCGCGGTGAGAGTGACTTCGCCGCCCGCGGCAGCGGTGGAGGAGGACGGCTGGGTGAGCAGGCGCGGCGCGAGGGGGTCGGCGCCACCGAGTTCGGCGTCGAGGATGATAAAGGTCGGCACCTTGTCTCGAAGGACGATGAGGAGGAGCCGGTTATCCGGGAGGGCCAAGAGACGAAGGAGGCGGCCGGCGACGTTGCCGTTGGCATCGAGGCCGTAGTTGTTACCGCCCCAGCGTTCGACGCGAACGCCGTCGAGGGTATTGCGTGCCGTGTAGAGACGGGCGCCGAGCCAGGTGGCGTCGTCGACGGCGACGGGGAGGGCATTGTTTTTCGCGAGCGTGTCGGGATCGAAGAAGACACCGGAGCCGAGAAGTACGGTGCCGGTGTTGGGCGAAAGACAGAGGGGATAGCGAATGTCAAAGTTGGTGCTATTGGAGGTTTCCGCGGCGGCGCCCAAGGTGCCGTCGGCGGCGACCTCGGTGAACAAAAGTTCGCTGCCGGAGAGGTGATACACGCGGCGCTTCGTTTCGCTCCAGACGAAGCTGTGCGATGAGTTTTTCCACGCGGTGCTGCTAACGACGGAGCCGCTGGAATTGATCGTATAGTAGGAGGTCCAGGGAGATGTGTTATCGTTAAGGAAAACGTAATCGCCCGCCATGCCGAGGCCGAGAATCTCGGCGCCGGTAGAGAAGAAGGGCTGCTCGGCGCCGGCGGCAACGGCCAGGCGGGTGATACGTTTATCACCGTAGGCGAGATAGAGGGCCGAGGTGTCGGCCGACGCGGTCAGGAAATTAGGCAAGCCGAGGAGCGGAAAGGATTCGAGATAGCGTTTCTCGGCGACCGACCAGCGAAAAATATTCCCGTGCGCCCGGCTGAGAAGGTAGACGATGTTGTCGGCACCGAGAATGATCTCGGAGGGGGTGTAGGCGAGGGCGTCGGCGCTGACGCGGGCGAGCGCGGCGCGGGCAGCGAACTGGCTGCGAGGCACGCGAGTAACGGTGGTGGCGGTGCCGCTGCCGCTCGGCGGGGCAAAGAGGACGACGGTCTGGCCGGCGATATACATGCGGGAGGGCGTGCCGGTGACGCTCAGGTGGCCGCTTTCGGCCAACTTGTTGTCGAACGCGACGAGGCGGCCACCGCGGAGCACGATCGTCGTGCCGTCGTCGGCGAAGGCGACGTCGTCGAAATTGGAGCCCACCGAGCCGGCGAAGGTAAGATCGGCGGCGCGGTAGACGGTGCCACTGTCCTCGTAGACGAATTTTTCGTCGGGTGAGACGAAGGTGCGTTTGGCGTCCGGATAAGAACCGTGATAGGGGCTGTTCTTTTCTTCGATGAAGGCGCCGGACGCGTCGCACGTGATGACGTGGATATCCGCGGGCGAAAGACCGCTGTCGCGGCCGAAAAACTTGCCGAGGGTGGGCGCGAAAGAGACCGAGCCCGGCATGCTCATCGAGTAGATGTAGGATTTCGAATCGAGCACCGTGTTGTCGCTCAGCCGCACACTCTTGAAAAAAGTATAAACATAGCTCTGTGGATAAAAGACGTAGAGGATGCCGTTGCGGACGAAGAGAGCGTTGACGTCCTGTTCGGTCGTGGTGATCGCGGTTTCGCCGGTGCCGTCGGCGTTGAAGCGCGAGACGGATTTGCCGAAGGCGACAAAGAGGCCCGCGGGATCGGGGCGCAGGGCGGTGGGCGTGCGCGCGAGCGCGATCGTCGCAAGCCATTTATCCTGGACGAGGTCGTAGCGTTCGATCCGAGCGGGATTGGGAAAGAGAAAATAAACGAGGTCGCCGAACCGCTCGACGGCGATCCAGCCGCCGACAGTAGGCGTCGAGGCGATGGCGGGCGGTGTGTAGGAAAACGCGCGGCTGGGTGTGGCGCCGGCGGAGTTTGCCACGAGGACGACGTAGTCGGCGGGCATATTGCGCTGCGCAAGGGGAATATCGTAGTAGCTGTTGGTGGCGCCGGTGATGAGCTGACCGTCGCGATACCATAGATAGGTCTGCGGGCCGAAATCGTTGCTATAGTAACTGCTGACCTGAAGTTGATAGCTGGTGCTGTAGGAGAGACTGATGGTGTTTTCCGCGGGGAAAGGCACGGGGAGAATCATCAGCGTCCGTGGGTTGCTCCGGACGGAGCCGGCGGCATTGGTGACGACGACGGTGTAGGCGCCGGCTTGCGCGGCGGTGAGATTGCTCAACGAGAGATAGCTGTTCGTAGCGCCGGTCACCGGCACACCCTCTTTCTCCCATTGATAAATAAATGGATCGGTGCCGGCGCTGACGTAGCAGTCGAGGCTGACTGAGCTACCCAGATAACTGGTCGCAGGCGTCGTCGACTGACTCACCGTCGGCAGCACGGGAGGATTGATCACGAGCGTGGCTTCGCGGCTGGTGACCGAACCGGCGGCATTCGTTACGACGACACTGTAAAGTCCGGCGTCGGCGAGCGTGAGCGAGGTAATCTGGTGGCTGGACTGGGTGGCACCGGGAATCGCCACCCCATTTTTGCGCCATTGGTAGGTGAACGGCGATGTCCCACTGGAAATGCTGGCGTAAAAGGAAACGGTCTTTCCGATCGTGCTCGTCACGTCCGCAGGCGCATACGAGTTGAACTGCGGGAGCTGCGGGGGATTGACGGTGAGCCTGGCAGCGCGGCTCGTGACGGTCGCGGCGGGGTTGGTAATGACCACGCTGTAGTTACCCGCATCGGTCAGCTTGACCGAAGCGAAGGAGAGACTCTCGCTGGTGGCTCCGAGGATGTCGACGCCGTCCTTGCGCCACTGGTAGGTTAACGGCCGGGAGGCATCATAGTTCAGGTAGGTCGAAAAGGTCCCGGCTTCACCGACGGTGGCGGTGACGTCATACGGCGTGTTCGAGGAGAGGACGGGCGGGACCGGAGGATTGGCTACTCCGTAGCCATAAAGCGCGGCGGCGCCGTCCTGCTCATCCTTGGTCGGCCCCTCGATGTCACCGACATAGGGAGACATGAGAACTCCGGACCAAGTCGTGACGTGGCCGAGGCCGAGGACATGGCCGAATTCGTGAGCGAGCACGCGGCGCAAATCCGTCGGCGTGTTTCTCAGGTAGCCACGATAGGAGTCCCACGACTCGGCCTGGTTCACGACGACATCGGATTCGGAACGACGGTTGCCGCTGGTCCAGGTGACCGTGACGGCGAGGACGTCGGACCCGAAGGCCGTTCCATAAACGTTTTGGCTGAAAAAGACCTCGCTGATCGAGTTCTTCGACGCCCCTTGGCCAGCAGAACCGGCGGTGGTCTCGAGTTGCACGCGACCCATGTAAGGGTTCCAGAGTTTAGCGGCCTCGCGCGCGGTGGTACTGGCATTTGAGCCATCGGAATATGTCGGCGAGGCAGGCAGCTTGAGTTCGATGGCGACCGTGCCGTCAGCCCAATAGGGTCCGCCATCAAGGACGTAGGCCCGCGTTGTGCACACTATGGCAATGAACCATACGACCGCGGAAAAGCGGGAGATCGTCACGCGCTTCATGGCTGCACGTCCTTTCGGCCGAGGTCGACCGCCATACGCCGAATTTCCGCTGCAAACTCTGCCGCACTGAGAACAGACGAAGTCACCGGTGCCGCGGCCGAATTCGCGGTGCGCGCCGTCGACGTCGGCGAAGGCGCTTTGATTTCGGCCGTCGAGCGGAGTGGCTCGCCGTCTTCGCGCATGACGAGGAAACGCGCGGCGTCCACGGGATCGGCCACAAGCGGATAGCGGCCATACATCATGTTCACGAGCGGGCAGAGCTGCCGGCCGTTGTTCTCCACGAAAAGGATGTCGCGGTCACCGGCATGAAACTGCGGCTGGTCGGGGACGCGCAGCGATACATCGCCGACCTGGCCGCCGAGGAACTCCAGTTCGATCGTCGCGGAAGTCTCGCCGACTATGGGCTCGAGCACCCGAAAGGTGACGAGGGTGACGATGCGCCGCGTGGGCCCGTCGCCCCGCCACTCGCTGCGGACGGCGGATGTCTCAACGCGAACGACGCGTTCAGCGCGGCGCACGAGCGCGGAAAATTCAGGTGGCCGCACGACCGAGGCACTCGCGAAATTCGCGAGCAGACCTAACCACGCCACAAAGAGCCACGCACCGCGGGCTCCAAATGAGTTTCTTTTCATCGAGCTGAATAATCTCAGGTGGAACACTGAGGTCGTTTCAGCCTCTGTTTTTACGCACTAGCGTCAATACACATTCGAGATGGCGAGTCTGCGGGAAGAGGTCGAAAGGCTGGGCGGCGGTGAGCGTGTAGCCGGCGGCAAGAAATTCCTTCAGGTCGCGCATCTGCGTGGCGGGATCGCAGGAGACGTAGACGACGGCGCGTGGGCCGAAGGCGAAGAGTTGGGAAAGGAATTCGCGGTCGCAGCCTTTCCGCGGCGGATCGATGACGACGACGGTGTCGCTGGGGGCGAAGGCGGGGGCGTGCGCGACGAGGCCGGAGAAGATTTGCGCGGCGTCGGCGGCGAGGAAGGTGGTGTTGGGGATCGCGTTCGCAGTCGCATTTTCGCGGGCGAAGCGGACGGAGCTTTCGCTGATTTCCACGCCCGCGACACGTTCGAAGGCGGAGGCGGCGGTGAGCGCGAAGAGGCCGCTGCCGCAATAGGCGTCGACGAGGAAGCGAGCGCCGCTCGCGGCGGCCTGGGCGCGGACGTAACCGGTGAAGGCGGGGAGGATGAAGGGGTTGTTTTGGAAAAAATCGCGCGCGAGGAAGTGGAGGCGAAGCGGCGCGGCGACGGCGGAGCGGAGTTGAGCGTTGAGAGTCGAGGGTTGAGAAATGGTTTCAGTGATGACGGCGTCGTAGTCGGTGGTGACGGTGCCCGAGGCTTCGCGGAGGAGGAGCGTGGCACCGCGGGCATAGGTGTCGCGGCGGGATTGGATGTCGGCGCGGACTTCCGTGAGGCGGGCGTTGATGGCGTCGGTCGCGATCGGGCAGCGGGGAACATCGACGATGTCGAAGCGCGTGCCTTGGCGAAGAAAGCCGATGGGGAACGAGACGGAGGGCGTCGCGGAGTCGTCGGTGGGATTTTTGAAGGTACGCGGGGCGGCAAAGTGCGGCGTGATTTTCGAGCGGTAGCCGTACTCGCGCGGCGACGGGACCACGGGCGCGACGGGAAACCCGGCGATGCCGGCCATGTGCTCGAGGAGTTCGGCCACCTGGCGCTGTTTCCAAAGGAGCTGTTCGGCGTAGGCGAGATGCTGATACTGGCAGCCGCCGCAGCGGCCGAAAAGCGGGCAGCCGGGCTCGACGCGGTGCGGCGAAGGCGTGAGGACGGCGACGAGATCGGCTTCGGAAAAATTCTTGTGGTTGCGGAAGACGCGGGCGCGAACGCGTTCGCCGGGGAGCGTGAAGGGGACCATGACGACCCAGCCGGCGGAATTTTCGGTTTTCGATTCTGGATTTTCGATTGGGACGCGACCGAGGCCGGAGCCGAGATTCGTGAGCGTGGTGATCTCGAACTCGATCTCGGTGTGATACGGGAACGGGACGTCGTTGTTGGTTTTCTTTTTGCCCACGGAACCCACGGAATACATGGAAAGAAACAGGGCGAGGAAAAGGATTCGGAAGGTTCTCGCCCGCGAATCACGCGAAAGTCGCGAATAAACAGAGAACGAAGCGAGGAGAAGATCGGTTGCTCAATTCGCGAAGATTCGCGTGATTCGCGGGCGAACTTTGCCTGTCATGCTTCCCGAAAAAATCACCAGTCTCCAGAATCCGCGCGTGAAGCAGCTCGTGAAGCTGCGCGACCGGCGGCCGCGCGACGAGGCGGGCGTGTTTTTGGTGGAGGGTTTTAGGGAGATTCGGCGGGCGCTGGAGAAAGACGTGACGCTGCAGGAGATTTATTTCTCGCCGGAATGGTTTCTCGGGGAGAATGAGCCGGCGTTGATCGAGCAGGCGCGGGCGGCGGGAGCGCAGGCGTTTGAGCTGACGAAGGAGGCGTTCGCCAAGGTGGCGTATCGCGAACGGCCCGACGGGTTGCTGGCGGTGGCGCCGCAGTGGCGGCGGACGCTGGCGGATCTGGATGCGATTGTAGGGCGGGGTCTGCCGACCCCGCTGGGGACCGCCGCGATTCAGACGGCGGGGTCGGGAGATCCCGCCCTCCAGCCGCAAACGCGGAAGGAGCCTTTTTTGTTGGTGGTCGAGGCGATCGAGAAGCCGGGAAATCTCGGGACGATTTTGCGGAGCGCGGATGCGGCGGGCTGTGACGCGGTGATCGTGTGCGATCCGGTGACGGATATTTTCAACCCCAACGTGGTGCGGGCGTCGACCGGCGTGCTGTTTTCTGTGCCGCTCGTCGTGGAGGCGAGCGAACGCGTGGCGGCGTGGTTGAAGGAAAAGGGCGTGCGCACCGTGGCGACGACGCCGGCGGCGGAGAAAATTTACTCGGATGTCGATCTGCGCGGATCGCTCGCGGTGGTGATGGGCAGCGAGCAATATGGGTTGAGCGAGTTCTGGTTGAAAAACGCGGATGTGCCGGTGCGGATTCCGATGGCGGGGCAGGCGGATTCGTTGAACGTGGCGATGGCGACGATCATCACGCTGTTCGAGGCGGTGCGGCAGCGGGCGGCGGCGGGCAGGTAGAGCGCGCTATCCTTGACGCGCCGAGAGGCCGGCGAATGGAGCGAGAGCGGCGGGTTAGGGATAACCCGCGCTGCCTTGCAGGGACGCGACGAGTTCGGCGGTGCCGGCGGCCATGGTGACGCGCGGCGTGTAGCCGAGGTCGCGGCGGGCGGCGGTGAGGTCGAACCAGTGATCTTTCGCGAGTTCGGCGGCGATGAAACGCGTCATCGGTGGCTCGCCGCGGAGGCGGAGCGCGCGCCAGAGAATCTCGCAGGCGGCACCGATGGCGGTGGCGGCGCAGAGAGAGAGACGGCGGGTGACCGGCGGTTCGCCGAGGGCGGTGAGGAGTTGGTTGATCCAATCCCAGAGGACGACGGGCTCGCCGTTGGTGATGAAATAGGCGCGACCGGCGGGCGATCGAAAGTAACCCATTGGGTTACTTTGTGCATCGGGCTTTAGGAGAGATGGGAGGGGCAAGTAACCTATTGGGTTACTCTGTGAAAGGGCGTTTTCGGCGAGGAGGTGGGCGTCGACGGCGTTGGCGACGTGGACCAGGTCGACGCGGTTTTGGCCGGTGCCGATGATGCGGAGGCGGTTCGCACGGGCGCGGGCGAGGATGCGGGGGATCAGGTGCGGGTCGCCGACGCCCCAGATGAGATGCGGGCGAAGGGCGATCGTCCGGAGGGAAGTGGAATTCGCGGCGAGGACTTCGCGCTCGGCGATGGCTTTGGTTAATGGATACGGGCTCGGGCAGGAGGTCGTGAGCGGGAGAGATTCGTCGGCGTTGGCGAGGTCGCGGCCGTTGTAGACCACGCTGGGCGTGGAGGTGTGGATGAAGTGGCGGACGCCGTGGGCCCGGGCGCCGGCGAGGAGGGCGCGGGTGCCGAGGACGTTGGTGCGGAAGAAGGCGTGGTAGGGGCCCCAGACGCCGACGCGGGCGGCGACATGGAAGATGGTTTCGATGCCGGCGCAGGCGGCGGAGATGGCGGGGGCATCGGCAGGGTTGTCGAGGGAAGCGGTGATGAAATGGACGCCGCGGGCGAGCAGGTCGGGCACGGGGCGGCGGGCGAGGATGGTGACGGGGCGGCCGGCGGCGAGGAGGCGCTCGACAAGGCGGCGGCCGAGGAAGCCGGTGCCGCCGGTGACGAGGACAGGAAAAGCGGCGGAAGCAGAGGGTTCGGAGGATGGGCCCACGGAACACACGGAATAGGCGGAAGAAGCGGAGAGGAAGGAAAACGAGAGGATGCGGCGGGCGCGCGAGGGACGGCGGCGGGAGGCGGCGTGGGACGGCGGGGTCGGGAGACCCCGCCCTACAACTGCCTACAACTGAAGAGAGGGTCAGCGTTTGGGGTCGGTGCGGTAGCCTTTGGCGGTCGCGGCCCAGCGAGCGAGGGTGAGGCGGTGGATTTTGGCGTTGTGACGAACGTCGACCGGGAAGCGCGGATGGAAATAGAAAATTTTGATCGGCAGCGTGTGTTCGTGGCCGAGGGCGAGCGCGCGGAGTTCGCGGGCGAATTCGCGGGCGGTTTTGGAATTTTTCACGCGGGCTTCGACGACAAGCGCGGCGCGGGGACGGTCGTGGTGCTGGACGCCGATGAGGGCGCAGCGACCGACGCGCGGGTGCGCGCGGAAAACTTGTTCGCAGGGTTCGGTGAAGAGCGTGCCTTCGGAGGTCTCGACGCGCTCGGCTTTGCGGCCGCAGAACCAGAGGCGGCCGAGCGCGTCGAGGTAGCCGCAATCGCCCATGCGGTGGAACGGGCCGCCGGAGGCGGCCGGTTGAGAGTTGAGGGTTGAGAGTTGAGAGTTGGACGCAGTGATTTTTGCGGCGGCGGTGGACTCGGGGGCGGAGTCGTAGAGGCGCGTCACGGACGGGCCGCGGACGATGATTTCGCCGATTTCGTTCGGTGGGAGAAAGGTCGTGGCGGAGAGGTCAGCGATCGGGGCGTCGGCGATGGGGATGATGCGGACTTCGTTTTCGGGAAGCGGGCGGCCGACACAGGCGCCGGAAGGGCCGGGGGCGCGGAGGGCGGAGATTTCGGCGGCGGAGATCGTGGTGACGGGGAGGACTTCGGTGGCGCCGTAGGGGCTGTGAAGCTGGCCATGCGTGAGCCAACGAGGAGAGTTTACCCAGAGGTCGGCGGGGACGGGGGCGCCGGCGCAGAGGACGCGGCGGAGGGTCGGGAGCGTGAGGTTGTGCGCGAGACAGTGGGCGCCGATTTTGCGCCAGAGCGTGGGCGAGCCGAAGGAGTTGGTGACGTTTTCCTGACGGATGGCTTGGACGATTTTTCGCGGGTCGACGGCGGCGGGGCGGCGAGGGTCGATCTCGGGGACGATGGTCGTCATGCCGAGCGCTGGATTGAAGAGCGCGAGGATCGGGAGCATCGGGAGGTCGATCTCGCCGGGTTCGATCGCGTAGGCGGCGCGAATGAGTCGGATCTGGGCTTCGAACATGCCGTGCTCGTAGCAGACGCCTTTGGGCGCGCCGGTGGAGCCAGAGGTGAACAGCACCGCGGCCAGATCGGCCGCGGCGCTGTTCACCGGTTGAGAGTTGAGAGTTGAGAGTTGAGAGACGGAGGCGGTGAGACGAGCGGTGAGGGAGGAACTGGCGGTGACTCGGAGGGCGATGCTGGAGAAGGAGGGGCGGAAGACGTGGCTGACGAGTTGGGCGAGCGGGAGGCCGAGGAGGGCGCGGGGGCGCGAGCGGCGGACGCAGGCGAGGAAATTTTTCAGGCCCATGCCGGGATCGATGATCACGGGGACCGCGCCGAGGCGGAAGAGGGCGAAGGCGGCGGCGATGAGCGGGAGGCCTTGCTTCACCATCACGAGCGTGCGGTCGCCGGGGCGCAGGCCGGCGGCGGTGAGGCGGACGGACCAGGCGGAAACTTCGGCGTCGAGTTCGGCGAAGGTGAGCGCGAGGTAATCGATGTCGCCGGCACGGGTGCGGCCGCGGGGAATTTTCAGCGCGGCGCGGCCGGGCTGCGACGCGGCCATCGCGGTGAGGTGGCGCGCGATGTTGGCATTGGCTGGGGGAGGCGTCACGGGTGGTTTGTGGCGCGAGAGTCCCGCTGCTCACGCAGCGGGCTACATCGGAGGAAGGGCCGGCGTCCTACCCTTCGCGTTTCATCGAGGGCTCGGCGCGGAGGAGGGCGGCTTGCCAGGGGAGCAGAAGTTCGTCGAGACGCCCGGGCGCGCGGGCGAGTTGGGCGAGCTGGGAGCGGTTGGCGATGAGCGTGGGCTCGAGCTGAAGTTTCGCGGCGACGCGGTCGCGATCGGTTTTGATGCGGTCGAGGTGCTCGATTTCGGCTTGCGTGAGGGCGATATGATTCGGGTCGCGGCCGCGGCGGCGCGGGAGCGTTTTCGGATCGCGGGCGAGACCGGCGCGGACGGCGGCGGTGAGCGAGGGAGCGAGGCGATCGTGACGGCGGCCGAGGTGGACGGTGGCGAGGATCGCGGCTTCGGCGGCGCCTTCCTCGGCGGCGTAGGCGAGCTTCAGGAGGACATCGCTCGAGCAAACTTTAAAGGGAGGGACATCGAGGCGCTGGGCGGTTTGCTCGCGCCAGTGCCAGACGGCGTGGAGGACACCGAGGCCGGCGCCGCGGAGTTTTTCGCTGCGGCCGATGCGCCAGTCGTTCTCGTCGGGCGGGGCGAAACCGATGGAGCCGGACTCGATTTGCGCGCGGCATTGCTGGTCGAGCCAGTCGAGGCGGTCGAGTTTCGCGAGTTCGCGGGTGAGGATGTCGCGGAGCGCGGGGAGGTGGAAGACGTCGAGCGCGGCGTAATCGAGCATCTTCTGGGTGAGCGGGCGTTTCGACCAGTTGGCTTTCTGAGAATCTTTCGAGAGTTTCACGCCGAAGTGGTCTTCGAGGAGGGCGGCGAGGCCGATGCGGGGGCGGTTGAGAAGTTGCGCGGCGAGCATCGTGTCGAAGAGGCTCTTGGGCCGGAAGCGGCAGAAATCGTGGAGGAGGCGGAGGTCGAAATCGCTGCCGTGAAGGATGAGATGTTTCTGTGCGAGGCGGGACCAGAGGCCTTCGAGCGGAAGCGGCGCGAGGACGTCGACGAGGAAAATTTCCGAGCCGACGAGGAACTGCAGGAGGCAGACGCGCGTGCGGTAGTGAAACATGTTGTCCGCCTCGGTATCGAGAGAGACTTCGTCGACGCGATCGAGGGCGGCGAGGAGCGGGGCGAGCTGGCCGGGCTGGTCGATGAAACGGTAGTCGGGCGGGCGGGCGCTGGCGGCGACAGGCCGGGGACCGGAGTCGGAGTCGGGCGAATGAGACGGACTGGAAGTCACTTTGACGCCTAGGAAACGGCGGACGGATTGCGGAAGAAAGCGCGAAATCATGCGGAACTCGGGCTCATTTCTCCCACGTGGAAAGGAACGCGTCGATCAACAAAGGAAGGTCGGCGCTGTAGCCGCCTTCGAGGATGGCGGCGGCGGGCAAGCCGGTTTCACGAAGCCAGCGACCGAGGGTGGCGAAATCTTCGAGTTCGAGAGTCATGGCGGTGATGGGATCGCGGACGTAGGCGTCGAAGCCGGCGGAGACGAGGAGAAGCTGGGGCGCGAAGGCGACGGCGGCGTCGAGCGAGGCGCGCAGGGCGGCGAGATGGACCGCGCGCGGCGTACGCGGTGCGACGGGCCAGTTGCGGCAGTTATCGAAGGAGCGCAGGCCCGTGCCGGGATAGCCGGGCGATTGGTGGACCGAGGTGAAGAGAATGCCGGAGCAAGTGTGGAGAATCGCCTCGGTGCCGTTGCCGTGGTGGGCGTCGAAATCCCAGACGGCGACGCGCGGGGCGTGAAGTTTCTCGCGAACGTGGCGGGCGGCGACAGCGATGTTGTTGAGGTAACAAAAACCCATCGCCTGCTCGCGGGTGGCGTGATGGCCGGGCGGGCGCATGAGCGAAAATGCCGGCAGCCGGTCCAGGAGCGCAACCTCGGCGGCGGCGACCGCGGCACCGACGGCGCGCAGGGCGTGTTCGGCGATGCCGGGGAAATGGGGCGTGTCGGCGTCGAAGTCGCGCGGCTGGAGGAGGCGTTGAAGGTGCTCGGGCGCGTGAGCGAGCAGCAAGCTCTCGAGCGCTGGTGCGGGCGGCTCGCGCCAGGTCCAATCGGGATGCGCGGCGCGGAGGTGCGGCGCGGATTTGGCGATCCGCGCGGGTTCCTCGGGGCGCATCGAGGAACCGTAATCGACGGAGCGCGGATCGTGAAAGATCAGCATGACGGGATGGCCGCAAAAAGGCGCAGAAGGCGCAAGAAACCAAGCCGGGACCGGGTTTTATTTTTGCGCTTTCTGCGACTCTTTGCGGCGATGAGAAGAATGAAAGTCGTGGTGCTTTGCTCGGGCGGGATGGATTCGGTGGCGGCGCTTTACTGGGCGGCGCGCGAGCATGTCGTCGTGGCGGTGGCGAGTTTCGACTACGGTTCAAAACACAATCACCGCGAGCTGCCGCTGGCGCGCGAGCACGCGGAGAAGCTCGGTGTGCGGCATGAAACGATCGCGCTGGATTTCGTGAACCGGTTGTTTGCGTCGGATTTGTTGAAGAGCGGCGGCGACGTACCGGAAGGACACTACGCGGCGGAGAACATGAAGCAGACCGTGGTGCCGTTTCGAAACGCGATCATGCTTTCGATCGCGTGCGGGTTCGCGGAAAGCGCGGGCGCGGAAGGGCTGGTAATCGCGGCGCATACCGGGGACCACACGATTTATCCGGACTGCCGGGAGGATTTCATGGCGGCGATGGCGGACGCGATGCGACTGGGCACGTATGCGGGCGTGCGACTGCTGCGGCCGTTCATCGCGTTGACGAAGGCGGAGATCGCAAGCGAAGGCGCGCGGCTGGGCGTGGATTTCGCGCGGACGTGGTCGTGCTACAAGGGCGGCGCGATCCACTGCGGAAAATGCGGGACGTGCGTGGAGCGGCGGGAGGCGTTCGCGCTCGCGGGGCTGGTTGATCCGACGGTGTATGAGAACGTGGAGACGCTCCCAGAGAGGCCGATTTAACCACGAATGGACCCGAATCGACACGAATGAAATTCAGTTATTCGTGTCCCTTCGGGTCCATTCGTGGTTCAAAGGGTTGAGATGCTGATTTCGGAAATATTTTATTCGATTCAGGGCGAAGGGCTGCTGACGGGTGTGCCGTCGGTGTTCGTGCGGACGAGCGGCTGCAACCTGCGGTGCAACTGGTGCGATACGCCGTATGCGTCGTGGAATCCCGAGGGCGAACAGAAGTCGATCGCGCAAATCGTGGCGGCGGTGCAGTCGCATGCGATGGCGCGGCATGTCGTGCTCACGGGCGGCGAGCCGATGATCGCGAAGGAAATCGAGGTGCTGGCGGGCGAGTTGAAGAAACTGGGCTACCACCTCACGATCGAAACAGCGGCGACGGTGATGCCGGAGCGGATCGCGTGCGACCTCGCGTCGCTCTCGCCGAAGCTGCTCAACTCGGCGCCGGACAACCGGCTCAACGCGGCGTGGCGGAAGAAGCACGAGGCGCTGCGCTGGCAGCCGACGGTGGTGCGCGCGTGGCTCGACGCCTATGTTTTCCAGCTGAAATTCGTCGTCGCGCAACCGGCTGACGTGGAGGAGATCGAGAGCATGCTCGGCTCGCTCGATCGCGAGATTCCGCGGCACCGCGTGTTGTTGATGCCCGAGGGCACGACGCTCGAGGCGATCCGCGCGCGCGCGGGCTGGCTCGGCGAGCTGTGCAAGGCGCGCGGATACCGCTACGCGCACCGGCTGCACCTCGAACTTTATGGCAACAAACGGGGCACCTGACGCCGCCGCGGCCGGACCGGCGGTGTCGCCGCGGGCGCTGTCGGCGGAACTGGCGGCGCTCGAGGCGAGCGTCGCGGGAAAATCCGTGCGGCTGCGCGCGGTGCTCGCGGCGCTGCAAGGGCGCGCCTACGAGCTGCTGATGATTTTGCTCGTGCTGCCGTTTGCGGTGCCGGTGGCGGTGCCGGGCATGTCGACGCCGTTCGGGGTCGCGATCGGCGTCATCGCGCTGCAGCTCGCGTTCGGAAAATTGCCCTGGCTGCCGCGGCGCGTGCTCGACGCGAACCTGCAGGCGGGATTTCTCACGAAGGTGCTCGCGGCGACGCGCGGCGTGGTGCGGTTTTTGGAAAAATTCCTGCGGCCGCGGTTCGCGGTGTTCACCGGTTCGCGCGGCTGGGTCGGGCTGCACTTGTGGGGCATCGCGCTGGCGGCGTTTCTCGTGGCGCTGCCGCTGCCGATTCCGTTTACGAACATGATTCCGGGCTGGGCGATCCTGCTGATCGCGATGGGGTTGATGGAACGCGACGGGCTGTTCATCGCGGCGGGGCACGGCGTGCTGGTGGCGTCGGTGGCTTATTTCGCGCTGCTCGGCGGATCGGTGCACCAGACGATCGAATGGGTGCTGCGGAAGTTCGGGGGATGAGCGGAACGCGCGGGCGAGTTGTGCGAATGGGGCGTGAAACGGCGCTCTCGGAGAGAGCGCCCTACCGGCGCTGCCGCGCCTGAAGGCGAGCGCTGGTCGAACAACCCGACGGGGGACGTCGGGTGCCACCTGGCGAGCGGGTTCAGGACGTTTTCGAGGGCACGAAAGCGAGGGCCGCGGCGGCGATGAAGAGGCAGACGCCGCCGGCCATGACGGCGTGGACGAGATTGCCGTGCAGATAATTTTTCACGAGGCCGCCGAAGAAGAGCGCAGCGAGAATCTCGGGGAGCACGATGAAGAAATTAAAAATTCCCATGTAGACGCCGATGCGCTCCGGCGGGAGCGAGCCGGAGAGGATCGCGTAGGGCATCGAGAGAATGGAGGCCCACGCGATGCCGCCGAGGGCGAGCGCGGCGAGGAGGAGAAATTTTTGCTCTTCGCCGTGCACGAGGCCGACGGCGAGCAGGCCGAGGCCGCCGAGCACGAGGCACGCGGCATGAAGAGCGCGGCGGTCGAACCTCGACGAGAGCGCCATCAGGCCGAAGGCGGCGACGAAGGTGACGGCGTCCTTGATCGCGTAGCACACGCCCACCCACTCGACGCCGCGTTTGAAAACGTCGGAAGACGGATCGGTGGCGCCGAAGATGACGGGGACGGTGTTGGAGAAATGCAGCCACATGCAGAAGAGGCCGAGCCACGTGAAGAATTGCACGACGGCGAGGCGGCGCATCGTCGTCGGCATGTGGAGCAACGCGTCGGGGATTTCCTTCAACAGGTGCGCGAAGCCGCCGCTGGCGGATTTTTTGCGGCGGAATTCGGCGAGGTCGGCGGGCGGATCTTCGGCGGTGGTGACGATCGTCCAGAGCACGGCGGCGAGGAAGGCGGCGGCGCCGATGTAGAACGAGAGTTTCACATTGGGCGGCAGCGCGCCGGCGCTTTCGGCGACGGTGCCGACATGAAACCAATTGCGCAGGAGATACGGCAGCATGCCGGCGACGACCGCGCCGACGCCGATGAAAAAACTCTGCGTGGCAAAGCCGGCGCCGCGCTGCGACTCGGGGAGTTTATCGGCGACGAAGGCGCGGAAGGGCTCCATCGAGATGTTGATCGAGGCGTCGAGAATCCAGAGGAGCGCGGCGGCCATGTAGAACGCGGGAATCGCCGGCGTGAGCCACGCGGCGAGGTGGCCGGCGTTGGGCATGAGCAGCAGGGCGAGCGAACTGAGAATGGCGCCGACGAGAAAATACGGGCGGCGGCGACCGAGCGGGCCCCAGGTGCGATCGCTCATCGCGCCGATGATCGGCTGCACAATGAAACCAGTGAGCGGCGCGGCGATCCAGAGGCGCGCGATCTTATCGTCGGGGGCGCCGAGGTAGCTGTAGATCGGGCTCATGTTCGCCATCTGCAGGCCCCAGCCGAATTGAATGCCGAGGAAGCCGGCGTTCATGTCGAGGAGGGCGGGAAACGACAGCGGGCGGGGCGACGAGTTCATGGGGTGACGGGAGTCGTCAGCGAGCTGGCGGCCTACGAGGCCGCTTGGGAAGCCGGCTCGGGGCGCAGCGGCTCACTGTAGTCGCGCAACGCACGGGTGCCGGTGCGATCGAAAAGCGTGATCCAATGGCGGAGCGTCGCGAGTTTTTCGTGAGAGAGTTCTTCGAGGGCCGGGCTGGTGAAACGCCAGCGCCAGTTGCCTTGCATGGTGCCGGGGCGATTGAGCGCGGCGCCGGCGGGCAGGTCGAGGAGGTCCTGCATCGGAATCACCGCGAGGCGCGAGGGCGTCGCGAGCGCGGCACGGATGATGGGCCATGCGGAGCGCGAGCCGTGAAGTTGAAAGTAGTCGTCGACGAGCGCGCGATATTTCGGCGGAAGAGTTTCGAGCCAGCCGCGCGCGGTGGTGTTGTCGTGGGTGCCGGTGTAGGCGACGCTGTCGGCGGGATAAAAATGCGGCAGGTTGACGTTGTTGGCATCGTGCCCGTAGGCGAACTGGAGCACGCGCATGCCGGGGAGGCCCGCGGCCTGACGGAGGGCGACGACATCGGGGCCGATGTAACCGAGATCCTCGGCGATGATGCGGGCGTGGGGCAGCTCGGCGCGGAGTTTTTCAAAAAACGGCAGGCCCGGGCCTTTGCACCAGGCGCCGCTCCGGGCGTCGGCGGCGTCGGCGGGAATTTCCCAATACGTGTCGAAACCGCGGAAGTGATCGAGGCGGATGACGTCGTAGAGATTGAAAGCGGCGCGGAGACGGTCGATCCACCACTTGAACCCAGTGCGCGTGAGGTAGTCCCAATCGTAGAGCGGGTTGCCCCAATATTGGCCGAAGGCGGAATAGTAGTCGGGCGGCACACCGGCGACGGCGAGCGGCTGGCCGGCGGCATCGAGGCGGAAGACGGCGCGGTTCTGCCAGGTGTCGGCGCTGTCCTGCGCGACGAAGATCGGCACGTCGCCGATGATGCCGACGCCGCGCGAGGCCGCGTAAGTCCGGAGGCGCTCCCATTGGGCGAAGAAAATATATTGGTAGAACGCGTGCCGCTCGGCCTCGCAGCGGACGGCGGGCGGAAGCGAGGTGTGCACGGCAGCGCTCCAACTGCGAAGAGTCTCGGGCCAGCTCATCCAGGCGTTGCCGCCGTAGTGGGTTTTCAACGCCATGAAGTCGGCGAACGGGATCAGCCAGCCAGCGTGTTGTTTTCTGAAAACGGCGAAGGGCGCGCAGTCGGCGAAGCGGTCCTGGCCGGAGGCGATGAAGCGGTCGGCGGCGCGCGCGAGCACGGGCCAGAACGCGGCGTAGAGCGCGCCGTAGTCGACGAAATCGGCGGGCAGTTTGCGCAGCGTGGCGACCTCGCGCGCGAGGAGCAGGCCGGCGGCTTCGAACTCGCCGAGGTCGATGAAATAGGGATTGCCGGCGGAGCCCGAGAAAAGTTGATACGGCGAATCGCCGTAGCCGGTCGGGCCGATCGGGCAAATCTGCCAGTAGCGCACGCCGGCGCCGGCGAGAAAGTCGATGAACTCGCGGGCGCCGGAGCCGAGATTGCCGATGCCGTATCGGCCGGGCAAGGACGAGACGTGCACGAGCACACCGGCGGCGCGAGTCGTGAGCCAGGTGGACGCGGGGACGGGCATGAATGAGTTGGGTTGGCGAACGGGCGGACGGGCCGGACTGGCGAGCGGCGGGTTGCGGCGGTTCGAACGGGAAGGTCGGCGCATACGCGGAGGGAATCGCCCGCTGCGGGAGCAGCGGGACTTGGAGCGTCGCAAGTCCGGAATCCCTGCGCTCCCGCGCAGGTTGACGATCGATTCGGGCCGAGGGCCGAAGCGCCGGCCTAGAACTTGTAGGAAGCGCCGATCGAGTAGGAGGCGCCGTATTTCTGGTAGTTGATCACGCGGCGCGGGTCGCCTTGATCGTAGGTGATGAGCGGCTCGTCGTTCAGATTATAGCCCTGAACGTAGAGCGTGAGATTCTTCAGCGGGCCGCGTTGAAACGTGTAGCTCACCTGAGCGTCGATGATAGTCTCGGGCTGCGCCATGGAGAAACCGGAACCCGAGCTGGTGTCGCCCGTGGGATTCGGCGCGCCAAACGTGGTGATATACTGGCGGTTTTCCGAACGGTAGCGCTCGCTGATGCGGGCGGAGAAACCATAGCGCTCGTAGTAGACGGTGGCGTTGGCGACCTTGCGGGACAGACCGGCGATGGGCGCAGTGCCGTTGCCCGGACCCCAAGGCTCCACGGAGCTGTCGGTGTAGGCGCCGTTGAGCACGACGCCGAAGCCTTTGATGGAGTTGTTGATCAGCTCGCTGGGCAGAGACCAGGTGAACTCGACGCCCTTGATCGCGCCGTTCTTGCCGTTCATCGGGCCGGTCACGGCGCCTTGGTGAAGGGCAGGATTCAGGCCGCCGGTGGGATAACCGTTGAAGTCCGTGAGGATGCTTTGATTGTAGATATAGCTGACGAGCTTCTTATAGAAGCCGGCGACGGAGATGTAGCCGCGGTTGTCGCTGAAGTATTTCTCGAGAGAGATATCCATCGAGTTGGACTTCCAGGGGCGGAGGCGGGGATTGCCGCCGCTGCCGCTCCAGGGGCTCTGCGAGAGATCGGTGGAGTTGGCCTTCGAGGGATCGAAGCCGTAGGCCTGGCCGGCGCGCAGGTCGATCATGCGCGGGCGGGCGAGCTGGCGGGCGGCGCTCAGGCGGATGTAGGTCTGCTTCGCCACTTCGAAGCTGAAGTTCAGGCTGGGAGCGAAGTCGGTGTATTTGGCGCCGTCGCCGACGCGGTTGAGTTCGTTGGTCGAGCCGTTGCGGGAATAGCCGGTGGACCATTGATCGACATTGATGACGCGGAAACCGATATCGCCGCGCCACGGGACGTCGCCGATTTTGCCGTCGAAGTCTCCCTGGGAATAGAACTGCGTGACCTTCTCCTCGACGTCGAAGCGCAGGGCGACGTAATCGAAATTATTGTTGGGGACGAAATTCAGCGCGCCGCCCTCGAAGGCCGCGAGGGGATCGAAGGCGTAGATCCGGCCGAGGCCGAGGAAGCTCATGTCGGTGGTGCCGATCTTGGCCGGGAGCGGAGCGGTGGCCTGGCCGTTGGAGTTGACGGGGAAGCCGGTGGGGCCTTCGCCGGCACGCTTGTAGCGGTCGGTGTAGCTCACGCCGAATTCGACTTTGTCGAAGACCTTTTTCAGCTCGTGTTCGGTGGAGAGCTTGAACTGGCCGAGTTCGTCCTTGGCTTTGAGGTATTTGATATAGCCAGGCGAACCGGTGCTGGAGATGGGGCCATACCAGGTGTTCCAGCCCTGGGGATCGGTCAGCTTCAGAGCGCTGCCGTCGGAGTAATCGACGGTCGAGGTGATGACGGGGATCTGGCCGGGGGCGAGCTTCACGGTCATGGTGTCCGATTTGGAGGCGTCCTTGTTGAAACCGAGGCCAGACCAGGTCTCGAGGTTCACATCGGTGCGCGAAACGCGGGAGTAGCCGGCGTCGAAGTTGACGGGCCATTCGGATTTTTCGCCCATCACAACGTTCCACCCGATGGAGAGGGGCTTGTCGTTGCGTTGGAAGATGTCGTTGCGGACGACGGGGTGCACGCCGGTGAGCGTGTAGCTGGTGGTGAGACCGTTGGTGACGGTGTAGCCGGGCTGGATGCTGGCGTCGCCCCAGACGGCCATCGGAATCTCCATGCCGCGGAGGAGCTGCTTCTCCTGGAAGTCGGAGTAGAAAATATCGATTTTGCTGTGGATGCTTTCGCTCGGCTTGAACTCGATCACCGCCATGTAGCCGGTGCGGTCCAGATCGCTGGTGCGGACGTAGGATTTGGTGCCGCCCATCGTGTAGTCATTGGCGGCGCCGTAAGTGGGATAGCCCCAAGCCTGGAACTGCTTGCCCGCCCAAGGCGTGCTGGAATATGCGACGCCGAGGGCGACGCCGACTTTGCCGTCGGCAAACTGATCCACGTAGGAGAAGGTGAATTTCTCGCCGCTGCCCTTCGCACCGGGCGTGAGGGCGCCATACTGGGTGCCTTGATAGTAGCCGTTGAGGAGGACCGAGCGGGATTTGCCGAGCGGAGACATGGTGCGCATGTCGACCGAGCCGGCGAGACCCTGGCTGGTGAGACTGGCGGAAGCGGTCTTGTAGATGACGACCTGGCTTAGCAGTTCGGCGGGATACTGGTCGAACTCGATGCTGCGATTGTCGTTGGTGGTGACCTGCTCGCGGCCGTTGAGCATGCCGGTGCTGAAATCACCGTTGAGACCGCGGATGGAAATCTGCTGGTTGCGGCCGTTGGTGCGCTGGGCCGCGATGCCGGTGACGCGAGTCAGAGAATCGGCGATACTGATGTCGGGCAGCTTGCCGATGTCTTCGGCTGCGATGACTTCGACGATGACCCTTTGCTTTTCCTTCAGCTCCGCCGCCGCGGCGAGGCTGCCGCTGAAGCCACCGGTGACGGTGTACTTGTCGAGGACCACCGGCGAGTCCTTGGTGTCGGCGTCGTTCGTGGGGGTCGAGTTGGCGTCGGTCTGGGCCAGCGCGAGCGCCGGCAGGAAAACGACCAGGCAGGCGAGGCGCGCCCGCTGCCGGAAAGCAGCGCGCGGGAGGATTAACGATTTCGAGGACATGGTGGTGTTGGGTGTCCGGCGCGAGTTGTGATCGGCCGAATTTCTCTGTCGGTTGTTCGTGAGGGGTCGTGAAACGAGGGACGCAGGAATGCTCCCGGGGTTGAGAAACAAAGTGAGCGGAACGCGGCGCCGCGGCCATGCGCGACTCGCGCAAAAAACCGAGATGGGGAGGAAAAAACCTGAAAATCGAGAAGCGCGCGAGAAAGGGACGGCCCGCTTTTCACGGACTGAAAAGCGTACAACGAAGTTTTATCCTGCCGCCCTATGATCCGTCCGGCCGCCGGTTTTTGACGGAGGAGTTTCGCGCGACAAAGTGGAGCGAGGTTGCGATTTTCCCCATGCGTCTCCCCCACTCTATTGCCGCAAAACGGCGCGCGTTTTCACGGCTGATCGCGTTTGGCTTCGTCGTGGTCCTGCTCGGCGGGTCCAGCCGCGCGGCGGGAAATCCGCCGCAGGGCTGGTGGCGCGGCGCCGTGTTTTACGAGATTTTCGTGCGCTCGTTCGCCGATGCGCGGCGCGGGCCGCTCGCGGGCGATGGGATCGGCGACTTCGAGGGGTTGGTCGAGCACCTCGACTATCTCAATGACGGGCGCGGCGCGGCGGGGAATTCGCTCGGCGTGACCGCCGTCTGGCTGATGCCGATCCAGCCGTCGCCCAGCTATCATGGTTACGATGTGAGCGACTATTTCGGCGTGAATCCGGAATTCGGCGACATCGAACTGTGCCGGCGGTTCGTGAGCGAAGCGCACCGGCGCGGCATTCGCGTGATCATCGATCTGGTCCTCAACCATGCCTCGTCGGAGCACCCCCTGTTTCGCGCGGCGCTCACGGCGTCCGCCGGAACGGAGGAGCGGAAGATGTTCCGATTTTCGGAGCTGCCGGAGAATATCGTGGGGCCGTGGGACCAGCGCGCGTGGCATCGCGCCGGCGACGCCTTTTACTACGGCGTATTCAGTCCGCAGATGCCGGATTGGAATTTCCGCGAGCCGGCCGTGACGGAGCATCACCGCCGCGTGGCCAGGTTCTGGTTGGAAGAGATCGGCGTGGACGGCTTCCGACTCGATGCGGTGCGCTACTTCGTGGAGACCGGCGAGGAACTGCAGGACACCGAGGAAACACGCCAGTGGCTCCGCGAGTTCACCGAGTATTGCCATGCGGTGAAACCGGAATCGTTCGTCGTCGGCGAGGACACGGCGCGCTCACCGGAGATCGCCCGCGTGATCCGCGGCGGCTCGCTGGACAGCGCGTTCGAGTTCGATCTATCGCGGGCGATCTACGAGGCGATTCGCGAGCGCACGCCGGGGATTCTGATGCAGGCGTTGCGCCGGCTGGATTCGCTCTATGCCGGTGATGCGGCTTGGTCGACGTTCCTGACGAATCACGACCAGGAGCGCGTGCGCACGCAGCTCGGGGACAGCGAAGTGCTGGCGCGCTTCGCGGCGAAAATCGCGTTCACGCTGCCTGGCGTACAGTTTTTCTATTATGGGGATGAACTCGGAATGCGCGGAGCGAAACCGGATCCGGAGCTACGCACGCCGATGCCGTGGACGAGCGAGACGCCGAATGCGGGATTCGCGAAAGCCGGCGTAAAGCCGTGGCATGCGTTGAACGGGGATTTCGCGACGATCAATGTCGCGAGCGAATCGTTGGGGCCGGACTCGATGCTCGCACTCTATCGAAAGCTCGTGCGCTTGAACGCGAGTTCACCGGCGATCCGGGAAGGGAAGAGGATCGATGTGGCCGCGAGCGATCGGCGCGTATATGCCGCGATGCGAAGCTCCGCGGATGAGGTGGTGCTGGTCGTCGCAAATTTCGCGGACGAGGCGGTGCACGCCTGCACGCTGAGCGCGGCGATGTCACCGCTGGACGCGAAGGCGGAGTGGCTGGTGCACGAGGAACTCGAGGGAGCGGCGATCACCCAGCCCACGCTGACGGGCACTGGCGGGTTTTCGTATTGGGCGCCGTTTCCAGAGCTGGGGCCGCATGCGGTGCGGGTGATTCGTTGGACGCGCCGTTGAGGCGAAACCGGACTCAGGCGGGCACGGCGACGGAGCCGGAGCCGGGCTTCGGATGCGGCTCGCCGCAGGTGAAATCGAGGCGATCGGCGTAGACGGTTTTCGGATCGGAATCGCGCCGCGTGCGGTGCGCGTCGAGTTGCTCGCGGAATTCCTGCGGCGAGACGCCTTTGTGCTGCTTGAACACGCGGGCGAAATACGCCGGGTCGGCGAAGCCGCTCGAATAGGCGATCTCCGAGATGTTGAGCGCCGTCGTCTCGAGCGCGAGGATCGCGCCTTCGATGCGGATGCGCTGAATGTAGTGCGTGAGTCGCTCCTTTGTATCGACGTGGAAGAGGTGCGAGAGGTAGTCGGCCGAGCAGCCGAGCATCGAGGCGATGTCCTGCACGCGGAGATTCGGGTTGGAGAACTGTTCTCGCACGAGGCATTTCGCCTGAAAGACCTTGCCGACGTCGCCGTTGAGATTGCCCGTGCCGGTTTCGACGATGTTGCGGAAGAGGCCGAGGAGCGCGAGAAGCAGACCTTTCAGAACGGCGTCGCGCGCGGGCCCCTGCATCGCATGCGTGTGCACGGCGCTATTCGTCAATGTGAGAAACACATCGAGATTTGGCGCATCGAAGAACTCGATCGACTCGATGTCGGGCCGGCCGGGCGAAGCTTCGTGCGCGAAGTGAAGGCTGATCGTGTTGTTGTAGAACCCGGCGACGAGATTGCGGAAAGGGCGGTCGACATCGGCGTGAGCCACTTCGCCGTGCGGCAGGCCCGCGGGGATGATGCTGATCTCGCCGGGTGCGAGATCGAAATGCTGGCGGGGAAAGCGAAAAGCGGTGCGACCGTAAATCTGCAGAAAAATTTCCGGCCGGTAGTGATAATGCATGCCGCGCAAGTCGTGGACGGGCTTCGCGTCGCGCGGAATGCGAAGGCGGAGCTGGCCGTGCTCGGCTTGCTTGATCCACAGGTCGAAGATGCGGCGCATCTCCGCGCGCTCCTGATGCGTCGGGGTGTTGGCCTCAAAAATGGATTTCATTGGCTCGATGGAAATCGACAGGCCAAGACGTCGTCGGTGCGGGGTGAAGGGGTGAACTGACGCGCGAACGATCGCGGGAATTGCACGAAAACGCCACTGGAAAGCCGCCTGCCGGGCCCGCGAGCTAGGTTTTTTCCTGACGTTTCGGGTATTTTACCGTGACAGGCGAAATCCCGGTTCGGGCGCAGGAGTCGGCTTGAACGATTCAGCGGACTCTTGTCAGCACCCGCCAGTGCCAGGCTTTCAGATCAAGGGGAACGGCCGCGGAGAGTTCGACGTCCCCATGGGTGAAAGCGTCGCGCCATTTGCCAGCGAGCGCCGGGTCGAACGCATCGGCGGTAAGATCGCGCGCGGTGAGATTCATAAACGCGACGAGCCGGTCGTCATCCGATTCGCGAAGCACGGCGTAGATGGCATCATCGCGCGTCGTGGCGAGGAGGCGCGCGGCGGCGCCGGTGCGCAGCGCGGCAGATCCATGGCGAAGCGACGTGAGGGTGCGATAAAACGCGGTGAAGGGGCTAAGTTGCGCGGGCCACGCGATCGGGTCGCGTTCGAAAAAGGCGAGGCGGCGATCAAGGCCGATTTCCTGGCCATTGTAGATGAGCGGAATGCCATCGAGCACGAAGGAGAGCACGGCGAACGTGCGCGCGCCGCCGCCGAGTCGCTCGAACTCGGTGCCGGCCCAGGAATTTTCGTCGTGGTTGGTGGTGTAGTTGAGCAGCACGGGATTCTGCGGGAAACGCACGCGACGGGCGGCGAGCGTGACGTCGATCGCGGTGGCCGGCGCGTGGCCTTGAGCCACGGCGTTGATCGTCTGCATCATCTCGAACGCGTAGGACGCGTTGAAGGCGTGGAGCTGCTGCTGCGGCAGCTCGGACTCGGCGAGGAGGAAGAGGTCGGGTTGGAGTTTGCGGAGGCGCGCGGAAACTTCGTTCCAAAACGGGGTCGGCGCGCCGGTCGCGAAGTCGCAGCGAAAGCCGTCGACGCCGACGTCGCGCACCCAATGCGCGAGCGCTTCGAACTCGTAGTCCCAGACGGCGTGATTGGAAAAATCGAGCTGGATGACGTCGGTCCAGTCGAAGCCGAGCGGCGGCACGAAGGCGCCTTTCGCGTCGTGGACGAAGTAGTCGGGGTGCTGCGTCGAGAGCGGGTTGTCCCAGGCGGTGTGATTGCCGACCCAGTCCATGATCACGCGGAACCCTTTCGCGTGCGCGGCAGCGACGAGGTGTTTGAAATCGGCGGCGGTGCCGAACTCGGGGTTGACGGCGAGGTAGTCGCGAACCGCATAAGGACTGCCGAGCGAGCCTTTCCGCTCGTGCTGGCCGATCGGATGAATCGGCATGAACCAGAGCACATCGACGCCGAGATCGTGGAGGCGCGGCAGATCGGCTTCGACGGCGGCGAAGGTGCCGGCGGCGGAGTATTGGCGCGTGTTTACCTCGTAGACCACGGCGTGCTGAATCCACGCGGGCGCGCCCAGCGCGGACTGATCGGCGCAGAGCTGCGGCGGCTCGACCGCGAATGAAAGCGGCGCGGCGGCGAGCATGAAACAAATGACGCAGGCGCGAACCAGACGCCAAAGGAACGATGAGGGCATGTGGGAGACCATGGTACTTCGGTCACGCTCCTGCGGTGGAAAAACCGCGGATCAAGCTGAAATCATCCGGACAAATCTTAGAGCGATGTGAAAAAGGGTAGAGCCGCGCGGAGGGTCGAAGGGAGGAGCAGCCTGCTTGCAGGCGATCCCGGTGGGCGAAGGTCCAGCATCGCCTGCAAGCAGGCTCCTACAGCGGCTATGGGAATTTTCAAAGCGCTGCAGTGTGGTGTCCTGCAGGTAACCTTACGAATTACGACCGAGGGTTTGTCGTTCTGAGACGCAGCAAAGAATCCACGTGACCGCCTACCAGCGCAGCCCGTCCTGGATTCTTCGCTGCGCTGCTGATGAACCTCACCCGGTTTGTCATTCTGAACGAAGTGAAGAATCCCGTGCGCGCTTCGCGGCGCGACGCGCGTGCGAAAGTCCAAATGGATTCTTCGCCGCACTCGGAATGACAGGTATTTGAGAGTTCACCGGCGCATGCCACCCAACGGCTTGGTGTTGGTTCGGAGTCTCAGAATGACAGAGGATTCTTCAAAGTCATCTCTGGGACTCCACACGAGCCGTCTTCGGCGCGACGGGAGAGTCACGCTTGCAGCAGGGCGTGAAGCTTTTTGTCGGAATTCCCGGAGACGAATCAATGCGCGAAACCAGCGGCTATCGCTTGAGCTTCGCTTGTAGTTTCCTGATTTCCGGGCTGACCGCGCCGCAGTCGCTGCCGCAGCCCGGATTTTTGCGCTTCGCGTTCATGCGGTAGATCAGCAGGGTCGCGGCGACGGCGACGATGACGAGGGCGGCGATGGTTTGGAAATCGGAGGACATTTTGAGTGAACCACAGAGGCACGGAGACACAGAGAAAGCCGATTCAATCCACGCTCGAACTCGGTGTCTCTGTGCCTCTCTGGTTAAAAAGGGTTTCAGTAGCCGAGGGCGCGACCGGCTTGGAACACAATGAAGCACACCAGCCACGCGGTGCCAGTCATGTAGAACGTTTGGAAGAGCGGCCAGCGCCAGGAGTTCGTCTCGCGTTTCACGACGGCGATCGTGCTGATGCATTGCATCGCGAAGACGTAGAAGACCATCAGCGTGAGGCAGGTCAGCGGCGTGAAGAGCGGGCGGCCGTCGGGCCAGTGGGCGTGGCGCATCGCCTGGCGGAGAGGCGTGGTGTCTTCGTCGGAAGACTCGGCGTTGAAGACGACGCCCATCGTGGAAACGAAAACCTCGCGCGCGGCAAACGAGGTGATGAGGCCGATGCCGATCTGCCAGTCGAAGCCGAGGGGCTTAATCACAGGTTCGAGCGCGTGGCCGGCGCGGCCGGCGAAACTTTGGGCGAGCTGCTGGGTCGGCGTTGCGTCGGCGGCAGGGGCTTTCGGATACGCGGACAGAAACCAGAGGACGATGCTGATGCCGAGAATCACGGTGCCGGCGCGACGGACGAAAATCCACGCGCGTTCGAACATCTGGAGGGCGACGTCGCGCACGCCGGGGAGGCGATACGGCGGGAGTTCCATGATCATCATCGGCGGCTCGCCTTTGAGGAGCGTGCGTTTGAACAGCCACGCGAAGCCGAAGGCGCCGAGCGTGCCGAGCGTGTACATCAGGAGCATGATGCCGACTTTCGACATCACCGGCACGCGATCGCCGGGCACGAGCGCGGCGATCATGAGAAGATAAACGGGGAGACGCGCGGAGCAGCTCATGAGCGGCGCGACGAGGATCGTGACGAGGCGGTCCTTCGCGTCCTCGATCGTGCGCGTGGCCATGATGCCGGGAATCGCGCACGCGTAGGAGCTGAGCAGCGGGATGAAGCTTTTGCCGTTTAGGCCGACGCGGCTCATCAAGCGGTCCATGATGAACGCGGCGCGCGCCATGTAGCCCGTGCTTTCGAGCAGGCCGATGAAAAAGAAGAGAATCAAAATCTGCGGGAGAAAAACAAGCACGCCGCCGACACCGGCGATCGCGCCGTCGGTGATCAAGTCGCGCAGGTCACCGGCGGGCATCGCGGCTTTCACCCAGTCGGCGAGCGACGCGATATGAGCATCGATGAAGTTCATCGGATACTCCGCGAGCGTGAAGATGCTGAGGAAGAGCAGCGTCATCACGCCGCCGAGCACGAGCCAGCCCCAGAGCGGATGCGTCACGACGGCGTCGATTTTGTCGGAGGGCGTCGGACCGGTTTCGCCGGCGCGGAGGACAACTTGAGCAGAAATACCGCCGATGACGTCGTAGCGGGAGTTGACGAGCGTGCCGGCCCAATCGGTCCCCTCGCCTTCCCAACGTTTCTGCCAGGTGCGTAAAATTTCCGTCGTGCGCGCACCAAGCGGCGTCGAGCCGGCGACCCGCACGCTGTCTTGATCGGTGAGCAGCAGGAGGGCTTCGGCGCGAGCAATGAGGGGGGCTTTGTTGTCGTTGGCGACGAGCGAGGCCTGGAGATCGGCGACGGCGGGCGCGATGGCGGCGGGGATATCCCACGCATGACGCGCCAGCGGCAGGTCGACACGGCTCATCGCGAGGCGGAGTTCGACGAGACCTTTGCCGTTGACGGCTTCGCAGGCGATGACGGGGACACCGAGGTCGTGCTCAAGGCGGGCGACGCGAACGTCGAGGCCGGACTTCGCGGCGAGATCCATCATGTTGAGGACGACAATGACGGGACGACCGAGGTCGAGGATCTGGTGAAGCAGGTAAAGGTTCCGCTCGAGATTGGTCGCGTCGAGGATGCAGAGCACGCGGTCGGGTTGAGCAGTATCGGTGCGACGGCCGAGGAGAACGTCGCGGGTGACGGCTTCGTCGGGGGAGCGGGCGGCGAGCGAATACGCGCCGGGCAGGTCGATGACGGTCATCGGCTGGCCGTGCTGCGAATAGGTCGTGCCGACCTTTTTCTCGACGGTGACGCCGGGATAATTGCCGACCTTCTGTTTGAGGCCGGTGAGCGCGTTGAAGAGCGTGCTTTTGCCGCAATTCGGATTGCCGACGAGCGCGTAGGTGGGGGTGCGAGCGGAAGTGGGGGTCGCGGCGGGGGAAATGTGGGCGGGGAGAGCCATGGTCAACGATGTAGGAGCCTGCTTGCAGGCGATTTTGGCGGGCACGCGGTTTTCATCGCCTGCAAGCAGGCTCCTACATTTTCCATTCGGAAGGCTAAGACGCGGGCGCGGCGGCCGGTTCGACGAGCACGTGGTCGGCGTCGGATTTGCGGAGCGTGAGGCTGTAGCCGCGGACTTTGATTTCGATCGGGTCGCCGAGCGGAGCAGTGCGGACGAGCGTGATGCGCACGCCGGGGCTCATGCCCATTTCCCGAAGGCGGAGAAAGGCGGTGCCGTTTTTCGGAAATTCACGCACGACAGCGGAAGCGCCGACGGCGAGAGCGGAAAGGGCGATCGGTTGCGCCATGGCCGGGCGGCTCGGTCAGCGGCGGGCCAGCTGCTCGACGAGAATGCTCTTGGCCGCGTCGTGGTTCAGCGCGATGCGCGTGCCGTTGATCTGACAAATGAACGGGCCGCGGCCGCCGATCTTCGTCACGTAAGCCGATTCACCAAAACCCATCTCGCGGACGCGCTGACAGAACTCACTCTTGCCGGCCAACTCGCGCACGAGGCCGACAGCACCAGCGGGGAGCTGACAAAGCGGAAGAAGCGCGATCTTGGAAGTGTGGTTCATCGACTGCGGACGACAATGAGACTCGGTTTCAGTGAGGGTTCAAGAAAAAGGCCCAATCGTTTCTTGCGATTGAGCCCGCAAATCGAGCGGTGCGCGTGGGGCGAAGGGGTTGGGTTTGAAAAATCCGTGTCGGGACGGGCAAACGCGGAGGTCGCGACGGGCGGTCTGAGGCCTCCCTGCTCTTAGCGCTGGCGGCGGCGAACGACGGTGAGCTGAATGCCGGAGAAGCGAACCATGTTTTGCAGGCGCTCGAACTCGGCCGGGTCGAGGTGCTCGGCTTCCTTCAGCTGGGCTTCGGCGCGAGCCATCGCCGCTTCGACGGCTTTCTCGTCGATCTTTTCTTCGTTGATGGCGTGCTCCGCCAGGACGCGAACGCGATCGCCTTCGACTTGGGCAAATCCACCGGCGACGACGAGGAGCGAGGTGCGGCCGTTCTTCGTCACGCGCAGTTCGCCGTTTTCCACTTCGGTGAGCAGCGGGATGTGGCCGGGCAGCACGCCGATCTCGCCGGAGGTCGTCGGGATGACGACGCTGTCGATGGTGTCGGAGTAGACCGGCGCCTCGGGCGTGACGATTTCGAGAGTTAGGGACATCGGAGAAGTGGCCCGCGAATGACGCGAATGCTCACGAATGTTTTTCAGTTATTCGCGGAGATTCGCGCGATTCGCGGGAGGTTTGCTTAGGCCTTTTTTGCGGCGGCGATGACTTCGTCGATGCCACCCTTCATATAGAAATCGCCTTCGGCCACGTCGTCGAGCTGGCCATCGAGGATCATCTTGAAACCGCGGACGGTTTCCTTGACGGCGACGTATTTGCCGGGCGTGCCGGTGAACACTTCCGCGACCGCGAACGGTTGCGAGAGGAAGCGCTGAATCTTGCGGGCGCGATAAACCGTTTGCTTGTCGTCGGGCGAAAGTTCGTCGAGGCCGAGAATCGCGATAATGTCCTGGAGATCCTTGTAGCGCTGGAGGACGCGCTGCACTTCACGGGCGACGTAGTAGTGCTCGTCGCCGACGATGTCGGACTGCAGCGCCTTCGAGACGGAGGCGAGCGGATCGACGGCCGGATAGATGCCGAGTTCGGCGATGGAGCGCTCGAGCACGATCGTGGAGTCCAAGTGCGCGAAGGTGTTCGCGGGGGCCGGGTCGGTGAGATCGTCGGCGGGCACGTAGACGGCCTGCACGGAGGTAATGGAACCCTTCTTCGTCGAAGTGATGCGCTCCTGGAGGAGGCCCATTTCGTTGGCGAGCGTCGGCTGATAACCGACCGCGGACGGCGAGCGGCCGAGGAGCGCGGACACTTCGGAGCCGGCCTGCGAGAAACGGAAAATATTATCGATGAAGAGCAGCACGTCCTGATTTTTCTCGTCGCGGAAATACTCGGTCATTGCGAGGGCCGAGAGGGCGACGCGCATGCGGGCGCCCGGGGGCTCGTTCATCTGGCCGTAGACGAGCGCGACCTTCGACTTGCCGAGATCCTTCTGGTCGATGACGCCGGCCTCGGACATTTCGTGGTAAAGGTCGTTGCCCTCACGGGAGCGCTCCCCCACCCCGGCAAAGACGGACATGCCGCCGTGCGCCTTCGCGATGTTGTTGATGAGTTCGAGAATGACGACGGTCTTGCCGACGCCGGCGCCGCCGAACGCCCCGGCCTTACCACCCTTGATGAACGGGCAGATCAGATCGATGACCTTGATGCCGGTCTCGAGGATCTGCGCCTTCGTGTCCTGGTCGACGAGCGCGGGCGCGGCGCGGTGGATCGGATACTTTTTGTCGAACGCCACCGGGCCCTTGCCGTCGACGGGCGTGCCGGTGACGTCGAAGATGCGGCCGAGGACGCCGTTGCCGACCGGGACGGAGATCGGAGCGCCCGTATCGACCACGGTCATACCACGCACGAGACCTTCGGACGACGACATGGCGATCGTGCGGGCGACGCCGCCACCGAGGTGCTGCTCGACCTCGAGCGTGAGCACTTCCTTTTTGCCGGAGGCCGTAAACTCCACGGTGAGCGCCTGGTAGATGGGCGGGATGGCGTTTTCCGCGAACTGGACGTCAACGACGGGGCCGATGACTTGGACAATTTTGCCGGTGTTGCTCATTTTTCGAGAGGGAGACGAGGAAGGGTTGGTTGATTAAAATCAGGAGGCGAACTGGGCGGCCGCGATCTCGAGGATTTCCGCGGTGATGCCGGCCTGGCGGGCCTTGTTGTATTCGAGGGTGAGGTCGCCGAGGAGCTTCGTGGCGTTATCCTTGGCGGTCTTCATCGCGACCATGCGGGCGCTGTGCTCGGATGCCTTCGCGTCCAAGACTTGGTGATACACCTCGCGGTTGAGGTAGAGCGGCAGCAGCGAGTGCAGCACGGACTCGGCGCTCGGTTCGAAGAGCATCTGGCTCTCCGCCGCAGGCATGGAAACGGTGCCGGACTCGTGGCGGAGCGACTCGACCGCGTGCTTCACGTTGGTGAGCGGCAGCAGCGCCATGATCGTCGGCACCTGCACGAGTGTGTTTTTAAACTTCGGAAAGATCACTTCGACGGTGTCGACGACGCCGTCGAGGAACTGCTTCGTCATGAACTCCGCGACGACCTTGACCTCGTTGAAACCGACCCGATCGGTGACTTGGAAATCGGCGAGCAGAGCGCGATGCGTGCGGGCGATGAATTGCGCGCCCTTGCGGCCGATCACGGCGTATTTCGCGGGCGTCTTGATGTCCATGACGACCTTGAAGAGGTTCGCGTTGAGCGGACCGGCGAGGCCTTTGTCGGAGGTGACAAGGATGATGCCGCGGGTCTTCACCTCACGACGCGCGAGGAACGGATGTTGCGATTCTTCGACGCGGTCGGCGAGCGCGGCGAGCATCTGCGCCATGAGGTCGGCGTAGGCGCGGCCGGCGATGGCGGCCTGCTGCGCCTTCTTCATCTTCGAAGCGGCCACGAGTTCCATCGCCTTCGTGATCTGGCGGGTGTTTTTGACCGACTTGATGCGTCGGCGGATGTCGCGGGTTGATGCCACGGTGAGGAGGAGAAGATTGCGTTGAGCGGACGGCGGGAACCGCCATCCCTACCTTTTCTTACTTAGGCGGTGTAGGTCGCTTTCCACTCGTCGCAGGAGGCCTGAAGTTTGGCTTCGAGGTCCTTGTCGAGGGCGGCTTTCGTGCGGATTTCGGTCAGGAGGGGTTCCTTCCGCGTGGCAAAGAACTCTTTCAACGACGCCGCAGCGGCGACGACCTTCTTCGTCTCGATGCCGTCGAAGAAATTCTTCTGCATCGCGAAGAGCACCGCGACCTGCAGCTCGATCGGCACGGGGCTGAAGGCGGGTTGCTTGAAGAGTTCGACGATGCGGCCGCCGCGCTCGAGCTGGGCCTTGGTCTTGGCGTCGAGATCGGAGCCGAACTGCGCGAAGGCGGCGAGTTCGCGGAACTGGGCGAGTTCGCCCTTGAGTTTACCGCCGACCTGCTTGGTGGCCTTGATCTGCGCGGCGGAACCGACGCGCGAGACGGAGAGCCCCACCGACACCGCGGGACGGATACCTTGGTTGAAGAGATCGGTCTCGAGGAAAATCTGGCCGTCGGTGATCGAGATGACGTTCGTCGGAATGTAGGCGGACACGTCGCCGGCCTGCGTCTCGATGATCGGCAGCGCGGTGAGGGAGCCCTTGCCTTCGAGGCGGGCCGAGCGTTCGAGGAGGCGCGAGTGGAGATAGAACACGTCGCCGGGATACGCTTCGCGGCCGGAGGGACGCTTCAGGATGAGCGAGATCTGGCGGTAAGCGACGGCGTGCTTCGAGAGATCGTCGTAAACGATCAGCGCATCCATACCGTTTTCCATGAACCACTCGCCCATCGCAGCGCCGGAGAACGGCGCGAGATATTGGTTGGCGGGATTATCGGCGGCGGCGGCGGCGACGATGATCGTGTATTCGAGCGCGCCGGCGGCTTCGAGGGCCGAGATCGTGCGGACGACGTTGGACTGCTTCTGCCCGACGGCGACGTAGATGGAGTAAACCGGCCGGAACTTCGGGTCTTTGCTGGCGAGGCCGACTTTGTTGATCTTCGCCTGATTGATGATCGTATCGATCGCGATGGTACTCTTGCCGGTGCCGCGGTCGCCGATGATGAGTTCGCGCTGGCCGCGACCGATCGGGATCATGGAGTCGATCGCCATGATGCCGGTGAAGAGCGGCTGGGAAACGGATTTGCGGACGATGATGCCGGGCGCGATTTTCTCGACGGGAAAATATTCGGTCGCGGCGATCGGGCCTTTGCCGTCGAGCGGATTGCCGAGCGCGTCGACGACGCGGCCGAGAAGGGCCTTGCCGACGGGCACGGAGAGGAGCTTGCCGGTGGTCTGGACTTCGTCGCCCTCCTTCAGCTTCGAGATGTCGCCGAGGATGACGCAACCGACCTCGTCTTCCTCGAGATTGAGCGCGATGCCGATGGCGCCGCCGGGGAACTGCACCATCTCGTTATACATCACCTCGGAGAGGCCATCGATCTTGGCGACGCCGTCGGCGACGGTGCGGATGTTGCCGGTGTTCTTCTTGACGGCCTTGCTGGAGAGCTTGGCGATCTGCTGTTCAATTTGGTCGAGGACGGTGCTCATCGGAAATGGGAATAGAAAGGTTCGGGGAAGAAAGGCGGATCAGAGAGACGCGGCGAGGACGCCGAGCTGGCCGGCGACGGAGGACTCATAGGTGTCGTCACCGACGCGAACGCGCAGGCCGGCGATCAGGGAATCGTTGCGTTCGGCGAGCGTCGTGATCGGGCGGCCGTATTTTTTTGAGAGCGCGGCGCCGATGGCGACGAGCGCGGCGGGATTCGCAGGGCCGGCGTGCTCGACCACGGCTTGCCCGCGGGCGACTTCACCGGCGACGAGACGCCGATAGGCTTTCAACACCGCGACGGTGTGCGCGGGGCGATGTTTCTCGAGGTAGGCCAGCACGCCGGAGACGCGGTCGGCGGACAGCGTCGCGCCGTCAAAGCTCAGTTTGAAAAACTGTTTCGCGAGCTGCTGGATTTGTTTTTGAGCGGAAGCCATCGAGCGAAAACCAAAACAAAATTAGACGCTGGTGAGTTCGCGCGAAGCCGCCTCGTTATAAGCGGAGCGATCGGCCTCGGAGAGCTTCTTCGCGAGGACGCGCTCGGTCGTGAGGACGACGAGGCGGGCGATTTCGCTGCGCGCGTCCGCGAGCATTTTCTTGTGCTCGAGTTCGATCGCCTGCTGGGCCTTGCCGAGGAGTTCGCTGGCTTTGCCCGAGGCTTCCTGGGTTTGCTTATCGAGGAAATCTTTCGCGGAGCGGCGGGCTTCGTCGATGATGCGCGAGGCTTCGACTTGGGCCTGCTTGATGAGGACGGCGCTCTCCTGCTGGGTCGCCGCGAGCTTGGCCTGCATCTCGTCGGCGTATTTCAGGCCGGAGGCGATCTTCGCCTGCCGCTCGTCGAGCGTGGCGAGGACGGGCTTGAAGGCGAACCGCCAGAGCACGAACGCGACGACCGAAAAATTGATGATCTGCGCGAGGATGAACGGCACGCTGATGCCGAAATCGTGCGTGATCTTGGCAATGCCAGTGACGGCTTCTTCGCCGTGGGCAGCCGCGGCATCGGCGACGTGGCCGGCCGCTTGGGCGAGGACGAGCAAGGTGGAGGACATGGCGGTGGCGAAGAGCGAGGAAAAGGTCCGCGCCGGCGCGGAAAAGCACCGGCGCGGAAAGGACGAACAGGATTATCGGCCGAGGAAGAGCGCGTAGAACGCGACGGCTTCGGCGAGCGCCATGCCGATGATGCCCTGAACGAGGATCTTCGTGGAGGCACCGGGGTTGCGGCCGACGGCTTCAGCGGCCTTGAAGCCGACGAGGCCCACGCCAATGGCGGCGCCGAGACAGCCGAGGCCGCCCTGAATGGAGCCGGTGATACCGGTGGCTTGAGCGAGGATGGTGATCATGTTGCTTTTGGATTTTGGTGGTTGGATTTTCCGCCGTCCGCGCTCGAGCACGGTCCCGACGGTAAAGCGGGGAAGTCGAGGTGGCTCAGTGGCCGCCGGCCGGATGACCGTGCTCTTCGCCGGGATGGTCGTCGCCGTGGTTGCAGATCAGGCCGATGTAAACTGCGACGAGCAGCGTAAACACGAACGCCTGGACGAAGCCGATCAGCAGCTCGAGGAAGTAGAACGGCGCCGGCAGGCCCCACTTCTGAATGCCGCTCATGGCATGCATGAGGTTTTCGCCGCCGTAGATGTTGCCGAAAAGTCGGAAGGAGAGCGAAACCGGACGAAACGCGATCGAGATGATTTCGATCAGGCCGGCGCCAATGAAGATCAGGAAAAGCGGATAATAGATCACCGCGGGCGTTTCCTTTTTGTCGGCCTTGTTGCCGAAGATGTCCTTCAACACAAACGCCGGACCGGCGTAGCGCATGATGAAATAGAACCAGCCGATAAACGCGACGACCGAGAGCGCGATCGTGCCGTTCATATCCGCGTTTCCAGGACGAATCAGCTCCATCCAGCCGCCAGTCTCATGGTCGACCATATAAATGGTGCCGACGCCGGGAAAGAGACCACTCCAGTTTTGGATCAGGATGAACGTGAAGAGCGAAACGAGCAGCGGGAAGGTATGCTTGGCGACCTTGTTGCCCACGATCGGCGCGGTGAGATCGAAGATCCCTTCGACGAGGTTTTCCACGACGGCCTGCCCGCGCGATGGGATCAGCTGCGGGCGTTTGATGGCGAGTCGCACGGCGACGATGAGGAGGATCGCCACCACCCAACTGGTCACCATGCTGTTGGTAACCGGCAGCCCGCCGATCTTAAAAAGCGCCTCGGCCGCCGAAGCCACGCCCTCGTGTTCCGCCGCGAAGACGGGGGAAACAAGAGCGAAAAATCCGGAGAAAAGTGCGAGTTTACTGACTCGTAGCATGGGTGCAGGTGGCAAAACAGCGGAGGAAAAAGGGAAACACAAAGGCCAAGCCCCCCGGCTCCGTCAACCCCTGAAATCGACGCTCATGAGTCGTCGAGTCAGAAATTAGGGACGGGTGTTTTTTTGGGCTCGCGAACTTATGGCGAGGCCGCGCGGGGTTTCGCGACGAGCGAGTCGTGGCGCTCCGCACGTTCCTGAAAAACGGTCGCGTATTCGAACGCCCAAGGCTCGTCCGCCAGCTCCCAATGTGGATCGCTGTGGAAAAGCTCAACCGTGTCGTCAAAATAAGGGCGGAAATCGGTCCTAAAATAGAACCGCCCGCCGTCCCCTGCCCTGCGCGCCAATTTCTCCAAAAACGCGGCCTGCAGCAGGCGGTGCTTACGATGACGGGACTTTGGCCAAGGATCCGGAAACAGCACGAACACGCGCGCGAAGCGCACCGTATCAGGCAACGTCGCGAGAAACAGCCCCGCTTCCGCACGGATGAAATGAAGATTGGGGAGGCGGTTGCGGTCGCGTTTTCGGTTAGCCCGTTCGATTCGGTCGCTGGCTATGTCAATTCCGATACAGGTCTGCTCGGGATTCGCTTTCGCGTAAGCGGTCAGAAAGTGTCCGTGGCCGCAGCCTACCTCCCAAACAATTGGCGCCGGCTTCGCCAGAACAGTCTGGAGTTGATCCTCCAACGCACGACTGCGCGCGCGTATGACGTCGGCATAGGCCAGCGCAGGTTTCGAAGAGCCATTGCCAAGACCCGGCGGCGAAGCGTCCGGTAAGGTAAATTCAACACTCACGGGAGGAACGTCGCTGCGATTCGATAATAATCATTAAGATGCTTATATCCGCAGGGTTAACTCCGCTTATGCGACTTGCCTGACCCAGCGTCGCCGGCCGGATCTCCGCGAGCTTGAGCGCGCTTTCGCGCCTTAGCCCGCGAACGCCAGCGTAGTCGATCTCTCGAGGTATTTTAATTTTTTCGACCGCTTGGAGTTTTTGGACCTGCCGTTCTTCCCTTGCGAGGTAGCCTTGATATTTCACTCGGTAAAGCACCTCGTCTCGCACTTCCCGAGCTTCGGCCTTGAAAGCCAGCGGTAATGCACCCTCGTCTCCGGCGCGTCGAATCCCATCGGCAAACGTTCCATTGCCGTTTCGCTCCGTTTCCAGTCGGCCAATCCAATTTTCGACCCGGCCTTTCTTTGCCCGAATACGAGACAAACGACTCGATGATAGGATGTTGTGCTCGGACGCGTGTGAAATTAACCGCAGCTCAGCGCTGCCGTGATTGAGAAGCAACCGATGCTCCGCCCGACTGGTGAACATCCGATAAGGTTCATTAGTGCCTTTCGTCACCAGGTCGTCGATTAGCACACCCAAGTAGGCCTCGTGGCGGCCGATTATGAGCGGCTCTCCTCCTTGCACCTTCCGCGCTGCATTCACGCCGGCTACCAACCCCTGCCCCGCAGCCTCCTCGTAACCGGAGGTTCCGTTGATCTGTCCGGCCAAAAACAGGCCTCGAACGCGCTTCGATTCAAGCGACGGAAAGAGTTGCGTGGGCGGGGCGAAGTCGTACTCCACGGCGTAGGCAGGACGCAACAGCACCGCATTTTCCAACCCCGGAATACTGTGAACGAGGTCGAGCTGAGTCTCGAACGGCAGACTTGTTGACAAGCCATTCACATAAAACTCATCCGTCCCCCGCCCCTCCGGTTCCAAGAAAAGCAGGTGTCGGGGCTTGTCCGCGAATCTCACAAATTTGTCCTCGATGCTCGGGCAATATCTTGGCCCCACGCCTTCTATCTCCCCGCTATACATTGCCGACTTGTGCAAGTTGTCGCGGACAATTCTCGCACTCCGCTCGGTGGTGTACGTCATCCAGCAGGAAACTTGTTCACAACCGGGCACCCACCCCGGTTTGCGCTCCCCGGTCCGTTCCACGTGGAACAAATCCCCCGCGTCCCGGGTGTCATGGAACGCAAAAAATGTCGGCGTCGAATCGCCTCTTTGCTCCTCCATCCTGGAGAAGTCCAAACTGCGCCCCAACAGCCGCGGCGGCGTCCCGGTCTTGAAACGACGCAGCTCGATCCCCGCCTCCGCCAGGCTGGCTGACAAAGTACGTGCGCTAAAATCTCCCAAACGTCCGCCTTCGTTCTTGTTCTGCCCAATGTGCATCAATCCGCGCAGGAAGGTGCCGGTCGTCACCACCACGGTTTGACCCCGAAACTCGATGTCCAGATTTGTCTGGCAGCCCACAGCCGCGCCATCCTCATAGATCAGACCTGTCACAGTCGCCTGGAACACCTGTAAGTTTGGCTGAAGTTCCAGCGTGTGCTTCATCCTAAATTGATAAGCCTTTTTGTCGCACTGGGCCCGCGGCGACTGAACCGCCGCACCCTTGGATTCGTTAAGCAACCGGAATTGAATGCCCGTCACATCCGCGTTGATCGCCATCTCGCCACCCAAGGCGTCGATCTCACGTACAATCTGCCCCTTGGCCTGCCCGCCAATGGCTGGATTGCAGCTCATCTGAGCGATCGTATCAATGTTGCCGCTTAGAAGCAGGGTGGAGGCGCCCATCCGGGATGCCGCCAACGCCGCCTCGCATCCGGCGTGGCCGGCACCACAAACGATCACATCAAATTCTTTTTCCGTATAACGCATTTAGGGAAGGAGCAGGGCGATTGCGCTGCTTCAAGCTACTTTCCGATGCAAAAGCTGGAGAAAAGCTCATCCAGCACGCGCTCATTGTCTATCTTTCCTGCAATGGCTTCCAAGGCGTGCAATGCAGCATGCAGATCGCTCGCCAGCAGCTCGACGGGCCCGCCACTACCGCTTTTTTCCGCGGCGGCCTCGAGCGCCTCGACCGCCAATGCCAATGCCTGCGAATGGCGCGCGCTGACCGAAATGCTGTTTTCGCCGGCCTCGGGAGCGAGCGCGTCAGCCTTTTGAATCAGGGCCGCTAGCAACAATTCCCAGCCCAAACCGGTCCGCACTGAAACCGCAACCGTTTCACTACCAAATACCTCTATACCATCGGGCAGCCGAACGTCAATTTTATTAACGACCACCAGCGCTCGTTTGTCTGCGGCGATGGCGCGCAATTCCGCATCGGTCGAGTAGGGGGCCGATGCGTCGAAAACCACCAAGTAAATATCTGCGTCCTCCGCACGCTCACGCGTTTTGTCCATGCCGAGCTTCTCCAGCGGCGCAGGATTCGGGTTTAGCCCCGCCGTATCAATCAGCCGAAAACAATGCGGCCCGATAATCACCCGCTCCTCGATAAAGTCCCGCGTCGTGCCCGGCTCGGAACTCACCAACGCGCGATCCCGACCTACAAACCGATTCAACAAGCTGCTTTTCCCGACGTTGGGCGCGCCCAAAATCACCGTCTTAATCCCGTCCCGTAGCAGCTCACCATAATGGCTCGTTGATCGCAAACGACTGGACTCCAATAATATATCTTCGATTTCTCCCTTCACGAAGGTCCGATCCTCAGGCGGCAGATCTTCCTCCGGGAAATCGATATACGCCTCCACCCGCGCCAACATCCGCAACAACCGTTGCACCAGTTCGCCGACACGGCGACTCAAAGCGCCTCGCAACTGCTGGTTCGCCGCCGCCAGCGCCCGTTCGCTTCGCGCGTGGATCACATCGACCACCGCCTCTGCCTGGCTCAAATCCATCCGCCCGTTCAAAAAGGCCCGGCGCGTGAATTCCCCCGCCTCCGCGGCCCGACACCCACGGACCAGCAAATCCTCCAGAATCTTTTGCACGATAAACGGATTCCCGTGGCACGAAATCTCCATGGCATCCTCGCCGGTGTACGACCCCGGCCCCTTGAACAGCACGAAAATCACGTCGTCGATCAATTCGCTGCCCGCGTCGCGATAGTCCGCGTGCCGGACCATCCGGGGTGGGGGAGCCGCCCCGAAGATCGCCGCCGCGATTGCCCACGTATCCGGGCCGCTCACACGCAGCACGGCGAGACCGGCGGTGCCGGGCGGCGTGGCGGGAGCGACGATCGTGTCGATGGACGGCGGCATTCGCGCCCAACCAAAGCTCACGGCCGCCGAAGGCAAAACGTTTCCGCCAGCCTCTCCCCGCCGGTCAACTCTTCCGCAACCGGTCGCGCCCAGCTCTGGGCGGCGGCTCAGCGCGAGTCGACTTTCAATTCGCGCACGCGCACTCCCGTCTCGATTTTATCGCCGGGATAAACGACGACCCGCTCACCTTCGCGCAGCCCGGCCAAAATCTCCGTCTCCAATCCATTCGTCCGTCCCGGCTTCACGTCCCGCCGTTTCACGCGACCGCCCTCCACGACAAACGTCTCCCACGTTCCGCCCCGCTGAAACAATGCCCCGGCCGGAACGCGCAGCACGCCTTTCCCCTCCCAGACCACCACGCGCGCCTCGATGCGATAATTGTCCCCGAGCGTCGGCCGCGTCTCCACCGGATCGACCAGATCGGCGATCACGTAGACCCGCTGTTCTTCCACGCCGAGCGCAGAAATTTTCGTGAACGCCGACGGCTCGACCAGCCGGACCCGCGCCTCGAGCGGACGCTCGCCGCCCCATTGCTCGACGATGACGCGCGCCCCCGGCCGGATCGCCACGCCGTCCCGCGACAGCACCTCGATGCGCAACTCCAGATCCGTCTCGTCGCCCACCTCGACCAGCGGCAGCCCGCCTGGCACCACGCGGGCGCTCTCCTGAAATACGCGCAACACATGCCCGCTCACCGGCGAAACCACCTGCAGCGGCGACTCGCCTCCGCCCCTCGGTCCGCCACCGGCATCCGTTTGGTCCGCGCCCTCCGCACCCTCCACGCGAGGCTGGCCGCGCAGCAGAAACGCCCGCGCCTGCTGTAGTTCGAATTCTGCGACACGCGCCCCGAATTCCGCCGCCCGCGCCTCCTGCGCCGTGGTCGTTTCCCGCATCGCCGCATTCTCCAGCTCCTGCGACGAGATGGCTCCGCGCTCCGCCAGCGCGCGAAATCGCGTCAGGTCGTTGCGCGCCAGCTCATGCGCCGCCCGCGCCCGTTCCGCCTGCGCGCCCGCCGCCTCGCGATTCGCCTCCGCCGCGCGCACCCGCGCCTTCGCCTGGGCGAGACCGCGCGCATCCAGCAGATCGGCGCCGCTCGTCGTCAACCGCGCGAGCACCGTCTGGTTCGCCTCGACCACCGCCCCTGGTTTCCAGTCGATTCGCTCGAGCTGTCCCGCCACCGGACTCGACACGACATAGCGGTTCTTCACCCGCGTCATCCCCTCCTCGTTCACCGTCACCAGCACGTCGCCACGCCCCACCACCGCCACCTCCACCGGCAACGGCTTCGGCCACAAACCCGCCGCGACCGCCGCCACCAGCAGCGCCCCGATCGTCCACGAGAGCCAACGCCTCCGCCCGCGCCGCGAGTTCTCGCCGACGTTTCGCTTGGAGTTGCCACCGACAGAGAGGGCGGGGGAGTTGGACATGGAAAATCAGTCGCGCGCTTTCAACACACTGACGAGATCAAGCTGGGCCAGCCGCCGGCTGGCAAACCACGCCGATAGAAAAGCCGCCAGCGCCACCACCACAGCCGCGACGGAGTAGTTCGAGGCCGCCAGGATCACCGGCACCCGCACGAATTCCGTATTTACCGATTGAACAATGACGAGCGCGAATCCCGATCCGATCAGCAGACCCGCGGGCAAAGCCACCAGCGTGAGAATCGCCAGCTCGCTGACGAGCACCGCCGCCACCTCGCGCCGCGTGAAGCCGACGACCCGTAACGTCGCCAGCTCGCGCTGCCGCTCCGAGAGCGAGATTCGCGCGCTGTTGTAGACGATCCCGAACGCCACCACCACCGCGAACGCCATGTAGATTTTCTGGATCAGCCCGATGCTCTCCGCCGTTGTCTTCCGAAAGCTCGCGCGTATCGCATCTTTGATGACGACGCCCGCCGTCCGCGGCGTCCGCTTCGCCTCGCGCAAAAACTCCGGCCACGCCCCCGCCGCGACCGATAGATACGCGCCCGTCACCCGGTCGCCTTCGCCCAGCAGGCGGTTCAACTCGCCGATTTCCATATACGCCGCCGTGCCCGCGAAATCCTGCGCCACCGCCGCCACCGGCAGCGTAAACTCCGGCCGCTTTCCGTCCAACACGCGCACATTTACCACGTCCCCGAGCTGCAACCCCAGCACTTCCGCGAGCTTCGCCGACAACACGAGCCCGTGCCGCGGCAGCACGATCTGGCGGTCGCGGCTGTCGATCACGCGGTTCAATACTCCGCGCGCCTCGAGCCCGATCAATCCCATCCGCCGCATCCGGTTGCCCGCGCGCAGCTCGACCGGTGCGCCGCGCACCGGCTCCGCCGTGATGACTCCCGGCAGATGCCGGAAATCCGCCATCGCCCGCAGCGGCCCCGGCTCGACCAGCGACATATAGACCGTGTGCCGCTGCACGATGTCCCACTGGTAATCGAGCACGTAGTTGATCCCGTCCCGCAGCGCGCTCGGCACGATGAGAATTCCCGTGGCGAGCGCCAATGCGATCACCGTCAAGACCGCCCGCGCCGGCCGCCGCTCGATGTTTCTCAACGCCATTCGCAACGAAACGGAAAACGTTTTCCCGAGCCCCGCACGTTCGAAGATCGCCGGCCGGAAATTTGCCGGCGGTTCCGGTCGCATCGCCTCCGCCGGCGGCAGCCGCACCGCCGTGCGCACCGCGCCCCACACGCCCGTGAATGCCGCCAGCGCGCTCACGAACATCGCGGACACCACGACGTTTTTCGCCAGCACGAAGTCGAGCTGCGGAAACCGGAAAAACAAATGATACATCGCCACCAGTTTTTCTCCCAGCGCGACACCGCCCGCCACGCCGAGCGCCGTGCCCACCACCACGATCGCCAGCGAGAATTTGAAATAGTGCCAGCCCACCTGACGGTTGCTGAATCCGCACGCCTTCAGCATCGCGATCTGCTCCCGCTGCAGCGTGATCTGCCGGCTCATCACCGCATGCGTCATGAAGGCCGCCACGCTCAGGAACACCAATGGGAAACCCACCGACAAGCCCCGCAACACGTTGATTTCGTCGCGCACGCGCGTGTGCGAAGGGTGCATTTCGCGTCCATATGCGCCGCGCCCGCCATACGGCGCGAGCACGCGATCCACCGCCGCGATCACCGCCTCCTCGCGGGCCCCCGGCGCCAGCGTGAGCGCCACATCGTTGAACGCCCCGTCGAGATTGCTCGCGGTCGCCAGCTCTTTGTAAGGCATCCAGAAAACGCCATACGTGCGGTTGTCCGGCAGCGCCGCGCCCGGCGGCGCCTCGAAAATAAACTCCGGCGCCAGTACCACCCCTGCGATGCGGAATTCCTGCTTCCGCCCGTATAAAATCGCCGACAGCTTGTCGCCCGGCTGCAATCCGTGCGCCTCCGCAAACGACTCGCCGGCCAGAATCTCGCCGTGCGATTCCCGGCCCACGATGATGCGTCCACGCCGCAAATACAGCCGGTTCAGCACCAGTTCACCGCGCTCCGGCAACGACTGCATCAATCCCATCGCCGGTTCCGCCATCCCGGGCAGGTCGAGCGTGACCTGCAGCGCGATGCCCGTCTGCACCGCGCCCACGCCCGGGATCGCGGCGAGCTGTTCCGCGACGGAATTCGGCGCCCGCTTCAACCGCACAAACACCTCGGCGAACCGATAATCGCGGTAATAATCGTCACGCGTCGTCTCCAACGAGAGGATCAGCGAGCGCGTCATGATCATCATCGCGAGCCCGCACGCCATCACGACCGCCACGGCAAACGCCTGCGATTTCAACCCGCGCAGATCCCGCAGCAGCTTCCGATCGAGCAGGCTCATCTCATCTCCAGCCGGGTAGGGGCGGCGCTCCGAGCCGTCCGCTTCGCGCCCCATTTGTCCGCTCGTGCCCCACGGACGCCTCGGCGAGGCGTCCCTGCCGTTTCGCGCGCGCACTCGATCCGGTGGTCATTCATCGTTTCGAGCGCGACGCCAACCTCACCACCGTAAATTCCTCACCGAGTCCCGCCGCGCATTCGCGCGCTCGCTCACGATCCGCCCATCGCGCATCGCCACCACGCGATCGGCCATGTCGGCGAGGACCGCGTTGTGCGTGATGATCACCGCCAGCGTGCCCAGCTCGCGATTGATGTGCTCGATCGCCTCCAGCACCGTGATGCCGGTGTTCACATCGAGCGCGCCCGTCGGCTCGTCGCACAGCAATACCTCCGGCCGCTTCGCGATCGCGCGCGCGATCGCCACGCGCTGCTGCTCGCCGCCGGAAAGCTGCGCCGGGAAATGATCCATGCGCGGCCCGAGTCCCACGAGATCCAGCGCCTCCTCCGGCGACATCGGATCGCGCGCGATCTCCGTGATCAACGCCACGTTTTCCCGCGCCGTCAGGCTCGGAATCAAGTTGTAGAATTGAAAAACAAATCCCACCGCATCCCGCCGGTATCGGGTCAATTCCGCCTCGTCCGCCGATGAAAGATCCTGGCCGCGATAGAGCAGGGCGCCCGACGTTGGATGATCCAGCCCGCCGAGATTGTTCAACAGCGTCGATTTCCCGCTCCCGGACGGACCGAGTAACACGACCAATTCGCCTTGATACAATTCCAAGTCGACTCCCGCCAACGCCCGCACCGCCGCCTCGCCGTCGCCATACGTCTTCGTCAGCGCACGAACCGCGAAAACACTTTCGCGCGCCGCCGGCGAGGGCAGGGGAGTGCTGGCGACGGAATTCGGCATGCAGAGTTCAGTTTGGACTAACCGCGTAGAACGCAAGGAACTCAAAGCGCAACCCCCGCATCCCTTCCGATTGTAGGAGCCTGCTTGCAGGCGAGAGGACGTTTTCAGAAATGCCGTGGCCGCGGCTGGCCCTGCAGACGTCGCGACCACCGTTTGTCATTCTGAGACTCCGACCAACGCCAAGCCGTTGGGTGGCCTACGCCGATGAACTCTCAAATGCCCGTCATTCTGAGCGCAGCGAAGAATCCATTTGGACCTTCGCACGCGCTTCGGGCCACGAAGCGCGCACTGGATTCTTCGCTCCGCTCAAAATGTCAGCCGGGGAAACCTGGGAGCGAAGCCGAGGTGAAAGGCTATACCTTGATTTAGAACGGCGATAGGAAGCGAAAGACGCCACCGAGTCGCCCGCTCTGCGCACGCCGCTACGCAAGTCGCCCTCCAGCAGACACTGCCCCTCGCTACGTCGCCCGGCGCCGTTCCCGCCGGCCTGGTTCTTGCCCGCTCCTCACCCCTTCACCCATGCCCCGGCACCCGCGCCTCGACTTCCTTCTTCAACTTCGCCGCCAACGCCTCCGCCTTCGCCACGTCGTCCGGACGATTCTTTTCCAGAAACCCCCGCAGCCGCGCTTCCTGCCCGAGATCGACGCCGAAACCTTTCGCCACGACCAGCCACGCGAGCCCGCTCACCACGTCGCGCTCCGTCCCGCGACCGTTCGTGCAATACACTCCGACATTCGCCATCGCCAGCAGCGACCCGCCTCGCGCTGCCTGCATGAAATAGGAAAACGCCTTCGCATCGTCGCGCACGATGCCCTCGCCCTTCGAATACAAATCGCCGAGCTGGTGCGCCGCGTCGATGTTGCCCATCGCCGCGCTGCGCTCGAGCAGCACCACCGCGCGCAGCGGATCCGCCGGCAGGCCTTTGCCCGCCGCGAGCAATCGTCCCAACGCCGCGAGCGCCACCGGCTCCTCGTGATTCGCCGCCCGCTCCAGATGAGCCAGCGACGGCCAGGTCAATCGGTCGCCTAAAATCGTCATCACCACGAGCGGCGGCGCCGCTGCGGGCGCCTCGCCTTTTTTTTCGCTGAACTCGCGCGCGTCCACCGTCTCCACCTCCGTCTCGCGACGCGTGAACGTCAGCGGTGCGACGGGCGGGAGCGCGGCGACGATCTCCTCCACGCGTTTTTTCCCTTCCAACTCGTGCGCGCGCTTTTCTCCGGACGCGATCAGGTCGTCGTGTTTGCGCGCGGCCAGATAGTTTCGCAGCCGTTGATCTTCGCCGGTCGAGTCCCCGCGTTTCCGCGCCACCATCAACCAGGCCAAGGCCTCGGAAAAATCCCGCTGCAATCCACGGCCCTTCGCGTAGTCCACGCCGAGATCGTGCGCCGCATCCATTCTCCCGCCCAGCGCTCCGGCCCGGTAATACGCCGCCGCCCGCTCTGCGTCCTCTTCGAGTCCGTCGCCGGTATCGAGCATGTCACCCAGCGCCGCCGCCGCCGCCGCGTCGCCACCGCGGGTCGCACGCTCGAGAAAATCGATCCGTTCCTGCCCCTGCAATTTTCCCGCCGCATACAGGCTCGCCTCGCCCGCGAGCACCGCCGCCATCCGCTCCTTGCTGTCCCCCGCCGCTTTTGTGTTCGCCAGCGCTTCCTCGAGTTCCTGGTCGGGCACGTGCTCAAACGACTTCATCTTGATCGACAGTCTCGCGATCGAAATGCTGCGATCCACCGGCGTCGGATCGCTGTCGTCCTCCGCCGCATTCAGCGCTGCCGCGCCGAGCAGCACGAACATCAGCCCACCCGCCGCCGTCCGCGCGACGCCCCTCGTAGCCCGCTGCGGAAGCAGCGGGACAAAATGCGTCCCACTTCCGCCCTCGCCTCGACAGCCCATCGCGTCGGCGAAAACCGTCACCGGGCTCGAGCCTACGCTTCCGGCGCGCCCGTGACGACCGTGCCGCCCGTCACGTTTACCTTTTCCAGAATCGCCTTGGTGATTTTTTCCGCGAGTTCCGGCTTCTCTTTCAGCGCCGCCTTCGCCGCATCGCGGCCCTGGCCGACGAGCGCGCCTTCGTAGGCGATCCACGCGCCCTTCTTCTCGAGGATCTTGTGCTCGAGGCCGAGGTCGAGCAACGAGCCGACCTTCGAGATGCCTTCGTCGTACATGATGTCGAATTCCACCTCGGTGAACGGCGGAGCGACCTTGTTCTTAACGACCTTGATCTTCGTGCGGTTGCCGATGACTTTGCCCTCGGGCGTCTTGATCTGGTCCTTGCGGCGGATGTCGATGCGCACCGACGAGAAAAATTTCAACGCGCGTCCGCCCGACGTCGTCTCCGGATTGCCGAACATCACGCCGATCTTTTCGCGGATCTGATTCGTGAAAATGCACACGCAGTTGGTCTTGCTCACGACCGCCGTGAGCCGCCGCATCGCCTGCGACATCAGCCGCGCCTGCGAGCCCATGGTCATGTCGCCCATCTGCCCGTCGAGTTCGGCCTTCGTGATGAGGGCGGCGACGGAATCGAGCACGATCACGTCGATCGAGTTCGAGCGGATGAGCGTCTCCATGATGTTGAGCGCGTCCTCGCCGGAGTCCGGCTGCGACACGAGCAGGTCGTCGAGATTCACCCCGACGACGCGCGCGTATTTCGGATCGAGCGCGTGTTCCACGTCGATGAACGCCGCCAGCCCGCCGCGTTTCTGCGCTTCGGCGATCACGCTCAAGCAGAACGTCGTCTTGCCCGACGACTCCGGCCCGTAGATTTCCACGATGCGGCCCTTCGGCAACCCGCCGACACCGAGCGCGAGGTCGATCGCGAGCGAGCCGGTGGTGAGCGTTTCCACCTTCATTTTCGTCGCGCCGCCAAGCCGCATGATCGAGCCCTCGCCGAACTGCTTGGTGATGGAAGAGAGCGCGAGATCGATGTTCTTGTCGCGGGTGTGAGCGGCGGCGGGAGCGACGGCGACCGTGGCGGATTTGGCGGGAGCGGCTTTGGACATGGGAATAGAAGAGCGAATCGGCAGATGAGATGAAAGAAAGAGCGCTGAGTATATAACAGTGCTCCGACGAGGTTATGTCAGGAGTCTTTCAGCCAACCACCTGCACCCCGCAAGCCCGGACTGCGGAAAAACGCAGAGCCTGGCCACCGCCGGAATGCAGGGCGAGGTCTCCGAACCCCGCCGTCCGTCCACGGCCCGTTTCAGACCGCCGCGCCGTCTCAGGCCGCGCTTACCCAGCGGGCGAAGGGATTCACCTGCCGCTCGGCGACGGCTACGCCGCTCACGTCGAGGGCAAGCCGCTGCAAGCGACCGAGGCCGGAACGCGTGAAATCGGGCACGAGGTCAGGGACGTGGCGCATCGCATCGGCGACGAGCGCCTTCCGGCAAGGTTGCCCGACGCATGCGACATGGCCGAAGAACAATGCGTCATTCTGGGAGGCGAAGATTCTCGGCAACATGCGTGGCAACCGGGCCGTCGCACGCGAGCTGAAGCGCGCCGGATGGCGCGTGCTTAAAATATGGGAGCACGCGCTTGGCCGGAAGCACGCCACCCGCACCGTGGCGCGGCTGCGGCGAGCATTGGCCGTGAAGGCGCCGGAGCGCGGGGGTATCGGCGGCACGGCATGCGCGGCTTCACACGGCGATCCGACTGGCGCGGCGATTGTCCGACCCGCCGGTTGACGTTCGTGAGCGCCTGACCATCCGTGGAGGCCATGCCGTTGCTGACCATTGTTCCGCCGATGCCGGGTGCCGAGCGTCGCTTCAAACCGTTTGTCGATTTCGTGTACGCCTCGGGCTGGGCCACCGAATTTGTTCAACTGGACTGGATCGGCAGCCAGCCGAACTTCGACTCGACCGCGCTCTTCTCTCAAGTCGACGCCCAGACCGCGGGGAAGGTCGTGATGGGGTTCTCGCTCGGCGCCCTCTACGCGCACTTGGGCGCGTTGCGTGCCCGGCACCTGATTCTCGGCTCGATCTCGCCGTTCTTCCTCGAGGATGACGACGAGCCGGGACGCTGGATGATTTCATACCGCGCCGGCAACGCGGCCATCCCGGCCGACGTGCTGGTGGGCGCCAAGGAAGACGAGCAGATGCATCGCCGCGCTATCGCCGTGCGCGATTTCTACCGCCATCACACCTACACGGACGTCGCCGGCGCCGATCACGAACTCTGGCATCCGCACTATCTGCAGGCGATCAAGACCGCCTTGGACCGTCTCTCGGCTCCGGCCTCTAAATCAGCACCCGAGGAAGCTCAGCCCGGGCAGGTTCTGAGTGGGACCTGACTTTCCCGTGGTGCGCGGCACCCGGACTGGCGACGAGTACTTCTGACGATCCTCGCGGATCAAACCGACGAGGATCGCTCCTCCCTGCGCTCCCGCGCAGGGCTACATCATCATCGTAGCCCGCTACGGGAGCAGCGGGAGGCTCGCCCCAAGCGCCGTCAGCCTATTCCACGAGGCTCAATCGCAAGGTTGCCCGACACGCGCCACGTGGCCTAAAAACAATGCCTCATTCCAAGAGGCCCGGCTATGTAGTCGACTAAGCGCGCGCTGTAGCCGGGTCACACGCGATGCTGACAGACAGGCGGTCGGTAAATTTCTTCTTGAATGAGGGGTTGTGTGCACCGCCAGCGTGCGCCTAGCGAAGAATCGCGCGTTCGTGAAAAATCATGACATTCCGAAGCCGAGCGCGTTGATTTACAGAATGGTCCCGCTAAGAAGTAGAGTGTCGGTCGCGCTGCTCACGTTGGCAGTTGCAGGCTCAGCCTCAGCGCAGGCTGACTATAGCAACGCCTACAACGTCACCACCCTCGCCGGGCATGCGATCACGGGTCTCAATCGAGATGGCGCCAGCCAGGACGCGGAAATCGGCGACGGCAACGGCGTCGCAATCGATGCGGCGGGCAATCTCTACATCGCCGACGGCGGGCATCACACGATCCGAAAGGTCACGCCCGGCGGAGTCGTCAGCACGATTGCAGGCAAGGCCGACCAGCCCGGGACGGCCGACGGCGTCGGCACGGACGCGCAGTTCAACACCCCTGATGGCATTGCAGTGGATACTGCAGGCAACGTTTTCGTGGCGGATCGTCGCAATCACTCGATTCGCAAGATCACCCCGGCGGGCGTGGTGAGCACGTTTGCCGGGAAGACGGGCACGGCGTTTGGGGGACCGGTGTTTGGCAGCCCGGACGGCGTGGGCGAGGCCGCGCGATTTTACGAGCCCTCGGGACTGGCGTTTGACCGGCAGGGGAATCTTTACGTCGCGGACAGTGCCAACCAGACCATCCGCAAGATCACCCCGGCGGGCGTCGTGACCACGCTTGCGGGCCATCCGATCACGGGCGGGAAAACGGATGGCGTGGGTGATGCCGCGAGATTCTTTTATCCGCACGGGCTGGTGGTCGATGTCGCCGGGAATATTTACGTGGCGGACAGCAATAACTACACGATTCGAAAAATTACATCCGATGGCACGGTCAGCACGCTAGCGGGTCGGAATTCTTCCGGGGTCGTGACTCCCAGCGTCGATGGAATCGGTTCGGCGGCCACCTTCGGCTATCCTTACAACATCGCGATCGGCCCCGATGGGGCGCTCTATGTAACGGATAATCAGAGCAGTGCGATTCGCCGCGTGACGACCGACGGCGTGGTCACGACGATCGCGGGAAAGAGCTATGGCATCGGCAGCGCAGATGGGACGGCAGGTGCAGCACGGTTCAACTATCCTTCCGGCGTGGTGCTCGAGTCGAGCGGCAGCCTGGCGGTTACCGACAGTGGCAGCCATACGGTGCGACGCGTATCGCCCGCCGGTCTGGTGAGCACCATCGTCGGCACGGCGAGTCTCGGCAGCGACGACGGAGCGGCCGCACGAGCGCGTTTCCATGGTCCGTCCGGCGTCGTCAGGGATGAGCTCGGGAACTGCTATGTCACGGATTCCTTGAACCACGTCATCCGCAAGATCGCAGCCGACGGCTCCGTGAGCACGGTGGCGGGGCTCGCGGGCGAGAAGGGCAGCACCGATGGGGTGGGCACGGCGGCCCGGTTTAATTTTCCGACCGGCATCGCGCGCGATCGAGCCGGCAACCTTTACGTGGCCGACGCAGGCAACGACTTGATCCGCAAGATCAGCCCTCCGGGCGTAGTGAGCACCCTGGCTGGTCAGGCGGGCGTTGCTGGTGCCCGGGACGGCACGGGCAGCGCCGCATTGTTCAACTCTCCGGCCGGTCTCGCGGTGGATGCCGCCGGTTATGTCTATGTGGCGGATTCCGGCAGCAATGAGATCCGTAAGATATCCCCGGCTGGACAGGTGCAGACCTTGGCCGGGCAGGCGTATTACTTTGGGCCCGACATGGGAGGAGCGCAGGTTGTAGTCCCGACGGGTTACACGGTGGACAACGTCGACGGCGCTGGCCGAGCGGCGCGGTTTAGCGGTCCGAGCGGGCTGGCGATCGACGGCTGGGGCAACCTCTACGTCGCCGACAGCCAGAATGCGACGATTCGCAAGGTCACGCCCGAGGGCGCGGTCACGACGCTGGCTGGCTTGCCAGGTCGGCGCGACTCGGTCGACGGCCCGGTGGCGACCGCCAAGTTCAACCGGCCGCTCGGGATTGCGGTCGACGAGGTCGGAACCATTTACGTTGCTGAGGGGAAAAACGTCATCGGGTTTGGCGAGTCAGGCGGCGGTCTCATCCCTGGGAGTGCTGGACAGGTGATCCGGCGGATCACTCGGGCGGGTGTCGTCACGACCTTGGCCGGGCGCTCCGCCGCCTCAGGTGCGGACGACGGCACCGGAGCGGAGGCGAGTTTCAATACCCCAAATGGGCTCGACGTGGACTGGGCGGGAAATCTTTTGGTGGCCGACTCGGATAACAACACGGTGCGGCGGGCTTCGCCGGCGACGCGCACCGCTCAGTTGGTGAACATCTCCGTGCGGACGTATTGCGGCACGGGCAACAACGTATCGATCGGCGGATTCGTCATCTCTGGCGCGCCGAAGCGGGTGTTGATCCGCGCCGTGGGTCCGACGTTGAGCACGCTCGGTCTCGCCGAGAGCGAAGTGCTGGCCGACCCGACGATCGAACTGCACCACGGCGACGACGTGATCGCGCGCAACGACAACTGGGGCGACAATGCCGATTCCGCAGCGATCACGGATGCGGGAGCAACGCTCGGCGCCGGGCGGTTGTCGGCGGGCGACACGAAGTCGGCCGCGCTCCTCCTCACGCTCGATCCGGGCGCATATACCTTCGTCGTCTCGGGCAAGGGCGGCACTTCGGGAATCGCGTTGCTGGAGCTCTACGACGCGGAGCCCGGGCAGGGTGGTTCGCTGGCGAATATTTCCGCGCGGGCTTTTTGTGGTCATGGAAATGCCGTGACGATCGGTGGACTGGTGATCGCTGGAAACGGCGTGAAACGCGTCATGCTGCGGGCGGTCGGCCCGACTCTCGCGAAGTTGGGTCTGGCGGAGCGCGAAGTGCTCGCCGATCCCTCGATCGAACTGCACGAAGGCTCGGCCATCGTCGCCACCAACGACGACGGCCGCGACAGCCGCAGCTTCCCGGCGCTCGGGAGCGCAAACCTGCGGCTGGGCGCGTCGCCGCTCGACGCGGCGGATGTCAAATCGTCGGCTGCGCTGTATGCGCTCGACGCCGACGCCTACAGCTTCATCGCCACCGGACACGACGGCGGGTCGGGCGTGGTGCTGGTCGAAATTTACGACGCTGATTGAGGAGGGATATCCCGCGCTCGGTGCTGGAGGCACGAGCATGTGGCCGGCCAGATAGTCCACGATCGCGAGGCGGAAGGGTTGCCGGCCCAGGACGCGGGCGCGGGCGATGTAGAGGGCTTTCGCGACGGGGTCGGCGTAGATGGCGGCGCGGAGGCGGTCGCGTTGCGTGCGTCGCGCGGCGGTCGGCACGTAGCCGTCGAAGCGGGGCACGCGGGTGGTGATGATCTTCGTGCCGTAGGTTTTGAAAACGACGTCGCCGATGCGGCCGCGGAGCGTGCGGATGAATGAGGGGAGACGGAAAGTTGAGAGATGAGAGTTGAGGGTTGAGAGGGTGCTGGCAGAGGGACGAGCGCGGGAGGAGCGTCCGAAGCGCGGCGGGCGGGCGCGGCATCCTTCGTTGCCCCTAGTCGGATTCTTGTCGGTCCGTAGTCGATGCTGAGTC
>JBEHYR010000018.1:0-91632 GCA_048498075.1 Verrucomicrobiota bacterium | reverse complement strand
GTCGCCGCCTGCACGTCGATCGTGCCCGCGCCCGAAGTCGTCAGGTCCGCGTCGGTCGAGGCGGTGATGCCGCCCGTGACGGCTAGCAACGTGATGCTTCCGCCTTCGGAGCTGACATCGGCGTCGATCTGAATGCTGGCCTGCGCGGAGAGGTGGATGACGCCCGTGCCTTGGGCGCTAACCACGCTGGAAAGAGTGAGCGTGCCGGCTGTGACGACGACCGAGATCGGGCCGTTGCCGTCCTGGGTCAGCACGCCCGTGCCCGTGACGATCAGCGTGTTCGTTTCTTCGATGAAGATGCCGCTGCTGGTCGTATTGGTCGCTTCGAGTTCGACGATGGTGGTATCGATGTCGGCGGCGTTGGGCGCACCGATGCCGGTCGCAGCGATCAAGGTCGCGCGGGTGCCCGTCACGAGATTGGCGGCTTCGGCGGCGGTGTTGTCGGTGATCGCACCGCCGGTGGCCGTGACGAAGAGATGGCCGGTCGTGCTGGTGAGGAGGGAGAGGTTAACATCGACCGCCGCCGTGTAAGTGATCGAGCCGGTCGCGGTCGTCGTCACCGTGCCATCCACCATGGTGATCGAGCCCGTGGTGGCGGTCACCGCGACCGTGGCGGCAGCGCCGGTGGCGATCGCGGCGTTTTGGGTGATGGAGTTTTGCGCGACGAGTACGATCTCGCTGGTGGTCGCGATCAGGCCGGCGAGGGGGCTGAGATCACCCACCGGCAAAGGCGCGGTGCTATCGGCCTTGACGCGATTCACCTCTATCACCGGCACGGTGCCGACGGTCACGTCGTCAAGTTCATTGAGGCGGATACCACCGGTCGTGGCCGAAGCGGCGAGCGTGGTGGCGGCGATTTCGAGAGCGTCGAAGGTCGTGCCGTCTCCGCCGATGCCGACTCCAGCCAGGAGACGGAGGCGAACCGCCGCGAGGTCGGTCAACGCATCGCCGGCGTCGGTGATGGAACCGGTGACAGCCGTCACGGTAACGTCACCCGTCGCGCTGGCGACGCCGGTAACGATGACGTTGGTCTGAGCCTTCAGGCGAATATTCCCAGCAGCGGTGTGCGCGAAGACCGCATCGGCAAACGCGATCGCGCCGGCCGTCGCTTCGAGGTCGAGCGTGCCCGCGCCGGTGGTGGCGACCGAAGCGCCGGTGTTCAGCGTGAGCGAGCCGGACGCCAGCAAAGTGATCGAGCCGGTGCCTGAGGTCACGGCCGCGGTGCTGGTGAGATCGCCGGCGACGGCGCGGAGATGGATGTTGCCGCTGCCCTGCGCGCTGACCGCGCCGTCGATCGCGAGGTCGCCCGTGGTGACGACGATGGAGATCGGGCCGTTGCCGTCCTGGGTCTGCACGCCGGTGCCGGCGATGGTCAACGCATTCGTCTCTTCGATGAAGATGCCGCCACTGAGCGTGTTCGTCGCCGCGAGTTCGCCGATGGTCGTGTCGATGTCGGCCGCGTTCGCCGCGCCGATGCCGGTGGCGGCGATGAGGGTGGCGCGAGCGGTGGTGACGAGGTTCGCGGTCTCGGCGAGGGTATTGTCCGTAATCGCGCCCGCGGTGCCCGTGACGGCGATCGCGCCGCTCGTGCTGGTGAGGAGTGAAAGGGCGACGCTGCCGCCGGCCGCGTAAGCGATCGAACCGGTGGCGGTGGTCGTCGTAGTTCCATCGGTCATCACGATTGAACCGGTCGTCGCGGTGATCGAGACCGAGCCCGCTGCGCCGGTCGAGACGGCGGTGTCTTGCTGGATGGAGCCGTGGGCGACCAGGATCACGTCACCGGTCGTAGCCACGAGACCCGAGAGCGCATCATCGTCGCCGACCTGCGAGGGCGCGGTGCCATCGGCAAGCACGCGGTTGACCTGCAGCACGGCGACCGCGCCGATCGTGACGTCGTCGGATTCGTTGAGGCGGATGCCTCCGGTCGTGGCGGCGGCGGCGAGCGTCGTGGCGGCGATTTCGAGGGCGTTGAAGGTCGTGCCGTTGCCGCCGATGCCGACGCCGGCCACGAGACGGAGCGAGATCGCGGCGAGATCGGTGAGCGTATCGCCGGCGTCGGTGATCGAGCCGGTCACGGCGGTGATGGTGACGTTGCCAGCGGTAGTCGCGATGCCGGTCAGGACGATGTCGGTGTGGGCGAGGAGGCGGATGTTGCCGTCGACGTTGTGGACCGCGACCGCGTCAGCGAAGGTGATCGAGCCGGTCGTGGCCTCGAGATCGAGCGTGCCGGGACCAGCGGTGGCGACGGAAGCGCCGGTGTTCAACGCGATCGAGCCGGAAGCGAGCAGCGTGATGTAACCCGTGCCGGACGCGACGGCGGCACTACTCGCGAGATCGCCAGCGAGGGTGTTGAGGAGAATGTTGCCGGTGTGATCGGCGTCGACGGCGCTCGAGATCGTGAGATTGCCCGTCGTGACCACGACGGAGATCGGGCCGTTGCCGGCGAGCGTCTGCACTCCCGTGCCGGCGATCGCCAACGTTTCGGTTTCTTCGATGAAGATGCCGCCGCTGAGCGTGTTCTTCGCGGCGAGTTCGCCGATGGTCGTGTCGATATCGGCGGCGTTGGCCTGGCCGATGCCAGTCGCGGCGACCAAGGTCGCGCGAGCCGTGGTGACGAGGTTGGCGGTCTCGGCCGCCGTGTGGTCGACGATCGAACCGGCGGTCGCGGTGACGGAGAGATGGCCGCTCGTGCTGGTGAGCAGCGAGAGCAGGACATCGGTCGCGGCCGCGTAGGCGATCGCGCCGGTGGCGGTCGTCGTGGTGGTGCCGTCGGCCATCGTGATCGAGCCAGCGGTCGCGGTGACGGTCACGGTGCCGGCGAGTCCGGTGCCGATGTTCGCGTTTTGGACGACGTCGACGGCGGAGGTCAGCGTGATGCTGCCGGAAGTGGACGAGACGTCGCCGGTGGTGGCGGTCAACGTCAGCGTGCCAGCGGCGTTCGTGATGACGATGTCGCCGCTGGTCGTGACGATGTCGCTCTGGCTGGCATCGGTAAACGTGGAGGTGCCTTGCGTGGAGGTGACGCGGGTGACCGTCACCGCGACGCTGTCGAGGGAGAGATCGTTCGTCTCAGCGATAAAGATGCCGCCGGTCGTCGCCGAGGCGGTGAGCGTCGAGATCTTCGTCTCGATCGGATTGGCGGCGGTGCCGACGCCGAGACCGGCGACGAGGCGGAGGCCGGAAGCGATGATGTCTTCCCCGCCGGTGTCGCCCGCGTCGGCGATCGAGCCGGTCTGCGCAATGAGAGACGCGTTGCCGGTCGTGGTGAGGCCGCCGAGGGCGATATCGATTTTCGCGAAGAGGCGAATGATGCCGGTGCCGGTGGAGAAGCGGCTGGCGTCGGTTTGGGTGAGCGAACCGTTCGTCGCCTCGAGGTCGAGGACGCCGGTGAGCGTGGAGGTGACGCTGGCGGAACCGGTGAACGTGAGGTCGTCGGCAGCGAGGACGCTGATGTGGCCGCTGCCGCTGGTGAGGGAGGCATTGGCGACGATCGAGCCCTTGCCGGCGGCGAGCGTGGAGCCGGCGGTGATGAGGATGGAGCCGGTGCCATTCGCGGAGACGGCGCGGCTGTTGCCGTTGGTGCCATCGTCGAGCGTGATGCTGCCGTCGACCGTGATCAGGATGATGGAGCCGTTGGAACTGGTCGTGAGGTCGCTCAGGCTGGCGGCGGGAACCAGTGTGGGCGAGGTGGTGTGGTTCAGGTTGACCTGCCCGACGGTGAAGCTGACGCCGGTGATCTGGAGGGCGTTATCCTCGGTGAGGGTGATGCCGCCGGATCCGGCGAGCGCGGCAAGCGTGACGCCGGCGATCTCGAGCGCGTTGGCGGCCTGACCGACGCCGGTGAGGGCTTCGAGGCGGAGGGCGGAACCGATGATGTCTTTATACGTGTCGCCACCGTCGCTGATCGTGCCACCGGTGGCGGTGACAGCGACATTGCCGGCGGCGGCATCGACACCGCCGAGGGTGACATCGAGCGCGGCGCGGAGGAAGACGTTGCCGCCGCTGGTGGAGAGGAGGGAGTTATCGTTCTGCGCGATGGAACCGAGCGTCGCATCGAGGAAGACGGCGCCGCCGGTCGTGACGATGTTCGCGCCGGACGCGGTGGCGATCGACCGGCCGGCGAGCAAGGTGATCGCGGCGGTGCCGGAGGTCAGATCGGAGTTGGCCGTCGTCAGGAGAATGTCGGAGGTCGTGCCGACCGCTTGGAGACGGATGACGCCGGAACCGTTGGCGTTGACCGCGCCGGTGATCGTGATCGTGCCGCCGGCGGTCTGGCCGGTTTCGCTTTCGGAGAGGATATTGATCGCGCCGTTACCGGCGGTCGTGGCCCCGGCGATCGTGAGCGTGCGGGTGTTGATGCCGAGATTCCGGATGACGACGTCGCCGGCGACGGTGTTGGTGACGGAGAGCGAGCCGAGCGCGACGTTCAGGTCCGCGGCGCCGATGCCGCCGATGCCGTTGCGGGCGACGAGCGTGGCGAGGCCGGCGGTGGCGAGATTCGGCGCCTCGGAGGCGTCGGTCAGCGGCGTGAGATCGAGGATCGAACCGGCGGTCGCGGTGAGGTTGATCGCGCCGGAAATCGTGTTGATGTAGCCGACTTTGACGTCGCCCGTGGTGCTGGTGAGCGTGAAGGAGCCGGGCGTAAACGTGGCGGGATTGCCCGAGGCGGCGGTGGTGAAGTTGTTGACCGTGATCGCGTCGGCTTCGTTGATCGTGACGTTGCCGGAGCCCACCATGAGGCCGCCGTTCACCGTGACGTTGTCGCGGCCGCCGGTCAGGACGACGGTCGGCGTGAAGGTGTAACCGTCGCCGGGATTATTGAGGCTGATGGCGATGACGGAGCCGTTGATCGTGGCGCGAGCGGCGGCGCCGGTGCCACCGCCGCCGGTGAAGGTCACGGTCGGAGCGGTCTGGTAACCGGAACCCGGATTGGAGAGCGTGACCGCGACGACGACGCCGTTGAGCACGACCGCCGTACCGACCGCGCCGGTGCCGTTGCCGCCGATGAACGCGACGGTCGGCGCCGTGGTGTAGCCGCTGCCGCCGCTGGTGACCAGGACGGTGGCGAGCGGGCCGCTGATCGTCGCGGTTCCGACAGCGACTATGCGGCCGTCGCCGAGGACCGTGACGGTGGGCGCGACGGTATAACCGCTGCCGCCCGTGGCGACATTGAGCGAGCCGACATTCGCGCCGGCGAGGACCGCGGTGGCGGTCGCGGCGGAACCGCCGGCGAGCAGCGAACCGTCGATGACCGCGCTGGAAATCGTGTCGACCGCGGTGTTGAGCGTGACGGAGCCTTTGGCCGCGAAGGCGAGGTTCGAAGCGGAGATCAGGCCGGCGGTCTGAGTGATCGCACCGCCGGTCGCCCGGAGGATGACTGTGGACAGCGACGCGCTGGCGGCGGCGGTGAGCGTGGTTTGGTTGATGACGATGTCACCGGACGTCTCGCCCGCGACGAGTTCGATGCGACGATTGGCGCCGGTGGTGGCGACAGTCGCGAGCAGGCCGGAGTTTCCGGAAGCGGCCGTGACGGTGATGCTGCCGGTGCGACTCGCGCCGAGGCCGGCGATCAGCGAGAGGCGATCGGCGGCGTAAACGGGGGCGTTGATGACGATGTTGGCGGCGGCCTGGAAGAGGAGCCAGGCGTTGCGCTCGGAGAACGCGGCGTCGGTGACCGAGGTGGCGTTGATGGCCGCGTTGACGGTGATGTTGCCGGTGCGGGCGACGAGATGGAGGACGGTCGCGAGGATGTTGAGATCGATCGCCTGGACGACGGTGACGGCGCCGCCGAAGACGTGCGTGGGATTGAGGAGGCCGGCGGCGTTGGCGGGCGCCTGCACGGTGCCGAGGTAGCCGATGTAAACGTTGCCCGTGCCCGCGACCGCATCGCCGATGTTCACGGCGGCGAAACCGGACTTGATGGCCAACAGGTCGACGACGCCGAGATCGAGCGCCGCACCCGGGGCCTGGTGGAGATTGCCGATGCCGATGTCGCGGCCGACGGTGTAGGGCTTGAGCGTGAGGGTGGCGGCGGAGTTCGTGGCGGTGACCTGCCGGCCGGAGAGGAAATCGATGTTGTTCGCGGTGATGGTGGCGCCGCCCGCGCCGACCCGGAGATTGCCGAACGAGACGATCGCCTCGGCGCCGGAGCTGGTGACGTTCAGCGAAGTCGCGGTCACGGTGCCGACGAAGACGATACTGTCCGTGACCTGGCCGGAGGAGCCGATCGTGACGCTGCCGGAGGTGACGGAGGAACCGAAGCTGACGAGCGTCGCGCGCTCGACGATGAGCGCGATGGTCGTATCGAGCTTCACGCTCGCGGTCGCGCCAAAGGTGATCGCGCCGACGGCGCCGAGGGTGAGTGAGTCGGGTCGCAGGAGGCTGCTGCCGCCGACGATGTTGTTGAACGTGATGTCGCCGCCGGAGAAGACGCTGGCCGTGCCGCCGTAATCGAGGAGGGCGTTGAAGTTGACGCTGCCGACATTACCATAGGCCGCGTTGCTGCCGATCGCGATGTTGCCGGTGACGCTGAGGTTGTTGAGGAACGTGACCGCGGCGGACTTCGTGATCGTGAGGTTGCCGCCGACGTTGACGGTATTCTGGAAGTTGACGATGCCGCCGTCCTCGATGACGAGGTTCCCGCCGATGTTCACGGCGCCCTTGAAGGTGATCGTCTGGCCTTTCTTGATGACGAGATTGCCGGCCAGCGCGACGGAGCCGTTGAAGGTGACGCCGGTGGCGGCGGTGATCGTGAGATCCTGGAGCGGGCCGCCTTCGGCGAGGTCGCCGATATTGCCGCCGAACACGACCGAGCCGCCGGCATTGATCGTGAGGCTGTCGGCCCCGCCGGCGCCATCGCCGTTGATCGAGTGGATGCTGCTCGTACCGACGGTGACGTTGCCGGTCGCCGTGATCGTGCGGTTGTCCGTCACGACGACGGAATCCGAGATCTGGGCAATGCCCACGGCGTCGATGTCCGCCATGAGGAAGGTGGTCGTGCCGTCGCCGACGATGATGAAGTTGAGCGATTTCACGCCGGAGCGGATCGTGATGGTGTCGCCGCGGAAGACGGTCGTCGGCGCATCGAAGACCATCGCGGTGCCCGAGCCGTCGCCGATGACGAGTTGCGTGAGCAGATCGGAGCCGCCGAAGAAGAGCGTGGCGCGCGTGAAGAGATTGTTCAGCTCGAGCTGCGAGAGGGTGAGGCCCGAAGCGTTGAGATCCGTCTGGAGCAACTGGAGGAGGACGGACAGCGGATGCGACGGCTGGACGGTGATGTTCTGGGACGAGGTGATCGGCTGCGTGATGTTGAGCGAATCGCCGCCGATGAGAATATCCTGATCGCTGGTGATCGGGTTCGGGACATTTTGGACGCCCGTGAGACTGACGACGCGCGTATTGCCGCCGACGGTCGCGGAGCTGTTGGTGATGTCGTCGAGGTCGATGATGAAGACCTTCTGGGAATCCGGCACCGTGGCCGTGAACGACGCGACCTGCGTGTAGAGGCCATACGGGCTGATCGAGAAATTGAACGAGGGATCGACGGCGCCGGCGCCGAGCGTGGACTTGAGGATGAGATTGCCGCCGCGCGACTGGATAAACGAGCCGTTGCCCGACCGCAGGATCGTGCCGTTCGGATAGTAGGTAACTTCTTCGAACGCCTCGGCGCCGGAGATTTTGATTTCGCCGGTGTTGAAATTGATGCTGGAGGACGAGAAACGGCCGAGCCGGAGCGCCCACTCGAGTTTGTTTTGATCGGTGACGACGCCGAGCCAGTTGGAGGCGGACGAGGTGATCGCGCCGCTGTCGGTGATGAGGCTGATGGTGCCGTTGCCATCGCCGACGCTGCCGGGATTTTCGTTGTTGGACGAGGCGCTATAGATGCCGGCCGCGAGGTTGATGTTGCCGCTGGTCGTGTGGAGCGAGACGGCGCCGTTGTTGCGGGTGAAGAGGTCGTAGTTGACCGCGTAGGTGGCGGCGCTGGTGAAGTCGATCGAACCGGCGCGAATGCCGCCGACCCACGTGATTTCGGCCGCGTTGACGACGAGTGACTGGCGGATGTCCATGACCCACGTCGGGGTGCCACCCGCGTTGGTGACGAAGGCGACTTTCGCGCGGGGCGCGTCGATGTGGAGGCGATCGATGTTGGTGTAGGCGGTCGCGAAATTGACCTCCTGAAGCACGTTGGCGCCGCTCTGCTGGTTGATCGTTCCGAGCGCGGCGCCGGTGACGTCCGAGACCTTCAGGTCGGCGGTCAGCGCACTGGTGATGTTCAGGTAGTCGAGATCGCCGGTGCGGGCGCCGTCATCATCGATGTTGATTTTTCCGGCGAGAGCGCCGAAGGCGACATTGTAGGTGTCGGTGCCGGCAGTGCCGCGCAGGATGATGTCGTTGGCGGCGGTCTTCGTGACGTTATACGTGTCCGCAACGGTGCCGCCGATGAAGACTTCGACGCCCATATCGTCGTTCTTGACGGTGTTCGCGCCGGAGACGATGCGGTAGGCATTCGAGGCGCCGAGATTGAAGGTCAGCGGCGAACCGATCGCGCTGAAGTCCATCGTATCGCCGGTCTCGGTGCCGCCCTCGTTGACGACGTCGGTGCCCCAATTTCCGACGAAGACGAAGCGGTCGCTGCCGGCGCCGCCGGTGAGGAAGTCGTTGCCGGTGCCCCCGTCGATCGTGTCGTCGCCGCGGCCGCCGACGATATGGTCGTCGCCAGCATTGCCGTAGATGAAGTCGTTGCCGCCGCCGCCCGTGATCGTGTCGTTGCCATCGTCGCCGGAGAGCGTCCAGGAGCCGGTCGCGTCGTCTGCGATCGTGATGTTGTCGTCGCCATCGCCGCCCCGAATGGTGCCGCCGCCGGCGCCCCCGATGACCGTGATGAGGTCGTTGCCGACGCCGCCGTTGACCGTGATCGGCGAGAGGAGATTGACGAAGGTGAGATGGTCGTCGCCCTTGCCGGCATCGGTGACGACGACGTTGCTCACGCCGCCGTAGGTCTGGGCGTAGCCCATCGCGGTGACCTTGACGGATTCGTTGCCGGCATTGCCGCCGGCATGGCTGATGGTGAAGTCCTCGCCGTTATCGATGCTGAAGGCGGAGCCGCGGCGGCCGGCGTCGACGCCGACGTTGATGTAAAGCGTGGAGCCGATCTTGGTCGCGAGGATCGGCGGGCTGCCGAATGACCAGGTGATGGAGCCCGAGATGCTGAAGCCGAGGACCGTGAACGTGCCGCTCGCGTAAATTTCGGCGCGGTCGAGGCGGAACTCGAGGACCAGATCGACGCCGCCGAGGGTGATGTCGAAAGAGAGGAAACCGATATCGATCGAGATGCCGAGGGAACCCCAGACGTGGCCGCGGAAGCCCCAGTTCGCGAGCGTGAGTTCGATGCCGGAATGGAAGAAGAAGGGACCGAAGTCGAAGTTCAGCTCCACCCGGCCCGTGATCTCGAACTCGCCGTTCGAACGGATGTAGCCGCTGACGTAGAGGGTGATGACGTTGAAGAAATTCACGCCGAGGTGGTCGATGCGAATCTCGAAGTAGTCGGCCGTCTTCGAGATCGTGATCGTCCCGGACATCTCGAAAACCCAGATTTTCACCTTGGCCGCGATGGAAACGAGGAAGGTGCTCCCGCCCACCGTCACGTCGCCGCTGTCGAAATGGAAGGTCTTGTCCGAGGAGGAAGTGTTGATCTCCAGGGTGAACTCGCCGCTGATCTCAATCAGGCCGAAGCCGAGCGCCTGGGCGCCGAGGTTGAGATAAAGCGCGAAGTAAGGCGTGCCGTTTTCGGTGCGGATGATCGCGCCGCCGCGAACGCGCAACGAGCCGAAGAGCGCGAGATTGAGCGAGGCGTCGAAGGTCACTTCGATGCCGCTCTCGTCGATCTCGAGCATCGCACTGCCCTTGATCGAGAACGGCCCGACGTCGAGCGAGCCGCCGAACGATACGAACAAGCTGTGGGCTTTCAGCGTTTCCGCCTTCAGGCCATTCACGACGCCCGTGGTCGGACTGACATCGAGAACCTGCACGACCTTTTCGGAAGCGGTCGTGTTGACCGCGAATTGGAACTGGCCGCGGAAGGAGATGCCCGCAAAACCGATGTTCGCGCTCGCCGTCAGCCCAATGCTGCCGGCGATGCCGTCGGAAAGGATGTAGAGGCTGCCGCCGGCGGCGAGATTGCCGATCGGCGAGATGTCGACGGAGGCGAACACCTGGATTTCCAAGCCTTGGTCGGAGACCTTCAGGAGGAAGAAGCCATCCAGCGTGAGCACATCGAGGAGGTTGAGATGCCCCTCGATCCGCAGCTCCAAATACACATCGCCTGGGACAATGATGTGCTTCGTGCCGTGGGTGGTTTCGATCGACTGATCGTAGGACTGGCCGGTCGTGTTGACCATGAAATAGAACTGCCCGTCGAACGTGAACGCCGACCCGAAGCTGACGCTCGTATCGATTTCGATCTTCGCGACGAGTCCCTTGGGACCGACGACCAGCAGGCCTTCGGCGTGCATCGTCATGATGATGACGCTGAAGACCTTCACGTTGAGGTCGGCGATGGCGGCGATGATCAGGCCATTGGTGCCAACCTCGAAAAGGAAGACGCCGTCGAGGAAGAAGCCGGTGGTGCCGCCCGCGCCGAAGCTGAGGAAGCCCTCCAGGCGGAGGCGCGCAAAGACACCGGCCTCGAGCGTGACGTCGCCCGAACCGAAGGTGAAGGTGTGCTCAGCGTTGGTTAGATTGACCTCGAGCTGGACGCTCGTGAACTGCGCCTTGTAGCCGGTGCCGCCGAATTTGTTCGCGTCGTCGAGATCGACCTCGAGCAGACCGGCGAGGCCATCGGAGCCGACATAGAGCGCACCCTTGACTGAGGCGCTGAAGACGGTGGCGCTGCCGACCCGCGCCGTGAGTTCACCGCTCACCGTGACCGTGAAGCCATCGGGCGTCGCTTCGACTATGATTTCACCCTCGATCCGGAAGCCCGCCACACCAGCGATCGAAATCTGGATGAAGCCCGACGCGGAGAACTTCAGGCCGACGGCAATGTTCACGCCGTTCAACTTGACCGCCGAACTCGTGGTATTGAGGTAGAAGGCCAGGGCGAAATTGACGATGAACGAATTCCCGCTGATCGACTGGCTGCCGTCCGGCGCACCGGTGCCACCGCCGACTTGAATCTGGATGAACGCGACGAGACCGGCGCTGCCGATGCGCAGCCCGCCGGCGGCGTGGCCGACATCCGCGCCGGCGACATAGGCACGGGCGTCGAGCGTGACCTGGAAATATGGATTCGAGCCGGCGTTGATGATGAATTCGAAACTTCCGTCGAGTTCGACGGCACGAGCGTCGCTTAAGGAAAAGCCCAAGCTGCCTTCCGCGGCGATGCGGAACCAGCCGCCGCCAAGGGTCAGCGAATGTTCAACAATTGTAGTGGGCGAGGTGCTATTATCGAAGGTGTAGTATTTAAATGTCTTCGATGCCGCGGTGGCATTGAGCTCGATCACGAAGTCCATGTTGAAATGGAAGCCCACGGACCCGAGATTGATGATGACATCACGGCTAAGTGCGGCGCGGCCATAGACGCCATCGCCATCGATAAAGAGCGACGCCGATCCAGACATATCGAACAACGTGATCGTCGTGTTCGGGATCTGAAGGGTCATCTTGAACGCCACCTGCAGCTGCACGCCGGCCGACGAAATCGAGAAGAAGAACAGGCCGTCCCAACGCAGCGCGTCGAGAATGTTCAAATGCCCGATGGCACCGATCGCCACGTAAGGACTCGGTGTGACGCCAGGTGAATCGTCGGTCGTGAGCGCGGATCCATTCGCATCCAGGCTGCCGCCCGTCGCCGGATTGAAATTGGCGGCATTCAGTTTCTGCGGCGTGCCGGAGATGAAGATGGAGTTGTAGCCGGTCGCTCCGCGGAGGAAGACGGGCACGCTCCAAAGAATGTCCTGGCTCGTGGTGTTCACCAGGACATCGAGCGAGGCGCCGATTTCGACGCCCGGTAGATTCAGGCTGGCGCCGAGTTTGAACTTGCCCGCGAAGCCGACGACGTTGCCGTCGTTGTCGCCGTCGTCATCGCGGTCGCCGAGCGGGATGTTGCCCGCCAGGACGAGCGCTTGGACCCGCGCTTCGAAAATCGTCGTGCCACCGGGCGTGAAGGCGATGTGACCGTCGGCGAAAAGTTCGATGCTCGTCGTCGAGAGCTTGATCGAGAAGGCGCCGCTGATGAGGAAGAGCTGGGAGCCGCCGATGGAGAACTTGGCGTAGGCGAAGCCGGCGATGAGGAGCGTCTTCGCCGCGAGGTGGAACACCTGCGTCTCGCCGCGGAAATTGAGGATCTGGGATTTCGCCGCCGTCTGGCTGGCGATGTCGGTGTTATCCTGCAGCTGGATGAAATACTGTTTCTTGTTAACCGAATCGATCACGCGCCACTGCGAGCCGGCGACCACGGTGCGGACTTCGTAACCGGCGCCGAGCGTGATGCCCGCGGCGGTGAAGACGCCGATCATCGTCGGCGTGAGGTGAGAAGCATCCAGGCTGCCGATCGCGCTGGCATCCGGATTGGCCAGTGTGGAACTCGGCGTGAGGAGATCGCCGGCGATGCCTTCGAGGGTGAGCGTCTCGGTCTTCTCGACCTTGGTGGTGTTGATCTGAATCGTCCCGGCGATCTTGATGTCGATGCCGATCGTCTTGAGGAAATCCAGATTGGTCTCGAGTTTTACGACGCCCCAGAACTTCGGCAGTTTGAACTGATCGAGCGTCACGAGATGGCCCGTGAGATCAGGAACAGTGATCGCTTGGATCACGGAGGTCGGGATGCCGAGATCGGAGAAGAAGTCGCCGACCGTGAGGACTTCGGTATCGTTTGCCGGCGCAGACGTATCGAGCACGAACACGCCGGCGACGGAGCCGAGATTACCGAGGTAGATGACCTTGATGGTGCCGTTGAAATCGAGTTTGAAGCGGGTGCCGCCGTTCAGCTCGGTCGCTTCGAAATTCACCGCGCCGTGGATATCGAGGATCGGCTCGTCGGTGAGACCGGCGCCGTCCAGCAGGATGCCGCCGGAGAGCGAGATGAAGAAAGTCGAGGCGGGCTTGTGGACGGTGAACGAGAGTGAGGTCGCCGCGGAGCCATTGCCGTCGGTGTCGCTGAACGCGCCCTCGGCCATCGAGAGCGTCACCACGACTTTGCCGCTCACGCTGCTGACGGAGAAGTTGCCCGTATAGGCGAAGTGCGCGGTCGTGACGCCGTCCGTCGTCGTGAACGTCACGCCGGTGATCGTGATGCCGGTGACGGTCGCGCCCGTCTCGTCGACCATGCTGATCACGAGATCGGAGGCCGTCAGCGTGGTCTGGTCGATCGTGGCTCCGGCGGTCGCCCCGGTGATGACGAAGTCGAAGGACTTCGTGGGGGCGGTGTTGAGCGTCGTGGTGTAGTAAGCGCCGCCGTTGCCGATGTTCGAGCCGACCGCGGTCGGCCGGGTCAGCATGATCACGGTGTCGCTCTGGAGATTGATGGTGCCGACGTCGTCGGCGATGGAGCCGGCGAGGAGGCGAACGGTCATCGCACCGGCGACGAGCGTGCCGCTGTAGGTGTAGCGGTAAGTATTCGTGCCGATCAGTGCGCCGGTCTGCGCGATCGGATCGGCCGAGACGACGAGCGAGCTGCCGTCGGCAAGAATGATGGCGATCTCGGGCGCGCTATCGAACAGCGAGGCGGATGTGACCGTGCCGCCCATGCCGGGCTTGAACGTGACCTCGATGTAGCCCTTGCCGCTGCCGGAATCGACGAGCGTCTGGAATTTATCGATGCCGACCGTGGCGCTGCCGGTCGCATTGTAGTCGCCGAGTTCGACCGCGGCGGTCGAGCCATTGACGGTGAACCTGAGAGATTGTTGAAGGTTGGTGTAGCCGGCGTTGTCGTTGATCGTGCCTGCGGCAATGACCAGCGTGACGTCACCGGGGGCGAACGCGCCCGTGAACGTATAGCGGTAGGTGTTGGTGGTGCCTTGGCGAACGCCTGTCGCACTGAGCGCGACCGTACCTGCACCATCACCGGTGATTGTAATCGGGGGGCCCGAGGCGAGGCCGGTGAGCGAACCGCTTGTCTTGGCGGTGAGGAAAGTGATGTCGATGTAGCCCTGGTTGTTGAGCACCGCGATCGATGCACCCGCAGCGCCGCCGGTCGGATTGCCGAGCGCTGCGGTGGTGCCTTGCACGGCGATGCTCGAGGTCGCGGCGACATTCGCCAATCCGGCGGTGCCGTCGGAAAGCGTCTGCGTCCAAGAGCTGTCGATGAAGTCGACCTTCAGCGTGCCCGCGCTCCAGGCGAAGCCGGAATTGGTGATTTCGTAGCGGAAGCGCTGGATACCCTTCGCCTGCAGGAGTGCGATCAGATCGGCAGTCGAGGCCGCGGTGACCACTTCATCCTTGGACGTGCCGTCGGCCTGGATCTGGGTGATGATGCCTTTCGGGGCGCCGGTGAGCGTCAACGTGATCACGCTGCCGTCGGCGCGGGTAAACGTCGCGTTGAGTTCGGCGCCGCTGTCGAGGATGGAGCTGTAGTCGAGCGTGCCGGTCGCGCCGGGTTTGAAGACGACGTCGACGTAGTAGCGGTCGTCGGTCTTGCTCGTATTGAGCACGCTGGCGTCCGCCGAAGTGGCACTCGGGAAGAGGACGGACGCGGTGGTCGGCGTCGGCGCGGCGAGCGCGGTGGAGTCGACGGTCGTGAGGGTGACGGGATTGCCGGACTCGTCGCGGAAACCCATCTGGAGCTTGCCGTCGATGGTGAGCAAGCGGACTTGATCCGGCGCATCGGCGAGGAAGAGGACGGTCACCGCGCCGCTGGAGACATTCGAAAGATCGGCGTAAAGCTTCGCGCTGACGCTGAGATTGCCGCCGAGGAAGTTGAGTTTGCCGCTGATCAGGAATTTGCCGTCGGTGCTGATGAAGACGCCCACTTCACCGTTGAAGCTCTCCTCGGAGGCGTAGATGTCGAAGATCTTGGCGGAACCCTTGATCAACATCGGCTGGGTGAAGGCCGCGGAGAAGCCGTTCAATGCCGGGTTCGCCTGGATGGCTTTCCACTGGTTGAAGACCTGGCCCTTGACGCCATCGAGCCAGCCGGCGGCGGTCGGCGGGGTGCCGACGTCGAATTGCGGATCACGCAGCTGGAGCGGATCGGTGAGCGCGGGCAGCGTCTTGAAGAAGTCGACACTCGCGGTGAAATCGTTGATCGCGATGCCACTCGTCGGATCGAGCACGATCCCGCCCGGCACCTCGATGTTGATGAACAGCCCGAGCGGCCCGAGTTCGCTGAACGCCAGCCGAATTCCAAAGCCGCCGATGCCATCGATCTTCGCCGATCCTTGAAGCCCGATGAAGAAGACGCGATCGACGACCTGGGAATCCGGCGTGAACGCGTCGCCCATCTCGAAGACTCCCGGCGAACTCTCTTTGATCTTCAAAATCCCGCCGATCAGCCCACCGCTGATCTCCATGCCGCCCATCGTGCCGGACACCGAAACGCCGATCGCGCCGATATCGATGATCGGGAACTTGCCGGCCAACAGGAGACTGGTGCTGATCCGAATGTCGTCGACCGTGCCGGTGAACGAGAGGCCCTCGGCGCCCGCGATGGAGACGACGCTGGCCGACATGATGATGTCGAAATCCTCCGGGTGGTTTTCCAGATCCGCCCATTCGAGGCCGAGCTTGGTAATCTTGATCGGCATCCACGAGGGCCACTTGAAGGTGCTGCCATCGGCGCCGCCGAGTTCGAGGATCACCGCGAATTTTTTTGTCGAATCGGTCGGATTGCCGGCGTGGAAGTCGCCGGCGCCGGTGATGTAGAAATTCCGCGCTTCGCCGCCGATGACGGAGGAACCGATCTTCACGGACGCGCCCACTGCGCCGAAGCTCACGAGCACCTCGGAACCCGTGGCGGAGGTGTTGAGGAAGAAGTCCGTCGCCGAAAGCGTAAGGATACTGGCGATCTTCACTTCGAGGGTGTCGACCTTGAAGATCAGGCCCTTGACCTGACCGTTTTCGAACTCGAGGTCGGCGCGGACGGCCTCGGTGTTCTGCGTGCCGTCGGGATTGCGATCGTCGCCGGTGTTGCGATCGGTGATGGTCGCGGAGAACGCGCCGCCGAGCACCAGCGAAGCGCCGCCGGAGGCGATGTAGATCGTGCCGCTGAAGCCCGGATTCGCATCGCCAAAGACGACCGTGAAATTCGTGACGCCCACGCGAACGTCGGCGAGTTTCAGGACGCCGAGGTTGATGCCGCCGGCCGGAGCGACCTTGATCTCGGCCTGGCCGAGCGTGAAGCCGTTGCTGCGAACGACGAGGCCGGGGATGAGTTTGCCCGTCGAATCGGTGACTTGGGAAATGCTGCCGACGACCTGGCCATCGAGGAAGGAGAGCGAGGCGGAGTTGATGCGGACCAGCTCCTGAACGCCCGTGGCGTTCGGATCGTATTGGATGAGGATGCCGGCCGCCTTGATGTTGACGACGTTCGGGACGTTGATTTCGAGCGAAGCGACCTCGACGCTGAACTTGCCCGTGGCGGACAACGAGAAGTCGCCCGGCAGGCCGATCGCGATGTCGAACGTGATGCGCAGGCCGGTGATCACCGCGGTGATGCCACCGCTGCCGCTGCCGCCGAACGCGAGCGAGGCGGTGTTTACGCCCATCGCGATCGTCAGGATGAGCTTGCCGTTCGTGAAGCCGAAGTCGGCGATCGAAATGGTCGGGCCTTGGAGCGAGAGCGGCCCGATCGCGATCGTCTTGCTGCTCACCGCGCCGGCGCCGGCCTGCAGCGTAAAGGTCTGGGTTTCGACCCGGTTCGTCGAAGAGGCGAGACCCGCCGAAGCGAGCGTGGCGAAACCGCTGGCGACAAAGGTCACCGTGACATCGCCGGCGCCGAAGAGCGCGATCGCGTTGGTCGTGTTCTTGTCGGAAAGGAAGTAGCGGTAGGTCGTGCCGGAGATCTTCGTGGGCGCGCCGGCCGTCACCTGGGCGTCGAGCACGCCGGCGCCGGAGAGCGTGATTTCGCCGCCGTTGATCGTGGCCGCATCGATGGCATTGCCATCGCGCGAGATGAACGTGACGTCGATGTAGCGGAGCTTGTTCATCGAGTCCGGCGAGACGAGGGTGCCGGCGGTGATGCTCGCGAGCTGCGCGGTCGGCGGCGCGCCGAGCTGGCCGGTCGAGCTGATGCTGCCGCCGGAGAGCGCGATGGTCGCGGGATTCGGATCGAAGGCGACGAACGACTGGCTCGACTTCACGCTGGCATGCCCGGCGCTGTCGGTCCACGAGCCGGCTTGGAACTCGACGACGTATTCGCCGTCGGTCGCAAGCGTGCCGGTGAAGGTGTAGCGGTAAGTGTCGCCGGAGATTTTTGTGGCCGTGACCGTGCCGAGATTCACTTGGACGCCGGCGCGGAAGATCTTGATCTCGTCGCCGGTGATCGTGGAGGCGTTGATCGTGCCATCGAAGGTCACGTCGATGTATTTCTGCGTGTTGAGAGTGACGCGGTTGACGATCGCGTTGTTGTAAGGGTTCGCGAGCGAAGCGGTCGGGGGCGTGAAGTTGAAGGCGTTGACCAGCGTGCCGAAGTCGACGCCGCCGACGGAGGCCGTGGTGATGCGGAAGTCCACCATGCGGAATCCGTTCGCCGGCGTGAGTTCGAAGCTGCCTGCGCCCGCGATGGTGAACTCGCCGCCGACCGAGAGGCTGGCGTTCGGCACCTTGATCGCGAGGAGGCCGCCCGGACGAGCCTGGACCGAGACGGTGCCGGAGAGCGTGAACGCGGTGCCGACGCTGATCGTCAAACTTCCGCTGAACACCGGCAGATCGCTGCCGTCCGCGAAAACGAGGGGCGTCGTCGCGCCCGGGATGGTGACGTTGAGCGCGGCGCCGGTCTTGTTGAGCGCGAACCCGAAGCGGAGCGAGACGTCGTTCGTGAGCGCCGTCAGACCGTCGAGGCCGGCGAAGCCGACGGCGCCATCGCCTTTGAGCGCATATTTGCCGCTCTTGGCGCCCGCGGTGTAGAAGAGCATCGCGAGATTGATGTCGGAGATGCGCAGGCCGATCGCGGCGGTGTTCAACGAATAGTCCGCGAGACGGAGCGGGCCGCTGCCGACGAAAATTTCACCGGCCGAAACGCCGACGGTGAACTGACCGGCCGTGCGGGTGAACGTGAAGTTGCCGTAGAGGCCGATGATATCGAGGACGGAGAACTGGATCTGGTCGGCCTTGAACTGGAGGTACGGCGTGCCGCCGACGGCGACTTCATCGGAGGTGAATTTCAACGCGATCGTCTTGCCGTCGAGGATCGCCGTCTGGTCGACCGCGGCGCCGCTTTCGTTGATCCGCAGCGTCATGTTCGCCGTGATCGTAATCCCATCGACGCCGACGAGCGTCACGCGGCCGGTGACGTAACCGACCTTGCCGCCGGTGCCATTCACGAAGAACGCAATGCCGTCGGTGAGATCGAGGCCGATGCCATCGTCACCGATGAAGACGTGGACATTCGCGCCGACGATCACCTGCACCGACACGCCGTCGACGACGGCGGACTTGAAGCTGAAGTCGCCCTGGATATCGACGCCGGGGAAGCTGACGGAGAGATCGTTGAGGACGATGCTCGTGTAGTTGCCCGCCTCGAGTTGGATCGTCCCGAATGTGCCGGCGGCGTAGACTGCGCGGCCGGTGTTGTTGATCTCGAGACTGACCGTCGCGCCCGAACTGAAAACGCCGAACGCAATCGACGTGGTGAAGCTGAGCGAACCGGCGAAGCCATCGGCGGCGAGGACGAATACGCCACGGGCGTTGCTCACGCTGATCGGCGAACCGCCGGTGCCATCGCCGGTGAAGCTGCCGATCGCGACGTTGGCGGCGGTGACGACGACCGTGCGCGCTCCGCTGGAATCGTTGAACTGCTCGAACGAGAACTTGCCGGTCATCGTCACGCCGAGGACGGTGAGCGAGAGCGGATTCGCGCTGACGCCGACGTAGGGACCGGCGCGGACACTGAGGGTGTAGGTGTTCGAGCCGATCGCGAAGGTCTCGTTGACCGCGGCGTTCGTCGTGTTGATCGCGATCGTGAACGGACTCGAATTGATCGAAACGCCCGGGACGTTCTGCAGCGAGACGGTGACGGTCAACGTCGCCGCGAGCCCTGCCGAAGTGATGAGGAACGCGCCGGTGCCGTTCGTGACGGTCACGTAATCCGTCGAGCCGTCGCCGAGCGAAGTCGTGAAGTTGGCCACTGCGATCTTGATGATGCTCGTGCCGGCCGTCGTGGCGCCGCGCGAGAAGGAGAAGTCGCCGCCGACGCGGATCACGCCGCCGCCGATGTCCGCCTGCAAACCGAACGCCGTGAGTCCGATGAACGGCGAGGCGATCGTGCCGGCGACCATCGAGAGCGTGGCGCTGACGTTGTTGACGGTGAGCGCGCGGTTCGCGGCGGCGTAGTTGATGCCGGTCGTGTTGTACTGGACCTTGATGCTCTGGACCGAGGCGTTGGCAAAACCGCCGCCCTGAAGGACGAGCCCGCCGGATGCTTCGACGGCGATCGTGCCGTTGCTCTTGATGAGCAGGGCGAGCGCGCCGCCGTTCAGGCCGACCGAGAAGCTGCCCAGCGTGAGCGACGCGGAGACGTTCGAGGCGACGACGATGATGTCTCCCCCACCCGACTGGCTCTGGAAGCCGAAGGTGCCGTTGAGCGTGATGAAGCCACCGAGGTCGAGCGCGACGGTGCCGGAAACGGCGAGGAAGTTATGCTGCGTCGCGCCGGCGAAAGCGATCGTGATGGCCGAACTCGTCGAGGTCGCCGCGGTCGTCGTGAGGCTGCTCGCGGTGTTCGTGTAGGGGAACGCGGAGGTGCCGAGATTGACGTTGGCGAGGTTCACTGCGACATCGGTCGCGAAGAGGTTGAACTGGAACTTCAGGTCGGTGACGGCGAAGCTAATGCTGCCTGCGAGCGGCGTGACGCCGTCGGCCGCCGTGAGCGTGACGCTCGCGACCTGCAGGCTGCCGGCCGAAGCGGAGGCGCCGCCGATCGTGCCGATGACGAAGGCGCCGTTGATGCCGCTGAGCGAGAGCTTCGCGCCGCCCGGCGCGGAACCGACGGTGAGCGAGGTCGAGGCATTGCCGATCGTGACCAGGAAGAGCTGCGTGGGGACGCCGCCGATCGTGGGGCTGATCCGCGAGAAGCCGAACTGGCCGGAAAGGGTGAAGCCGCCGACGCCGGTCGTGAGCGCGAGGTCGATGTCAGCGGAGATCGAGAAGAACGAACGATAAGCGGCCGCGCTGTAGTCGAAGGTGAACGTGCCGATCGTGGCCGAGAGGCTCGTGCCGGTGGTGTTGAAACCGATCACCACACTGCGAACGGCCGCGACCGAGATACCGGCGAGCGCGGTGCCGTCGCCACGCGTCAGCGCGAAGGTGCCGATCTCGAGCACGCCGGCCACGCCTTGGGCGTTGATCAGCATCGCACCACTGATGCCGCTGGCGGAAATCTTCACGCCGGTCGTGGAAGAGCCGGCGGTGAGCGAGGTGCTGGCGTTCACGACGCTGATCTTGATCACCGTGGAGGCCACCCCACTGATCGTGACCGACGAACGTTCGAAGGAGATCGTCCCCGAAACCGCGATCGCTCCGGCCGAGGTCGTCAGGTCGAGTTCGAGCGTGCCGCCGACCTTGAGGAACTGCAGCCGGTCGGCCGCGGTGAAGGCAAACGTGGTGGTCCCGATCGTCGCGGCGGCGGCGGCGCCGGTCGTATTGAATTCGAGGAGGACGTTGCTCGCGACCAGCGTCACGCCCGTGACGCCCGTGATCGCGACAGAGCCGACCGTGACCGAGCCGGCGACGCCCGCGCTGTTGAGCAGGAATCCGCCGGTGATGCCCGTGATCGAGAGCGATGCGCTGCCGATGGAGATGCTCGTGGCGGCGTTGGTCGCAGCGACTTGGATGACCGTGGACGAGACGCCGTTCAGCAGGAGCGTCGAACGCTGGAATTCGAAGGCGCCAGACAGCGTTGATTTCACCGAACCGGCGGTGAGCGCGAGGCTGATGGTGCCACCGAACGAGAGGAAATTTCGCTGGGCCGCACCGGCGAAGGCGAAGCTGGTCGAGCCGATCGTGGCGGCGACGTCGGCGCCAGTGGTGTTGAGGCTCAGCTTGAACGCGCTGCCGCTGAAGACGACGCCGGTGACGCCCGTGAGCGCCGCCGTGCCGATGGCGAGTTGGCCGGCGAGTCCGCCCTCGGTGAGGAGCACCGCGCCGGCGATGCCGTTCAACGTGAACGTCGCGCCCGCGGCAGAGAGTGAGGTGGTGCCGTCGGCGACGGACATCTCGATGACCTGCGTCGTGGCGCCGTTGACGGTGAGACTCGTGCGCTGGAAACTGAACGTGCCGGCGAGGGTCGAGCTGATCGAGCCGAGGCTGAGGCCGAGCGAAGCGGTGCCAGTGACCGAGAGGAAATCGTATTTCGAGGAGTCGGTGAAATCGAAACTGACTCCGTCGACTTCGGCCGCGATGCCCGCGCCGGTGGTGTTGATATCGAGGGTGACGCCCGTGAAGGCGAGGGACAGACCGGCCAGCGGCGTGACGCCGTCGGCCTTCGTCAAGGCAGCGGAGCCGACCAGGAGATGGCCGGCGAATCCGGAGTTCGGGCTGTTGTTGCGCAACACGAGGAGGCCCGTGATTCCCGCGAAGCCGACGCGCGCGCCGCCCGGCGCGGAGCCCACGGTGAAGTCGAGCGCGGCGTCCTCCACTTTGAGGACCATGACCGTCTCCGTGACGCTGGCGATCGAGACGTCGAGCTTGGCGAAGAGGAACTGGCCGCTGAGCGAGGCCGCGACGCCTTCGCTGGTGAAGCCGATCGAGAGGTTGCCGGAGACGACGAGGAAGTTGGTCTGTTCGGCTGAGTCGAACGCGATGGTCGTGCCGCCGATCGTCGTATCGACGGTCACACCGGTGTTATTGAAATCCAAGCGGAGTTCGTGGACCGTGAAGGTGACTCCCGGCAGGCCGGAGACGATCAGGTCGGTAACACTCAAGCTGGCGGCGACGCCGGCTTGGTTCACCAGGATCGCGCCGTTGATGCCGGAGACCGCGAGACTAATGCCTCCGACGGCCACGGTGGTCGAACCGTTGTCGACCGAGACCGTGAAGACGCGGTTGGTGGCGCCGTTGACCGCAAGATTGACTTCCTGGAAGCCGATCGTCCCGGCGATGTGGGCGCTGAAGCCGCCAACCGTGACACCGAGATCCATCGTGCCGACCACCGAGAGAAAATTTAATTGCTCCGCCGTCGTGAACGCGAAGGCGTTGCCACCGACGGTCGCCGAGGCGGCGGCGCCGGTATTGTTGAAGGCGATCTTGGCCGAAGTGACGCTGAGCGTCGCTCCCGGCACGCCGCTGAGAGCAAGCGAACCGACATTAAGGAAACCGGCGGCGCCCTTATCGTTGAGCAAGAAGGCGCCGTTGATGCCGGTGGCGGCGAGTTTCGGGCCGTCGTCGGCGCCGATGAGAAGGGAAAGACTGCCGTCGGTGACCGCCGTGCGAATGACTTGAGTGGAAACGCCGTTCACCAGCGTGGTGAACAGATCGAAGGTGAACGTGCCGTTGAGCGCCAGGGAAACGCCGCCGATCGTGACGTTGATGGTGCCAGGGGTAGGCACCGTGCCGGTGGCGGGCGGGGTTGCGGCCACGCTGCTCGTCGCAACGATCGACTTGAAGTTCGACCGCTCGCCGGTGAAGGCAATCGTCTCGCCGTCGTAGGTGCCGGAGATGTCGTGGCCTGTCGTGTTGGCCTCGAGCTTGACGACGTTGAGGTTGAACGTGAACCCGGACAGACCTTGCAGTGTCAACGACCCGATGGTGAGGCGGCCGACGACGCCATCGCCGTTTTGGAGGATGACGCCGGTGATGTTGCGCGCGGCGAGCGTGACGCCGCCGACCTTCAGCTCGATCGAACCGTTGCCGACCACGATGCGGTGGAACGAGTAGCCCGAGAACGTGACATCGCTCGTGTAGCTGAAATCGCCCGTGAGCACGAACGCATCACCGATGCCGATACTAAGACCCGAGGTGGCGACCGAGTCGCCGTTGGTCTGAAGCGTGAGCGTGAGAACCGTCGTGCCGACCGTGATCGACTGGCCGTAGGCGGCATCGCCACTGGTGTTCGAGGTGACGAGCAACTGGCCGGCGGCGGAAGCCGCGCCGAGCGAGATGCTGCCGAGGGCGCGGCCTTGGAAGGCGTACGTGCCATTGCCGAACGTCGCGAGGATGAAGGAGCCATCCGTGAGCGAGGCGGCGCCGCTCGCGCTGCCGGTCACGCCGGTGGCGCCGACGACGAGACGACCCGAGCCCGTGGCGTTCGGATCGTAATTCAGCGCGGCGCCCGTCGCGCCGAAGCTCGCGAAGGAGCCGAGCGTGAGGCTGATCGTGTCGAGCGAGAGGCTAAAGACCTTCGTCGCGAGATCATAGCCGCCGGTGATCGCATACGTGTCGGAATCACTCGCCGAGTCGGTGATCGCGAGCGTGAGCGCCGAGCCGAGCGTGAGCGTGGTGGCGCCGACGTTGAGTCCGACCTGGCCCTGCAACGTGCCGCCGGTGGTGTAGCTGACGTTGGCCAAAGTGATCGTCGGCGCTTGCAGCGTGAGCAGGCCGCCGAGGGAGAACGAAGTCATCGAGCCACTCGCGCTCTCGATCGAGAAACCGTTTTTGCGGACCCGCAGATTCTGGATCGTGGCGGTGGCGTTGTTGAGCGGAATGACCGTCACCGCGGCGCTCGCGACGACGATCATCTCTTGATCCACCGCACCGTCGGCATGGTAGGTGAGCGTCGCTCCTGAAATGATCGCATTCAACAGGCCGGGAATGCTGAGCGTCGCGCGGTCGAGCGTGAGGTCGAAGGCCTTCGTCGCCAGATCATAGTTACCGGTGACCGCGAACGTATCGCTGTTCGAATCGGCAATCGTCGCGGTCAAAACCGAGCCGAGCGTGAGGGAGCCGTTGCCGGCCGTGATGTTGAGCTGGCCGACGAGCGTGTTGCCGCCGGAGGTTTGGGTGTAATCGAACCCGGTGACGCTCGCGACGACCGAGCTTAGGTTGACGATGCCGCCGACCGAGAAGCCGGTGAGGGAAACCGTGGCGTTATCGAAGCTGAAGCCGTCGCGGCGAATAACGAGATTCGTGACGTTCGCCTCCACCTCGTCGAGAACGAGGATCGTGAGCCGCGCCGACGCAACCGTCGCGAGCATCGTCGCGTCGCCGACGTGAATGGCGATGTTGAGCGCGGAGAGGCGCAGCGCACCGGCGATCGTGATGTCGAGGCCGGCGATCGTGATCGTCAGCTGGCCGGTCGAAAGCGCGGAGGCGAGATCGAACGAGGTGCTGATGCCGAGGGCGGAAGTGGTGATCACCGAGCTGCCGGGGAACAGGCTCAGGCTGCCAACCTGCAACGTGACGGAGCCGCTGACCGGAGTGACGGCGGAACGGTCGAACACGAAATCGGTGACGTTCAGGCGGAGATTGCCCAGGCTGATCACGCCGGCGATATCCGCGGAGGCGACCGTGAGTTCGAGCGTCGCGATGCTGAAACCCGTGCGACGGAGTTGGAAATCAGTGAGCGTGCCGGTCAACGCGGAGAAGAGCGGCGACTCCAGCGTCACCGTCGCGACGGTCGCCATGACGTCGGCGGAGGGTTTGATCGTGATCGCGCCGAGATGCAGGCGGAGCGCCTCGCCCAGCGCGAGGTCGAGCGACGACACCTGGATGTTTAGACTGGCGTCGTCCGTCAGATCGTAGAACGCGGTGATCGTGCCGAAGGTCGCCGTAAGGAAGGCGAAACCGGGGAAGAGTTTCGCACCGGTGACATCGAGCGTCGCCGTGCCGGTCACCGTCGGCGTGGCACCATAAGTGAAGACGAAATTCGTGAGGTTGAACGTGACGGTGTCGAAATTGAACAGCGCGCCGATCGAGTCGGCGAGGTTGACGCCGCCCGTGGCGGTGGCCGTCAACGAGTCGATGCTGAAGCCAGTGCGCGTCACGACGAGGTTGGTCAACGTCGCCGTGGGCAAGGCCGGGAAGAGCGGGAAGGACGCGGTCGCCGTCGCGATCGTGGCGATCGTGTCGTCGCCCGGGGTGATCAAGAGATTGCTGGCCGTGAGGGCGAACACGTCGCCGAAAGCGAGTTCGAAGGTGTCGACCGTGATCTTCCAGGCAGCTGCCGAGGCGCCGTCGGCGAAGTCGTAATTGATGACGAGGCCGGTCACCGTCGTGGTGAAGAGCGAGCTGCCCGGGAAGAGCGCCACGCCGGCCGCCGTGGCGGTCAGCGAACCGGTGATGACCGGAGCGCCCGAACCGTAGGTCACATCGAGGTCGTCGATCGTGATGACGAAACCGGTCAGTTGCAGGAAACTGCCGAACGACGCGACGCCGCCGTCAGGGCTGTAGGTCGTGTCGGCGATGTGGAAGCCGTTCTTGCGGATGGTGACGCCCGAGAGCGTGAGTGCGCCGAGACCGCTCAGGAGCGACGAGGTCAGTTTCGCGGTGCCGAGCGTGGCGACGGTCGCGTCAGCCGCACTCACCGCCGGGTCGTAGTTGAAGGTCACGGCGGTGGCCGTGACCGTCAGCACGCTGCCCAGCGTGAGAGTGAACTGGTCGAGCGTGAGGACGAAGGTCTTCGTCGAGAGCGTGAAGGCGCCGGCGACTCCCGTGATCGAGGCGGTGAATGCCTGACCGGGGAAGAGCACCGCGTTATCGACGCTGAAGCTGAAACCGTCGGCGGTCCGGGTGAAGAGCAGGTCGCCGGTCAGCGTGAGGATGCCGCCGATGTTGAAGGTGAAGCTCGTCGCCGCGAACTGGATGAAGTTCGTCGCCTCGTCGGCCTCGAATTCGATCGAGACCGTCTGGCCGTCGAGAGTGAACGAGTCGCTGATCGCGCTGCCGGTGTTGTTCAAGCGCAGGGTCATGGAACCCGACACCGTCACGCCGCTGACGCCGAGGAGCGCCACATCGCCGGACACGAAGCCCGCGAGCTGGCCACCGATTTTCAGGAAGACGGCTTTGCCGCCGGTCAACTCGAAGCCGACGCGCGAGCCACCGGTGCCGGTGCCCACGAAGATGTCGACATCGTTGCCCACGATCACCTGTCGGGAAACGCCATCGATGACCGCGGTCTCGAAGAGGAAGGTGCCGCTGATCGTGACGCCAGGGAAGGTGAGCTTGAGGCTGAGGAGGATGACGCGCGTGTAATTGCCGGCGTCGAGCGCGAGCGTGCCGAAGGGTCCGGTCGCCGTCGCAGCTGCGCCCGTGTTGTTGAACTCGATCGCCAGAGTGGCGCCCGCGCCGAAACCTCCGACATCGGCGGTCGCCACGAACGAAAGTTGCCCGGCGAGGCCCGCCGCCGAAATTACGAAAATGCCCGAAGCGTCCGTGATACTGAGGGGCGAGCCGCCGGAGCCGTCGCCAGAGAACGCGGAAATCGAAATGTGATCGCCGGAGAGAATCGTGATCTTGTCGCCGCCCGTGGTGCGCGATTGCTCGAACGAAATGCCACCGCTCAACGCGATGCCCATGATCGTGAGCGAGAAGGGATCGGCGACCACGCGCACGAACGGCCCGGCGACGAGCGAGAGCGCGATCGAGCTGTCGCCCAACGTGAAGGTCTCGTCGATCGCGTCGGCGCCGGTGTTGAACTCGAGCTTGAAGGTCGAAGGCGCGAGCGTGACGCCGGGGATGCCGGTCAGACTGATCGTCGCGGTGATGCTGGCGCCGGTGCCGGTCGGCGTGACGAGGATCGCGCCGGAACCGTGGGTCACGTTGACAAACGTCGTCGTGCCGTCGCCGAAGCTGGTGGCGACATTCGCGACGGCGATTTTGACGACCGACTCGCCGGAGTCCGTCGTGCTTTTCGCGAAGGAGAAATCGCCGGTGACGTTGATCAAGCCCGCGACGTCGACGTGCAGTCCGATGACGGTGAGACCGATCGAGGGCGCGGCGCGCGTGCCGCTCGCCATCGCGAGAGTCGCACTCACGCCGTCGACGGTCAGCGTGCGCGGCGTCGCGGAGTAGTCGATGCCGCTGGTGTTATATTCAAACTTGATGTTCTGCGCCGAGGCGTTGGCGAAACCGCCACCCTGCAGAAGGAGACCGCCGTCGATTTCGACCGAGACCGTGCGGTTCTTTTTGATAAGGAGGCCGAGCGTGCCGCCCGTGATGCCGACGGTGAAATCGCCGACGGAGAGCGAACCGGAAACGGCGTTGGCGACGACGATGATTTCATCCCCCACCCGCTTGAAGTCGAAGTGCCCGCTAAAGGTGATGAAATTGCCGATGCTGAAATCCAAGAGGCCGGAAAGGGTGATGAAGTTGTGGAATTCCGGCAGCGAGAAATTCAGGTTCAGGTCGAAGGACGGCAGGTGAAGATCCAGGGTCGGGAAAGAGAGGCTCGGCAGGCTGATATTCGGCAGCGAGAGCGATGGCAGGTGGAACGTCGGGAGATACGCGGCGAAATCGGGTAGCGAGAGGCTGGGCAGGCTGAAGTTCGGCAGGTAGATATCCGGCAGCGAGGGCAGGCTGAGATCGATGTAGGGGAACGCGCCGAAGTTCAGGTTGATCGAGGGCAGGTCGAGATTGATATCGAGATCGAACAGGTTGAACTGCAGCGGCAGGTTGAGATTCAGGAAGCCGAAGTCGCCGATGAGCGGCGTGATCCCGTCGGCCTCGGTCAACGCGATCGCGCCGACCTTCACGTAGCCGGCGGCGCCGTATTCGCCGTCGACGTTGGCGACCACGATCGCGCCACTGATACCGCTCAGCTTGAGCATCGCACCGCCGGGCGCGGAACCGACCGTGAGGGACGTGGTGATATTATTGAGCGCGATCAGGAACGCGTCGGTCGGCACACCGGCGATATCGAGCGAGATTTTGGTCAGCCCGAAGCGACCGGAAAGGGTGAACGACACAGGACCGATTGCGATCGTCAGATCGACATCGGCCTGGATGGAGAAGAACTGGTGTTGGGCCGCGGCGCTGTAGTCGAAATAGTAACTGCCGATGGCCGCGGTGACGGCGGCGCCGGTGGTGTTGACGCCGATCACGACGTTGCGCACCGCGGCGACCGTCAGGCCGGGCAGCGGCGAACCGTCGGCTTGCGTGAGTCCGAAAGCGTCGACCTTGAGCAGACCGGCGACGCCGGCGGCGTTGATCAGGAACGCGCCGCGGATTCCGGTGGCGGAAATTTTCACCCCGCTGCTGTCCGTGCCCGCGATGAGGCTGGTGGAGGCGTCGTCGATCGTGACCTTGATGACTGAGGTCGCGACGTCATTGACGAAGATGCTCGCGCGCTCGACCGCGAACGTACCGTCGAGCAGCACGGCGCCAATGTCCGTGGTGAGGCCGAATTCCAACGTGCCGACGACCGCGAGGAATTGCAGACGATCGTCGGCGCTGTAATCGAAAGTCGTCGTGCCGATCGTCGCGCTGACGGCGGCGCCGGTGGTGTTGAATTCGAGCGAAGCGGAGGTGAGGGTGACCGTGAGGCCCGTCACGCCGCCGATCGAAAGTCCGCCGACCGTCAACTGGCCCGCGGCGCCATGGCTGTCGAGGAGCAGGCCGCCGTTGATTCCCGTGACGGCGAGGGAAACGCCACCGACCGTGAGTGAGGTGGTCGCGTCGGCGACGCTGACTTTGATGATCTGGGTCGACGCACCATTAACGACGAGCGTCGTGCGCTCGAAGCTGAAGGAACCGCTGAGCGTCGCGCTGACCGCGCCGGCGCTGAGGACGAGATCGATGGTGCCGGCGGCCGAAAGGAAAGTGTGCTGGGCGGCGCCCGCAAAACTGAAGCTCTCGCCACCGATGGTGGCCGCGATGTCTTCGCCGGTCGTATTCAGATCCAGGCGGATACCGGTTCCGCCAACCGTCACTCCTGTCACGCCGGTGAGGGCGAGGCTGCCGACCGTGAGCGATCCGGCGAGGCCTTGTTCGGTGAGCAGCAGCGCGCCGGAAATCGACGACGCCGTGAGAGTCGCACCGCCGGCGGTCAATGACGTGGACGCGCCGGAAACGGAGATTTTGAAAACCGGGGGCGCCGTGCTGTTGACGGTGATCGTCGTGCTGCGCTCAAAGGTGAAGGTGCCCGCGAGTGTCGCCGCCACGCTGCCCGCGCTGAGGCCGAGGCTGGCCGTGCCGGAAACCGAGAAAAAGTCGTGACGCTCCGCGGCGGAGTAATCGAAGGAGACGGAGCCGATCGTCGCGGTGACACTGGCGCCGGTGGTGTTGACGCCGAGATCGAAGTTGGCGCCCGAGAGCGTGACGTTGTCCAACGCCGTGACGCCGTCGGCCTTCGTCAACGCCGCCTGACCAATATGCAGCTGGCCGGAAACGCCGTCCGAGAAGAGCACGAGCGCGCCGGTGATGCCGGAGAACGCGAGTTTCACGCCGCCGGGCGCGGAACCGATCGAGAGGCTGGTGGAGGCGTTCTCGGCGAGGAGCACGAGAACCGTCTCGGGGGTGTTGTCGACCGTGATGGTTTGCTTCGCGAAAGCGAAGCGGCCGGAGAGCGTGACGGACACGGACGCCGAAGCCAGGACGGCGGAGAGGTCGCCGGAAACCGTGAGGAAGGAATGCAGGTCGGCGTCGGTGAAATCGAAGGATGTGCCGCCGACGGTCGCTTTGACCGCATCGCCAGTGGTGTTGAAATTCACGTGGACGTTGCTCGCCGTGGCGTTGAGGCCGGCGACATCGGAAACGGTGAGGTTGCCGACGGTCAGGCTGCCAGCGGCGCCGGTGGAGCGAGTCAGGAGCGCGCCGGAAATCTGGGAAACCGCCACGGTCGCGCCGCCGGCGACGAGAGACGCGGAACCGTTTTGCACGGAAACCTCGAGCGTCGACTCCGTGCTGCCGTCGGCGGTGACTGTCGCGAGATTGAAGGTGACGGTGCCGGCGATGCCGAGCGAGGCGGAGCCCTGCGTGACGGTGAGCAGCATCGAGCCGGAAACCGCGAGGAAGTTGAACTGGCTGGCGTCGGTGAACGCGAAACTGGAACCGCCGATCGTGGCCGAAGCGGCCGCGCCGGTGGTGTTGAAGGCGAGGCTCACCGTCGTCACGGAGAGCGCGAGGCCGGGAACGCCAGAAAGGCTGGCAGAGGTCACGGCGAGCTGGCCGGCCGCGCCTTTGTCATCGAGGAGCAGCGCGCCGCTGATGCCGGTGACCGCCAGCGTCGCACCGCCGACGCCGAGATCGAGCGAGCCGCCGGTGAGACCGACGCGGATAACCCGAGTCGAGGCGCCGTTGACGGCGATCGTCGCGAGATCGAAGACGAACGAACCGCTGATCGAAGTGGTGAGGCCGCCGGCGGTAAGCCCGAGCGTCGCGGTGGCGGAAATGGATTTGAAATTCAACCGGTCGTCCGCGGAGAAATCGATCGTGTCGCCATCGATCGTACCCGTGACGGCGACGCCGGTGGTGTTGGCTTCGAAGACGATGTCCGAAGCGAGGAGCGTGACGCCGGCGATGCCGGAAGCGGTGAGCGAACCGATCGCGAGGCGGCCGACCGCCACACCGTCGTCACCGAGGAGCAAGGTGCCGGTGATATCGGAGGCGAGAACTTTTCCGCCGCCGACGGCGAGTTCGATGCTGCCGTTGGCGATCGTCACCCGGCGGAACGTCTGCCCGGAGAACGTCTCGTCGTTGCTGGCGTAGGTGAAGTCGCCTTTAATAAAGAGAGCGTCGGACAACCCGATTTGCAGGCCGGAGGTCGTGACGACGTCGCCGTTCGTCGTCGCCGTGATGGTCAGGGTGGTGCCATCGATCGTGATCGACTTGCCGGCGGCGTTGGCACCGCTGGTGTTGGAAACGATTTTGACCTGGCCGCTCACGGACGCGCCACCGGCGGAGACGGCCGCGGACGCTTTGCCTTCGAAGGCGTAGGTGTTGTCGCCAAACGCCACCAAAATAAACGAACCATCGGTGACACCCTCACCCGTGCCGGTGAGCGAACCGGTCACGCCGGTCGCGCCGACGATCAATTCGGACGTGCCACTGGCCGCCGGATCGAAGTGAACCGCGGCGCCCGTCGCCCCGAGGGAGGCAAAGCCGAGGACGTTCAGGCTGATCGTGTCGAGGTTGAGTTCGAAGACATCCGTCGCGAGATCGTAACCGCCCGTAAGCGCGAACGCGTCGGCATCGGCCGAGTCGCTAATCGTGAGAGTGAGCGCGGTACCCAGACTGGCCGAGGCGCTCGTGGCGTTCAAGCCGACCAGGCCCGTCAACGCGCCGCCAACGGTGTAATCGACATCCGTCAGGGTGATCGTCGGGTGGTCGATGACCAAAAGACCGCCGAGCGAGAAAGAGGTTAACGAACCCGTGGCGCTGTCGATGGAGAAGCCGTTTTTGCGAATGCGGAGATTTTGGATCGTCGCGGTGGCGTCGTTGAGCGGGACGATCGTGACCGCGGCGCTCGCGACCACGAGGAGTTGTTGATCGGCGGCGCCGTCGGGACTGTAGGTCAAGGTGGCGCCATTGATCGCCGCATCGAGCAGACCGGGAATGCTCAAGGTGAGCTGGTCAAGGTTTACGAGAAAGGCTTTGCTCGCGAGATCGTAGGAGCCGGAGACCGCATCGGCGTCGGCATCGGCGCCGTCGGTGATCGCCAGGTTCAAGACGGAACCGAACGCGATCGCTCCGCCGCCGGCGCTGAACGAGAGCTGACCGACAACCGAATCGTCGGCCTTCGTGTAAACGAAGCCGGAGAGGTTGACCTCCACGGTCGAGACCGTGAGCACCCCGGCGAGCGAGAGGCTGCTGGCGGTGAAAGTGGCGTCGTCGAAGCTGACGCCGGTGCGGCGGATGACGAGATTCTGAACCGTCACCGCGGCATCGCCGAGGACAAGGAGGGTGACGTCGGCGGAGGCGATGCTTGCGACGAGATCGGAATCGTTGAGATCGAGGACGACGTTGTCCGCGGCGACGCGGATCGCACCGGCGATGGTCAACTCGAGGTGGCCGATGGTCAGAATCAGGAGGCCGGACGCCGCGGCGGAATCGAGGGCGAAGTGAGCGGTGATCCCGGTCGCGGTGGTACTGATGAGCGAACCGGACGGAAAAAGACTGAGGCTGCCGATGCTGATCGCGATGGTGCCGCTGACCGGAGTGAGATTGGAGGAGCGGTCGAGTTTGAAATTCGTGACCGTGACGTTGACGTTACTGAAGCTGAGCAAGCCGACAAAGCTCGCGGGGCCGGCGAGCGCGAGAATCAGGCTGTCGATCGAGAAGCCCGTGCGGGATAGCGTGAAGGTGTCGATCGAGCCGGTGAGGCCGTTGAAGATTGGCGAGGAGACCGAGACGCCGGTCGCGGTGGCGAGGGTCGCGGAGCCGGGGGTCAGGGTGATGTTGCCGAAGTCGAGATTCAACGCCTGGCCGATCGCGAGGCTCAAGGCCGTGATCTCAACCTTCAGTCGCGCGGAGTCTGAAAGATCATAGAAGGCGTTGAGCGTGCCGACGGAGGTTTTCAGGAAACTGAAGCCGGGGAACAGCGCCGCGCCGGTCAGATCGAGGGAGATCGTACCGGTGGCGGTCGGAGTCGCGCCGTAGGCGAACACGAAGTTCGCGACGTGCAGCGTCACGCTGTCGAAGTGGAAAAATTCGCCGAAGCCGTCCGACAACCCGCCGCCGCTCGGCAAGGACGCGGTCAGCCCATCGAGCGAGAAGCCGGTCGTCGAGAGGGCGAGATTGTTGAGCGTCACCGACAGGCCGGCGAACTGGGGAATCGAAAGGGTGGCGGTGGCCAGGGTGGCGAGCGTCGGCAGGCGGGGCGTGAGGGTGACGTCCGTCGCGGCGATTTTGAACGCCTCGCCGAAAATCAGCTCGAGCGTGCCGAAGTGGAACGTCAGCTCGCCGGGCGAAGTCAAGCCGGAGCTGAAATCGAAATGCGCCGTGATATCCGTGGCGTTGGTGGTGAAAAAGCCGCCGGCAGGGAACAGGGAGAAACTGCCGACCGTGAAAGTGATGTTACCCGCGACGGTGCCGAGTTCGCGATTGATCGAGAAACCCTCGATCTTGAGATGCAGACCGGCCACTTGACCAAAGCTGCCGAGGGCGAACGGACCCGCGCCGGTCAAATCGATCGTCGGCAGGGTGAAGTCCACCCGGCTGAAATCGAACGTCGGCAGCACGCCGGAGAAGTTCGGCAGGCTGGGAACGGAGAAATGGATGTTCTGAAAACTCGCCATCACGTCCAGGCCGGGAGCCAGATCGAAGCTCGGCAAAGTGAGTGTGAGCAGATCGCCGATGCGCAGATTGAGGCTCGGAACGCGGAACTTCAGGAGATTCGGAAACGCGAGATCGTAGCTGCCGACGAGGTTGCCGAGGCTCAGGTCCAGTGAAGGCAGATCGGGGAACAGAACCACGCCCGTTGCAATCAGGTCGACCGAACCGTTGACGACCGGCGTGCTGCCGTAGGTCAGGCTGACGTCGGTCACGGTGACTTGCAGGCCGGTGAGACTGAGCACGGAGCCAAAAGTATCGCTGAACGCGGCCAACACGGAGGGAGGCGTCGTGAGCGTAAAGCTGCCCAAAGTGAAACCGCTCTTACTAAGAGAGAGCGCCGTGACGCTCACGAGGCTGACGCCGGCAAACTGCTTCAGACCGAGTTCCGCGCTCGCGATCGTCGCGAAGGGCGTCGTCGCATCGGGAACGTCGGGCGTGATTACGACATTCGTGGCGCTCAGCGTGAGGGCGCCGCCAATCGCGAATTCGAAGGTGGCCGCGGTGATCGTCACGGAACCCGTCGGCGTCGCACCCGAAAAATCGTAAGCAAAGGTCAACCCGCTCGCGGCCGTCGTGATAAAATTACCGACCGGATAGACGGACAAGGAAGTGGCCGAGGCCTGAACCGATCCGGTGACGGTCGTCGTCGCACCAAAACTGACATCGAGGCTGTTCACCACAATTTGCAGTCCGGTGACGGTAAGGAAGTCTCCGACCGTCGTGGTCGCGGAGGAGCCTTGGGTAACGGTGACGTCGTCGACATGGAAGCCGTCGCGCCGCAGGGTGAGTCCGGGCAAGGCCACCGGCGTCAGCCCGGCAAACAGGGAGGAGGTGATGGTCGCGGTGCCGATGGTGGCCAAGGTCTGGCTGGCCGCGGCGATGTTCGAATCGTAGACGAGATTAAAAGAGGTGGCGGAGATTTCCAGCGCGTCCCCGACCTTGAGGCTGAGCTGATCGAGGCTGAGTTGGTAAACGCCGGTCGCGCCCACATACGAACCGCTGACGGCGAACTCGTCCGAATCGGAACCGTCGGTGATGCTGGCGTTGAAAACGTGGGTCGGGAAAAGGCTGGCAGAAGTGGCGGTGAAGGAAACCGCGCCGGCCTGGGTGAAGGTGACCCAAACGTTTTTGAGCGAGATCTCGTTTCCGAGCGTGAGATCCGCACCGCCGAACGTGAGCGTTCCGGTCAAATTGCCGAGGTCGTACTCTTGCAACTTTTCCGCAATGAAAGTCTGCAGGTCATGCGTGCCCGAGGCTCGCGCGACCAACTGCAGGCGGTCGTTTTTTTGGACCAGCTCGAGAACCACCGAGCCGTCACCAAATCCGGTGAGGCCGGTGACCTTCGAAAATTTTCCCGTCGACGATCCGTAGGTGACGATGTCGAACGTTTGTCCGACTTGGGGGGCAAAGCCGTTGATGAGCTCCAGCTCCAACGTTCCATCGAGATCCGCCGCACCCGATACGCGAACCTGATCGTAACCCGTGCCGGCGGTGGTTCCGCCAAGCTGCATATGCAGCACGCCATTCGCCGTCTGGGCGTAAGACGCATAATCCTGAAACCCGGGCGAGTGGCCCGGACTGACAATTCCATCATTAATCACTTCCTGAGCGTAAACACCAGAACCCGCAAGGGTTGTGCCGGGGCTTACGGTGAGCGAGGCCGCCGGAGGGCCTTGGCTCGAAACGAGGGAAACGACCAACTGAGAAGAAACCGATGCGACCGACGTCGACGCATTTTCGGCTTTCGCCGCGATCGAAATCTCCCGCGTACCCGCGGTCACGACCTCGCTCGTCAGCACCGCGGCGTTGCGATAAACGACCTGGCGCAAGGCCGTCTGATAGACGTCCGCGGACGCCGTTCCGGTGAAGGTCAACGTGCCCGTCGCCGCATCGAACGCCCACTGCAGGGCACCTAGTTTGCCGGAATTTTCAGCCGATCCTGCGACCGCGAGACGATCTTCCTGCGCGTTAAAACCGGCAGCGATCGAGACCGTCGCGGACACCAAATTTCCGTCATGCTGAACCTGCACGGCCGGCGCGATTGCCACCTGGGTTGCCGCTCCATCGAAAGTTGCGGGCTCCAAGTGCGAGAGCGACTCGAGCGGAAGGTCCGAGAAAAGGCTACCCTCGCCGGGAGATGCCGCGGCCGCAGGTTGCTGCGTCTGGCTCTGGGTCACCGGCACGATCAACTGCGTGAGCACCGGGTCCGCGTTTGCCGCGAGTCCTTCGTGAATCGCGAGCGGTACTGCCGAAAGCAAGAGACGCGATTCCAACGCTTCCACACTGAAGGAAAAAGCATCCGGACGCGGCGTATTGCGGTTGAAGCTCAAGCGGAGACGCGGAAGAAGGATAATTGTTCGCCGCTATTCAATAAAAAAATAGGGTGCGGCCCTTAGATCGTTACTATTCTCAGATTTGGTCAATTGTTTGGCCGGGGATCAGAGATTCGGAAAGTTGCTGGTCTTGCTCCATCACCAAGCGCCGCTGCCGATACGCGTATTTCTCGGCGGAGCGTTGCGCCCGCCGCGTGATCCAGGCCACCGGCTTGGTCGCCGACAGCCCACGGCGCACGAGAAGGTTTTTCAAAATTCGCACCAAAAATTTGGGCAGGAAACGGATCACCAAATCGTCTTCCAAGCTGACAAACACGCGCGTGGATCCCGGATCTCCTTGGCGCCCAGCGCGTCCCCGCAACTGGCGATCGATGCGCTTCGATTCGTGCAATTCCGTGAGGATCACATGCAATCCACCCCGCCCCGCCACGCCGGGTCCGAGGCGAATATCCGTGCCGCGGCCTGCCATGTTGGTCGCCACCGTCAGCGCACCACTCTCACCGGCGAGATGAATGATGCCCGCCTCCTCTTGGTGCCGCACCGCGTTCAGCAGCGTGTGCGATAAACCCTTGGCTGCGAGCAAACCGCCCAGATGCTCACTCGCAGCGACGCTGCGCGTTCCGATCAAAACTGGGCGTTCTTGCTCATGCAGATGCACGATCTCCTGCACGATCGCCGCCCATTTCTCCGCGCTCGTCGCGAAATATCGGGGCGCCCATTCCTTACGCTGATTCGGTCGGTGCGGCGGAATCGAAAGATACGGAAGTCCATAGATTCGCCAGAACTCTCCCGCGGCCTCCGAAGCCGTGCCCGTGATCCCCGACAGCCGCCGGAAGAGCCGGAAAAATCGTTGGAAACTCAGACGCGCGAGCGACTCGTTTGGCGGCGTCAACTCCACGCCTTCCTTCGCTTCCACCGCTTGGTGCAGCCCCAGCCGCCAAGTCCGTCCCGGCATCAATCGCCCGGTGGATTCGTCCACGATTACCACTTTGCCGTCGACGACGACATACTGTTTGTCGCGCAGGAAAAAGTGCCGCGCCTGCAACGCCTGCGTCACCATGATCCCCATCCAAACGGGCTGATTAAAACGCCCCGCCGGCTCCGCCGCGCAAAACTCGGCGATGCGCTTGCGCCCCGCGTCGAGCAGACGGATTTCCTTGTAGCGTTGCTCGATCGAGTAGTCCTCGCCCGCGACCAAGGTTCCGGCCACTTCGTCGGCCCGCTTGCAGACCGTGAGCATTGCCGCGTCGTCCTGCGCCCGGCTGATGATCAGCGGCGTCACAGCCTCGTCGATGAGCTGGTTGTCCGCCTCGTCGACGATCGCCGTGTGCAGCCCACGCAACACCACGCGGTCGTCGATCTCGCCGCCGCTCAGCAATCGGCGAACCGTCCGTCGGCCCGCGTCGGCCATCGCGCCCAGCACGAGCCGGTCGCGGAGGAAATCCGCCACCAATTCCTTGCTCGTCGTGTAAACGAGATCCGCGCGATAGACCTCACGGCGCTCCGACGTCTCCAAGTTTGCCGTCACCGCTGCCACCGTCAGCCGACACGCGGTGTAAAATCGCCGGAGCCCGTCTGCATCGCGCTTCGCGAGATAATCGTTCGCCGTGACGATGTGCACCGGTCGCCCGACCCAGCCGGAAATCGCCGCCGCCAGAGCGATCGTCAACGTCTTCCCCTCGCCGGTCGCCATTTCCACCAAGCGTCCCCGGGCCAGCCCGAGCGCACCCATGATTTGCACGCGATACGGCCGCAGCCCGAGCGTCCGGACCGCGAGTTCACAGACGATCGGCAGCGCCGCTTCGGCGACGCCAGGCTTGCCGCCGGAGCGACGCACTTCCATGCGATGCAACGCGAGGCGTTGCTGCAAATCGGCATCCGACAAATTACCCAGCTCCGCGGCCTCCCGCTCGATTCGACCGGCCTCCTGCCAGCATTCCCGCCGGAATCGCCCGCGCGACCGCCACCGGCCTTGCGCCCGATGTGCCAGCGAATCCAGCCCGCCCGGCAGTTTCTCCGGCCGCGGCACCTCCGTGCGCCGGACGTCGATCGTCGGAACAGCCATGGCGCCTCAGATCTGGTAACGCGCCTGCAACATCTGCCGGAACGACTGCACCCAACGCACCAGCAACGGCGACCACGGCAGCGCAAAACGCATCGTGCCGGTCCGCCCTTGCCACAACACCTTCGGCTTCCCGTCGCCCGCCGTCGACACCGCGGAAATTTTACCGACCACGAGGAAAAACGGCTCGTCCGCATGCACCCCGTGCGGATCGTCCGCCTTCACTTTCACCGGCCCGCTCGCCGACCAGCCGAGCGCCACGCTGGGCAACGTGTCCTGACGCCCGGGAATGACCTGCCAGGACGAAACCTTCAACTCCTCGCCGGCCGTGCCCGCGAAACGCACCTTCGCCCCCTCCTGGATCGCGCCGAAAAGCTGGCTGGCGTTTTCCTGCGGAACGACCGCGAAGAACTCCCACTCCGGGCCCTTGCCCACGACTTCGCCCAGCCGGATGCCGCGCGGCACCCACGTGAGCCGCCAGTCTTCCGCCCGCGGCGAGACCCACTCGCCGGCCACGGTCGAACGCAGCGCGAGTGAATCGCGGTCGATCTCCAGCCGGTGCAGCTTCACTTCCGCCGCGACGCGACGGAGCCGTGTCGGCTCGATGCCCGCGGCCAGTTCCGAAATCATTTCGAGCTCTCGCACCTTCGCCTGCTCGATGTCCGCCCGCGCTGCCGCCAACGAGAGATCGAGTTCGGGATTCTCCTGTCGCACGAGCAGTTCGCCCGGCTCGACCTTGGCGCCGCTGACGACCGGCGACTCCACCGCCCAGCCCGCGACGAGCGTATAAACCTCCATCGAATTCGCCGCCCGCACCACGCCGGGCGCCCGCACATAATACGGCAGCGGCACACCGGCCAGAAAACCCACCACCGCCGTGACGCCCACCGCGGTGACCAGCCACGCTCGCCGGCGCGTGCGCTCGATCCGCGGCTCGCGCAATAGGTAACGCACCGCCGCCGTCGCCGGCATGATGAACGCCCCGACAAACGTCAGCACGCCCGCCAGCAAGCCGACGCCAAAATACCGGTCCGCCACCAGCAGGATGATCGCCACCGTCACCATCATCCGGTAAACCCAGCTCGCCACCCCGAAAATGGTCAGCCAGACCGCCTCGGTTCGCGAACGGGCCGGACTCTCCAAGACGTTCGAGCCGAACCCGTGTTTCTCGAGCAAGTGCAGCCACTGCCGCTGTGAACGCGGCTGGAGATTCGGCGAGTCCAGCACATCGGCCAGGATATAGTACCCGTCGAAACGGAGCAGCGGATTGATGTTGAAGATGATCGTGGAGATCGACGCGACGATCATCGTGTTATAGGCCAGACTGTTCAACGTCCCCGGCGCGGTCTTCGCCCAGACGAACGCCGCCAATGCCGCGTAAAACAGCTCCGGGATCATGCCCGCCAGACCGACGACGACCCGTTTCCAACGCTCCCGAAACGCCCACGCCGCCGTCGCATCCACATACGGGATCGGAGTGAAGACGAGCAGCGTCACGCCCATCGCATGCACCTCGCCGCCAAACGCCTTCACCGCGAACGCGTGGCCGAATTCGTGAATGAGTTTCGCGACGGTGAACGCCGCGTACAACAAGAGCAGATTGCCCGGCGCGAGCACCGCCTGCGATTGGTCGAGCGCGCGATCCCAATTGCTCGCCACCACCGCGCCACCCGCCAAAACCGCGGCCAGCCACACGCAGCCCATGGTCTTCGTCGCGATCCACCGCAGCGCCGGCCACGTGCGGTTGAGCAGCGGATTCGGGTCGAACAGCCGGATGCGCAGGAAGAAAATCCCGAAAAGCTGGGAGGTCAGCTGGCGGCGCTGAAACTTTTCGTGACGTGCGAACAGCCGCGCCGTGTCGCCCGCCGTGTCGCCACCGAGCAGGTTCGCCTGATAAAGTTGAGCGAGCATCGACACGATCTCGCCCTGGCCCGGGGCCCGGTCCGGCGCACGCCGCAGGCAGCCCGTCCAGATTTCCTCCACCGTCTGCGTCCCATCGAGCCGCGCGATGAAATCGTAGGCCTCCGGCCGGAACCGGAAAAACGTATTCGTGAACGTGTCCTGTGCGATATGCCACAGCTCCCCGCGAAACGACTGCCGGCGGATGCGCACCGACGGCCGCAGTCGCAGCCGCTGGCCGGCCACGCGGTGCCATGACTCGCTGAAAAGGGGACGTAGTTCGCTCATGCGCCGTACTTCACCACCACAGTTTCAACCGCAGGAAATCCACCAGTCGGTGAGTCGAAATCCAGAGCAAGCTGCGCTGGCCCGCGGCGATTTTCGCGACGCCGCTCATCCCGGGCCGCAACCAGTCGGCTTTCGCCCGAATCTGTCCGCGCACCACGAAGGAATTGCCCTCGCGATCCGCCACGGCCGACGGCTCGATGCGCGCGATCGTCACCGCGAACGTGTCCTCCGGCCGCGTCGTGAACGCCACCTCCGCGCCTTTGCTGTCCGCCACCAGATCGATATCGCGCTCCGGCACCCGCATTTCGACATATAGGCCGGTCAATTGGGAAATCTTGATCAACACGTCGCCCGCATGCACCGGTGCGCCGATCCGCTCGCGCAAATCGCCCTCGACGATCACGCCGTCGAACGGCGCGCGCAGCTCGCTGCGGGCGAGGCGGTATTTCACGAGGTCGACGCGCGCCTGCGACTGCGCTTCGAGCGCACGCGAAGCGCGGAAGTCCGCGAGCTTGCGGTCCGCCTCGGATTTTTCCGCCTCCGCGGCGTAGCGACGCACCTCCGCGATCGCCGCCGCCTGTTCGACCAGCAGATCGCTCGTGTCGAGTTTCAAGAGCACGTCGCCCGCCTTCACGATATCGCCAGGCCGCACGAACACCTCGCCCAGATATCCGTCGTAAGGCACCGGGAGATACTGGAGGGCATCGGCTCGCACGATGAACTTCGCGTTCACCCGATAGGGCAGCGGCACGAACGTCGCGAATAAAAGAAACGCCGCCCCGGCGACCGCCGCGACCTTCAGCCAGGTTTGCCGCGGACCGAGAAACCGGGCGAACCACCCGCGCGCCGCCCGCGCCCATCGTGCGCCAAACCAGCGATCGCTCGCATTCAAGTCCGCCAGCCGCCGGCTCGCCTGGTCGGCGATCACGCGCACCGCCATCGCGTCGTATTCAGAAAAACCCGACCCGACCCGCTCCAGCGTGATCACGCCGGCCGGTTCGCCGTCGATGCGCACGGGCACGGAGAGCAGCCCGGTGACTTTTTCTCCCTGTGCGTACGCCGCGTGATCGCGTGTCACCGCTTCGCTGTCGGCCCCGGGAGGAAACAGGATTTCCTCATCCTGGTCGCGCGCTTCCTCCATCGCCGCCTCCAGCCGTTGCACCGCGTCCATTTTTTTCTCGAACCGGTCGGTGCCGCTGATCGCTTTCATGCGCACGTAGGCGCCTTCGTTCCAACCGAGCGAAACCCGCGTGCACTGCAGGCGCGCGGCGAGTTCGTTCGCCAACGCCATCGCCACGCTGAGGAAACGCGTGTGCGCATTCGTGGCGGCGAGCACCTCGAGCGCCTGCGCGTAGTGCGCGAGATCGCGCTTCGATTTTTCCAACTGCCGCTGCCGCAAATAAAGGAGCGGCGTATCCGCCGCCAGACGCAGCAGCGATCCCGCAGCAAGTAAGTTCTCTCGGATGCCCGGCGAGACCGCGACCACGAGTAGGGCGAGCTCCTCAGTATTGCCCGCCAGCGCAACCACAACCAAACCCGGCCGCATTCCGTCGGGCGAGCCGGCCGCAGCAATGCCTTCCGCGAGCGCCTGTTCGGCGAGCGCGTTGAACGCCGCGCCTGCCATCGAGACGGGAAATTCCCGCGGATCGGGCCAGCCCGAGACGAGCCTCCACTCGTTCTGAGCTCGCACTACTATTCGAGCCGCAGTTCCTTGTGCAATTTCAGCTCCGGTCTGAACGAACTTGCGCCAGAACTCCTTGAGCGGTCCCTCAAACACGCGACAAGCCTCCAGGCGGGCCAACGCCTCGACGGTCGAGGCGCCGAAGGGAAGTGGATTATTCATGATTCAACAAAAATGTTAAATTCGTGCCTGAACTCCGCCACTAGGTAGAAAGCCCCAGAAAATTATTCATTAAAGCTACGAATTGGATCGACGCACGAAGGGGGATTTTCATGTTCCTTCTCACATTTCAATCGCGATCTTTCTATGAAGTTCAGCTTTTCCCCAAAAATCCTCGGATGGGTGATGGCCGCGGGCATACTAAGTTTTTGCAGCGGATGCGGTGGCGGAGGAGGTGGTGGTGGCAGCTCGGCGCCCTCGGCCCCTCCTCCGTCCGATGCGAATCTCGCCCCCGTCGCGCTCACCGGCCTGACGGTCACGTTTCAGGATCCCGATATCGGTTCCCTGCGGAGCACCTACACGTTCACCGCCGCGAACTACACGTCCCCGAGCGGAGATGCCGGCAGCTATTACTACGTCCGCGCCTCGACGGTGAACCAAGCCTCTCTCGTGCTGAACACGTCCTTCGCGACCGTCCTTCGTTATCAGATGTTTTTCACTTCTCACGCGAACGGCACGTATATCGACAACGATACCGGCAAGACCTCGACGTTCACCAGCAATTGATGATTGCAGCCCCTGCAGGGCCTGCCGGCCGTCGCGCGACCTGCAAATGTTTCCTGTCCGCCATTTTCGCTCCGCGACCCACCTCGCTGTAATTCTGACCGGAGCGACCACCCTGATCACCGCAACCACGGGCTGCATCTCCGTGCACCGCGAACTGGCGGCCGAGGAGCAACGCCGTCAGGTCGACTGGCAGCAGCGCCACGCCACCGCCCAACTCGCCCGAGCCGCTCCCCTCCGGCTCGCTTGGGACGACGCCCTGGTCCTCCTGCGTCGCGGCAACGAAAAAATTCGCGCCGTCGACCTCGACTGTCTCCGCGCCTCCGAAAACCTCCAGCAAGTCCGCCGCTCGCTGCTTCCACTCCTCAGCCTGCAGGGCGGCTACAACCAGGCGCTCACGAGCGGAACCGGCATCGATCCCTTCACCTTCGCCGCGAGCGTTTTCTTCGACGTGCCCGGCATGGTCGGCTATCGCCTCCGCCATGAAGCCGCGGAGCTTGTCGTCATCCGCTCACAACTGGCTCTGGAAGCCGTTTGGCGGGAACAGACCGTCGAACTCTACCGCGCTTTCTCCCACTGCGCGCAGCTCGCCGGCGACCGTCGCAATCTCGCCCGCGCCCTCGCCGCTGCCACGGGGCCGGGCTCCGCCCGGTTTCGCACCCTCCTCGAGCATCGCCTCGCCACCCTCGTCGGCGACGAAGCGGAAGCCTCCACGAAACTCAGCCATCTTGTCGGACAGCCCGACGTCGTTTTCGACTGCACCGCCGCCGGTCTTCCCGCGCTCGCCTACGAGCAGCCGGCGAACCGTCCCGCCGCCACTGCCATCGCCCGGCTGCCCCTGCGCCTCGCCGCCGTCGAACTCGTTGCCCTCCGCGCGCGCGAACTCGGCGTCAACCTCGAATACTGGCCCGAGTTCAGCGTCTACGTCTCGAATCCGTCCCTCTACCGCCGTAACGACGGTCAGAATACCTACTGGTCGTCCCGCGACATGTTCGCTGGCGCCAACGCCTACCTCACGCTCGATACCCGCGGACGGATCGCCAGCCAGAAACGTATCGTAGCGGCTGAGACGCGCCTCCGCCGCGAAACCCTCGAACGCGAGGCCGCCACCCTTTCCCACCGCATCGAAACCGCCCTGGTCGCTCTCAGTGACACCGACGTCCAGCTCGCCGCGCTCCCCGCCGCCGGCTCGACGCCCTCCACCCTGTTCCAAACCGCCGTCGCTGCCCGTCGCACCACCCTGCTCGAGGAGCGGCGAGACTGGCAGCTCGTACTCTGGTTTTTCGACGACGCGCGCTGGCCCGGCGTTCCACCACTCACCCCGTCTCCCGCGCCCGCGACGTGATGAAACCCGCCTTCATCGCCTCCTGCGCGCTCAGCATGGGCCTGCTGTCCAGCTGCATCCGCAGCGATCCGCCATCCACTCCCCCGCCGCGGCCCGCGTGGGACTGGCCCGCCTTCCCCCAAGCCGACCGTCTCCAGGTCGCCCAGCTTCCCGCCCACGCCGGACCCGCCCGCGTCGAATTGGTCCACGCCCCGTTCTCCGGCCTCCTTCGACTGACCGCCGGCCTCGCCTCCGAAATTTCCGCCGGTACTGCCTGGGGGCGCATCGAGCCGATCGATGCCACCGCCGACGACGATATCGTGCACCGTCTCGAACTCGAAATCACCCGGCGCCGCCAACGTTATCTCGAACTCGAACGCCCCGGCGTCCTCGCCCAACTCGATCGCGATTTACGCGATGCCGACGAAGCTGCCGCCGCCGCCGACTTCGCCGAACACCAGCCTGCACTCTTCACCGGCGAACGTCCCGCGCTCGATCCCGCCCTGCGACCCACCTTGCCCGCGAGCCAGCTCGCCGAAACGGCCCGCGCCCTGCGCGACCGCCGTACTCGCATCGCCGCCGGCGACGCCGCGCTCGATCCCGCCGACCTTCAGGCGATGCGCGCCGAACTGGAACGCCGCCGCACCGCGCGTGAAATCCGCGATCGTCAATCCCGTCTCGTGATGCCGTTTGCCGGTCGTCTGGTGCTTGCGGAAGCGCGCGACGGCAGTGCCATCGAAGCCGGCGAAACGATCGCGCTCGTCGCCGATCCCACCACCCTCCGCATCCGCGTCCGTGCCGTGTCGGCCCTGTTGCTCGCCGGCCCGCCCGCCGCGCTCGAAGCCGAAATCAGCCTCCCCGGCGGCGCCGTCGTGCGGGCGACGTTTGCCGGCAGCGGCTTCGATCCCACCTCGCCCGGCACCGCCGTGCTCTGGTTCGAGGCACCCGCCGAGCCGGCCGTGCACACCGCCCTGGGCCCGACCGGCGCCGATCTGCCGGCCCGAATTTTCGCCCGGCTGCCCACGGCCGCGCGCATCGTACCGAAGCTGCTCGTCGCGCGCGCCGATACGCAGGACGCCCTTGCCGCCGGCTGGCGCGAGGCGATTCCACATCTGTTTCCCGGCGCCCGGCTCGTCGCCGAAGGCCTCACCACCCTCGCGGTGCAGCCGCCCCAGCCATGACCGGCGCGCTCTTCACCCTCGAGTCGGTGACGTTCCGCTACGGGTCGAAACGACCCGCCGTCCTCGCCGGTTTTTCCCGGACGTTCTCCCCCGGTCTTTCGCTGCTGCGCGGGCCTTCGGGTGGCGGCAAAAGCACCCTCCTCAAACTTCTTGCCGGCTTCCTGCTGCCCGACGCAGGCCGCGTGCTCACCCGTCACGGCACCGCGCCGGATCAAGCGTTTCTGCGCCGCGAAATCGGATTCGTGTTTCAACAATTCAATCTGCTCCCGGGCGCCACCCTCCGCGAAAATCTCCTGCTCGCCGGCTCCGCGGCCCGACTCCCGGTCGCCGATGCGCACTCCACCGCGAGCCGCTGGCTCGAGCGGCTGGAACTCGGCGCTCTGGCCGACGCGCCCGCCGCCGATCTCTCGGGCGGCCAGCTGCAACGCGCCGCCGTGGCTCGCGCGTTGGTCAAAAATCCACCGCTGCTGCTCCTCGACGAGCCGACCTCCGGTCTCGACGATGCGAATACGCAGGCGATCGCCGGCGTGATCGGCGAATGGACCGCGAGCGGTCGCTCCGTGATCGTCTCGACGCACGACCCCCGGCTCGCCGCGGAGTTTCCCCAGGCCGACACGCTCGAACTCCGCGCGCCATGACTCCCACCCTGCGCTACCTTTTCAAGGAAACCGCCCTGCGCTGGCGCACCCGCCCGAGCAGTCCGCTGGCGCGCGCGGTACTCACTTATACCCTCGCCGCGACCGCCGGCGGTTTTCTCGCCGGCTTCGCCGCCAGCGCCGATGTCTTGCGCACCCAGCTCGCGCGTTTCGGTTTCAACACGATGGTCGTGCGCACGATCGGGCCGGCGTCGCTCGCGCCCTTTCCGGGTCGCCTGCCGGCCGACCACTGGGCCGCGCCGCTCGCAGCGGACGGTCGGCTCGCGGTGTTTGAACAAACGCCGCTCGTCGCGACCACCAACTGGGGCGCCAGCGTGCCCGTCTTCACCGCCTCCTGGCCGGTCCTTTCCGAAATGCAGCCGTCCACGGCGCCGCGTTCAGGCGAGCCACCGCCTGCGATCTGGCTTACGCGGAACTGGCCGGAAGGACGCATCGCCAATTTCAAATTCGGCCAGGCGGCCGGCGGGATCGACGCGATCGCGCGGCCGGCCGAAGGCCCGTGGCGCGCACTGCTCGATGGCGACGCGCTGCTGCTCCCGGCCGAAACGCTGCCTCCGGTCGATGCGCGCGGCGCCGTGGAGGTGGTGCTCTTCACGCCCTCCTCGCCCACCGTGCTTTCGGATTGGGTGCGCGCCGTGCGTCACCTCCTCACGGCGGAGACCGGCGGCGCTCCCGCGATTCAGGATCCGGGCCCGCTGCGCGCCGCGCTCGCCGCCCTCGAACACGGCCAGGCGCTCTGGCGCACGATAATTCTCGGCCTGCTCGGCCTCGGCGTGATCCTCGTCTTCGCCGCGATCGGCATCCTCGAGCATCACCAAGTGCGTTTTGCGCAAGCGTTGCTCCGCAGCCTCGGCGTGCGCGCACGTTTGCTCTGGACCGCGACCCTCGGCGAAAACCTGCTGCTCGCCAACGCCGCGCTCGCGGCCGCCCTGCTCACCGTGCATCTCGGCGCCACCGCCCTGCTCGCAAAATTACCCGCCTTCGACGCCGCTGCCGGCACCCGCCTGAATCTCGACGCGGCGGTTTTTCTCGCCGTCGTCGTCAACGTCGGTGTTCTCGCCAGCCTCGTGCCGCTCGCCGTTTCCCTCCGCCGACCCATCGGCACCATGCTCGCCTGAAAATTTTCCCACACTCTATGATGAAGAGACTGCTCACCCTATCCGCCTTAACTGCCGGGCTCCGCATTTTCGCGGCGTCGCCGGCTCCGGCCAGCCCGCCGACTCCGCCACCGCCGACGGTCGGGCGCACGGTCACGCTGCACGACCTGCTCGTCGACGCGTTGAATACAAATCTCGAGCTGCGCGCGAAACGCCTCGATCCCAAAATCCAGGACAATCGCCTGATGGCCGCCTGGGGCGCCTTCGATCCGAGTATCGTCGGCGGGTACACTTTTTCCACGGTCGAGCGACCGCAGCCCGCCAGCATCACCTCATCGCTCTTCGGCAGCGGCGCCGGCTCGGTTTACGAAGAGGACGTCCAGCACTTCGAAGGCGGCATCTCCGGTCGCCTGCCGACCGGCACGCAGTATCAGCTCCTCTCGACCACGGATCAGTCCTATAACACCTACAATCGCGGCAAGAGCAGCCCTCATCACCCGGAATACATCAGCAGTTCCTCTCTCACGCTGCTGCAGCCGTTGCTGCGCGACTTCGGCTTCACCGCCAATCTCGCCGAGGTTCGCCTCCAGAAGAGCGCGAAAAAAGCTTCCCGCTACGATCTGGAGTCGACGGTGCTGCGCATCATGCGCGACGTCTCCTCGGCGTATTTCGAGATGGTTTTCGCCCAGGAAAACATCCGGGTGAAACAGCAGGCCGTCGATGTCGCCGCCAAGCTCGTGCGCGAAAATCAACGCCGCGCCGACGAAGGCCGCATGGCGCCGATCGACGTCACGCAGGCGCAAGGCCGCCTCGCCGAAGCGCGCGAGGAATTGCTGCTCGCCCGCAATTTCATTTCCCAGCGGCGCAACACGCTGCGCGAACTCACCCGCGAGAATTTCGATTTCGATGAAGCCGATTTCGTCGTCGATCCTTCGTTCATCCAGAAGAAGTCCGAAGCCGTCGACCGCGAGCAGGCGCTCGCCACGCTCTTCGCTCATAACCCGTCCTACCTCGCGAGCGTGGAGGTCGCCAAGAGCGAGGATATCCGCATCGCCTACGCGAAAAACCAGCTGTGGCCGCGCGTCGATCTGAAAGCCACCTTCGGCTACAACGGCCTGAGCGGCACGTTCAGCGAGAGCTACTACGATTACTGGAACCGCCACCAGCCGACCTGGAGCGCCGGCGTCGTCGTCAACATTCCCATCGGCAACCGCGTCGCCCGCGGTCGCCTCGCCGAAGCCAAGAACCGCAAGCTCCAGGCCGTCTACAGCCTCAAGCACACGGAAGTGGTTCTCCTCAGCGCCGTCGACACCGCTCTCCGCGACATCGCCAATGCCGCCGACCGCATCAATCTGGTAAAAGATTCCGTGACCCTCGCCCAAGCCTCCGCCGACGCCGAGACGCTCCGCCTCGCCTCCGGCCAGACCACCAGCTACAACGTCAGCCAGGCCCTCCGCGATCTCAGCCAGGCGCAGTCGCGCCAGCTCGCCACCCTCGTCGACCTCAACAAGGCTCTCGTTCAACTCCAATTCGTCACCGGCACGCTGCCCACTTTCCTCCGCGTCAACGTCGACTCCTCCGATTTCGAATAACCGCCCGCCATGGCTCTCTTCATTTTCCTCCCCGCTTTCCTGCGACCACTCGCTCGCCTCACCGCCGGTGCCGTCCTCCTCGCCGGCGTGAGCGTCTCCGCCCGCGCGGCGGTGGCCGACGCTCCGTTCGACGGCATTATTCTTCCGTTCAAGGAAGTGGTCGTCTCCGCGCCCGTCCAAAGCACCATCGTCAGCATCGCGGTGAAGGAGGGCGACCGCGTGAAATCAGGCCAGCTGCTCAGTCAGCTCTACGCCCGCGTCGAGGAACTCGACATGCTCCGCGCGAAGGCCGCGCTCGAGAAACGCGAGTTCGACTTCAAGGGCTCGCACAATCTCTACGCGGAAAAAATCATCTCCGAGGACGAGGCCCTGAAAAACAAAATCGAACTCGACCTCGCGCGCCTCCAATACGAACAGGCGACCGAGCTCTTTCACCAACGCACCATCGTTTCTCCGATCGACGGCCTCGTGGTGGAGAAACTCCGCGAAGTCGGCGAAAGCGTCACCGGCACGCAGCCGATGTTTCGCTTGGTCGACATCAGCCAGGTCTACGTGACGTTTTATCTTCGCGCCGAGGATCTGCCTCGGGTGAAGCTCCACCAAACCGTCGACGTCGCCGTCTCGGTCGCGGGCGTCATCCGTCCGTTTTCCGGCGCCGTGGATTTCATCGACCCGCGCGTCGACGCCGCCAGCGGCCTGTTGCGCGTGAAGGTTCTCGTGAACAATCCCGATAGCCTGATCAAGCCCGGCCTCCGTGCCTCGGTCACGATCCCGGCGAATTGAGATCGTCCGCGCGTTCGGGCGGGCAGTTTTTTTCGGCCGCGGCGAGAAGTTCCGTCGCTTCCGCCGCGCGCCCTTCCTCCCGCGCCGCGGATCAGGCGCTTCGAGCGCGGTTTGAAAAATAGCGGAGCGGCGCGACGGTTCGAATGTAGGAGCCTGCTTGCAGGCGATCTTGGACCTTCGCTCGCCGGGATCGCCTGCAAGCAGGCTCCTACATCGGCGATAGAAAATTTCAAAGCGTTCTAACCGACAACGGCTATCCCAGCCAACCGGAAACGCCGGATCGGTCTTTCAGGCGACGCCCCAGTGCGCGGCGCGACGGGCCGGTATAGATTGCGCCACTATGCAACGCTTCGTGCCCACCACCATGAAAGCCGTGGCCCTCGATCATTTCGGCGGTCCGGAGGTTCTTCGCGTGCAATCCCTCCCCGTGCCGCCACCCAAGGACGACGAGGTGCTCCTTGAATTGGATACCGCGGGCATCGGCGTCTGGGATCCCTCGGTGCGGAAGGGAGAACTCGAATTCACTCCACACGCCTTCCCGATCGTGATCGGCAACGATGGCGCCGGAACGGTCGCCGCCATCGGAAAAAACGTGCGGCGATTTCAGATCGGCGATCGCGTCTACGCCTACGCGCTGGAGGGAGGCTTCTATGCCGAATACATCTCCGTCAAGGAGGCTAACGTCGCGGCGATTCCGCCGGCCGTGAAAGCCGACGCGGCGGGCGCGCTCGGTGCGGACGGCACCACGGCTTTGCGCGGCCTTGACGACCAGCTCCATCTGAAGGCAGGCCAAAAGCTGATGATCTTCGGCGCGAGCGGCGGGATCGGACACATTGCCGTCCAACTCGCAAAACGGATCGGCGCCAAGGTGCTGGCCGTCGCATCGGGAAACGACGGCGTCGAATTGGTCCGGCGGCTCGGAGCGGATAAGGCCGTCGACGGACATCGCGACGACGTGGCTGCGGCGGTGCACGAGTTCGCTCCCGCCGGACTCGATGCGGCCTTGGTGCTCGTCAGCGCGAAAGGCCTGAACGAAGCGCTGCGGCACGTGGCGCGCGGCGGTCGGGTCGCGCATCCGAATGGCGTCGAACCCGTGCCCGAGATCCCGGAAGGCGTGAAACGGTTCGGCTACGACGGCACTCCGGGCAAGGATGCATTCGAGCGGCTCAACGCCTTGATTGGTTCCGCGCCGTTCCACATCGAACTCGGGCGCGTCTACCCACTCGATGAAGCGGCCCGGGCGCATCGCGAAATCGGTGAGCATCATCTCGGCAAGCTGGCGCTTCGGCTGCGCGCGGCGTGACGCGGTCGAACTCGAGGGACCGGAGCCCGAAACGACAAAGCGATCGCTGGGGGATCAGGATCGCGTGACAGTTCCGATCCGCGAATCAGGGGCCGTTCCCATGTTTTTCGCCGCGGGACGAGGTTAGGTTGCGGCGTCGTGAAACGCTCAGGGCCAATTCACCTGCCGCCGCCTCACAGCGGTGAAGTTCAGATCGCCTCGGGGCGCTTGCGGCTCGATGGCGCGCTTGAAATTCCGGAGCATCCGCTCGGTCTCGTCCTGTTCGCCCACGGCAGCGGCAGCAGTCGGCACAGCCCGCGCAATCGACGCGTCGCATTGACGCTGCAACGCGCGGGAATGGCCACGCTGCTGTTCGACCTGCTCACGAAAGAGGAAGGACGAGCGGATGAACTGACCGGCCATCTCCGCTTCGATATCGGTCTGCTCGCGGCGCGTCTCGGTGTGGCGAGCGACTGGGCGAACCGGAACGAGCCCGCGGCCGGATTGCGCCTCGGCTATTTCGGATCGAGCACGGGTGCCGCGGCGGCACTCGTGACCGCAGCCGACGGTAAACACGACGTCGCCGCGGTCGTTTCGCGAGGAGGCCGGCCGGATCTCGCCGGCGACGCGCTGCCGCGGGTGCGCGCACCCACGTTGCTGATCGTGGGTGGAGACGATGACGCCGTGATTCAACTCAACGAGGGAGCGCTCGCCCGGCTCGATTGTGAGAAGCGCCTCGAAATCGTCCCGGGCGCGACGCACCTCTTCGAAGAACCGGGCGCGCTCGATCGCGTCGCCGACCTCGCGGCGCGTTGGTTCGCGGAGCATTTGCCGCAGGAAGGATCCCATGAAGAGGGTTGAAGAGTACCACTATCGCGACCGGCGGGAAGCCGGGCGCATCCTCGCGGAACACGTTCACGAACAGATGGCGGCGGCCGACGCCGTTGTGCTGGCCTTGCCGCGGGGCGGCGTGCCCGTCGGCGTCGAGGTGGCACGAGCGCTCGGTGCGTTGCTCGACATTTTCATTGTCCGGAAATTGGGCGCGCCCACCCAGCCTGAACTCGCGATGGGTGCGATCGCATCCGGTGGCGTGAGAATTTTGAACGAGTCGCTCGTCGCCAATTGGGGGATCACGGAACTGGAAATCGCTGCGATCGCCGACCGGGAACTCGCCGAACTCGCGCGTCGTGAAAAATCATATCGGGATGACCGTCCGCTGATCGATGTGCGTGGCCGGGTCGTCATTCTCGTGGATGACGGTTTGGCCACGGGATCGACGATGCGCGCGGCGGTTGCCGCCGTCCGACAACTCGGGGCGGGGCGATTGGTCGTCGCAGCGCCCGTCGGGGCGCGCGATACCTGCGCGGAACTCGCGCACGAAGTCGACACGGTGATATGTCCGCTCCAACCGGCGGCGCTGACGGCGATCGGCGCCTGGTATGAAGATTTTTCCCAGACCACCGACGATGAAGTGAGGGAAAGCCTCGCGGCCGCGAAACAGGAAATGGCACACCTGCCGCAAGGGGCGCGCGCCATGGAGTAGCCATGACGGAGGGCGCGGTTCGCCGAATGCCCGACCGCCTCGGCCGGGCGATGCGTCAGGCAAAAAGAAGTCGTACGAGCGATCCCACTACAGAACCACGAAACCGAATCGGAGCGGGGCCGATGGGATTTTCGGCACTTGCTCCCATGGCGGGGATGCTCCGGCGGGATTATGTTTCCAAGGATTCCGGAAATCCCGGTAACCGCACAACGACATTCAACGAAGGATTTCATCATGCGTTTCTCAGCCGAAAAAGAATTCGTCCACATTGGCGAAAGCCAGGGCGCCTCCGATCACGATCACGACATCATCCACGAACTCAGCAAACGGCTCGATGCCTTGTGGCGCTACGACCAGTATGTCGCCAATTCCGAGGGCGACATAAATCTGCAGAATCTCTGGCGTGACCTAAAACGGCAGGAGGAGGAGAACGTCCGCCGGTTGAAGCAGACGGTGAAAGAACATTGCGCGAAGGATTGCTTCTAGGCGCGCGCCTCTTCGCGGTCGGCACGACGAGGCATTATGCCGCCGTTCGGCAAGGATGCGCCCGATGCCGCCGCCGTTATCCGGGCGGCGGCGCACCCGCTGACGACGGATCACGATCATGAACGCATTTTGGCCGGGATCGGCGACGCGTCGCTCGTGCTGATCGGCGAAGCGACGCACGGGACGCACGATTTTTATTCGCTGCGCGCGCGGATTACACGCGCGCTGATCGAGGAGCGTGGATTCTCCGCCGTCGCGATCGAAGGCGACTGGCCCGATGCGTATCGCGTGAATCGTTATGTCCAGAACACGGGCAATCACGTCGATGCCGTGTCGGCGTTGGCCGGATTCGAGCGGTTTCCCACGTGGATGTGGCGCAATACCGCCGTCAGCGATTTCATCGACTAGCTGCGCGCGCACAACGCCGGGATCGCCGCCCGGGAGCGACGCGTCGGGTTTTATGGCCTCGATCTCTACAGCCTGCACGCTTCGAAGCGCGCGGTGGTCCGGTATCTCGACCAGAACGACGCGACCGCGGCCCGGGCGGCGCGGGCGAGCTATGCTTGTTTCGAGAAGTTCGGACACGATCCCGACACCTATGCGTGGGCCGCCTCGCGCATCGGCGACGGCACCTGCGAAGGGAACTGACGTGCATTCGCTGTTGGCGAATCCCGGCTCGAGCGCGCCATCGGTGTCATCTACAAGCCGGAAACGGAGCGTTGGAGCCACTACTTCCACGCGCGGCTCTCCGACCAGTTCGACATGGTCATCCATCTCGACCAAACCCGCGGCGTCGAACCGCTCGAACACCTCGCCGCATGGGAGCCGAGCGAGGTGCCGGAGACCTATCCCTCGGGCGTGTGAACCACGAATTTCGCAGGAGCAATCGTCATGAAAATCAAAACTGCCGGATTCGAAAACGGCGGGATGATTCCGAATGGCCGGGGAAATTTTCAAGGCGCGCCAGGTGTCGTTGATGACCTCGGGTAACGATCGGCCGTGAGGTTCGATCTCGCGCCATGCTCGAGCAGCGCTTGAAGCCGGCGGGCCTCGCACCGAAGCCGGGCGTCGAGTTGGCGATGCATTCGATCAATTCGTCGCCGCAGCTCGTTTTTTTTGGCCCCTTTGGGCCGCAATTCGCGCTTTGAGCTGCGTCCGCCCCCGCGGACTCCTCCTCCCGCCCGCCGCACCATTCACCGTTTCCCCCTCCTTCGCCATGGGTCCGACCGCCACCCTCTTCTCCGCCACGGGAGAAATCCAAACCTACTTCGTGCCCGCCACCGGCGGCTATCTCATCGAAGCCTGCGGTGCGCAGGCCGCGTCGCCGGATCGCTCCGGCGCCAAGGGAGATCTCATCAAAGGCATGTTCTATCTCAACCGTGGCGACATCCTGAGAATCGTCGTCGGTTGCCAGCAGCCCTCCGCGTCGCTGCGGCGGCGGATGACTTGCGGCGGCGAAGGCGGCTCCGTCATCTGGCGCGGCGCCGGCGAGTTGCCGCTGCCCGCCAAGCTCCTGCTCGCCGCGGGCGGCGGCGAAGGTGACGACAGCAGCTTCACCGACGTCACCGGCTGGGGCTCCTCCTTCAACGCCGGCGCCTTCCAGGTCAACGAAGCCGCCTGCCACGCTGGCAACGGCTACGTCTCGATCATTCCGCTGCCCAGCTACGATTCTTCCGCGTCCAGCCCGCGCGTCAGCCGCGAACCGCGGCCCTCCGCGCCAGCCGACACGGCGTTCACCGCGAAGTAGCGTTTCACGAAGTAGCGCAGCGGTTACAGTGCGGTGCCGGTCAAAACGCTACGTTTCAATCCGGCAAGCCACGTGCGAATGCGGCCATCCAATTTGCCACGAAAGCGCGGAGCGCAGGCGGCGCAAAAATCGGAAGATCTGAAGCCGACCACACGACCCGATCGATTTAATTTTTATGCAGCCGGTGTAGAAGCCTGCTCGCCGAGGGGTGGCTGGACCAGTCTCAGCTTCAACCGCACGGAAAAAAAAGAGCCCGACGCGCGCGTCGGGCTCTCGAGTTTATGGCGACCTCGCCTCATCCGCCGACGCTTGCGAAACGCCGCTTCCTCCCGCTGCTCCCGCAGCGGGCCACGAAGCTCCCGTAGCCCTGCGCGGAAGCGCAGGGACTTCGCCGCGATGGTTAGTCTGATCCGCGTATCTCAATAGCTCACGTTGAGCCGCGCCGAAATGAGAGCGTGCTCCCGGCGGCGCGGCTCAGGTCGCGGATTTTACTGCGTGATCAGCAACTGCGGTTGCGTCGCCTTGTCCGGCGCCTCGATCGAGTAGAACTCGAAGCCGCTGTTGTTATCGAGGACCGACCACAGCCCGAAACCGAGGTAAGGATCGTCCGCGGCCAGCCGCGCATTCACATAGTTGGTCACATCCACCTCCCACACTTGACCATCGGTGGTCACGGGCAGGTTCAGCGTGCCGAGCAGCGCGCCAACCGCCGAGCCCGGCTCATTCGCCAGCGCAGCATTGTTCGGCCAGTCGTTGTTATTGAACTCATAGATTTCCCCGCGACCGGGATCGGACCAGCCACCCGGATAACCGGTCGCGACCAGCGTCAACCGCAGCTTCGCCTGCTTCACGGGGCCATCGATCGGCGCGAGTTTGAAACGCAGATAACCGTAACGCGTCGCACCGGCCTGACTCTTCACATCGACAAACGCCTCCTCTTCGCTCGGCCCCGCGCCCGGCCGGATAAAGCTGTCCACATCGGGGCGGAGCGTTAATGGATTCGCCGAGGCCGGCGGAGGGGTCGGCGTCGGCGTACCGCCGTCGGCGCCACCGCTTTCGTTCACGATCAATTTCGGCCGATACGCCGCGTTGCTCGCCTCACGCGTGAAGAACGCCACGCCGCTGTTGCTGTTCGCCAGCGAGCGGAAAGCGAGGTCGAGCGTCGTGCGACCCGCGGCTCGCTCCGCGTTCACGTAATCCGTCACGTCGATGTTCCACGTCGTGCCGTCGGTATCCAGATCGGATGGCAGCGGCAGCATCGCGAGCACAGCTCCGAGCGAGGAATCGCTGGGGCGATTCGACCAGACGGTCGACTCGCTCCACGAGTGGTCGCCGGCTTCATACGCGACGGCCGTGCCCGGGGCTTCCCAACCGGCGGCCGCGTAGAGGGCGAGTTGCACGCGGGCATTTTTGACCGAGTTCGGCAGCGCCGAGATATCGAAACGCAGATAGCCGTGGCGGCTGATCGGCGACTCGCCTTTGACCTGAACCGAGGTTTCGCCGCCGTGCGCCTGGTTGTCGTTTTCCTTCACGTAGGTATCGGCGACATCCGCCAGCGGACCGGCCGACGGAGGAGGAGTCGGCGGCGTGGTCGGCGGGGGCGTCGTTGGTGGCGTAGTCGGCGGAGCGGATACGAGCGAATCCAGGATGAGCACCCAGTCCTCGCCCTTGCCACTGGGCCGGCTGAACGTGTGCGGCTGCGACGAAGCGGCGGTGGTGCGCACCGTCTCCGCGCCCGTCAGCGTCGAGCCGTCCCGCGGGTTGAACCACGAGACGCGCACCGTCGAGTTCGCGAGCGAGCTGGCGGCGAGATTCACCGTGACGGTGGCCGCCGAGGGAATGTAAACGAATGCGTAGGATTTATCCGCGGCGCGCGTCGCCTGGACGTGATCGAGATTCGCCGGGTTCGCCGACACGATGATCGACTGATCCGGGATGCGGTTGAGATAGGACCGCGAAAGCATCAGCGCGCGCAGGTGCCGCATCTGTTGCGCTCCCGCGCTGTTGAGCGCGTTGCGCCACAGCACGTGGGAAAATGTCACGACATCGCCCGGCTGATACATGATCTCGATGTTCTCGTTGCCGAAGGTGTGCCCGAAAGCGCCGGCGAACACCGACCAGTAGGCTTTCCGCCGCACCGTGTCCTCGTCGATGCGAACTCCCGTCGGACGCGGGTTCGTTTGGAAAAAACCGTCGACCGTGGCCTCGTAGGCGGGCTCGCCGTCGGCGACGGGTTTGCCAAAACCGAGGTCGCTCGCGATCAGCTCGTAATTCTCGCGCAGACCATAGAGGCGATTGTCACTCTGGTGGCCCGATTGCAGGAGGTTGAAATCCAGCCAGGGCTCGCGGGCGAAATCCGTCCGCGAGGTCGAGCCCGGATGGATCGTCATGAGATGACTCCCGCCGTCGCCCTGTCGGAGGCCGGTCGCCACGGCGTTGTAGAGCGCCTTGCTCCAGCCGGCGGCATCGTCGTATTCGCCGCTCACCACCCAGATGAGATTGGTGCGGTCGCGATAACGCGCGCCGAGCCAGCGTCCCAGCCGGTTGGCCTTGGCGGTGTCCTTGCCCAGTCCGAGCGTTTGGTAATCCTCCGCCCACATCACGACGAGCGAGACGTAGAGCCCGCGGCGTTCCGCCTCGGTCAGAATCGTATCGATATGGCTCCAGTAAGCGGCGTTCGGCGTATCCGTGTTGTTGTTATCGAACGCACCAACCAGGCCGGAGCCGTTCTGAAGGCGGACGTCGTCACGGAATTTCGCGACCATCATCACGCTCGTGAAACCTTTGGCGGCTCGATCGGCGAGGTAGGTTTTCACCTCGGCGTCGCTGACGCGCGGCAGGAACCAGGCGGTATCGTTTAACCAAAAAAAAGGTGTCTCGGCGTTGTTCGCCGTCACCTGAACTAAAAACCTGCCGTTGGCACTGACGGCGAGTTTTGGGAGCGCACCCCGCGAGATGAGCGGGAGCGCGAGAGTCAATAAGGCGAAGGCGAAAGCAAATCGTGCGAAGCCGGACCGTGTCGTTTTTGCTGCATCGTTTTGGAGGCGAGGGTTCAATAGCATGTCAAATGGTCATTCATGGGTTGGTTTTGAGCGGTTCCGGATTCGGATCCGCGGGTCGAGAGCGTATATTAAAGCGTGCCGCCCGCCACGGGGCCGCAGCCCCTTTGTCTCCCGGTGGAAATCCGAGGGCATCGTTGGGAGTTTTACCCACAGAGGAAATCACCGCTGGAATGCCCCGGGAGGTTTCGGCAATCCTGCCGGCCCCTCGACTCGATCTTGGCGTTGCGTGCTCTTGAACGCCGCAACCGCCACGCTCCACCACAAAAAGCAAAGGCACTTTCGTCGCCAAAGCGGGTAGAAACAGGCGCTGAGTCACTTGCGAACCCACCCCATGAGCCCGCCCAGCCGTCGTCGCGCACTACCCCTCGCGCCCATCGCGTATCGCACGTGGTGGTGCGCGATCCTTGTTTGGGCCCTGCCTTCGTTTTCCGCGGAGCACACCCGCGTACATGAAGTCACCGCCGAGAAACTGAAGCAGCAGTTTCACTATGCGCCGCCACCGTTGGCGGCCGACTCCGCGCAAAGCCAAACCGTCTCCGGCGAGAATCCGCCCGCCGTCGTCCTCGATCGCCTCACCGTCATCCAATCCTTCGAGCGCCGCCAGCTCGAGCAAAGTATCGCGCGCGAAGATCGTCGGTTGAAAGCCCATCGCTTCAACCTGAAGGACGGCGGCACGATCAAGGAATTCCGCCACGGCGAACTCCAACTCGGCCTCTGGCCCACATCGGGCGGCCTCAATTTTCTCAAATTCCAGTGGTAACGTTCCGCCGCGCGGCATGGCCCGAAATTTTTCCGTCGTGTTTGCCACGTCGGCAAAGGCCGGCACGATTCGCGCAACCCCGATGTTCACGATGAGATTGACGACGCTCGGCTTGCTTTCACTTCTCGCCCTCCTCGTCAGCGGCTGCCGGTCTGTGCAGACGCAGCAAAAAACCGGGACGGCATTCGAACAGGACTCCACCGGCCGCACCAAACCCGTCACCTACGTCACGCCCGAAGAATACGACCGTATGACCCCCGAGGAACGCGTCCATCAACAGGTCAGCGTCGGCGTCGGGGTGGAAGTAGGCGGCCGGAAAAAATCCGAGCCGGTCTCCGACCAGGATCTCGCGAAAGCGATGTCCAACCGGAAATAAGTCGCCCCGGTCGTCCTTTTTCTCGCCCTCGCCGTGACCCTTTTCAGCTTCGCCCGACTCAATCAACACCGGGCTAAAGCCCACTCCTCCCGATGAACGAAAGCTATTGCGCGCTCGTCCTGCGCGAATTCCAGCGCCTGAAAAAACTCGCCGACGACGCCATCGGCCAGCTCGAGCAGACGCAGTTTTTCACCGCGCCCGCCGCTGGCGACAACAGCATCGCCACGATCGTAAAGCACGTGAGCGGCAATCTGCTTTCCCGCTGGACGGATTTTCTCACGAGCGATGGCGAGAAACCCGGCCGCGATCGCGATACCGAGTTCACGATTCTCGCCGGCGAAACTCACGCACGCCTCCTCGTTCGCTGGGAGCAAGGCTGGTCCGCGCTGTTCACCGCGCTCGAGCCCCTCACCACTGCCGACCTCGAGCGCACGGTGACGATCCGCCGCGAACCCCTGACGGTGCTCCAGGCGATCAACCGCCAGCTCACGCACTACGCCTATCACGTCGGCCAGATCGTCTACGTCGCGAAACACCTCCGCGGCCCCGCCTGGCGCAGCCTCAGCATCCCGCCGGGAGCGTCGCAATCGTTCAACCAAGCTCCCTCGAAATACATTTCCGCTTCCCAGCAGGGTGTCCCGGAAGAAACATCAGTAAATCCCTTGGCGCGGCAGCGTCGGTAGGGACGCCTCTCCGAGGCGTCCGCGAAGTCGGACGGCGCGCCGAATCGCTGAAGATACCTGTGGGACATCATGCTAGCGCCCGCTTCCCTCTTGGTTCTTTCCGGCCTTTCCGCGTTCTCGCCGTTCCCTGCAGTGGGATTGGTTTATACTCCCAATTTTCCCGACCATGAGCCTCCGCATCGTACGCCTCGGCACTCCTCGCGCTCCCGACGAAGGCCTCCGCCTCGGCACGGTGCGCCGCCCCCCGCGCGGCGTGCCGAAATCCGAATTCGCCTCGCGCAATTTCTACGACGTCTGGTTTCCCAATCTCGCGCCCAGCCTCGATACCATGAAGCTCGGCCTCACCGCGAAAACGCCCGCGCAGTGGAAAACTTTTTCCCGCCGCTACCGCGCCGAGATGGCCTCGCCCCACGCGAAGCACGACCTCGCGCTCCTCGCCACGCTGTCGCACCACACGAATTTCTCGGTCGGCTGCTACTGCGAAGATGCCTCCCGCTGCCACCGCTCGCTCCTCCGCGAACTCCTCGCCGCCGAAGGCGCGGCGCTCGCGTGATCGCTACGACGCCAAAGATCACTCGAAAAAACGCCGTTGAACCACAAAGACCCAAAGGCCCAGACGCGCAGAGGCGAAACGGAGAACCTCGGAGGAAAATGTTTTCATCCGGCAGGTGAGCTTCCCGACCAGATCCGTTTTTTGGAAACCGTTTCGTGAGCGTTTCGTTCGGGGCCATCGAAAAGCTCACACTTTCCGCGACAGTTGAAGTCATCCAAGTTCCTCGACCCGGTCCGGCTGATTCCTTCGCGAGCTTGGCGACCTTGGTGTAATCGGTCTGTCTCAACACAGATTGACGTAAAATAGCATGAGCGGGGCCCCAATCATCCGCGCCCGCCCAACTTTGACCTCGCGCCGGGCACGGGCCCTGACCGCCGCTCCGCTCCCGCCCATTTCAGTTTAACTCCGTTGTGCCGATGAGTTCTGCACGGACGTCCCTGCGCCCGCCCCTCCTTTCATGCCCGCATCCGAGCGCAATCTCCGCGTCCTCGTCATCGACGACAACCCCGCGATCCACACGGACGTGCGGAAAATCCTTTGTCCGCAGGTGACTGAGGCCGCCGCCTCGCTCGCCTCGCTCGAGGCCGATTTGTTCGCCGACGACGATCTGCCGGCCGCACGCCCCGCCGCCGCTTTCGAGGTCGACTCCGCGCACCAGGGCCGCGACGGATTTTTGAAAGTACAGGCCGCGCTCGACGCCGGTCGCCCCTACGCGATGGCCCTCGTCGACATGCGCATGCCGCCCGGCTGGGACGGCGTCCAGACCACGCTTGAGATTTGGAAGGTCCAACCCGATCTGCAGATCGTCATCTGCACCGCCTACTCCGACTACTCGTGGGACGAAATGCTCGCGAAGCTCGGCTCCTCCGACCGCCTCGTCATCCTCAAAAAACCCTTCGACACGATCGAGGTGCTGCAGCTCGCGAACGCGCTCACCGAGAAGTGGCGCCTCCTTCAGCAATCGCGCCTCCGCGAAGACGAACTCGAACGCCGCGTCCGCGAACGCACCGCGCAGATCGCCGCCGCGAACCGCGCCTTGCAGGATGAGATCGCGCGCCGCGCCAGCATCGAAGCCGATCTCCTGCGTGCGAAAGACGCCGCCGAAAGCGCCGATCGCGCCAAGAGCGCTTTCCTCGCCAACATGAGCCACGAGATTCGCACGCCCATGAACGGCGTCATCGGCATGGCCAACCTGCTCCTGGCCACCGCGCTCACGCCCGAGCAGCGCGACCTCGCCCACACCGTCTGCCAGAGCGGCGAAACCCTCCTCACCATCATCAACGACATCCTCGATTTCTCCAAGATCGAGGCCGGTCACCTCGCGCTCGAATCGATCGACTTCAACCTCGTGGAGCAGCTCGAACTCGCTCTCGAACTCCACGCCGACACCGCTGCCCGCAAGCACCTCGAACTCGTCCTCGATCTCGCGCTCGACGTGCCCGCCTGCGTCCGCGGCGACCCCACGCGCCTCCGCCAGGTCGTGCTCAACCTCCTCGGCAACGCCGTCAAGTTCACCACCACCGGCGACGTCACGCTCACCGTCACGCACGAGCCTTCCGCCGCCGGCCACACGCTCCTGCGTTTTGCGATTTCGGATACGGGCATCGGCTTCGGCCCCGACGTGCAGGCGACGCTCTTCAAACCTTTCGTCCAGGCGGACACCTCCACCACGCGCCGGTTCGGCGGCACCGGCCTCGGCCTCGCCATCAGCAAGCGCCTCGTCGAACTCATGGGCGGCGAGATCGGCGCCAGCAGTTCCCCCGGCCACGGCTCCACCTTCTGGTTCACCGTCGCACTCGCCGCGGCCAGCCAGCCCATCGAGCGCAACGCCGCCGGCTCGAACGACAACCTCGCCGGCCGCCGGATTCTCGCCGTCGACGATAACGCCACCAATCGCAAGCTCCTCGCCCACCTCCTCACTTCGTGGGGCACCGTCCACCGTTCCGCGGACTGCGCCACCGCCGCGCTCGCCGAACTCCGCCGGGCCGTCGCCACTGGCGCCCCCTACGAACTCGTCGTCCTCGATCATCACATGCCCGATGTCGACGGCCTCATGCTCGCCTCCGCGATTCGCAGCGATCCGACGCTGCGCGGCGCCGTCCTCGTGCTGCTGACTTCCCGTGGCGATCAGCTGCCGCCCGAGGTTCTCGCCGCCCACGGACTCGCCGCCTGCGAGTTGAAACCCATCCGCGCCGCCCGCCTCCTCGCCACGCTCGGCCGCGCGCTCGCCAGCATCCCGGCCCCGCCGCCAGGCGCCACGTATCCAGATTCCCCAGCCGAAAACCACGCCGATCCCGCGCATCGCGTCCCCATCCTCGTCGCGGAGGACAACGTCGTTAACCAGAAAGTCACCCGCCTCCTGCTCCGCAATCTCGGCTTCGCCGCCGAGATCGTCGCGAACGGCCGCGAGGCCTTCGACGCTCTCCGCCAGCGGCGCTTCGCCCTCGTGCTCATGGACGCACAAATGCCCGTCATCGACGGCATCGCGGCCACCCGTCTCATCCGCGAAGCCCAGACCGCGGGAGAACTCGGCCTCAATCCCACCGTGCCCATCATCGCGATGACCGCCAATGCCATGGCCGGCGACCGCGAGGCCTGCCTCGCCGCCGGCATGGATGATTACCTCGCGAAGCCGGTGAAACCCGAGGCGCTCCGCACGATGATCGCCCGTCACCTCCCCGCCGAACTCACCTGTCACGCCGCTTGAAATCCTCCCCCTCCCCGCCATGCAACCGCCCGCCACGCTCGAAACCCCGACAGCCGCCTGCGCCTCCCGCGAGCCTGCGCCCTCCTTCCCCGAGGGCGCCGTTTGCACCACCGAACCCACCGACGAGCTGCTGTTGAAACGCACGCTCATCCGCGCCTTCCTCGATAACATCCCCGACAGCGTCTATTTCAAGGATCGCGATTCCCGCTTCCTCGCCGCCAGCCGCTCCACCGCCTTTCGCCACGGCTTCACGCCGGAAACGATCGTCGGCAAAACCGATTTCGACACCTTCGCCGACAAGCACGCCCTCTGGGCCCGCGCCGACGAGGAAAGTATCATGAACACGGGCACGCCGATCATCGGCCAGCTCGAGCAGGAAACCTGGCCCGATGGCCGCGTCACCTGGTGCTTCACCAGCAAATTTCCGCTGCGCGACGAACGCGGCGAGATCATCGGCACCTTCGGCATCAGCAAAGATGTGACCGAGGCGAAACGCACCGAAGAAGCCCTCGACAAAACCCGCCGCGAACTCATCGAGACGTCCCGCCTCGCCGGCATGGCCGAAGTCGCCACCGGCGTGCTCCACAATGTCGGCAACGTCCTCGTCAGCGTGAACGTCACCACCGATTTGCTCGCCGACACCCTGCGCAACTCGAAAGCCGCCAACCTCGGCAAAATCGCCGAGCTCCTCCAATCGCACGCCGGCGATCTCGGCGAATATCTCACGCACGACCCGAAGGGCCGTCGCATCCCCGAGTATCTGGCCTCCCTCGCCACCCACTACGCCGAGGAACGCGAGAATCTGCTCAAGGAGGTCGAGTCTCTCCGCAAGCACGTCGGCCATATCAAGGACATCGTCACGATGCAGCAGGCCTACGCGAAGATGGCCGGCGTCGTCGAGCCGCTCGATCCCGTCGAACTCATGGAAGACGCCGTGCGCATGAACGCCGCCGCGCTCACCCGCCACGACGTCCGTCTCGAACGCGATTTTCAGGAAACGCCGCGCGTCGTCGTGGAAAAAGGCAAAGTCCTGCAGATCCTGGTCAATCTGATCCGCAACGCGAAATACGCCTGCGACGACAGCGGCCGCACCGACAAAATTCTCACCCTGCATATCGGTCCCGGCGCTCCCGGCTTCATCAACCTCGTCGTGCAGGACAACGGCGTCGGCATCCCGCCCGAGAACCTGGCGAAAATCTTCCAGCACGGTTTCACCACGCGCACCGACGGCCACGGCTTCGGCCTGCACTCGAGCGTGCTCGCCGCGACGGAGCTGAACGGCTCGTTGCGCGTCTACAGCGAAGGCGCTGGCCACGGCGCGACCTTCACCCTCGCGCTCCCCGTCGAAGACATCGGGCTTTGAGAATCGAATTCAGGGCAGTCTAAATCCGACGGTCGTCGCTGCGATAGCGATGCAGGAGCCTGCTTGCCGGCGATCTCGGCGTGCGAAGACCAAACATCGCCCGCCCATCAGGCGTGTCTCCGACATCGTCCTGAAAAATCCAAACCGCCGCAGTATCGTGTCCCGCGAGAAACGTGAATAAATGCCGTGGCGCACCTACACCGGTAGGGACGCCTCTCCGAGGCGTCCGTGGGAATCGGAACAACCGGAAAATTAGCAAGGTAACCTGCGGGACGCCATGGTCGCTCCAGCCGCGCCCTCCGGGGCGGCCTGCGCGGGAGCGCAGGGATCAGGCGCGACCGTCGTCGCAGCGCCGCGCCGCCGCCCGCCTCACACCGACACTTTCACCCGCTGCTTCGTCTTCGCCGCCTCGTAGATCGCCTCCATGATCGCGATATCGCGCCGCCCCATTTCGCCCGGCACCGGCGTCTCCCGATGCTCGAGGATGCACTGCGCGAAGTCGTCCATCTGCGCCGCCTGTTGCCGGATGTTCGGCAGATCCATGTCGCCGCGATTCGTCCGCCCTTCGATCCCGCCGTAGCCGAACGCCGGCTCCAGCTTGACCCAATTTTTCCCGTTCGCCGACCCCGCCTGGAAATGATTCGCGCCCTCGTTGTAGCTGGAAAAGCAGTCCGCGACCGCGCCATCCGGAAATTCCATTTTCCACCGGATCGCCTCCTCCACCGTCTCGAAATAATCCGGCCGCGTCTTCGGCAGCTCCTCCGCGGTCACCGCCACCGGCGCCGCGCCCGCCACGCGACATGCCGACTGAATCACATAAATCCCGACATCGGGCAGCGGCCCGCCGCCCGCCAGTTTCTTGTCCACGCGCCACTGCCGGCCCGCGATGTAGAAGCCGTGCCCGCCGCTCATTTTCTTGAACGGTCCGAACTGCGGATCGCGCGCCAGCCGTTCCATCTCGATATGATGCGGCTCGAATTGCAGCCGGTAACCGATCGAGAGTTTTTTTCCCGCCGCCGCGCACGCCGCGATCATCTCGTCGCACTCGCGCACCGTCGGCGCCATTGGTTTTTCGCAGATCACGTGCTTGCCCGCCTTCGCCGCCCGCACCACGAAATCGCGATGCGTGCCCGGCGGCGTCACGACGTACACGATGTCGATGTCGGGATTGTCCGCGATCCGGTCCATCGTGTCGTAACTGTAAACGCTCCCAGCCGGCAGGTCGTATTGTTTTTCCCACTTCTTTCCCTTGGCCGGCGTCCCGGTGATCACGCCCGCGATCCGCAGAAATTTCGTGTCGCGCACCTGCGGCGCGAGTTGGTGCGACGCGTAGCTGCCGAGCCCCGCGAATGCGATGCCCAGTTTTTTCTTCGGTGCCGCTTCGGCCGCACGCGTCAGGCGCCACGGTAGTGCCAGCGCTGCGCCGGCAAGCGACAACTGACCGATGAATTTCCGACGGGACACAGGAGGACAGGGGTTCATAGGGGAAATGAAAGACTCGGCCCAAATTGGCTTCCTTCGCCAGACGCGACCCGGGCGAAAAAGACGCGCCCCGTTTTGTTCATTTCTCCTTAACCCACCATCGGACTTTTCCGGTGCCGCGTCCCGCCGCAGGATCGCCACCGAGACCACGGAACCACGTCCCCTCCCGTCCAAGCAGGCGCCCCATTTCCCCGGTCAGGCGTTCGGCTCCGCCCGCTCCGCCACCGGCAGCAGCAACACAAAATATCCCCCGCCGCCCGCGACCTCGCGACTCTCGCCCCACACGCGGCCGTTCATCGCCGTCGCCAGCTGGCGCACGATCGACAGCCCGAGTCCCGTCGACTTCTCGCCGCCGGTCGGCCGCGCACTCCCGCGCGCATACTTCGCAAAAATCCGTTCGGCTTCCTCCGCCGCCACGCCCGGTCCCTGATCGCGCACCTCGAGCCGGAGCACGCGATCGCGCTGCTCGAGCACCAGCGTCACCGTGCTCTCGCGCGGCGAAAATTTGATCGCGTTGGACAGCAGGTTGTCGGTGATCTGCCGCAACGCTGTCGGGTCCGCATGCACCGGCGGCAGCCCTTCCGCGATGCGGCGATCCAGCCGGATCGCCTTCTGGTTCGCCATCGCTTCGGCCGCGGCCACGGATGCCTGCAGCGTCGCGCCGAGGTCGACCCGCTCGAAACGAAACTCCCGCCGGCCGTGTTCCAACGCTTCGACCTCGAGCAGGTCGTTGATCAACGCCGTCATCTGCTTCACCTGTTTTTCGATCATCGCGAGCGCCGCGTCCGGTGGCACCGCCCGCAGCCGCAGCGAGGAATCCACGACGAGCTGCATCCCCGTCAACGGCCCGCGCAAATCGTGCGCCGCCATCTGCAGCAGCTCGGTTTTCTCGTCGTTCAACAACACCAGCTGGTCATGCGCTTCCTTGATTTCGTGTTGCAGCCGGATGCGCTGGGCGAGTTCCCGGGCCAGGCTGCGATTGTGGTAAATCCCCGCGCCGATCACGACCGCCACCACGCCGAGCACCGCGAGCGCCGTTTTCCATACCAGATCCCACCGGATCACCTTCGCATAGTCCACCCGGATCCACGGGTGCACGAGCGCCTGCCGCTCCGCCTCGCTCAGCGAGCCGATCGCCCGATCGAGCAATCCCACGAGTTCCGGCCAGTCGCGCCGCACCGCGTAGCGCAAATCGAACGTCGTCTCCAGTACGCCCGCGATTTTCAGGTTCGTGAACCCGTGGGTCTTCGCGACAAAGCTCACGTTCGGCAGATTGCTGATGAACGCGTCCGCATCGCCATCGGCGACTTTCCGGAGCGCCTGCTCCGTCGTGTCGACCAGCTCGAAACGAAATTCCGGATACGAGCGCTGCAGCTCCTGCGTCGGCGCGTAGCCGCGCACCCCGACGACTTTTCTCCCCGCGAGATCGAGCACCGACCACAGCAGCGGCTCGTCGGTGCGCGTCACGATCACCACGGGAAATGACAGATACGGGGCGGTGAAATTGAAGGTCTTCTCCCGCTCCGGCGTGCGCGCGGTTCCGGCGAGCAGGTCGGTCTCGCCGTGGAGCGCCGCCTCGTAAACTTCGCCCCACGTCCGTTTCGTCATGAATTCGAACCTCACGCCCAGCTGCCTGCCGATGCGCTTCAACAAGTCCGCATCGATCCCCACGCAGCCGCCCTGCGCGTCGCGCACGCTGAACGGCGGCCACGCCGGATCGAAGCCCACGCGAATCACGGGGTGCGCTGCGACCCAGGCCTGTTCCGCCGGCGTCAATACGAGCGCCGCCGGCGTTGCCCCTTCATCCGCACGCAGGGCGCACGCGGCGATAAAAAATATCGCGAGCAGGCCCAACCACCGACGAAGCGTGCCGGCCGGAATCACAGCGACCGCAGCCTAGGTCCTGGGCTCATTGCAGCAAGCGCCGAAGCGGCGCGACTGCGCCCGCGCGATCGTCGGCCGCTCTCAGGCCGCCGTGTCAGCCATCGCCGGCGCTGCCACCGTCGGGTGAGCCGCCGACATGAACGTCCCCGTCGTCGGGCCCGGCTTCGCCTGCGGCGGCTCCGTTCCCGCCGCCGGCAGCGATCTGATCGCGTCCGCCATCGCCGCCACCGCCTCGTTCACCGTCACAGCGATCGCCGGCGCGTGATTCGCGAGGGCGGCGAGCCGCGCACTCGCATCGTCGACATCGCCGAGCGCCGCCTTCGTCTTCGCGACGCCTTCCCGGAGCTCGTCGAACATCGTGACGAACGAGTCGTCATTCCGCAGCCGTGAGGCTTCAACCAGCCCGCCCACTTGCGCGACCTGCAAGGTCAACACCATCCGCCGCATCTCCTCCGAACTTCCGCTCAGCCCGCGCAGATCGTCCGCCAGCCCGCCCAACGCCAGCACGGCGCGATTCGCCGTATCCGCAAACGCACTCTGCAAATCCAGAATCATCTGCTGCCGGTTCGCCGCTCCCGGCACCTCGGTTTCATGGCGCCCGGCGGCGAGTTCGGCGCAGAACACGAGCACCATCTCGATCTGCAGCCGCGCCGCCGCGAAATCGAAGACGATCGCGCGCAGCCGCGCCGATATCGCGCCGATGCGGGTGATCAAATCGCCCACCGCCCCGCTCGCGTGAGTTGAGCAGCCATTCAGGTATTCCGCGATGACGCTCAGGCTCCGGCCCTCCTCACCCAGCCGCGCCGAGCGGAGGGCGGCATTGAAGGCGACGAAGCGAAAATCCTTCGTCAGCCCGAGCACCGAACCCGATTTCTCCGCGAGTTGCTGGTTGATCAGCGTGAACTGATCGAGTTGCGCGTACAGCAGGTTGATCTGCGCATAGGATTTGAGGGCACTGGCGTGAATCGCGGCAAGACACGACCAGAGCGGATCGCGGTCGTCGCGTCCGCTAAGTTCCTGCGGAAACAGCGCCAGCCGCCCGGTGGCGAGCGCCGCGTCGCGGCTCTTCAACTCGTCGTGCAGCAGCCCGCGCATGAACGCATCGTAACTTTCGAAGCCGCGCGCCCGCAGCGCCTCGAGCAGCCAGTTCTCCGACGCCTCCATCGCCGCTTTCGCATCGAGTCGCGCCGCCGCGCTTTCCGTTTCCCGCTGCACCATCTCGCGATAGAGCTGCTCCACCACCGGCAGCAGCTCGCTCGACGGTTTGAACCGGATCGAGAGATAGCCGCCCGTGATCGGCATCAGGAACGCGACCACCCAATAGTGCCGCCCGTCGACGGCCAGGTTCTTGATGAAGCCCGCCACCGGCCGCTCGCTTTTTAAGTAGTCCCACACCAGCCGGAACACCGCTCGTGGCATCGCCGGATGGCGGATAATATTATGCGCTGAACCGACGAGTTGGTCGTGCGCGTAACCGCTCACGCGCACGAAGACATCGTTCCCCGACCGGATCACGCCTCGGCTATCGGTCGTGGAGAAAAACATCTCGTTGATCCGGAAGTCGCGCGGCGCATCCAGCGGGGGCGGTCGTTTCATGGTTTGGTCTTCCTCCCATCGGCGGAAACGCCCCGATCTTCAATTTCGCCCGCATTCATTAGCGTGCGTTGTGTAACAGCAAAATCCACGATAGCCCCACGCCTCGTTCAAACGGACCCAGTGTCAGGTGGAGCCCGACGTCCTCGTCAGGCTGGTTCGAAAGGAAACTCGACCGAGCCCGATGGCGACGTCGGACTCCCTCCGGCTTCACTCCCTGCAGGATGAAAAGGCGTGAGGCTCCTCAAGCGCTCTCTTCGCCGCCCGCATCGGATTCGTCCGTCGCCGGTTGCTCGCCTGTCGACTCGCCCTTGTCCGCACGGCCACGTCCGCGGCCGCCGCGACGCGACGGCCGTTTGCCGCCTGCGCCCTCGGCGCTGTCGCCTTCGCCCGCTTTGTCGCCGAACTTCGAAGCCTTCGCGTTCACCCACAGTTCACCCTTCGCGTTCAGGTTGAACCATAAAATTTCGCCCGCGTGCTCGACGAACACCGGCTTCTCGCGCGCTTTCTCCGGCACTTTCAAGCCCGCCGCGACCAGCGCGCCCGTGAGTTCCTCCGGCGATTTGCCCAACTCGCTCGCGACGCGGTCGACCTTGCCCGCGACCGAGCCCGTGCGGGTTTCTTTCAACAGCAAACGAATCGCCGCCAAAACACTTCCCGCGTCCGTTGCCGCCGAAGCCGCAGTCGGCGCAACCTCCGACGCCACAGCTGGCGGCTCGCTCGCCGCGCCGGCTTGCGCCACGCCTTCGACCGGCGGCGTCGCCACCGGCAATCCCGTCGTCGCGTCCGAAGCCACCGGCGCGCCCGATTCAGCCGCGGGCGCCGCCCCGGCCGGCCGCACCGTCTCGCCCTCGCGCTTCTCGCGGCCGTTGATCCACACGCCACCGCGCGAATCCTGGTTCAGCCACCAGATGTCGCCGGAAATTTCGACCTCGTTCGGCTTGTCGTTGGACGACGGAGACAGCGTCAGCCCCATCTCCGCAAAACGTCCGACCAAATCGGCTTCGCCGCACCTCAACGCGCGCGCCAGGAAACTCGAGCTGCCCGAGCCCCCCGGCCCGCGGCGATTCCGCCGCATCATCGGCTTGATCTTCGCGAGCAGCTCCGGTCCCGCCGGGAGCGCGGCATCGGATGCGGCCGGCGTGCTTTCCGCCGGCGACGGCATCTCGGGCTGCGCGACCGTGCGCTCGTTGCGCACCGGCCGCACCGCTTCCGGCCTCGGTTCCGCGGGCTCGCCACCCGCCTGCGGTTTTGGCTCCTCGGCGCCGGTCGCCTCAGGCGTGAACTTCGCCGCCTGCACCACCCGGAAAACCGGGCGCGGCTTTTCGCGGGTGTTGATCCACACCTCGCCCCGGCGGTTGATGTTCACCCAATAAAGATCGCCGTCGAATTCGACGTAGACGGGCTTCGCATTCTCGTCGGCGGGAATCTGCAGGCCGCACTCGACCAGCGCGCCCTTGATATCCTCTTCGGCGAGACCCCATTTTTTCGCGAGGTAATCGGTGCCGACCGACATGCCCGGCCCGCGCTGATTGCGGCGCATGTGCGGCTTCAGCGCATCGAAGAACGTCGGCAGCTCGTCCTCGCGATCGAGATCCTCCCAGTCTCCTTTTTCCGCAACCTCCTCCTCGGGCGCGTCGGGATCGCTGTCGCGCGACGTATCGACGGGCTTGCGGAAACCGTCGTCGGGCGCGGTTTTTTCCTCGAGAAAGCTCGCCGATTTTTCCTCCGCGGCGGGCGCGGTCGAAGTGGCCGCCTGGAATTTCGCGGCAAATTCGGCGCGGAGTTTTTCCGCCTCGGCTTTCGCGGCGGCGGCGGCGGCGTCCTGCAGGGTCCAGTCCCGCTGCGTCGAGCGACGCGCGAGGCCGGTGAAGGCGAGGAGGTTGTCCGGCGCGGTGCGAAATTCGACAATTTCCCATTCGTCGCGGCCAAGCTCGTTCAGAAATTTATCCAGGTGGGCCGGCGTGGCGAATCCGCCTTTGCCGCTGGTGATGACCTTGTATTCCCAGGAAGACATATGTGTTGGGGGAGTCACACGCATCCCAAAACCCGCCCCCGATGCCGAGCCAAATCGCAGGCTTATGTCATCCGATGCGGCACAAAGCGGCTGAGATTGCCCGTGATCCGCCGCGTATCCTCGCGCACGCCGAGCCCGCAGGCTTCGTGGTTGACCACCCACACGCCGCAGACCGGCCGGTTGCCGTCGAAGGCCGGGATCGGCGCGAGCGCCTGATAAACAAACCCTTCCTCACCGTAATCGCCGCCGTTTTCCTCGACCACTCGCCCGTGCTCGACCAGGGAAACATTCGCGCCTTCGCGGCTGAGCCGCGGTTTTTTCGCGTAGCTCGCGCGCACGCCATCCGCCTCGGCAAACGGCGCCGCCGAATCGAAGGCGGGCAGCAGGTTGGGATGCTCGGGGAACAATTCCCACAGCACCGGCAGCAGGCCTTTGTTGCTCAACAAAAGTTTCCACGGCGGTTCGACGAACAGCGTCGGCGCCGCCGGCAGGAACTCGCCGAACGGCTCGTGCCACATCCATTCCCACGGGTAGAGTTTGAAAAGCGCATCGATCTTCTCGGCGCGTGCATCGACAAACGTCTTCGCCCGCGTGTCCCAGCCGAGTTCATCGATCGCCGTCCACTCGGCGCGAAAGCCCGCCTGCGTGCAGGTGTCGGCCAGATACGCGATCGTCTGCTCGTCCTCCGGCAGATCGCGCACCGCGGCGAAGTGCACGCGTTCGCTGGCCACGCCGCGCCACGCCTCGATGAGGTGCTCGTGAATGGAATTGAACTGATCGCCGCCGGGAAACCGCTCCTGCAGCCAATGCCATTGGACGACCGACGCCTCGACGAGCGCCGTCGGCGTGTCGGCATTGTATTCGAGGAGCTTCGGCGGCGATGCGCCATCGTAGGCGAGATCGAAGCGGCCATAGACGCTCGGGTCATCGCGTTCCCACGACGCGAGAATCGTCGCCACCGCGCGCTCCGGGACGCCGAGCCGCGTCCACCACCCGCGGTCGATCGCCGCCTGCGCCGCCTCGATGCAGAGCGCGTGCAGCGTGTTGGCCGCCGCCTCGAGTTCATCGACTTCACGCGCCGAAAACTCATAGCACGCCGACTCGTCCCAATACGGCCCGGTGTCGTGCGTGTGATAAGTGAAGCCGAGCGCTTCGACCTTTTCGCGCCAATCGTGGCGCGGAATCAGGATGCGACGTTGCATGGTCAGGAAACGCCCGGATGCGCCGAGAAGCCGAAGCCGCCGCGAATCACCTGTCCGCCGGCCGAGCCCGACCCGTGCGCGGAAATCGCCCCCGCATTCGCCCGTTGCACCGCGTCGGGCGAAGGCCGCGAACTCAGCCATGCGCCGCCGCCGTGACTCGAGCCGGCATAGGTCGCTCCACCCCTTGAGGGCTGCGTCCCTCGACGCTCGTTGTCGTCCTCCTGCGGCGCAGCGCGCCACCGCCCGCCACGATACCAGCCGCGGGAATCGTGATAGTTGAATGGAAACGGAAACCACGCGTGATACGGCACGTGATAATAACCCGCGCCCGGCACGAAGTGATTCATCGGATAGGCCGTGTTCGCGTCGACCGTCGTCGGGTCGGTACCGGCGGGCGACGGTGCGTCGCCCTCATCGTCCGACCACGCGTGCGAGAGGGCGATCGCGAGCGGCACGCCGATCAGCCCCGCCGCGATCAGGAGCGGGGCCTTGACGTTCGAGGAAGCTTTCCGGCCCGGCTGGTAGCGAAAGCTCACCCCACGATGGCCGCGGCCACGATCACGCAAACCCCGACGATGATCGCGGCGCCGATCAACGCCGCGGCGGTGTTGCGATTCTTCACAATCTCCTCGTGCAGGTCGCCCGGCGTGCAGAGATCGAAAAGTTTATACCCGGCGATCGCCAGCCCGATGCCGACGAGCGCGTAAACGACGACGGAAAGCAACGGCGTCACCGAGAGCGACGCTTGCGCGAGAATCAATGGAGTAGTTGTAGATAGCATGGCTGAACGCCCCGCAGCTTGAGTCTGCGCCCTCGCCCGTAAATTAAAACCGATCACGCTGGAAAAAACTTCCGCTGTTCCACCTCCCCCGTGCTCCGGCACCCCCTCGCCCGCGAACCCCAACCGCCCCCGCGCCTCCTCCCGAGTAACCCAATAGGTTACTCTGTAATTAGTGAGAATTACCCGAAGAAGTGACGCCGACGGTAGGACGGCGGAGTCCTCTCGCCGCCGCGTTGACCAGAGATCGTTGCGGCGCGGAACGGAGTCCGCGCCCTACCGGGATTGCGTCACTTCTTCACGCGATGCCCATTAGGTGAAGGACGGAATGGGCGGGCGGCACATGCTTCCGATCAGATGACCGGCACAAGCCGCGGCGGTCTCGGGCGCAGGGTGGAGCGTTTCCCTTTGCGCCTGCCGGTTCTTTTTGCGGCCATCCTCGCTTTCCTCGTGAAACGCCGCCTCGACCAGCTGCTCGCCAATCTCGGTTACTGCTCCCGCCGCGAGGCGCGCGCTGTCGTCGCTTCCGGCACGGTGACGATCCGCGGCGCAATCGCCGACGACTTCGGCGCCAAGGTCGATCCCGCCGACGTGCGCGTCGGCGGCGAGCCGCTCGACCATCCCGACGGCTTGCTCGTCGCCCTCAACAAACCCGTCGGCCTCGTCTGCTCGCACGACGAACGCGAAGGCCCCAGCGTCTACTCGCTGCTCCCCGCGCGCTGGCGCCGGCGCAATCCCCAAGTCACCAGCATCGGCCGCCTCGACAAAGACACCAGCGGCCTCCTCCTCCTCACCGATCAATCCGCGCTCGTGCACCGGCTCACCTCGCCGAAGCACAAAGTTCCTAAACTCTACCGCGCCACGCTCGATCGCGATGTCTCGCCGGATCTCGTTCCGCGCTTCGCGAGCGGCACGCTGCAGCTCGAGGACGACGACGCTCCCTGCGCGCCCGCGGAGTTGCGGCTGATCTCGCCGCGCCAGGTCGAACTCACACTCACCGAAGGCCGCTACCATCAGGTGCGCCGGATGTTCGCGGCGTGCGGCGCGACGGTGCTCACGCTGCATCGCGCGCGCTTCGGGTCGCTCGAACTCGGCGACCTCGCGCCCGGGATCTGGTGCGAACTTCCCCTCGACTCTTTCGCCGTTGCCGCCGGGTAGGACCGGCTCCAGCGCGGTTTGGAAAATAGCGGAGCCGCGCGGCGGGTCGAACATAGGAGCCTGCTTGCAGGCGATTCCGGTGGGCCGAAGGTCCAGCATCGCCTGCAAGCAGGCTCCTACAGCGGGCTATGGAAATTTTCAAAACGCTCTCGCCCGCCTCCCGAAATCGAGTCGACTCCGCGCGCGCTATTCGGCGTCGATGCTGATGTTGAACGGTTGCTGCATGTGGACGGCCACGCGGCGGCCGCCCTTCATGCCGGGGCGAAACTTCCATTTGCTGACCGCCGTCATCGCCGGCTCGTTCATGCGGTAATCCGTCGTGCTCACGATGTCCGTGTGCAGCACCACGCCGTTCGCATCGACGACGAACGCCACCACGACATTCACCGGCACACCGTCGTGCTTGACCTGCTGCGGCACGACGGGGCCCACCTGCGCCAGCGGCTGCGGCACGCGATCGAGATCCTTGAGATCGAAAATCTTTCCGAGGCCTTCACCGACTTTGCCGCCGTGCCGGATCACGGTCGGAATCGTGAGCGACTTGGCGTTCGACATATCCTGCTGCGGCACGAGCGAAGCGTAGTCGAGCTGCTGCACAAACGCCGTGGATAAATCCACCGTCATCGGCACGTCGGCGAGCGTCGGCACACTCAGGCCGGTGTCGGCCGGCGGCTCGTTGTCGTCGGCCACCTGCTCCGGCTCCTCGAGATCCTTCAGGTCCGGCATCGTCAGGCGCACGACGATCGTGTCGTCCTGCACGACGTGTTTCTTTTTCACCGCATGATGATTGAAACCGAAAAGGGCGATGAGGTGCGCTCCGGCGGAAAAAATCATCGCACACCACAACGCGCGTTTCGAGCGCCGCGCGGTGTGATAGCGCCATGACCCAGATGGGGGCGGCGGGTTGCCGTGGGGGCGCCGGGCCGGGAGGCAGTCGACCGCGGCTGCAGAGGGGTAAGCAGTCATATCTGCAATATACGACTCAGCCTTCGGCCGACCCGCGCATGTATTGCCAAAAGCATGGCATGCATTGGCGGCCAGCGGCCGCGCGAGCCGCGCGGGAAAAATCGAGACTTTCCTTGGCGTCGAACCCGCTTCAGGCGAGGCTCGGCGCGACGATGTACGACTTTCCCCTCACCGGCGCCCAGCGATCCTTCCTCCGCGGCCGCGGCCAGACGCTCGCACCGGCCCTGAAGGTCGGCAGGAGCGGCCTCACACCGGCGTTTTTCAACGAACTCCAGAAACAGCTCCGCGCGCACGAACTCGTGAAGCTGCGCTTCCTCGGCGTCGAGCGCGACGACCGCGCCCCGCTCTGCGACCGGATCGCCGACGAAGGCCGCTGCGTCTGTCTCGGCGCCGTCGGACACACGGCGTTGTTTTACCGGCAGAATCCCGCCGCGGCGGAGCGCACGATCGAGCTGCCCGCGACCTGATCGCCCGCGGCCTCCCGGCTTCGCTCGCGGACTTGCTGCGTACGGTCGCCGGGCACCTTGACAATCGGCGCGCACGGACGGAGGTTCGAGCGTGCTCTTCAACCGTCAGGCCAACTTGCCGATGACCGGGGATGATTTCGCCGATCGTCTCATCCGCATCATCTCCGACCAGGTGGGAGTGACCGGTTGGGAGATCGCGCGCGCCGTCAGTGCGCCGCCCAGCCAGACGGAAGTGAAGCTGAAGGAACTTCTGGACAAGGACTATATCAAGTCCCAGGGGACGGGTTTGGACGCCTACTACGCCCCGTCGAAATCCTTCGCTCAGCAGCGTATCTCCGGTTCGATGTAGTTTAGAAACCGACGGCTCAAAAGTCAGCGATGGCGCCTTATTCGCTCACTTGGCCGATCATCCTGTTAGCCGCCAGCGCGCTGCTGTATCTGCTGCTGGACATGTTCCTGCTTTCGAAGCGGTTTCTCGAAATCTTCCAGACCGCAGCGTTTTACCTGCTCTGGATCGTCTACACGATCCTGGCCCTGATCGCCTATGGCGCCATCCGCGTGTCCAGCATGACGAAGATTCAGAATTTCGTCGAACATCCGCAGATCGCGCAGGCCCTGCTCCTCACCTTGTCGGTCCTGGCAGCCCTCACCGTCGTGCCGAGTTTTTCGCTCAAGCTCTCGGATTTTAAAATCATCGATGTGGGCCAGCTGGTGGATCGTTTTCGCGCCGCAGTGTACAGCGCCATCACCGATCGCGTGCTCGAAAATCGCCGCGCCGATGGTCAGGCGAGCGCCGCGGCGCTCGCGCGCAAGTTCGCCGGCAAAGCCGGCGATCTTCGCAACGAACTCGCCACCTTGCTCCAACTCGCTGGCGAGCCTCCGGCAAACATCACCGCCCGGCTCGCCGCCGTCACCGCGCTCGCGACGAGCGGCGGCCTCAGCGAGGTCACTGTCCTGGCCAACTCGATCGTGCTGCAGGATCCCATGCGGGCGCACCGGATGCTGAAGGAGTGAATCCTTCGCTCCGCTACGAGCTTCTCCGCGACCTCACAGCCCGTAAGCGACCAGCGTGGACTTGCCCTTGAAGAAGAAGAGCCGGCCGATGACTTCGTCGACCTGGTAGTCGGGCTCCTTCGTGCCGAGGACGAATTTCTTTTCGCTTTCGCCGTTCGTGAGATTGATGCCGAGCAGACCCACGCCTTTGTCCGCGCCGTCTTCGACCTTCGTCAGCATGAACGTGAAATGGTCGCCGTCCTTCGTCGCCGTTTTCCGTTTGCCGGCCTCGGCGTTGTAGCGGTCGAGCGAGGAGTGAATCATGCTCACGCCGCTGTCGTATTGCGACGAGCCGTAGCCGCCCTGCATCGCCTGCGCATTGCCGGCGACGCTGGCGAAGGCGGTGACGGCGAAGAGCGCCGTCATCCCGAACGCGTCGCTCGGCGCCGCGCAGTAAGTCGACCACGCGATCGTTTTCGCCGCGGGATCGAAACCCATCACGTGCTGCTTGCCGCGCACGACGACGTGATCGCCCTGGCGCAGGATCGCGACCGGCACATCGAGCCGCGCCTTGTTCTGCGCGAAGCCCGCCTTCGCGAGCCCCCTCAGGCCGCCGAGCGCGCCGAGGCCGAGCTGTGCGATCTCGCCGCCGCCCATCTTGCGCTTGAATTCGATCGCGACGGTAAACTTCTCGACGGGCTTCGCGGCCGACGTGTCGAGGCCGTAGAGGTGCGCCGCGTCGGCGAAAATCACCGTGTGGCTCTCGGGCAGCGCCATCAGATTCGTCAGCCCCTCCTTCGCCTTGTCGAAATGGAAGAGCGCCTCGCCCGAGGCCGGGTCGAGCGCGACGACCCCGAGCGGCTCCGCCAGCACGACGTTCGCGCCCGTCGAGAAATTCCCGCCGTAACGCGCGAAAATTTTTCCATCCACGAGCTCGAGCTGCGACACCAGCGCGTTGTTCCGCGCCTTCAACAGCCCGGCATAGCTCGAGATGCGGTCGCTGCTCCACAGCACCTTGCCGGTCGCCTTGTCGAGGGCGTAGACGCTGCCGCCCGCGGAGCCGTAGACGCGATCCGCCGTCACACGCAGCGGCGCGTGGGCCTTCTTCAATTCGGAGCCGCCCTTGATCATCTCGGCCGCCCATTTCACTTTGCCGGTGTTCAGGTCGAGGCACGCACAGCCCAGGTACGGCAGGTAGACGTCGTCGCCCTCGATCACCGGATCGTGATAACCGGAGAGATCGGTCGTCGGGATGAATTTTCCCGAATTGTCCGCGAGGTGAAGGCGGATCGCGCCGGGTTTCGCGAATTTCATCGCCCACTTCTGCGCGCCCGTGGCGAGGTCGTGCGCGTAGATCCACGTGCCGGCGTCCTTGCCATCCGGGCCGTTGCTGTTGAGCACGATCAGGACGAGATCCTTCGATGGCACGGGGAGCGCGCCGAGAAACTGGCCCTGTGTCGGCGTCGAGTGCCAGACGGTGTTGCCCGAAAGATAATCGACTTCGGTGATCGTCACCTTCGCGAGCCCGGCGAAACCTTCCGACGTGTGACACACCAGAAACGGCGTGCCGGGAATCTCGCGGGCGTTGAACGTCGAGGTCTTCTTGAACTCCGCCCGCTGCCAGAGCTGTTTGCCGCTGTCGGGATCGTAGCCGAGCAGCGCATCGTCCGTGCCGACGATGAGCGTGCCGAGTTCCGTGAGGGAGTGCCATTTGGCGTCGCCGGGCAGCGTCGCCGACCAGAGTTGCTTGCCGGCGGCGCGGATCGAAACGGCGCCGAGGAGACCGAGCACGAGAAACGCGAACCAGCGCGAGGAGGGATTTTTCATGGGGGAAGCGGGAAACGGCAGAGTGTTTCGCCCGAGCGGCGAGCCCGCCGCAAGCGCGCGGCGCGTCCCGCGCCTACGTATTCCTGCGTAGTCCGGGATTGAGCCGCCATCGCGGGAGGGCAGTCTCGCCCGATGCACTTCCCCCGCTTTCGCCCCGTCGCCGCCGGCGTTTTTCTGGTCGCCTGCGCCGGCCTCCCCGCCCGTACGCTCCTGCACTGCGGCGCGTTGATCGACGGCCTCGCCGACACGCCGCGGCAAGAAGTCACGGTCGTCGTCGACGGAGAACGGATCGTGTCCGTGGAAAATGGTTACACGTCCGCCGCCGCCGGAGACAGCGTCCTCGACCTCACGCACGCGACCGTAATGCCCGGTTGGATCGACTGCCATGTGCATCTCGACGGCCAGCAATCGCCCGACAGCTACACCGAAGGCTTCTACCTCAACCCCGGCGACTACGCGCTGCGCAGTGCCTTCTACGCCCGGAAAACCCTGCTCGCCGGTTTCACCACCGTGCGGAATGTCGGCGACACCGACTACTCCACCCGCTCGCTGCGGAAAGCCATCGCGGCCGGCTGGGTCGAAGGGCCTCGCGTCTACACCGCTGGTCCGGCGATCGGCACCACCGGCAGCCATGCCGACGGCACGAACGGCTACAGCGACGCCGTGATCCGCGCGTTTCCCGAGCCCGATATTTTCAACGGCCCCGAAGGCGCGCGCGCCGCCGTGCGCGAACACATGAAGCGCGGCGTGGACTTGATCAAAATCATGACCACCGGCGGCGTGCTCAGCCTCGGCGACTCGTCCCAAGGCGCGCAAATGACCACCGAGGAAGTGAGGGCCGTCGTCGAGACCGCGCACGAATACGGCCTGAAAGTCGCCGTGCACGCCCACGGCACCGAAGGCATGAAGCGCGCGATTCTCGCCGGCGCCGACTCGATCGAGCACGGCACCTTCATGACCGAAGAAGTGGTGCAGCTCATGAAGGAGCACGGCACGTACTACGTGCCGACGTTGAGCGCCGGCCGCTTCGTGATGGAAAAGGCGAAGGTGCCCGGCTTCCTCCCGCCGTCGGTCGTCGCGAAGGCGCTGCTGGTCGGGCCCACGATGACCGCGACGTTCCAACGCGCCTATCACGCCGGCGTGAAGATCGCCTTCGGCACCGACCAGGGTGTCGCGCCGCACGGCGAAAACGCGTGGGAGTTCGTCTACATGGTCGAGGCCGGCATGCCGCCGATGATCGCGATCCGTTCGGCGACGATCGAAGCGGCGAAGCTGCTCGGCGTTGAGAAAAACCTCGGCTCCGTCGAGGTCGGAAAATTCGCCGACTTCGTCGCCGTACCCGGCGACCCGCTGGCCGACATCAAGCTCGTGACGAAAGTGAATTTCGTGATGAAGGGCGGCGTGGTGTACAAGCAATAACCAATGCCGCAATGTGGCGGCGGTCCACGGCCGCCGTCAGCTTGGGAGCGCGGGCGGCCCGCCCGCTCCGAGCGAAAATGCGGGCGAGCCGCCCGCGCTCCCACAAACCTCCGCGCCGCGCGAGCGTTGACGTTTCCCGCCACGTGGATTCCGTTCGCGCGATGTTCACGATCATCGGGGGAGATGGACAGGAATACGGGCCGGCCACCGCGCAACAAATCCGCGGCTGGATCGCCGCCGGTCGCGCAAATCTCGATACGAAAGCCCGAGCCGTCGGCTCCGACGAGTGGCAGCGCCTCGGCGATTTTCTGGAGTTCGCCGGCCCGGGCGAAGTGCCGCCGCCGCTGTTTCCCGCTTCTGCCGCGGTCGGAGCGGCCGCCGCCACGGCTGACGTTTCACCCGCCCTGCGGCTGCTCGCCCGGATGATCGACTGGGCCGCGGAATTTCTCTGCAGCCTGCCCGGTATGGTGATGCTTGCGCCGCTCATTTCCGATCTCGTGACGAACCTCATGCGTGGCGAGCAGCCGGATTTCGGGCAGCTCGACATGAAAAAACTCGCCGCCGGCGGCGTGGTCTTCGGACTCGGCTGGCTCGCGGTACTCGTAACGCAGATCCTGCTGTTGAGCCTGCGCGGTCAGTCGCTCGGCAAACTCGTGACCCGCCTTCGCGTCGTCCGCATCGACGGCAGCAAAGCCGGCTTCGTGCACGCGTGGCTGCTGCGCGAGGCGCTGATCACTTGTGGTGGTGCGATCCTCTCGTTGCTGCCGTTCGTCGGGCCGCTGTTTCTGCGCCCGGTGTTTCACCTCACCGACTGGTGCCTGATTTTCCGCCGCGACCACCGCTGTCTCCACGATCTGATCGCGGGCACGCGCGTGGTGAAGGTCTGAGTCGGTGGAGCCCGACGTCCTCGTCGGGCGGGATTGAAAAACCCGACGGGGACTCTTTGGACCGGAGATAAGGGGACGCCGGTTCCGCCGTTGCCCGGCGCGCTACGGCTTCTTCCGCAGCAACGCGTCGAGCGACAGCTTGCCGGGCCCGAACGCAAAGACGATCACCACGGCAAACAAAAATAGAAACGGCGCCGCGCCCGTAAACTTGTCCGGGTCACGGAAGATCGCGTGCAGCGCCTCGTTGTCGGCGGTCACATACGCGACCATCATCATGAAGATCAGCGGCGGCGTGGCGAAGCGCGTGTAGAGTCCGAGCAGGAGGAGCGTGCCGCCGAGAGTCTCGACGGTGCCGGCGGCGATCGCGCTGGCTTTCGGCGCAGGAAGATGCAGCGACGCGAAAAAGCCCGTCGTGCGCTCGAGATTCATAAACTTACCCCAGCCCGTCTGCATGAAACTCCAGCCCCACCAGACGCGGATGAGCAGGAGCAGCGGCGCTTGCAGCCAGCCGCCGAGTTTGACGAGAAATGTTTCGAGCGAGTTCAGCGAGGAGGCGAGGTTCATGGGGAAAGTAGCGCCGGCTTCGAACCGGCAGTGGGCGATGGCCGCCTGGAAGACGGCGTTACCTTACACAGCCAGCCGAGCTGCATCCACGTCGCGAACCACTCCTGGACGACTGTGGCGTTCGCCGTGCGGCCGGCGGCGGCGACCGCGCGGGAGAGCGACGCTCCCTCGCGCAACGCGACGAGCACTTTGAACGCGGCCGCGTCCAGCCGTTTATAATACAGCCGATTGTTCAGCCGGTGGACGGCGAGGAAAACGCGTTCCGCGCGCGGGAGCGGCACGTGGCGCACGCGCGAGCTGCGGCGCGCCGAGGTCGTGGCGTTGCTCGCTTCGCTGCGGAGCGTGTCGCGTTTTTTCACGGCGATCACGTAGTCGTCGATCGGATGTTTCAGCGCGAGCAGCGTGATGTAGGGCTGCACGTCGAGGCGCAACCGGTGCGCCGGCGTGGTGGCGATCTCCTTCGGCGTGGGCAGCGGCCGGCCGGGTTCGTCGAAGGCGAGTGTCTGCGCCCACTCGAAACGCGCGACCTCGAGTGCGAGCGCGGTGCGGGGCGCCGTCCAGCGCGGCTCCTCGCGAATGAAGCGCTCCAGCCGCTCGCAGAGATTGCGCAGCGTGAAGGAGGCCGAAGGATATTTCGTGAGATACGCCTCGGCGAGGCGGTTGAATCGTTTTTCGCCGAGCAGCGCCCGCAGCCCCGGGTTATCGTCGTGGAAACAGTCGAGCAGGCGGTACCAATACATCCGGTTGTAGATCTGCAGCCGTTCGAGCGGCGTGAGCCGGTCGTTGCCTTTCACGAACGTCGCCGCGAACTCCGCCATCGGCCGGCCGTCGGTCCATTTTTTTTGCGTGGTGTCGCCCGGCGCGAGCGGGCGGACCAGCGCGTCCTTCAGCGTGCGTTGAAACGCCAGGAAATTTTTCGGCGTGTCCGCGCGCGCGGCGGCGGAGAGATCGGTGCGCGGCTTCACGAGGCCGGTTCCGCGGTTTTCTGTTTCAGCTTCGCGCGCGTCGCCGCGTTCGCCCCGGCGATGAACTCGTTCGCCTTCAGCGCCTCGTCGTGGACCTCCTGGAACGACGGAATCTTGTCGTCCCACTCGAGCAGCGTCGCGGTCACGCCGCAGAGTTTCGTCGCGTGGGCGTAGAGCTTCCACACCGGGTCGAGCACGGGATGGTCGTGGGTATCGAGGATGTATTTCTCGAACTTCGTGTGCCCCGCGATATGCATCTGCCCGACGCGGTGCGCCGGGATGCCGTTCACGTAATCGTAGGGGTTGAAATCGTGATTCTTCGACGAGACGTAGATGTTGTTCACGTCGAGGAGAATTCCGCAGTCGGCGAGTTCGACGACCTCGGTGAGAAACTCCCACTCCGTCATCTCGCTCGCGTGAAACTCCGCGTAACTCGAAACGTTCTCGACGCAGATCGGCACCTCGACGAAATCGCGCACCATCTTGATTTTTTCCGCGGTGCGCCGCGCCGCGGCGAACGTGTACGGCATCGGCAGCAGGTCGTGCGTGTAGGTGCCGTCGACGCTGCCCCAGCAGAGGTGGTCCGAAAGCCACGGCGTCTTGGTGCGCTTCACGAGCGCCTTCAATTTCCGCAGATGCGTGCGGTCGGGCTTGTCCGCCGAGCCGAAATACATCGAGACGCCGTGCTGCACGACGCGGTATTGCTCGAGGATTTGGTCGAGCACCTCGAGCGGACGCCCCCCGCCGACCATGAAATTTTCCGAGATGATCTCGAACCAGTCCACGACCGGCTTCTTCTCGAGAATGTGTGAGTAGTGCGGCACCCGGAGGCCGATGCCGATGCCGTAGTCGGTGTGGGCGTTGAACGCGTTCGCAGGCATGAGTCGGTGAATGGTTGTCGCGGCACTCTCTGACCGCCGGTTTTGGGCTTCGTCTCGATCCGGCGGTCACAGACCGCCGCTACCTTGATCCTGCAAAAACCAAAAAAAACGCGGCCGGCCCTTGAGCCGGCCGCGTGCAGCGGGAAAATTTACTTCTTCTCTTTGTCGCCCTTTTCCATTTCGGCCGCGCCGCAGCCGCCCTTGCCCTTGCAGGAGTTCTTGCCCTTGCAGCCGTTGTCGCTCGAGCCGCAGCCGCCCTTGCCTTTGCAGTCGTTCTTGCCCTTGCAGGAACTCTTGTCCTTGCCGTCGTCCTTCGAGGCGGACGTGCCGGCCTTCTCACCGGCGGCGAAAGCTTTGGACGCGAGGGAGCCCGCGTAGAGGCCCGTGATGGCCGCCGCGGTGATGATCAGACGAGTGGATTTTTTCATGACTGAACTGACTTTTTTGGGTTGGGCGGCCGGCAGCGTGAGCGAAGCGCCCGTGCATCCGGCCAGTGTGACTAATCAGAGCAACTGACGCGCAGTTTATTCCGCGACTGCGCAGATTTTGGCAATCGTAATGCCGCCGACTAATTCCCCGGGTTCCGGCCCTTCCTTCTGTTAGACGTAACCCGCTGCGGCAGCAGCGGGAGATTTTTTTGTCTTTCCGCGGCACTCCAGCCCCGCGCGCCCGCGCAGGGCTGCGAGAGATTTGTTTCTTTTCCCTGCTATTTCCTACACCACGCGATCCGTCAGCGCTTCTCCCCGCTCGAACGCCGCCAGATTCGCCAGGAAATGCTCCGCCAGCGCCTCGTCCTGGTCGCGCCGCCCACCCGCCGTGTGCGGCGTGATGTAGCAATTCGGCGTCGTCCACAATGCATGCTCCGGCGGCAGCGGCTCGGGGTCCGTCACATCGAGATACGCCGCGCCGAGCCGCCCCGACTCGAGCGCCTCCTGCAACGCCCGCTGGTCGACCGTCGTGCCGCGCCCCACGTTGTAAAAATGCGCGCCGCGCTGGCAGCAGCCGAGCCGGCGCGCGTTCACGTAGCCGCGTGTCGCGTCGTTTTCCGGCAGGAGATTCACCACGTGATCCGCCTCGGCCAGCGCACTGCTGATCGACTCCTCCGCGATCACGCGCACCTCGCGCTCGCTCCGCCGCTGGCGACGCAGCGCCAGGATTTTCATCCCAAACGGCGCCAGCAGCTCCGCCAGCCGCCGCCCGATCGCGCCGTAACCGAGCAGCAGCACCGTCTGCCCCGTGAGCCGGCGCGAGTCGTAGCGCCGCTCGGCGTAGTGCCACGAGCGATCCGTCAACTGGTCGCGGAGCGATTGCGGCAGCTGCCGCCCCAGCGCCAACATCATGGCCAGCACGTGCTGCGCGCACGGATCGGCGAACACGCCCGACGCATTCGTCAGCGCCGCCCCGCGCGCCCGCAGCGCCTCCTTCAAATCTTCGCGGTCGAACCGCGTGTAGCCCGCCGTCGACAGCTCGATCCATTTCAACCGCGGATAACGCAGGCAGTCCTCCGCCGACGGCTGCCCGAACGCCACCTCCGCCTCCGCCAGCGCCGGGTCCGGCCCGCCCGCGACCAGCACCGACGCGTTGGCGTTCGCCGCCACGATCAACCGGTGCGCCTTCGTGCCTGCGACCAGGCGTGCGTGCGCCGCCGGCGCGAGTTTCGTGTTGCACCAAATCGTCAGCGTCATGCCTCGCAGTCGTCGCGAGTTTCCACCGCTTTTCAAGCCGGGACTCGCGCGATCCCTCCTGTAGCCCTGCGCGGGAGCGCAGGGATTTGCGCTCCGCATCCCTGCGCTCCCGTCCAGAGCCACCCGCCAGACTCTACCGCGCCGCCACCGGCTCGACTTCGACCGTGTGCTGATTGGCGGCATTCCCGAGCGTCACCGGATGCCGCGACGTCGTCATGTAGAGCAGCCGCCGCCCCGCCGAAATCCGCGCATCGACATCGATGGTCGTTCGCAGTTGCGCGTCCTCCGCGCGATATTCGATCCGAAACGCCACCGGCATGCTGCCCGGGCTTTTGATGATCTGTTCGCCGAGTACCTCCGCACGGGCCTCGCCCTTCGAGAGGTCGACCACGCGCACGGTGAGCTCCGCGTCCGGCGGCAGATCGACCGGCGCGCGCGCTGTCACCACGCCTTCCAGCACGCGGTCGCCCATCGCCGGCCCCGCGAGATCGAGATGACCGCAACCGGTAAAAAAACCGAGCGCGGAAAACACGACGAGACCGAGCGCAAAAACTTTTTTCATGAAGCGGTGGGAGCGAAACCGAAGCCCCGCAAAATGCCCGCTTTCCCGTTGATGTCAGCAACCAACTCCGTGTGCTCGCGCGCCTCCACGTCGTTCGTGTGCACCAGCCCGCCCGCAAACGGCGGCTGCTCGCCCGGCGCATCCCGCCATTGCCGCCACGTGTAACCCACCACCGCCGGGTCCATCGCCAGCCGTCGCAACGCCGCCCGCCCGCGCCGCAACATCCGCTCGACCGAGGTTTGCCCATGCGCCCGCCCACCCGCCGGCAGCCCGTAAAAATCCGGGCTCACCCAACTGAAATCCCCGGCCAGCACCGGCCCGCCGCCTGCGCTTCCACCGCCCGCCTCCGCCCACGGTATCCACGGCACGTCGACGCCCGGCGCCGGCGCCTCCAGTGTCACGCGGCCCCGCCGCGCGCGCGCGCCGAGCAGCAGATGATTCGGATCGTGCGCGCGAATCGCCGCGCTGGTCGCCGTGAAATACCGCTCCGCGCATTCCCGCGTCCACCGTAGGTTGTCCCGCAGGTAGCCGCGCGTCGCGACCCCCTGCTCCGCCCGCGTGAGTTCGCGCACCGTCTCCTTGTTTTTCAGCGGCATGCCCCACGCCCTGCCCAAGCGCTCGACGTTTCCCCCGTGCAGCGCCAGCACGAATTCCCACGCCGCGTGATACGCCGCGAAACTCGGTTCGAGGCTCAGACAAATCTGCAACAGCGACGGCCGCCCGCCCGCCTCCGGCTTCGCCCAGTCCAGCGCATCGTCCGCCAGCCAGCCGAGCAGTTCCGGCTGCGTGCTCCACGCCGCGCATGCCGCCGCCGCGTTCATCGCGGTCCCGCGCCAGCCCGGATCGAATACATCCGGCAGCCTCGCCCCGCCCGCGCGGATCGTTGGCGCCGCCGCGCAGAAATTCACGGTCGCGACGAAAGGCAGCCCGACTTCCCGCAACGCCGGCGCCGCGCCCGCGCCGAGCAAGTTGAAACCCCACGCCCGCAGCCGCGCCGCCGGTTCGTGCGGCGAATCGGCGATCCCGTCCACCTCGTTCACCCCGCACGCAAAAAACCGCCGCCCCGCCGGATCGATGAGCGACCACCCGCCCGCGCGCGTCTGCCCCACGCGAAAAAATCCTTCCGTCCCGAGCACCGTCTCGGGCCTGAATTCCTGCCACGCGTCACCGGATAACGCCATTGGCCGCCACGCTGCCGCTCCGCCCGCGAAAAGCAAAGTCGAACCCCCGCGTGAAACAGATAACGCCCGACAAAACGCCGGAGGTGGAACCCGACGTCCCCTTGTCTCCGGTCCAAAAAGTCCCCGTCGGGTTGGTTTAAAACAACGCCCGCCCACCCCACCCCGCCGGGCCGCCGACCTTCGTTTCCCCGTCTCCCCGCCTCGGACAGGAATCTTGCATTACGCTTCCGACGCGCGCACAACACCCGCTCAATTCCATGGGCCTCATCGTCCTGCTGGTCGTGGTTTTCGTGGTGGTTTGGGTGGTTCTCCCGATTTGGGTTTTCACCAAAATCAGCGCGTTCTCCGAAATCGAACGTCGCTCGCGAGCGCAACTAGCCCAATTGGAACAGGAGGTCGGCCGGCTCCGGCAAAAGCTCGCGGTGTTGCCCGCGACCACCCTGCCGCCGGCTTCTGAAGCCACTCCGGCGCCGATCGACCTTCTTTCCGCCGCGACCTTCGCGCCGCCTCCCGTGTCTCCTCCGGCGATTCCCTCTGCCCTCTCCGCCCCGCCCGCGCGCTGCCTTCGCCTGCCTCGCCGCCCGTGAGCGCCGTCCGGCCGGCCCCGTCGCCCGCGCCGAAGCAACTCCCCATGCGCCCGCCCGCGCCGGACCCCGCTTTTCAAAAAATCCCCGCGCGCCCGCTGATCAACTGGGAGCAGTTCATGGGCGCGAAACTCTTCGCCTGGCTCGGCGGCCTCGCCGGCTTTCTCGCGGTCGCCTTTTTCGTCAAATACTCCTTCGAGCACGATCTCGTGCCGCCCGAGGTCCGCGTCGCGATCGGTTTTTTGACCGGCGCCGCCCTCATCGTCGGCGGCCTCTTCATCAAGCGCCCTGCCCTCCGCCTGACTGCGCAGGTGCTCTGCGCGACCGGCGTCGTCAGTCTCTACGCCGTCACTTTCGCGTGCAACGGCGTCTACCATTTCGCCGCGTTCGGCCCGGTCGCGACATTTCTCCTGATGGCGCTCATCACCGCCGCCGCGTTCCTCCTCGCGGTGCGCATGGACGCGCAGGTCGTCGCCCTTCTCGGCCTGCTCGGCGGTTTCCTCACGCCGATCCTCCTCTCGACCGGTCACGATAATCCGCCCGGCCTCTTCGGCTACATCGCGCTGCTCGACGCCGGCCTGCTCGCCGTCGCCCTGCACCGGCGCTGGTTCAACCACATCGCGCTCGCCGCGGCCGGCACCGTGCTCATGCAGTGCGGCTGGGCCGCGCGTTTCTTCAACGACACGAAAGCCGGAACCGCCGCGATCGTCTGCCTCGGCTTCAGCGCGCTTTTCTTCGCTGCCAGCGAGGCCGCCCGCCGTCTCTCGCGCAACGCCCTCGCCGTCGCCTGGTCCGCCGCCGCGTTTCCGCTGCTGTCATTCGCCTTTGTCGCCTTGTTTCTCCAACACGACGCCCTCGGCGCACGTCCGGGACTGCTTTTCGTTTTCCTCTTCGCCGCCGATCTGCTCCTCCTCGCGCTCGGGTGGCGCGAACCGCTGCTCGGCCGCCTGCATCTCGTCGCCGGCGCGATCGTCTTCGCGCTGCTCGCATGGTGGACCGGAGCCCATCTCACCACCGCGCTGCTGCCCTGGGGCCTCGCCGCCTACCTCGGTTTCGCGATCCTCCACACCGCGTTTCCCCTCGTGCTCGCGCGCGTGCGCGCCGACGCCGGTCCCATGCTCTGGAGCCAGCTTTTTCCGCCGCTCACGCTCCTGCTGCTCTTCGGTCCCCTGATCAAATTCGACCACGTCTCCCTTCTCTTCTGGCCGGCCGTTCTCGCCGTCGACGTTATCGCCGTCGCCCTCGCGCTGTTCAGTGCTTCGCTCACCGCCCTCGCGATCGTGCTCGTGCTCACGCTCGCGAGCACCGCCGTCTGCCTCGCGAAACCCGCCGGCGTGATCCTCGAACCCGCTGCCGTGCTGCTCGTGCTCGGCGGCTTCGGCCTTTTCTTTTTCGGCGCCGGCCTGTTCCTCTCACGTCGACTCGGCAGCCGGCTCGGCAACGGCGATACGGGCCGCGCCTCGGCGGTCCTCGGCGATGCGCGCGCGCAAATCCCCGCGTTCTCCGCGTTGCTCCCGTTCATCCTCCTCGTGATGATGAGCCAGCGCCTCGATCTGCCGAATCCTTCCTCGCTCTTTGGTCTCGCGCTGTTGTTCACCGTCCTCGTGCTCGGCCTGGCGCGCCTGCTCACGATCGCCTGGCTGCCCGCCTGCGCGCTCGCCGGCGTCGCCGCCGTCGAAGCCGCATGGCATGCCCGGCACTTCTCGCCCGCCGCCGCTGCCGCGCCGCTCGCCTGGTATCTCGGTTTCTACCTTTTGTTCGCCGCGTATCCCTTTCTCTCCCGCCGCCGCTTCACCGCGCTCACCGGGCCGTGGGCAGTCGCGGCGCTCAGCGGCATCGTGCAGTTTCCGCTCGTGTATCGCCTCGTCGACCGGGCCTGGCCCAACGATCTTCCGGGCCTCCTCGCCGCGCTCTTTGCCCTCGCGCCGCTGCTCAGTCTCGCGGCGATCGCGCGCACCGCGCCCGCGACGCCCGCCGACACCGCGCCGCGGCTCAATCAGCTCGCGTGGTTCGGCGGCGCCGCCCTCGCTTTCATCACGCTGGTTTTTCCGCTCCAGTTCGACCGCCAGTGGATCACGATCAGCTGGGCGCTCGAGGGCGCCGCGCTGCTCTGGCTGTTTCACCGCGTGCCGCATCCCGGCCTGCGCGCCACCGGTGTCGCGCTGCTCGTCACCGCGTTTGTGCGCCTCGCACTGAATCCCGCCGTGCTCGCGTATCACGCGCGCAGCGACACTCCGATTTTCAACTGGTATCTCTACGCCTACGGTCTCGTCCTCGGGTGCCAGTTCGCCGGCGCGCGCCTGCTCGCTCCTCCCCGCGAACGCGTCCTCGGCTCCGACGCCCGCCCGATCCTGCAGGCGCTCGGCACGATCCTCGCGTTTCTCCTGCTGAACCTCGAGATCGCGGACTACTTCAGCCCCGCCGGCGGCACGCTCACGTTCCAATTCAGCGGCTTCTTCGCCCGCGATCTCGCCTACACGATCGGCTGGGCGCTCTTCGCCCTCGCGCTCCTCGGCGCCGGCATCTGGAAAAAGGCCCGCCCCGCCCGCTACGCCGCCATCGGCCTGCTCTGCGCCACGCTCCTCAAACTTTTCTTCCACGACCTCGCGCAGCTCGGCCAGCTCTACCGCGTCGGCGCCCTCGTCGCCGTCGCCGCCGTCGCGATCCTCGCCTCGTTTCTCTATCAACGCTTCGTCCCCGCCGATGATCCCGCCGCTCCGCCCGCGCCGTAAAACTTCCCGCTTGCCCCTCGCGGTCGTCGCTTCCCTCGCGCTCGCCTCCGCCGTCCACGCCGCGCTCGATGCGACCGCGTGGAAATACCAGCAGACGTTCGAGCTCGCCGCGCCGGGCCTCGTCAAAATCCCGCTGCCTGCCGAGGTGCTCGATCTTGCCCGCGCCGATCTCGCCGACCTCCGCGTCCTGAGCCCGGCCGGCGACGAGGTGCCCTGCGCGATCGAAATCCCCACGCCGCCCGAACCCGTTCGCCGCGCGCCGGCGTTCTTCCGTGTCCGTCTCCAAAAAGCCACCACCGAACTCCTCCTCGGCACCGGCACCACCGCACCGCTCGACGCCGTGCATCTGCTCACGCCCGCCACCAGCTTCATCAAGGCCGCCCGCGTGGAAACCTCTCCCGACGGCGAGCATTGGGAAACCTTCGCCGACGGCCTCGCGCTCGTCCGCCAGCCCGGCGTCGACGACACCACGATCCACCTCGGCCGCACCACCGCCGCGTTCCTCCGCCTCACGCTCGACGACGACCGCTCCGCGCCGATTCCCTTCCCATCCGCCACCCTCATCCTCGCCGCCGACCCTCCCGCCGATCGCGTGCCCGTCGACACCACGATTTCGCAACGCGACGAATTCGTCCACGAAACTGTCCTCACCCTCGATCTGCACGCCCGCCATCTGCCTCTTGCCGATCTCGAGTTCGCCATTGCCGATCGTCTCTTCTCGCGCCCCGTCACCGTCACGCTCCGCGAATTCCACGAGGGCGAACTCGTCGAGCATCCCATCGCCAGCGGGGCCGTCTCGCGCGTCGAACTTCCGTCCTCCGGCCGCCGCGAATCGCTCCGCCTCCCTCTCCACGTCAGCCCCGACACGCGCCAGCTCGAGGTCCACCTCGCCAACGCCAACAACGCCCCGCTCGCGATCGGAGCCGTCCGTGCCCACCGCCACCCCGTGTGGCTCATCCTCCACGCCGCGTCACCCGGCACCTACGTGCTCCTCACGGGCAACGCCCACGCGTCGCGCCCCGCTTACGACCTTGCGGAGTTCTCCGCCGAATTCACCCGCCTGCCCGGGTCACCGGTCGCCCTCACCACCGCGCGCCCAAATCCGGACTACCAAAAAAAAGATACACTCGCCGACGCCCCGCTTCTCGCCGCTCCGCTCGACCTCGCCGCTTGGAAATTCCACCGCCCCATCGCCATCGCCGTCGCCGGCGCGCAGGAACTCGAGCTCGACCTCGCCGTGCTCGCCCATGCCCGGTCCGATCTCGGCGACCTGCGCCTCATGCGCGACGGCCATCAGGTTCCGTATCTCCTCGAACGCACCTCCGCGCTCCGTCCGATTTCGCTCGCACCTTTCCGTGAGGACGACCCGAAATCGCCCCGCGTCAGTCGCTGGAAATTCATTCTCCCGCTCCCCGGCGCCCCGTTGCAGCGCCTCACCCTCAACTCGCCCACCGCGCTTTTCAGCCGGCGCCTGCGCGTCTACGAACTCGTGCCCGGCACCACCGCGCGCGGAGAACCGTTCGAGCACACGTTGGCCAACGACGCGAACTGGGACTCCACGCCCGCGGCTCCACGTCCACAGTTCACGCTTCCGCTCTGGACTGCTCCGCAAACCGACACGCTCTACGTCGCAACCGACAACGGCGACAACCCCGCAATCGCCCTCGGACTCGCGCATGCGGACTATAGCGTCACGCGCCTGCTTTTCCGCGCGGCACCCGGGGCCGTGGAACTCCACTACGGCGCGCCGCCCGAAATTTCCGCTCCGCGCTACGATCTCGAACTCGTCGCGCGCGTGCTCCTGGAAGACGAGAAAAACACCGTCACGCTCGGCGCCGAAAGCTCCAGCGCCACCGCCACGTCATCCCCGCACTGGCTCGCCGGCCTGCGCGGCGGCGCGCTCCTCTGGTCCGCCCTTGCGCTCGTGGTCATCGTTCTCCTCCTCGTAATCGCCCGCCTCTTGCCCAAGCCCCCCGCCTCGTCCTAGCCCCCTATGCCGCTTGGACCGCGGCAGGGCCGCCGAAACCGATCCGATGAATGCGCACTCGGAGAGCCGTATCCGGGAAACCCGCTCGCGCGGTTCGACGAGCGACGACCGGTTCATCCCCGTCGCACCGCTCTACTCAGACGTAATCTCGCGGTCATGCCCCCGGTGCTTCGCTATCTCTCGCCGCGATCAGGTTGGGATGAAGACTTTCCGTCCGCTGGTTGAATGACAGGCTCAGCATCCCTCATCGAGTAGCCGAGGGAGGTTGCCCTCCCTCAGCTCTCACACCACCGGACGTGCGGTTCACGCATCCGGCGGTTCCTCAAGAGGAGGATTTGGCAAA
>JBEHYR010000017.1:0-98269 GCA_048498075.1 Verrucomicrobiota bacterium | reverse complement strand
ACGAACCACAGCCAGAGCCGAGAGGAGGTTTTCGGGTGGCGCCCGGCGTCCTCGCGAGGCTGGTTCGCTGGAGCCGCTGCGACGGAAAAGCCCGATGAGGACGTCGGGCTCCGCCTCGGCTCAGTGGTCGTGGGGTTCATGGTGAGACTTTTCCTCTTCCTCTTCGCGCAACAGGCGTGCTTCGGGCCCGAGGAACTCGACCTCGCGCTCGAGACGGAATTTCCCCGCGGCGGCGTCGACGCGGATTTCGAAGTGGAACACGCCGGTGTAGCTGCGGCGCGGCTGCTGGAGAATGAGAGGCTGAACGAGTTCGGCGAGCGGGCCGACTTCGACGCTGTGGTCGAAACCGATGCCGTGGACATCCGCGGGCGCGTGCTCGATGTGCACCGTGAAGCGCGCGGGCTCGCTGCGCTTGTTCACGATGCGCACGAGGAACTGGTTTCGCACCGAGACCTCGTCGACGATGTAGGGCGCACCGGTCATGCGCACGACCATGAAGTTCGCCGGGCGCACGGTGGAAATCGCCCACGTGGCGACACCCGCGCCGATGAGCAGGAGCACGCCGTAGAGGATCGTGCGTGGCCGGAACCAGCGCGTGCGGCCGCCGGTGAACGCCGTTTGCGAGTCGTAGCGGATCAATCCGCGCGGGCGTTTCAGGCGGGTCATCACATCGTCGCAGGCGTCGATGCAGGCGGTGCAGCCGATGCATTCCATTTGGAGCCCTTGGCGGATGTCGATGCCGGTCGGGCAGACATTCACGCAACGCGCACAATCGATACAGTCCCCCGCGAGCGGCGCCGCCGCGGAAGTGGCCGCGTAACCCAATAGGTTACTCGTCGCGAGGCCGGGAGCGGGCTTCTCGGAGGTAATCGCGGGGGCGGAGTAACCTATTGGGTTACTCGTCGCGGGGGGTGGGCGGCGGTGGCCGCGGGGTTCGCCGCGGGCGGCATCGTAGCCGATCACGAGCGAGTGGTCGTCGATCAAGGCGGACTGCAGGCGGCCGTAGGGGCAGATCACGATGCAGAGCTGCTCGCGAAACCAGGCGAAGATGAAGTAGGTGACGCCGGTGTAGGCGGCCATGAAAATAAAGAAGCCCCAGTGCTCCGTCGGCGCGGTTCCGACCATCGCGAGCACCTCGGGCACCGAGACGAAATACGCGAGGAACAGATGAGTCAGGATCGCGGATACGAGCAGGTAGAGTCCGTGTTTCGTCACGCGGCGCGCGAGCTTCGAGGCCGTGAGCGGCGCGGCGTGGAGCGCGCGGCGCTGCACGGCGTCGCCATCGACCCAGCGCTCGATGCGCCGGTAGATGTGATCGAGAAACACCGTCTGCGGGCAGGCCCAGCCGCACCAGACGCGGCCGAGCAGCGCGGTGACGAAGAAGAGTGTGAAGCCGACGCCGGTGATGACGAAAAACATCAGCCACATGTCCTGCGCGGCGAAGGTGAGGCCGAAGAGGTGGAAACGGCGGTCGGCGACGTCGAGAAACACGGCAGGGTGGCCGTTGATCTGAATCCACGGGAGGGCGAGGTAGAAACCGATCAGCGCCCAGGCGGAGTAGCGGCGCGCGAGATCGAAACGGCCGCGCACATCCGCCGGAAAGAGAAATGCACGCGAGCCATCGGCGCGGATGGTCGTGACCGATTGGCGGGAGGGAGATTCGAGCGTGGAGGCGGGCATGTGGTTTTCGGAAACACCCTCCGCCCTGCGGGCACCTCCGGGAGAGAGAAGCGATCGGCGGCGCGGGTTCGGGGGCGTGGGGCTCTCGCGAGAGAGGGCGCGCGGCGCCGGGGTGGGGCGAACGGTTAGAGCTTCGGGGCGGTTTCGAGCACGATCTCCTCGCCCTCCTTGTGCTTGCTTAAAATATACGCGGCGACCTCGGTGATTTTTTTCGCGCCGAGCACGGGGCCCCACGTCGGCATGCCTTTGACGAGAACGCCGTTCGTGATGGTCGCATGAACCTCGGTCGGGTGGCCGCCGTGAATCCAGAGTTTGTCGGTGAGATCGGGGCCGATCGCGGTGGGGGTTTCGTTCTTCCCGCGCAGCGTGGCGAGGTGGCAGGCGACGCAATTGCTTTCGAACGTCGCCTGGCCGGCGGCGACGAAGGCGGGGGTCTGGCTCATTTTCCAGAGCGTGGCGTCATCGAGCCGGGCGACGGAGAGGCGCTCGGCGGTGATCTTCGCGAGGGCGGTTTCGACGCTCTGCGCGCCGGTTTCGCCGAGATGCATCCACTCGTAGTAGCCCCAGTAACCAACCCAGAACACCATCGTGAGGTAGAGCGTGTAGAGCCACCAGTTCGGCAGGCGCTTGTCGTATTCCCGAATGCCGTCGTACGTGTGGGGACGGACGGGATCTTCCTGCGGCGCGGAGGGAGTCGGCGTCATGAAGCGGAGGGACGAGATTCTTGTAGCCCGCTGCGGGAGCAGCGGGAGCCAGCGAGCGCAATCCGGGGCTCTTCCATCCGTGCGCTCCCGCGCAGGGCTACAGCCGATGGCGTGGGCGTTTCGAACGGGAGATTTTCGAAGCGCGCGACCTGCGGGCGCTTCATCAGCAGCGCGCGCCAGGCGAAGGTGAGGTAGATTGCGGCGGCGGTGAGGAAGGCGACGATCGTGAAGATCGCCGTGGTGTTTTCGAGGACGAGGCGGCGGAACATGAGAGGAAGTAGTGAGTAGCGGGTAGTGGGTAGTGAGTAGAAAAGGCAGTTGGCAGAGGCGGCGGGCCGGTGGATCGGATGCTCGCTACTCGCTACTGGCTACTCGCTACTGGTTTCGCCGGCCTCAGATCCTCGTATTTGCCGAGGTGCTGGAGGTAGGCGATGAGCGGGACGATTTCCTTCTCGGGCGCGACGTAGGCGCCGGCGGTGCGGAGATCGGCGGCGATCGCTTTCGCCTGTTCGGCGACACGCGTCTGGATTTGTTCAGGCGTCCAGTTCGGATAGGGCACGCCGAGCAGGCGCTGCACATCGAGCTTCGAGGACAGCGTGCTGTAATCGGCGTCGTTCGCGAGGAGCCAGGGGTAGGTCGGCATGTTGGAGCCGACGGAAACCGAGCGCGGATCCTCCAGGTGGCGGAGGTGCCAGACATTCGGATACTTGCTGCCGACGCGGGCGAGATCGGGGCCGGTGCGCTTCGAGCCCCATTGATAAGGATGGTCGTAGATCGACTCGCCGAGACGCGAGTAATCGCCGTAGCGGAGGACGTCGGGCACGAGCGTGCGGATCATCTGCGAGTGGCAGTTGTAGCAGCCCTCGCGGATGTAGAGATCGCGGCCGGCGAGTTCGAGCGGCGTGTAGGGCAGCTGGCGGCGGTCCTCGAGATTCGCGGCCTTGTGGGCGACGACGGTCGGGATGATCTGGATCAGGCCGCCGGCGACGACGGCGAGGAAGGTGAGGATCGTGAACGGCGCACTGTTCACGAGCAGCCGGTCGTACCAGCTGGCCCACACCTTGCCGCGCGACTGGAAATGCGAATACATCAGCACGATGCTGACCACCATGCCGACGAAGCCGGCGATGCTGACGGCGGTGCGGCCGAACATCCACGCGAACGCGAAGCCGAGGCCGAGCACGGTGAAGATCATCGGCGGATTGGCGAAGGTGCCGAACACGCCCATCGCTTCGGCGGGCGCGTGAGCATCGGCGGGGTCGTCTTCGAAGACTTCGACGGTGCCGTTCACGGGCTGCGCGCCCCGGACGGTCTTCCAGGCGTTGTAGGCGAGGAGAATGAAGCCCGTCAGATAGAGCCCGCCGCCGACCACGCGCATCAGCATCATCGGGCGGATGGTGTTGAGCGTATCGAGAAAGTTGGGATACGCGAGGACGGTGCCGTTATCCGTCGTGGCGTTGAGCATCACGCCTTGGGTGATGCCGCTCGTCCACATCGCGGCGACGTAGAGGAGGATGCCGACGGTCCCGAGCCAGAAGTGGAGATTCGCGAGCGAGACGGAGTGCAGCGGCTTGTTCCAGAGGCGCGGGAGGAGCCAGTAGATCATGCCGGCGGCCATGAAGCCGTTCCAGCCGAGGGCGCCGGCGTGGACGTGACCGATGATCCAGTCGGTGTAGTGGCCGAGGGCGTTGACGGATTTGATCGCGAGCAGCGGCCCTTCGAAGGTGGCCATGCCGTAGAACGTGACGGCGGCGGCCATGAATTTCAGCACCGGATCGGTGCGGAGCTTGTGCCACGCGCCGCGGAGGGTGAGGAGGCCGTTGAGCATGCCGCCCCAGGAGGGCGCCCAGAGCATGAGGGAGAACGTCATGCCGAGATTCTGCAGCCAGCCGGGGAGCGCGGTGTTCAGCAGATGGTGCGGGCCGGCCCAGATGTAGACGAAGACGAGCGACCAGAAATGCACCACCGAAAGCTTGTAGGAGTAGACCGGCCGCTCCGCCGCCTTCGGGATGAAATAATACATGATGCCGAGGATCGGCGTGGTGAGGAAGAAGGCCACGGCGTTGTGCCCGTACCACCACTGGACAAGGCCATCCTGCACGCCACCGAAAAGCGGATACGAGTGCGTGAAGCTCGTGGGGATCGAGAGGTGATTGACGATGTAGAGCATCGCCACCGTGATGATGGTCGCGATGTAGAACCAGATCGCGACGTAGAGGCTGGGCTCCTTGCGGCGGGCGAGCGTCCAGAAAAAGTTCACCGCGAACACGACCCAGATCAGCACGACGGCGAGGTTGATGGGCCAGATGAGTTCGGCGTATTCCTTGCCGCGCGTGAGGCCGAGCGGGAGCGTGATGGCGGCGGCAACGATGATCAGCTGCCAGCCCCAGAAGTGGAGTTGCGAGAGGAAGTCGCTCGCGAGCCGCGCCTTCACGAGCCGCTGCGTGGAATAGTAGATGCCGGCGAACATCATGTTGCCGACGAAGGCGAAGATCACCGCGTTCGTGTGCAGCGGGCGCAGCCGGCCGAAGGTGAGCCAGGCGGTCTTGAAATTGAGCTGCCAAAAATTCAGCTGCGACGCGATGAACACGCCGGCGAGCATCCCGACGAGGCCCCAGACGAGCGTCGCGATCAGGAACTGGCGGACAATTTTATCGTTGAATTCGAGGGTGATTTTGCGGGCGGGCATCGTGGAAGGACTCGGCGTACAAAACGGCGGCGGGAAACGCGCGGCGGCGCGCGGGGCGCTCAGTCGTGGGATCGACGGCAGCCGGCGCAGGGCTCGCGCGAACCGTCGCGGCAACCGCACGCGCGATCGTCAGCGCCGGCAGGGTGCCGCGCCGCGGCGCGGACGCGGGCGAGGCGGGGACTCTCCTCGGCGAGCGGCAGGAGCGAATCGCGCTCGGGGCTGCTGAGGCGGCCGCGGGCATGTTCGCGCAGGAAGAAAACCACAAAGGTGAAGACCAGCGTCAGGCTGATCGTGAGAGTGAGGGGAACGACGGGCATGGCGGAAAAACGCGGGTGGTGGGCGTGGCGTGGTGGTTGCGCAGTTTATGCTCCCGCCTGGGTTTCAGCTCCGCATCGGTTGGCGCGAGTTGCGCAAAACTTGAGGCGGGGATCTACGCGGCGAAAGCGAGCGAGCTGCGGGTGGCGCGAACGGCCGGCTCGGTGCCGTGAAGGTGGTCGCGGTAGTTCGAAGGCGACTGGCCTTCGATGCGGCGGAACACGCGGTTGAACTGCGAGAGCGACTGGAAACCGGCTTCGTAGGCGGCTTCGCTCACGCGGACGTGCGGGTTGAGGAGGAGTTGCTTCGTCTTCTCGACGCGAGCGCGCGAGATGTAGTCGGTGAAGGTGACGCCGGTCGCGGTTTTGAAAACCTTGCAGAAATAAAACGCGCTGATGTTCGAAGCCTGGGCGACCTGGCGGAGCGAGAGCGCCTCGCCGAGGTGCGCGGCGATGAACGCGCGGGCGCGCTGGACGACCGGCGGCTCGGCGGCGGTTTGCTTGATCATGAGCTCGTTGCAGACGAGCGAGAGATGTTGCGCGAAGCTCGAGAGCAGGCGGATGACCGCCTCGTAGTGCGGCTTCGTCAGCACGCGGGTTTCGAAATACGCCGCGTGGAACTCCTCGCCCCCGATGCCGGGGCTGAGTTTCACGAGCTTGCTCATCGCGGTGCGGAAGGATTTTTCGGTGGGGCGGCGGAACAGCACCTGGCCGGTCTGGAGGTAGGCGAGGATTTTTTCGCCCATGTAAACCGGCACGACGGACTCGTTCAGGCCGGCGAAGCACTGGAGGGTTTTGCTGCCGTCGACCGCTTCGGACTCGACGCGCTGCTGAAGCTGAAGGCAGGCCGCGCAGGTTTTGCTCGTGGCCGCCAGCAGCGCGCAGAAGGAGTTGATCTGCTTCGTGCCCTGGAGCGGCGGCTGGAACGAACCGACGGCGCGCAGCACGAGCGGGAGGCCGGTGGCGACTTGGAACGCCTGCTGGTAGTCGCGAAAAATCTGGGAGGCCTGCAGGCGGGCGACGATGCCATCGTGGCCGTGGGGGGTGGCGATCGGGTCGATCGGGAGGGGAGTGGGCGTGTTCATCGGCCCCACTCTATCGGCAAACCCCCTCCGCGGACTATTGGAGCCGCGGCGCGAACTCGCTAAAGGATTTCCCTAGTTGCCCGCCGCCCGCGCTTCTCCACGAAAACGTTCTCACGCTGCGACCGCCGCCGGCGAGCCCGGAGGCTTCTCAAAACTTGCGATAAACGCCGCACGTGCTGAATCTGCCGGCCGATGCCTTTCCGCGATTCCGCTCTGCCCGGCCCACCCGATGTCTCGGAGAGCCAACAGCTGAAGCAATCCCTGGAGGCCACGATCAAGGAACTGCGCGATCTGAAGGCGGCGCTCGACGAGCATTCGATCGTCGCGATCACGAATCCGAGCGGCCGCATCACCTACGTGAACGACAAGTTCTGCGCGATTTCGAAATACTCGCGCGAGGAGCTGCTCGGGCAGGACCACCGCATCATCAACTCCGGCCACCATCCGAAGGAGTTTTTTCGCGATCTCTGGCAGACGATCGGCCGCGGGGGCGTCTGGCACGGCGAGATCAAAAACCGCGCGAAGGACGGCACGTTCTACTGGGTCGCCACCACGATTTATCCGTTCGTCGATCCGCTGGGCAAACCGGTGCAATACGTCGCGATCCGGACCGACATCACGCAACGCAAGATCGACGAGGAGAACCTCAAGCTCTTCGCCAGCGAACTCGCGGAGAAGAACAAGGAACTCGAAGCGATCGTCTACACCGTCTCGCACGATCTGCGCTCGCCGCTCGTGAACGTCCAGGGTTTCGGCAAGCAGCTCGGCCGCGCGTGCGAGACGATCCGCACCGCCGTCTCCGCGGCCGGCGAAACCGGCCTCGTGTCCGCCGCGCCATTGAAGCAGCCCGTCGAAATCTCCATCCCGCAGGCGCTCCGCTTCATCAACGCCGGCGTCGCCAAGATGGAGGCACTCCTCGCCGGCCTGCTGCGCTACTCCCGGCTCGGTCGCGTGGCGCTCACGATCCGCCCGCTCAACATGAATGGCATGCTCTCCGAAATCATCGCCGCCATGAAATTCCAGCTCGATGAGGCGAAGGCCGAGGTGCACGTGGACCCGCTGCCCGTCTGCGAAGCCGACGGCGTCCATACGAGCCAGGTCTTCAGCAACCTTCTCGACAACGCGCTGAAATATCGCGATCGCACGCGGCCGTTGCGGGTCGTCATTCGCGGCCACGTCGAGGACGGCCAGGCGATCTACGAAGTGGCGGACAACGGCATCGGCATCGCGCCCGAGCACCAGGCGAAGGTCTTCGAGATTTTCCATCGCCTGAACCCCGAGTCCACCGCCGGCGAAGGCCTCGGCCTCACGATCGCCCAGCGCGTGCTCGAGCGCCAGAAGGGCCGAATTTGGGTTGAGAGCCGCCCCGGCCAAGGGTCTACTTTTTACGTCTCATTGCCCGCCATCAACGCCATCCACACCCCCCCTTTCCCTTCATGAGCACCGCGCCCACCATCCTCATCGTCGACGACGACGAGGGCCACGCGATCCTGATCCGCGAGAATCTCGCCGCCGCCGGCCTGCCGAACCGCATCGAGCATTTTCGCGACGGCCAGGCCATCCTCGATTTCTTTTTCAACACGACGCGCCCTCCGCGCGACACCTTCCTCGTGCTCCTCGACATCCGGATGCCGAAGGTCGATGGCATCGAGGTTCTCCGCCGCCTGAAGGCCGATCCCGAGCTGCGCAAACTTCCCGTGATCATGCTCACCACGACGGACGATACCCGCGAGGTCGAGCGCTGCCACCAGCTCGGCTGCAGCGGCTACATCCAAAAACCCGTCGACTACGACAAGTTCGCCGAGGCCATCCGCCGCATCGGGCTCTTCGTCCCTCTCCTGCTCGTGCCGCAACTCAGCCCCCGCTGAGCGCGCGTCGTGCCCGCGCCGGTTCAGCCTCCATCGCCCCTCATCTTCGTCGTCGATGACGACGAAGGCCTGCTCATCCTGCTCGCGGAAACCCTCCGCGCCGAGGGCTACATCGTGGAGACCGCCAACTCCGCTCGCGCCGCCCGCGCGTGGCTCGCCGACCACCGGCCGGACCTGATGATCCTCGATTTGAAACTGCCCGATGCCGACGGCCCCGCGCTCGTCGCCAGCCTCCAGCGCGAACGCGCCGCCGTCCCCTTCGTCGTGGTCACCGGCCAGGGCGACCAGAAAGTCGCGGTCGAAGTCATGAAGCAGGGGGCGCTCGACTACGTGATGAAAGACACCGGCCTGCTCGACCTGCTGCCCGCTGTCGTCAAACGCGCGCTCGACGCCGTCGCCCGCGAACACGCCCTCGCCGCCGCCCAGCTCGAGCACCAGCGCCTCGAAAAAGAAATCCTCGATGTCGGCGAACGCGAACGCCACAGCATCGGCGCCGACCTGCACGACAACCTCGGCCAGCAGCTCACCGCGCTCGAGCTGATGTGCGCCGTCCTGAAAGCCGACGCCGCCGGCCAGCCCGCGCTCGTCCGCCGCCTCGGCGAGATGGGCAAGATGCTGCGCGAAGCGATCACGCAAACCCGCTTCCTCGCCCGCGGCCTCGTGCCCGTCGGCAGCGATCCCGACGCGCTGCAGATCGGCCTCGCCGAACTCGCCGGCCGCGTCGACTCCCTCGGCCGCACCCACTGCAAATTCGTCTGCCCCCAACCCGTCGCCGTCGCCGATCCGTTTGTCGCCGGCCATCTCTATCGCATCGCGCAGGAGGCGGTGAACAACGCGATGAAGCACTCGCGCGCGAAGCACATCGCCATCCGCCTCGCGCAGACCGCCGCCGAACTCATCCTCGAAGTGAGCGACGACGGCGCGGGGCTGCCGCCAAAACGCGAGCCCTCGCGCGACGGCAGCGGCCTCGGGCTCGGCGTGATGCAGCACCGCGCGAAAGCGATCGGCGCCGAGTTGACGATCGATTCGCAGCGCGGCGGAGGTGTCGCGATCCGCTGCCGGCGCCCGCTCGCGAAATGAAACGCCCCTCTCCGCCGAATCGTTTCCGTCTCGTGTCCCTGCGCGGGAGCGCAGGGACGATCACGCTTTTCCCGCCGCTCCCGCGGCGGCCCACGATTCGCCCGTCATGAAGTCGCGCGCCAAAAAATCCCCGCCGAAGCCTCCCTCCTCCGCGCCAGCGCCCGCCGCCGCGCGACGCCGCGTCCTGCTCGTCGACGACCATCCTTTCATGCGCGCCGGCCTCGCCGGCTTGATCGAGCGCCAGCCCGACCTCACGGTGTGCGCCGAAGCCGGTGATCCCGCGGAGGCGATTCGCGCCCTCGCGAAAACAAAACCCGACGTCGTCCTCACCGATCTCACGATGCCGGGGCGCAGCGGCCTCGAGTTCATCAAGGATCTCGTCGCCTCCGATCCGGACATCACGATCCTCGTCGTCTCGATGCACGATGAAGTGGTCTACGCCGAGCGCGCGCTCCGCGCCGGCGCGCGCGGCTACATCATGAAGGAAGCCGGTGGCGAGGCGCTCCTCGCCGCGATCCGACGGGTGCTCGGCGGCGACGTTTACGTGAGTTCCCGCATGTCGACGCGTCTCCTCGAGGGCCTCTCCACGCGGAAGCCGCGCGGCGCGTCGTCGCCGATCGAGACCCTCACCGACCGCGAGTTCGAAATTTTCCAGCTCATCGGCCAAGGCAAGAGCACGCGCGTCATCGCCGATCAACTCCACCTCAGCACGAAGACGGTCGATGTGCACCGCAGCCACATCAAGGAGAAGCTCGACCTGAAGGACGTGACCTCGCTCATCCGCCACGCCGTGCGCTGGGTCGAGACGCGCTCGCTCGAGGGGTAGAGCGGTTTCAAAGCTTCGGGTAGCGCGAGCGTGAGCGAGCGGAGGCTCGGTGCACTCGCTCCCGCTCGCGGCTACCGGCACGGCCTTGATTTAACTTAGCCCGGATTCATCGCACCCTTTGTCCTTCTGAGACTCCGAACCAACGCCAAGCCATTGGGTGGCATGCGCCGATGGACTCTCAAATACCTGTCATTCCGAGCGCAGCGAAGAATCCATTTGGATTTTCGCACGCGCGTCGGGCCACGAAGCGCGCACGGGATTCTTCACTTCGTTCAGAATGACACGCCGGGATCGTTGGCCTCGGAGGGCGATGCGTCCGGATTAAATTCCGCAGTTGAAACGCGGAGCGCGCGGGAGGGCCGCGAAGTAGCAAGGGCGGGATGGCGGTCTCGAAGAGGTTCATCCGCGGGATGAGATTTCTGCGCGAACCGCGAATTGGTTTTCCTCCGCGCTCTTCGCGCGCTCCGCGTTTCACGGAATGCCGCAGATTTGGCAAATCCTCGACGCCTGATACCACCCGCAACAACTGCGCATCAACGCGTGCGCAACCTTCGCCAACCCACGCGGAGCGGCTCCGACGCGCTTGGTCCAGACTGGGGCATGCGAGAAAATCTGGTCAACGCCCTGCGCGTGCGTCGCCCGCACGTCCGTGCGCGGTGGGAGGACCTGCTTCGCATCGAGCGTGCCTGCAGTCCGCTCGCCAATCCCGACGCCCTCGTACATCTGCTCGAATGGACGCTCGACGAGATCTTTCTCGCGCTCGCGAATCCGCTCTCCGTCCGCCGCAGCCGCCACATCGAACGAATCGACTACCGCCACGGCTGCCCGTGCGGCCGCAATCCGCTCCTCACGTATTTCGGCGCCGGCGAACAGGCGCTGCGCGAAGCGCTCGTGATGGCGCAGGCGAGTTCGCCCGGGCTCGAGGCTTCCGAGCGCGACGCGTCACTCGAGCAACTCGACCTGGAGTTTCAACGCATCGCCCGGCGCGAGATCGAGGCCTTCTGCGGCGTTTGCCAGTACCGGCTCGAATCGCAACGGGCGCCGGCGGAGGTCACCGCGTTCGTTCACGACACCGGGCCCGCCTCCTAATTTCCGCGAGACCGCAGGCCCTCGCGGCCCGTGCGCCATGCCCGACCCCATTCAAGAATTCACCGCGTGGCTCGATGCGGCCACCCATGCCGGCCAGCCTGAACCGACCGCGATGGCGCTCGCGACGGCCGACCGGGAGGGAAATCCGTCCGTGCGCATGGTGTTGCTGAAACACGCGGACGCCGCCGGCTTCGTTTTCTACACGAATCTCGGCAGCCCGAAGGCCGACGACCTCGTCGCCCATCCGAAAGCGGCATTGTGTTTTTATTGGCAGAAACTCGAGCGCCAGGTCCGCGTGACCGGGCGGGTGGAGCGGGTGGCCGACACCGAAGCGGACGCGTATTTCGCGACGCGTCCGCGCCTGAGCCAGCTCGGCGCGTGGGCCTCGAAGCAGTCGAAACCGATGCCCGGCTACTTCGCGTTGGAGCAGGCCTGCGCGGCGCAGGCGCTGCGCTTTCCGTTCGGCGCCGTGCCGCGACCGGTTTTCTGGTCCGGCTTCCGCGTCGTGCCGGAGCAGATCGAATTTTGGGAGCAGAAACCGTTTCGCCGGCACGAGCGCTACAGCTACGTGCGCGAGGGCGGCGAGTGGCGGAAGCAGTGGCTGTTTCCGTGATTGCCCGGAGTGCGGGCCGCTGGCCCGCATCCCGCGGAGCGGGCCGGCGGCCCGCGCTCCCGGGGTCACTCCGAATATTCCGCCCAGCTCGAACTCGTCTCGCCGATCCGCACGCGCACCACGCGCACGCCCGCCGGCATCGCCATCCCGGCGGCCGGAGGATTTTTCTGCACGGCGGCCAGCCGCGTTTTCAACTCGAGGAAAATCGTCCGCGCCATCACCTCGCTCGTCGGATCGGTACGCTCGAACGGGATCACCTGGGCGCCGTAGGTGCGCCGAAGAAATTCGAAATTCGGATCCTCCGTGTTCACGCAAAGCGCGTGGTCCCACCCGTCGAGGAAAGATTTCAGGAGCGTCTTGATCGTGCGGAAGTCGCACACCATGTCGTTCGCATCGAGCACGTCGGAGGCGAGCACGACCTCGATGCGCCGGCTGTGCCCGTGCGGAAAGCGGCACTTCGCCGGATGCTTCGAGAGCAGATGACCGCTCTCGATCTCGAAGGTCTTGCAGACGAGGAAGGGCATTTTCGCGCCGGTCCGCGGGCCGGCGTCAGTTCGTCGCGGCGGCCGCGGGCGCGAGCGGCGGCGCCGCCGGCACGGCCGGCGCGGCATGGGCACTGGCCGGCCGGTGCGGACCGGAGCCGTGTAAGCGATCCCGATACACCGTCGGCGACTCGCCCGCGATGCGGCGGAAGACGCGGTTGAATTGGGAGAGCGATTGGAAGCCCGCCTCGTAGGCCGCCTCGCTCACGCGCTTGTGCGGGTTGAGCAAAATGTTCTTCACCTTCTCCACGCGCACGCGCGCGAGATAGTCGGTGAACGTCATGCCCGTGGCCTTTTTGAAGGTCTTGCAGAAATAGAACGCGCTCATGTTCACGAGCTGCGCGATCGAGGTGAGCGACAACTCCTCCGCGTGCCGCTCCGCGATGTAGAGCCGCGCCTTCGCGATCGCCGGCGACTCCGCCGCCGTCGCCTGCACCATCAGCTGGTTGCTGAGCGCCGAGAGGTGCTGCGCGAAAATCGTGAGCAGGCGCAGGATCGATTCGTATTGCTTGCGGGTGACCACGCGCGTCTGGAAATACGCCTCCTCGAGATTCTTCAGATCGACGTCCGAGCCCCATTGCACGAGCTGCCGCGCGGCGCGCACGAACTGCGATTTATTCGGCGTGTGCAGCAGAATCTGTCCCGTCTGCAGAAACGCCACGAGGTTGTCGCCCACGCGCACCGGCACCGCCGAATCGCAGAGCCCCGCGAAACATTTCAACGTCTTCGGCTCGAGCCGCGCCTCCTCCTCGACGCGCCGCTGCAGCTGCAGGCACGACGCGCAGGAGTGATTCGTCGACGCCATCAGCGCGCAGAACGGCGCTTCCTTCGGATCGCCGTGATGCGGCAGGTCGAAGGCCTCGATCGGCCGCAGCGTGATCGGCAGCCCCGTCGTCTCGCGAAAGGCCGCCTCGTAATCGCGGAAAACCTGCGAGCGACGCAATTGAGCGACGAGGACGCGGCTTTGCTGGGCGGAAACGTTTTCGAGGGACATGGGGAAAGTGCGTTCGGTGGAGTCACGCCACGGCCGCGATGGCCGCCGGGAAATGCCGGGCCCGCGCCAGCTCGCGGGTGAGTTCCGCGCGAAAATCCGGATGGGCGATGGAGATCAGCGCTTCGCCGCGCTCCCGCAGCGACTGGCCGTGGAGGTTGACCGCGCCATATTCGGTGACGACCCAGTGCACATGGCCGCGCGTCGTCACGACGCCCGCGCCGGGATCGAGTTGCACGACGATCCGCGAGCGCTGCCCGCCGACCGCCGTGGACGGCAACGCGATCACCGGCTTGCCCCCCGGCGAGAGCGCCGCACCGCGGATGAAATCCATCTGGCCGCCGATGCCGGAAAAAATCCGATGGCCGATCGAGTCGGCGCAGACCTGGCCGCTGAGGTCGAGCTGGAGGGCGGAGTTGATCGCGACGACCTTCGGATTCCGCCGGATCACCGAGGTGTCGTTCGTCCAGTCGCACGGATGGAACGCCACGAGGGGGTTGTCGTTGACGAAGTCGAACAGCCGGCGCGTGCCGTGGACGAAGCTCGTCGCAATGATGCCGGCGCCGACGTTCTTCAGCCGGTTGTTCACCGCGCCGGATTCCACGAGGTCGACGATGCCGTCCGAAAACATCTCGGTGTGCACGCCGAGATCGTGCTTGTGGTGCAGGCGCGCGACCACCGCTTCGGGGACCGCGCCGATGCCGACCTGCAGCGTCGAGCCGTCTTCCACGAGATCCGCGACGAGTTCGCCGATCCGGGCATCGACATCGCTTTCCCGCTCTGTCTCGTGCTCGATCAACGGCCGGTCGGTCGCGATGAAGGCGTGGAACCGGTCGAAGGAGACCACGTTGTTGCCGTGGGTCCGCGGCATTTGTTCGTTGATCTCCGCGACAACCAGGCGCGCCGTCTCGGTGGCGGCCCGCGCGGCATCGCACGACGTGCCGAGCGAGCACAAGCCATGCGCATCCGGCGGCGAAACTTGCACGAAAGCCACATCGAGCTTGACCGCGCCGCTGTGGAATAAGGCCGGCACATCCGAAAAGAAAATCGGGACAAAATCCGCTCGGTTCTCGGCGATCGCCTGCCGCAACGGCGCGCCGGCAAAGAGCGAGATCGAGCGGAATTCCTGCTCGCGCCCGCGCGCGGCAAACGGCGCCGCGCCGGCCGTATGCAGATGATAGAGACGGACTCCGGCCAGATCCTGCCGCGCGCTCAGCGCCTCGACGAGCGGGGTCGGAGTCGCGCAGGCGCCATGGATGAAAATGCTCGTACCGCTGCGCACGACTGACACCACGTCGGTCGCGGACACGGCCCGGGATTTCCAATCGATGCGCATGATTTTTTGGGTTATCCCGATTTTGTCCTCCGTCGGCGCCGGCGAAAGCGTGGACCCTGCGCATGCGATGCGAACCATTGCGCATTTTTTGATTGCCCCGAAGCCCTGCTTGTCGCGCGCAAAATCCAGCGCATCGCACGATTTGTCCGCTCAATTCCCCGCCCGGCGTGCCGATGAGCAGGCCGCACCCGCCAGCAGTCGGATCGACCCGCGCCCCCGTCCTACGCGTTCATCGCGCTCCGGCTGCGCGGGCTTCGGTCGACCGCTGGCGGTTTAATTTTTGGAGCGATCGCCCGCCGCCCTGCCCGGGCCAGCGACCTCGGCTGCCGTGATGCCTCAACCGGCTCACCGGCCCGCGCGGGCCTCAAATTTTCCAGCTCTGGAGCACGCGGATGTAATTCGCGCGCTCGAACTCCGCCAGATTCTCCGTCTGATCGAGGGCGAATCGGCCCCGAAAATCCTCGAGCGCGGTGTGACCGTGCCGGCGCATCCAGGTTTCGAGTCCCTTCCGCATCGAGCCGATCGCCTGCGCGCCATCGCGCAGCACCGCCGACACCAGCTGCACCGCATGCGCGCCGCTCAACAGCGATTTCACCGCGTCCTCGGAAGTGTACACGCCACCACTCGCGGCGATCGTGCCCCGCAGCAGCGGCGAAATGATCGCGAGCCAGCGGAGCCGCAGCCGCAATTCGCCCGGCTCGGACAAATGCAGCGTCGCTTGCTCGCCGACGATGCCGACGTTCACGTCCGGTTGGAAAAAGCGATTGAACACCACGATGCCCGACGCGCCCGCGAGTTCCATCGCGATCGCGAGTTGCGCGACCGAGGTGTGAAACGGCGAGAGCTTGACCGCGACGGGAATATTCACGCCGCCCACGACTTCCCCGACTGTCTCCAGCATTTCCGTTTCGATCCGGTCGGCATCGATCGCCGGGTCCGCAACGATCTGGTAGAAATTCAATTCGATCGCATCCGCGCCCGCCCGCTCGAGCGCGGGGGCAAAGGTCCGCCACGAGCCAGGCCGATGACCGTTGAGCGAGGCGATCACTGGAATCGACAACGAACTCTTCAGCGACTGCAGATGCCGCAGGTAGGCATCGGGCGAAAACGCGCAGCCCGTGAGGACCGGAAACGCGGGCGAGCAGTCGCCGGGCGGCGTCATCTGCTCTTCGAACAGCGAGCGCATCACGACCGCGCCTGCTCCTGCTTCCTCCAGGCGACGCGCCGCGCCGACATTGTCGCAGAGCGGTGAAGCTCCGACGATAAAAGGACTGCGCAGCGGCAGTCCGAGGTAGCCACTCGCGAGATTCATGAGGGGTTGGGGTCTCCCCAGCATGCGCCGGAAACCAGGCGGCGACTCGGCGTTTGTTGGCGCAAACCGCGCACCCGTTGCCCGCCCCGCCCGCTTCCTCCCTCTCGTGATTGGGTAACCCAATAGGTTACTCTAAAACCGCGCCGCCCGATAGCCGTGCGGCCGTAAAGTAACCCATTAGGTTACTTTCCAGCTGGGGCGGAGAGTGGCGTGGTCAGATCGTCCGCGAGTGTTGCAGCGCGCCGGCGGTGAGCGTCGCGTCGAAGCGCATGGCGATCACCCGCAGGAGCGGCACGCCGACGCGCGTGACCTCGATTCCCGCGGTCGTGCGGCGCACGAGTCCGTCGGCGATGAGATCGGCGAGCGAAGCGATTTCCTTCGCGTAACGCGTCGCCACCTCGACGCCGAGCTGGCGCGAAAGCGCCGCAAAATCCAGCCGGCGGTCGCACATCAGCCGCATGATGATCGTGCGGCGACGCACGTCTTCTTCCGTGAGCCGCAAGCCTCGCTCGGTGGGCAGCCGCCCGGCGTCGAGCGCCTCGCGCCACTCCGGCAGTGTCTTCGCATTCTGGCGATAGCTGTCGGGCGTCGACGAAATGGACGAGATGCCAAACGAGTAGAGCGACGCACCGCTGCCGGTGCTGTAACCTTGAAAATTCCGGTGCAGCGTGCCTTCGCGCAGCGCGACGGCGAGTTCGTCGTCGGGTTTCGCGAAGTGATCGAGCCCGATGTCGAGGTAACCGGCGGCGGTGAGTTTTCGGTGCGCGACGGCAAACATCGCGAGTTTCTCCTCGGCGCCCGGCAGTTGCTCGCGGTCGTCGAAGATGCGTTGCGCGGGCTTGATCCACGGCACGTGCGCGTAGCTGAAAACGGAGAGGCGGTCGGGATCCAGTCCAAGCACGTCGTCGATCGTCGCGGCAAACGTTTCCGGCGTCTGCAGCGGCAGGCCGAAGATCAGGTCGACGTTGATCGACCTGAAGCCGTTCGCCCGCAGCCACTCGAACGCCTGCACGTTTTGCTGGTGCGGCTGGAAGCGGTGGATCGCGAGCTGCACCTTCGGATTGGTGTCCTGCACGCCGAGCGAGGCGCGGTTCGCGCCGATGTCGCGCAAGGCGAGCACGTGCGCCTCGCTGAGGCGGCGGGGATCGATCTCGACGCTGAATTCGCACTCGGGCGCGATGTTGAACAGCCCGCGAATGATCGCGCCGAGCCGGCGCAGCTCCTCGGGCGGGAAAAACGTCGGCGTCCCACCGCCGAAGTGAATTTGCGCGACCGGCCGCGCGTGGTCCATCAACGCGGCGGTGAGCTTCATCTCACGCTCGAGATCGTCGAGATATTCGCCGGCCGATTCGCGGCGCTTCGTGATGACGGTGTTGCAGCCGCAGAACCAGCAGCGCGTTTCACAGAACGGCAGGTGAAAATAGAGCGAGATCGGGCCGCCGGATTTGTTGTCCCCGGCGATCGCCTCTTCGAGCCGTAGCGCGGGCAGATCGGTGCTGAACTTCGTCGCAGGAGGGTAGGAGGTGTAGCGCGGCCCGGGGATCGAATACTTGCGGATCAGATCGAGATCGAGCGCAGGCGCCGCGGGGGCGGAGCTTTCGGCGGTGGGATTCATGGTGGTGCGTTAACTGTCGCACGTCGGCGGCAGAGTGGCTGCGCGCGGGTTGCCAGAGATCGCGCACGGGTTGCGTGAGCGAGTGGCGGAGCTACTAACCCAGCTCTGGCGGCGGCCGAAGCTGCTGCTGCAACGCCGCGATCTGGTCGCCGTAGGTCGGCGGCGGAGTCGGGTTGCGATAGTAAACGCCGGTATAAAGCGTGCGACCGTATTCCTGCGCGAGTTCCATGGCGCGGAGGCGATTCGACGAGTCGTGTCGCTCGGCCTCGAGTTTGCGCATCTTCGCCTTGTGCGCCTTCGCCTGGTTTTCCGGGTCGCCGAAACTCACGCACGGCGACTGCACGTTCACGAATGAGAATCCCGGATACCGGATCGCCGCCTCGATCATTTTCACGAGACCGTCCATGTCGGAAGGCGTGCCTTGTGCGACGAAGCCGGCGCCGTAGGCCAGCGTGTAGAGCAGCGGATTCACCGGCTCCTCCATGCTGCCGTAGACGGAGGTCGGCGTCTTCGTGCCGCGCGCGGAGGTCGGCGAGACCTGGCCTTTCGTCAGGCCGTAAACCTGGTTGTCCATCACGATGTAGGTGAGGTCGGGATTGCGCCGGATCGCGTGGGCCACGTGGCCGCCGCCGATGGAAAACCCATCGCCATCGCCGCCCGCCACGAGGACGAGCAGCTCGGGCCGGGCCATCTTGATGCCCTGCGCGATGGGAAGCGCGCGGCCGTGTACGGTGTTGAAACCGTAGGCGGTCGTGTAGCCGGGAATGCGGCTCGAGCAGCCGATGCCGGAGATGAACGCGATCTCGTGCGGCGGCCGGCCGATCGCAGCGAGCGCGCGATAAAGCGCTGCGACGACACCGTAGTCGCCGCAGCCGGGGCACCAGATCGGCTTCAGGTTGCTGCGGAAATCCTTCGGCGTGAAGGCGGGCGCGGACGCGGGCGCACACGGGAGAGCGGCAGCGTCGTCGGTCGTGGGAGTGGAAATCATGGGGTGCTTCTCTGTTCTGTCATTCTGTGCGAAGCGAAAAATCCATTTGGAGCGGGGCCATCGCCCCGTGCAGCGAAGCGCGAACCGGATTCTTCGCTCCGCTGCTGATGAACCGCCCAGTTTGCCATTCCGAACGAAGTGAAGAATCCCGTGCGCGCTTCGTGGCCCGACGCGCGTGCGAAAGTCCAAATGGATTCTTCGCTGCGCTCAGAAGGACAGGCATTCGAGAGGTTCATCGGCGGACACCGCTCGTCAGCGTCGCACTCATCGCGCGGATCGCCGCGACGATCTCGTCGGGCGCGATCGGATTCGCGCCGCTTTTCGCGAGCGAGGTGAAGGCGCGCGGCACGTCGGCCCACATGCGGATGAGCCGATGCAGCTGGCCCTGATGCGACTGCTCGACCACGACGCAGCTTCGCAGCGACGCGAAAAACTCGGCGTAAATCTCCTCGGCGACGGGATAAATCAGCTTCGGCACGAGCAGCTTCACCTCGAGGCCTTCGGCGCGCACCGCGCGCAACGCTTCGAGCGCGATGCCCGCAACGCTGCCCCAGCTGATCACGCCGATCGGCGCGTCGGCCTCGCCTTCCACAAAAAACAGATCCCGCCGCCGCTTCAGCGGATCCAGCTTCCGCTGGCGTTTGTCGTTCATGCGCGCGTGCATTTCGCCGCTCGCGCTCGGAGCGCCGTGCTCGTCGTGCTCGATGCCGGCCGCGAGATAGTTGCCGCCCTTCAAACCCGGATGGCTGAGCGGGCTGACACCCGATTCGGTGAATTGATAACGGGTGTAGTGCTCCAGTTCCGCCGCGTTCGGCTCGAGCCGGTTGACGATCTTCAACGCCGACGTGTCGATCGGCGCGATGACTTCCTTTCGCTGCGCGAGTTCCTGATCGGAGAGCAGCACGACGGGCGTTTGAAATTCCTCGGCGAGGTTGAACGCCTCCACCGTCAGGCCGAACGTATCGGCGACGCCGATCGGCGCGAGCACCGGCCGCACGCTGTCGCCATGAGCGGAGAACACCGCCGCAAAAAGATCGGACTGCTCGCGCTTCGTCGGCATGCCCGTCGAGGGGCCGCCGCGCTGCACGTTCACGCAGACGAGCGGCAGCTCCGTGAGACTCGCGAGCCCGAGGATCTCGGACTTCAGCGAGAAGCCGGGACCGGAGGTGGCGGTCATCGATTTTTTCCCGGCGAACGAAGCGCCGAGCGCCGCACCGATGCCCGCGATCTCATCCTCGGCCTGCAGCAGCGAACCGCCGTGCTTCCAGATGTCGCGCTGCAAATGCTGCATGATCTCCGTGGCGGGCGTGATCGGATAACCGCCGAAAAATTTACAGCCGGCGAAGAGCGCCGCTTTCGCGCACAGCTCGTTGCCGTCGGCGATCACGCGTTTGCCGCCCGTGGCTTCCTGCCGCGCCGGGTCGAGGAGAAATTCCGCGCCGATCGGATGCTGCCGCGCGTAGTCGAGCCCCGCGGCGAAGGCGCGCTCGTTGCCCTGCAGCACGTCCTCACCCTTCTTCGCGAATTTTTTCCGGATGCCCTGCAGGATGCTCTCCCGCGCGAAGCCGAACCAGCCGGCGAGCAGCCCGAGCACGACATTGTTCTTCGCGAGCTGCACGCCCGCGGCTTTCATCGCCATTTCCTCCATCGGCACGGTGAGCACGCGCGCGGGCTTCACGTCGCCGAGCGGCAGGGCGTCGGGCGCGGCGCCGGATTTCGTGTCGTGGATGACGATCGTGTTTTCGTCGACCGCGAGTTCGCCGCCGAATTTCAGAAAATCCTCCCAGCTCAACACCACCGCGACATCGAGCACGCCGCCGGGGTTGAGCACAGGCGCGGTCGCCAGCCGCAGCCGGCACGACGACTCGCCGCCGCGAATCTGCGAGCCGAAGCTCTTCGTCAGAATCGCGAAGTAACCATCCTGGGCCGCGGCGCTGATCAACGACTCGCCGGCGGAGACGATGCCGTCGCCGCCCGAACCGGCCATGCCGACGATCAAGTCATTCATCGTTCACTCGCCGTCGTTGCCGATCGAACTCGTGGCGCACGAGCCGATGACTTCCTCGGCGAGGGCGATCTCCTCCGCCGTTTCCGGCTGGCGGACGACGAAGGAGAGGCCGCTGTCTTCGTTGCGAGCAAAAATCTGCGGAGCCATCGCGCGGCATTGGTCGCAATCGATGCAACTGCCGTCCACGTAATAGCGGCCGGGCACATTCTGGGGGAGACGTTCAGAGAGAGTAGCCATGATGCGAGGCTAACAGTTTCCCGCGGAACCCGCGCCGCATGTTTTGAAATTTAATGCGCAGTTCCTGCGCAGATCTTGTGGTGGGCGCGCTTCGACTCGTAGTGCGGTCAATCTGACCGCAGTTCGGAAGCACGGGCAGGTTGCCCGTGCTACGCCCGCCCTACCGCGCGAGCGCGCTGCGCCATTTCGCCATCGGCACCGCGGCGACCAGGATGATCGCCACCTGGCTGATCACAAATGCCACGAGCCACCAGAACGCCGCGTCCATGAAACCGTAGCTGTGCAACCCGACGCCGAGCATGTTCACGCCGAACCAGCTCCACGCCGTCACGACGTTGCCGAAGATCGCGAGCGCCATCAGCCCGCGTTGCTTCACGAGTCCGCCCCAGCGCGCGTGGAGGATGATCGAGTTCCACATCACGATGATGAGCGCGCCGTTTTCCTTCGGATCCCAGCCCCAGAAGCGGCCCCACGACTGGTCCGCCCAAATCCCGCCGAGCACCGTGCCGATGAAGCTGAACACCGTCGCGAAGCAGATGATACCGTAGACCATCCGCACGAGCGAATCCGCGGTCGTCTTGTCGAGCGAACGCGTGAACACGCCGCGCACCACGTAGATCAGCGCGAGAAACCCGCCGAGAAACGTCGCCGCATAGCCCACCGTCACCGTGACGACGTGCGTCGCCAGCCAGAAATTCGAGTCGAGCACCGCCCGCATCATCTCGAGCGTGTCGCCGGCGAGCGCGAGGTGATGCGCGATCAGGAGCGTGGCGAAACCGATCAGCCCCGCCGCGACGCTGCCGATCGCGTTGCGATAAAAATATTCCAACACGAGACAGAGCGCGACCGCGCCCCAGCCGACGAAGAGCGCCGACGAATACAGATTCGTCACCGGCGGCCGCGCCTCCAGCCACATGCGCGTGGCGATGCCCGCCGTCGCGAGCGCAAACGCCACCGCGACCAGCCAGAACGCCGCGCGCCCGAGCAGGTCCGGCCATTTCAGCCACGAGAAATCCGCGACGAGAAACGCGAGCACGTAGAGCATCGTCGCCGTGTAGAACGGCTGCGCGGAATTGAAGCGGGCTTCGACGTCGCACTTGCGCATCAGCGCCGGCATGCCGGCGTCGAGGCGCGCGCGATAGTCGTGAACGATGCGGTTGAAAATTTCCGGCTGATAACCGCGCCACGCGCGGCCGAGATCGACATACGCGATCGCCGCCGGATTCAGGCGCGAGATCGCCAGGCTCGCGTCGAGCGAGCCGCCGGCGGTGCTCCATTGCGTGACGTCGGTCATCGACGCCTCCGGCGGAATCGGGCGGAGGAAGCCGAGCGTGTCCATCGCCGAGAACGCGCGACTGAGTTCGAGCATGAATTTCGCGTTTTCGCTCCCGTGCTGCGCGACCATGTTGCCGCCGGCGGTGCTGGTCGCGGGAAGTTTGCCCGCCGCTTTTTCCGCGGCAAAAATCTGCTGCAAGCGCGCGACGTCGTCGAAGTAACTGTCCACGCCGGCCGGCATCAGGCTCTGCTGCAGCTTTTGATAGAGGAAAATATTTTCGCGCAGCTGGATTACGGCGCGTTGAAATGCGGTGCGCGTGGCGCTCTCGGCATCGCTGGCGAGCTTTGCCTGGCGGTCGAGTTCAGGAAAACCTTTCGAAAGCTGGCTGACGGAGAAGCGCTTGCCGCCCGCGCCGTCGGCCGTCGTGAGTTCGAAGAGCGCGAGCACGTCGGGGTGCACGATTTCAAAAGTCTGGTAGTGGTCGGCCACATCCGGCCGGTAGAGCACGTCGAGCAGCCACTCGGCGGGCGTCAGCGTTTTGCCTTCGGGCGTCTTCACGCGCTGGCGACCCTGGAAGGTCAGCAGCGAGGTGCGCGCGACGGTGTCGATCGGCTTCACCCGCCCGTTCACGAGCGTGGGCAGATGGCTGAACGCGTTGAGATCGTAATCGCCGGCATTGCGCGGAGTGCGGAGCGTCGCAGCGACGGCGAGGAGCGCGCAGAGGGCGACGAGAGCGGGGAAGTATTTTTTCATGGTGATGGACACGAACCCGCGTCAAGGGACGATCGCTTCCGTCTTCGTGGCCCGGCGCGGGAGCGCCGGGATGCTCGCGCTCGTTTCGCGTTTTTCGTCCCCCTGCTCCCGCAGCGGGCTGCGATTTTTCCTTTTCGTGACGAAGCCGACGAGGTGGAGGCCGAACTGGATCGCGAACCCGAGCGTCATCAGCGCACACGAAAGGTAAGGCAGCTGCCACGAGGGATTGCGCACGACCTGGAGAATCGTGGTGCGGTCGTTGTTTTCGAAACCCGCCTGGTAGAACGCGAGGCCGGCGTAGCGCAGCGGGTTGTTCATATAGATCAACACGTCGCGATCGTCGCGGCCGTCGGGCGTGGTGAGGTGCAGGCGGCTCGAAAAATTTTTCGGGATGTCGGTGCCGGCGTAAGTGTCGTGGTTGAACTTCAGCAGCGTGAGCGAGAACGGCTGGTAGTCGCGGCGGAGCCGCAGCGCGATTTTCCACGTGTGGCCGGCGTAGGTGAACTCCTGCGGCATCGCGAGCGCCGGCGAGACGAGATACGTGCCGAGCGAGCCTTCGGCGCCGATCAGTTCGACGAACGCCGTGGGCACATTGCTCTCGTCGGTCTTGTAGGTCACCGGCTCAGGCACCGCGACGATGCGCTCGCCGAAGCCCGCATTCGCCTGCGCCTCGGCGGCGGCGGGCGCGGCGGTCGCGGCGGCATCGGCGGGACGCACGCGCAGCGAGGAGTTCGGATAAAATGTTTTCGGGACGACGCGGAAGGGCAGCTTCGGGTGCTGGATCGTGGTTTTGCGCGCGAGGAGTTTTTCGGGAATCGCCACGACGTCGTCGAACTTCGCGTCGGTCGTGTCGATCAGCGCGAGTTCATGGTCACGGAAGCTCTCGGCGTAGTTTTTCGTTTCGCCGTCGCTGATCCGCATGTGCAGATCGTCCTGCCACAAGCCGCTGAGCAATTCGCCCACGAGCAGGAGAATCAGCCCGGTGTGCACGAGGAGGATGCCGGATTTTCTCCAGGCGAGCTTGAAGCGATAGACGTGCGCCGCGATGAGGTTCGCGAGCAGCAGCCCGCCGATCGCGTAGCCGCCGGGAAAGATCGGCACCGTGGCGTCGCCGACGTGCGACCAGACGACGAACGAGCGAAAATATTTCGCCTGCACGGCCCAGATGCCGAGGTTCACCTGGTCGAGCGTGGCGGCGAACACCAGCAGCATGCCGAGCAGCAGGAGCACGACGGTGAGTTTCAGCGAGACGAGGCCGTCGCGGATTTCGCGGAGGAAAGTTTTCATGGCGTGGCGGCGGGAGCCGGGTTGATCGCGGCGGGCGCGGCAGGTTGGACGGATTTCAGAAACTCGAGGAAGGCGGCGTGCTGCGGGCCGACGACGGAGTCGGGGCCGAGCAGTTTGAAGAACCACGTCGCGCCCTGATAGGGGATCATCGCGCCGTGGAGGCGCTGCGCCGGCGTGGCGGCGTTCACGATGTCGACGACGCCGATGTCGAGGCCGTTGACGGCGAGGTGCGTGATCGACGCCGCGGCGTCAGCATCGGGCAGCGGGGTGAGTTGGAGCTGGCCGCGCCAGCGATTCACGTTGGCCACTTCACCGCCGACGTTGCCGGGGAACGCGGTGATCGCGAGATCGGCGGTCGCGCCATCCGCGCCGGTGACGGCGTAGCTGCCTTTGCGCATCGAACTCAGCGGCTTCGCGGTCCACTGCGCCGGCGCGGTCCAGGTCAAGCCGGGGCCGCCCGCCATGCCGGCGCCCATGCCACCGGGCAGCGGCGCGGCGGGCGTCGTGGCGCCGCCGATATCCGGATGGCCCGCCGGCATCGCCGGCGAAGCGGTCGGCGCGGCGGCGGGCGCGGCCGCCACGGTCACGAGCGCGGAGTCTTTTTCCTTGGGCGTGCGATACGCGGCGACTTTGGTGTCGCGGCAACCGGCGAGCAGTGCGAGCGCGAGCAGCAGCGGACAAAAAATGCAGGGCGGCAGGGCGGAAATTTTCATGCAAGGGCGAGGTGTGAGACGAGATTTTGCCAGAAAGCCCTCGCTGGCGGCTCTGCATATCTTGCGGAGCTCTCGCCGGCCGTTGCGCGGCGACGGCTGCGCAGAATTTAAACACAAGCGTTGCACCGATCTGAGCAAGCGATGCGCAGCCGCCATCATCCAGTTCGGGCATGCTGAGGCCGATCTCAGATACCTCTCATTATGAAATTCACCGTCAAACAACTCATCGTCGCCGGCGCGCTCGTCTCCGCCAGCGCTCTCTATGCGGCGCCTGCCGCGGAAAATTGGGAAAACCTCTGCACGAAGTGCCACGGCGCCGACGGCAAAGGCGAGACCAAGGCCGGCAAGAAACTCAAAGTGAAAGACTACACCAGCGCCGCCGTGCAGGGCGAGCTGAAGGACGACGAGATGGCCAAGGCCATCGCCGACGGCATCACCGTCGACGGCAAAGAGAAGATGAAAGCGTACAAGGACGAGATCTCCGCCGCGGAGGTCACCGAGCTCGTCGCCTACATCCGCAAGTTCAAGGCCTGATTCTTTTCCGGTAGGGCGCGTTGCCTCCAACGCGCCGCTCGCAGTTTCCGCGAGGACGCCGCTGCGGCGCGTTCGGGATAACGCGCCCTACCTCCATCCGTCTCTCTCGCCGCCACGCCAATGTCCTCCACGCCCAACGATCCCGCGCCGCCCGCCGTGCTGAAGCCGCGTTCGCATTTCAACAACTGGATCAGCGCCATCGGCGGCGTGGTCGCGATCGGCGCGCTCTTTTCTTTCGCGCTGCTGGTGTGGATGAATTTCACGGGCGGCGACAAGAACCCGTATCTCGGCATCTTCACCTATATCGTCGCGCCGGGCTTCCTCATCACGGGCCTCTTCCTCGTGTTCTTCGGCGCCTGGGCGCAGCGCCGCTGGGCGATCAAGCACGCCGAGACCAAGCCCGATAAATGGCGGCTCGATTTCTCCAACCGCGCTCAACGCCGCTGGCTCATCCTCTTCGGTTGCGGCGCACTCGCGTTCATCATGCTGAGCGCGTTCGGCAGCTACGAAACCTATCACTACTCCGAGTCCACGATGTTCTGCGGCCAGGTCTGCCACGCCGCGATGAACCCGGAGTTCGTCGCGTATCAACACGGCGCGCACGCCCGGGTCGACTGTGTCGATTGCCACGTCGGCTCCGGGCCGCAGTGGTTCATCAAGGCCAAGATCAACGGCACGCACCAGCTGATCGCGTTCACCCTCGACAACTACAAGCGCCCGATCGCGACGCCGATCAAGAATCTCCGCCCCGCCCAGGACATCTGCGAAAAATGCCACTGGCCGCAGAAATTCCACGGCAACGTCGAACTCAACACCGAGCATTTCCTCTCCGACAAAAAGAACTCCAGCTACACCGCGCGCCTGCTGATGCACGTCAACAAGAGCCAGCCCGGCGCGCCCGGCGGCGGCATTCACTGGCACGTGAGCGACACCGACCGCGTCGAATACTACGCGGCCGACGAGAAGCGCCAGGACATCCCGTGGATGCGCGTCACGAATCTCAAGGACGGCACGTCGCGCATTTTCAAGACCGAGGCGTTCAAGGGCGAACCGCCCGCCGACAAGATTCGCGTGATGGACTGCATGGATTGCCACAACCGGCCCGCGCACGTCTTCCCGACCGCCAACAACGCCGTCGAACAGGCGATGGCCGCCGGCACGCTCAGCACCAAGCTCCCGAACATCAAACGCGTCGCCGTCGCCGCGATGACGCAGAAGGAAATCACCACGACCGCCGCCGCCCCGCAGAAGATCGCCGATTTCCTCCGCGCGAAATACAACGACGCCGCCCTCGCCTCCGAACTCCCCGGCGCCATCGCCGAGGTGCAGGCGATCTTTGCCGACACGATCTTCCCCGAGCGCAAAGCCGACTGGCGCGTTTACCCGAACAACATCGGCCACAAAGACTGGCCCGGCTGTTTCCGCTGCCACGACGACAAGCACAAGACGGCGCTCGGCCAAGCTGTGCGCTCGAGCGACTGCACCTCGTGCCACACGATCATCGCCCAGGGCAAAGGCGCGCAGCTCGAGACGCTCTCCGCGAAGGGCCTCGACTTCGCCCACCCCGGCGGCGACCTCGATCCCGAGCTGACCTGCGCCGACTGCCACAACGGCGGTATCCAGAAATAGCCGTCGCGACCTGTCGAATGCGCCCGCCGAACGAATACACCCCGTCGCTGCGCGCCGCCTCTCAGCCCGGTAGGGACGCCTCTCCGAGGCGTCCGTATCTGGTTCGCAATCCCGCCCCGGAGGCGCGGACGCCTCGGAGAGGCGTCCCTATCTGACGGTTTTCATACGCTCAGTTCGCCGCCGCCCACCGCCCCGCCTTTGCCCCACCGCCCCTTCAATCCTTCAGACGCCAAGAACGCCTGGTGGGCCATCCCGCGGGCGATGCCGCCGAAACGCGACCCCGCGGAACGCACCGCCGACTTTCGCGAGATCTACGACAGCTACGACGAGGCCGCCGTGCGCGCCCAGGCCGGCCGTTGCATCCAGTGCCCGCACCCGCCGTGCATGCAGGGCTGCCCGCTCGCGAACCGCATTCCCGAGTGGCTCGCGCTCGCCGCGGACGGCGCGTTCCTCGAAGCCGCCGCCGTCTCGCGCATCACGAGCAACCTGCCGGAAATTTGCTCGCGCGTCTGCCCGCAGGAACGGCTCTGCGAAGGCTCGTGTATCCTGAATGGCATGTCGGAGCCCGTCGCGATCGGCGCTGTCGAGCGCTTCATCAACGAATACGCCTTCGCCCACGATGCCGTCGAAGTCGCTCACCTGCCTCACAACGGTCGCCGCGTCGCCGTCATCGGCGCCGGCCCCGGCGGCCTCTCGTGCGCCGACGAACTCGCGCAGCGCGGCTACAGCGTGACCGTGTTCGAAGCGCACGCGCTCGCCGGCGGCCTGCTCGTGAACGGCATCCCGGCCTTCAAGCTCGAGAAACACATCGTCCAGCGTCGCGTCGATCTGCTGAAAGCCAACGGCACGGTCTTCCGTCACGGCGTGGTGATCGGCCGCGATCTCAGCCTCGCCGACCTGCTGCGTGAGCACGACGCCGTCTTCCTCGGCATCGGCGCGCAACAATCTAAACCGCTCGACGTGCCGGGCGCGGAGCTGACCGGCGTCATCGCTGCGTTGCCTTTTCTCGTCCAGAAAAACGTCGGCGCCGAATTCGCGAATCTTCCGCCCGTTGCGGTCGAGGGACGCCGCGTCGTCGTGCTCGGCGGCGGCGACACGGCGATGGACTGCCTGCGCACGTCGCTCCGCTGCGGCGCCGAATCCGCGATCTGCCTCTATCGCCGCGACCTCGTGAACATGCCCGGCAGCCGGAAAGAGTTCATCAACGCCGGCGAGGAAGGCGCGCAATTTCAGTTTCTCACGAACCCGCTCGCGCTTCTCGGCGACACGAACGGCGCCGTCAGCGCCGTCCGCTGCCAGCGCATGGAACTCGGTGAGCCCGATGCCAGCGGCCGCCGCAAGCCGCGCGCGATCCCCGGCGCCGAGTTTACCGTGCCCGCGGATCTCGTGCTCGTCGCGTATGGTTTCGATCCCGTGCCATTCCCGGCCGGCAGCGACCTCGCGCAGATCAAAACGAATTCGTGGGGCGGCGTCGTGACCGACGAGAATCAAATGACGAGCGTCCCCGGCGTCTTCGCCGGCGGCGACAGCGTGCGCGGCCCGAGCCTCGTCGTCCACGCCGTGCGCGACGCGAGAAAAGCCGCCCAGGCGATCGACCGGTATCTCACCGATCAACCCGCGAATCGCTGATCGCCCTCGGCTCCGCCCTCCGCGCTCTCCGCGTCATCTGCGGTTAAATTCAGGAGTGAAGTTGCCAGCTCCAATCCTTCGCAACCGCAGGCTACGCCCATCGCCGCTGATCCCAAAACGGGACGGATCGCCACCTTTTACCGCGTAGCCGCCCCGCGTTTCCTGTGGTTTCGCGAGTGAAATCCGCCAAGTTCTGCTGAATCGGCGCAGCGTTGGCCAAAAAGCGCGGAGGCGTGAAATGCGCCCGTCCGTATTCTCCGGTATGCGCTTTCGAGGTTCCGCCGCCGCCTGGCTATCTGTGTTCGTGGTCCTGACTTTTCTTCCGTTGCGCGCAGCCGAGACCCCGTCAACCACCCAGCCCGCGAAGGCCGACACCACCCCGGCCTCGCCGTCGACGGCACCGACTTCGGCGATCCTCGCACCCAAAGCCCCCGCCGTCCCGAACAGCGACTGCATGGATTGCCACGAGGCCGAATTCAAACCGCGCAAAAAAGGCCAGCCGCCCGTGTGGATCGGCGTGCGGCCCGAGGTCTTCGCGAAATCCGTCCATGGCAAACTCAACTGCGTCGATTGCCACGCCACCATCACCGACGCCGAGCACCCGAAGAAGCTTCCGCCGCCGCAGTGCGCCTCGTGCCACGACAAACAGGTTTCCGAATACGCCACCAGCATCCACGGCATGAGCCACAAGATGGGCGCGTCCGACGCCGCCTCGTGCGCGAGCTGCCACGGCACGCACGACATGCTGCCCGTGAAGTCGCCGGACTCGCCCGTCTTCAAATTCAACCTCTCGAAAACCTGCGCGAAATGCCACGACGACCCCAAGCTCGAGAAGGACTACCGCATGGGCCAGAAGGATGCCGGCGACCATTACCTCGACAGCATTCATGGCCGCGCGCTCACCAAGATGGGCCTCATCGTCGCGCCCTCGTGCAACGACTGTCACGGCGTCCACGATATCAAGCGGAGCGTCGACAAGAACTCGCACACGAACCACGCGAACATCGCGAAGTCCTGCGGCGCCTGCCACCTCGGCATCGAGGAAACGTATAACAAGAGCGTCCACGGCCAGCTCCTCGCCAAGGAAAACGCGACGACGACGAATGTAGGGCGGGGTCTCCGAACCCCGCCGTTAAAAGCCGCCTCCGCTGCTTCACGCACGGACTCAGCCAAAGACCCGGCGACGTCCGGAGAGCCTGCCCTACAACGCGAGCCCGAGCACCAGGCGCCCGTCTGCACCGATTGCCACAGCTCGCACGACATCGAGAAACCCACCAGCGCTCACTTCAAAGCCGGCAGCGACGCGAGCTGCGGCAAGTGTCACGAAGACCGCCTCGAGCACTATCGCGAAACCTATCACGGCAAGGCCATGGCCCTCGGCCAGCCCAATGTCGCCGCCGAAGTCGCCGCCTGCTACGACTGCCACGGCCATCACGATGTCTATCCCGTCAAGGATCCGCGGTCACACCTCCACAAGGACAAGATCGTCGGCACCTGCCAGCAGTGCCACGCGGGCGTGAACGAGAGCTTCACGAAATACCAGCCGCACGCCAACCCGCTCGACAAGGTCAACTATCCGACGCTCAACAAGGTTTTCTGGTTCATGACCACGCTGCTCATCAGCGTGTTCTCCTTCTTCGCGCTGCACACCGTCTTCTGGCTCTTCCGCTCGATCTACCTGTATCTGCACGACTCGAAAACGTTCCGCGAAGCCGTCGTGAAGGCGAATGTCGACGACGACGTGTTCACGCGTTTCACGCCGTTCGAGCGCTTCCTCCACCTGATGATGGTCACGAGTTTCCTCGCGCTCGTCATCACCGGCATGCCGCTGAAGTTCTACTACACCGACTGGGCCAAAGGCATGTTCCACCTCCTCGGCAGCGCCAGTGTCGCGCGCACCCTGCACCACTATGCTGCCGTCATCACGTTCCTCTATTTCGTACTCCACGTCGGCAGCCTGATCGGAAACTTCTGGAAGAACCGCGCCGCCACCCGCGATCCCGTCACCGGGAAGATCACGCTGCGCCGCATCTGGTCGCTGATCTTCGGCCCCGATTCGATGGTTCCCTCGCTGCAGGACTGGCGCGATTTCGTCGCCCACCAGAAATGGTTCTTCGGCAAAGGCCCGAAGCCGCAGTTCGACCGCTGGACGTATTGGGAACGCTTCGACTACTTCGCCGTGTTCTGGGGCGTCGCGATCATCGGCTTCTCGGGCCTGATCCTCTGGTTCCCGAAGTTCTTCACGCTGTTTCTCCCGGGCTGGATCATCAACATCGCGATGGTCGTGCACTCCGACGAGGCGCTGCTCGCCGCGGGCTTCATCTTCTCATTCCATTTCTTCAACACGCATTTCCGCATCGAGAAGTTCCCGATGGACACGGTGATCTTCTCCGGCCGCATCTCGAAAACCGAAATGCTCCACGAGCGCCGCCGCTGGTATGACCGCCTGCTCGCCGCCGGAAAAATCGAGACGTATCGGATAAAGGCGGACGACTGGGAAGGCCGGAAGAACATGGCGAAAGCCATGGGCTTCCTCTTCTTCGGCACCGGCCTCGTACTCCTCGCGCTGATCGTCTACGCGATGCTCTCGCGGCTCGGGCACTAAGCCGCGGTGCGGCGCCGTCAATCATCGGCACCGATTACGGCAGTTCCAAAAGCGATGCGGAAGCATCGCGCTCAAACTGCTCGAGCTTGTGTTTCTCGGCGACGAGCAAACCGGCAACGGCGGACGTCCGGCAATTTCCCAAGCCGATGACCACGACTTTCGGCGGTGCACCTCGCAGAATGGAAAGCTCCCGGAAATCGTCGTCCTTCGTCACCAGAACCAATCCCTGTTGCGCGGCAGCGGCCCAAACGACCGCATCGTCCGCGCCCACTATCCCAAGAACACGAACATGCACCGAATCGGGAAACGAGCCCGCAAGCAGCTGCGGCAGATCGGGCGACAGATTCTCGTCGAAAAGCAGTCTCACGCCGCGCTCGAAACGAACGTCCGACGATCACGCGCCGCCGCAAACGCGAAACAAGCGAGGACGTCTTCGTGGGTCAGGTCCGGAAACTCCGCCAGGAGTTCTGCTTCAGTTGTGCCTGCGGCAAGATAGCCCAAGACGTCGTAGACCGTAATGCGAGTCTCGCGAATACACGGTTTGCCGCTCCGACGGCCCGGCTTGATCGTGATCCGCTCGAGCAGATTCATGCGGCGAACGATACGATTCGGGTCGCCGAGCGCAAGACCTGCCGCCCACCGGCACTGGGCCAACAAATCCGCGCCGGGAAGCCGCCGCCCCCCGTGCCACGACGCGTTCTCAGGCCGCCGCTGCAATCCCTGGGCTCCCCGCGTCCCAATCCCCGCATCCCTTGACCCACGTCAAGGCGCCCCGCCCGCGCTTCCGTTACAAACGACGTGCCATGCACTTCATCTCATCTTCGCGCGCGGGGGGCTCCTCATGCTGAGCAAATCACAGGCCCGCGCGTTCTTCTTCGGCGGCACCGGCGTCTTCGCCCTCGCGTTCATCGCGCTGACGATCGACTCCATGCGCCAGCTTCCCCAGCAGACCCACGCGGAAAACATCACCGACGCCGTCAAACGCGGGAAACACATCTGGGAAGACAACAACTGCATGGGCTGCCACACGCTCTTCGGCGAGGGCGCCTACTACGCGCCCGAACTCACGAAGGTCGTCGAGCGCCGCGGCAAGGACTGGATGCGCGTCTTCCTCCGCGATCCGCAAGCCATGTTCCCCGGTCAGCGGAAAATGGTGCAGTATCATTTCAAGCCCGAGCAGATCGAGGACGTCATCGCGTTCTTCGAGTGGTGCGGAAACGTCGACCTCAACGGCTTCCCCGCCAAGCCGCCCCTCGCCCGCCAACTCTCGGCCAACGCCGCCGCCGCCAGCGGCCCGGCCACGTCGTTCAAGCTCCTCCCCAAACCGATCCCCGCCATCTTCACGACGGCCGCGTGCATCGGCTGCCACAGCATTTCCGGCGAAGGCGGCGCCGCCGCAGCCGCGATCGGCGCGCCCCCGCTCGACGGCGTATCCGTGCGCCTGACGCGCGACTACGTCACGAACTGGATTCGCGATCCGCACAAAATAAAACCCGAAACCAAAATGCCGAACCTCGTGCCGCTCGTCGTCTCCGAGGCCCAGCTCCCCGAAATCGTCAATTACCTCTTCAGCAACGCGCCCGCCGCCTCGACGCCATGAAATTCAAAACTCAAAAAGTCGCCTACTGGTTCTTCGCCTCGGCGCTGCTGCTGCTGACGCTCCAGATCGTCTACGGCTTCATCATGGGCTTCGCCCGCATCGGGCACGACGGCCTCCACGAGTGGATTCCGTTCAACACCGCCCGCGCCACGCACACCAATCTCCTCGTCGTGTGGCTGCTCTGCGGCTTCATGGGCGCCGCGCACTTCATCATCCCCGAGGAGTCCGACTGCGAACTGTGGTCCCCGCGCCTCGCCTACATTCAGCTCATCTCGCTGCTCCTCGTCGGCGTCACCGCGATCGTTTGCTATCATCTCAACATCTGGGAAGGCCGGAAGTTTTTGGAGATCCCGCGCCCGCTCGACTACCTCGTCGTCGTCAACGTCCTCATGTTCATCGCCAACATCGGCATCACGATGTGGCGCGGGAAGCGAAACACCACCACGTCGCTCGTCCTCTACATGGGCCTCGTCTCCGCCGCGCTGCTCTACCTGCCCGGCATGATTCACTTCGACAACCAGACGACCGATTCCTTCTACCGCTGGTGGGTCGTACACCTCTGGGTCGAGGGCGTGTGGGAGCTCATCATGGGCGGCATCCTCTGCTTCCTCCTGATCAAGCTCACCGGCGTCGACCGCGAGGTCGTTGAAAAATGGCTCTACCTCATCGTCGGTCTCACCTTCGTCTCCGGCATCCTCGGCACCGGCCACCACTACTACTACATCGGCGTGCCGCGCTACTGGCTGATCGTCGGCGGCATCTTCTCCGGCCTCGAGCCCCTCGCGTTCCTCGGCATGGCGATGTATGCCATCGCCATGTCGCGCAAGGGCGGCCGCAAGCACCCGAATCGTATCGCGCTCACCTGGACGCTCGGCTGCGCGATCATGTCCTTCGTCGGCGCCGGCTTCCTCGGCTTCGCGCACACGCTCCCACAGATCAACATGTACACGCACGGCACGCTCGTCACCGCGATGCACGGCCACATGGCGTTCTGGGGCGCCTACGCGATGATTGTCCTCTCCGTGATCGCCTACTCCGTCCCGCTCATGACCGGTCGCCGGCTTTGGGATACGTCGCTCGCGCACTGGGCGTTCTGGACCTCCAACATCGGCATGACCGGCATGGTCGGCGCCCTCGCCGTCGCCGGCATCACGCAGGTGAATCTCGAACGCCGCATGGGCATGGACTTCCTCGCCGTGCAGACGGAGATCCAGATGCACTTCATCGGAATGCTCCTCGCCGCCTCGCTGTTCACCGTCGGCATCGCGTGCTTCATCATCACGTTCTTCCGCCACGGCCTGCCCACCGACGAAGCCCTCGGCTCCGATCCCGCGGAGAACACCGTCCTCTCCACGTCATGATCTCCGCCGACACCGCTTCGCTCCTCGCGATCGCATCGCCCGACTCCCGCCGCGCCGGCCCCACGCCGGTCGCGGCCCACGGGCCCACGCACCCGACGCACGCGAACGGCCACGCGCCGCACCACGCCGCGCCCGTGTTTTATCTCCCCGTCGGCAAAGAGTGCGAAATCTTCCGCCACGCGCTCGCCTCGCAACTCCCGCTCATGGTCAAAGGCCCCACCGGCTGCGGGAAAACACGCTTCGTGCAACACATGGCGCAGACGCTCGGCCGTCCGCTCATCACCGTCTCCTGCAACGAAGACACCTCCGCGACCGATCTCCTCGGGCGGCATCTCCTCGTCGGCGGCGAGACGCGCTGGACCGACGGTCCCGTCACCCGCGCCGTCCGCTCCGGCGCGATCCTCTACCTCGACGAAATCGCCGAAGCCCGCGCCGACGCCCTCGTCGTGATCCACTCGCTCAGCGATCATCGCCGCGAGCTGTTCCTCGACCGCACGGGCGAGACGCTCCACGCCCCGCCGGACTTCATGCTCATCGTGAGCTACAATCCTGGATACCAGCGCAGCCTCCGCGAAATGAAGCCCTCCACGCGCCAGCGTTTCATCGCGCTGAACTTCGACTACCCGACCGAGACGCAGGAAGTCTCGATCGTCGCCCAGGAGTCCGGCGTGCCCGAGCGCACCGCGAAGCAGCTCGTGCACATCGCGCAAAAGATCCGCCACCTCACCGAACTCTCGCTCCTCGAATCCGCGTCCACGCGCCTCGTCGTCGCCGCCGGCAAGCTGATCGTCGCCGGCGTCCCGCCACGCCTCGCGTGCGCGACCGCCATCGCCGAGCCGCTCACCGACGAACCCGACGCCCGCGCCGCGATCCGCCAGGTGATCGACCTGGCGATCTAGAGCCGCCGATGAACTCCACCGGTAGGGGCGCCTCTCCGAGGCGTCCGTAACGCGTCGTCCTCCGCCCCGCGCACCAAATCGCGGACGGCTCGGAGAGCCGTCCCTACCATCACCACTCCGCCCCATGCTCGACTGGGAAGAGAACATTTTTCTCGGCCTCAAAGCCGTCTACCACCGCGTCCGCGTGCGCCCCGCGCAACGTCGTCGCGCCGCGGTGCGCGCCACGCTCCGCGAACGCCGCGGCCGGCTGCTCCTCCTCGGCCAGATGATCGCCGGCCGCTCGCTCACGCTCTTCGAGACCGATAACAAAGTCCTCTGCGGCGACGACCGCCTCTTCCTCCCGCGCGAGTTCTCGCTCGCCGCCACGTCCGAAGCCAACGCCGCGTTCTACGATCTCAAAACCATCCTCGGTGCCCTCGCCCTCCGCGACCACTGGCCGGCCGATACCGATGCCTCGCTCACGCTCACCACGCGCGCCGCCACTTACGCCGCCGAACTGCCCGGCCTGCCCGCGCTCGTGCAGCACCTCACCGCGGCGCTTCCCGAAACGCTCTGGCTCGAACTCGGTCATCCCCAAAACAATTCCAACGCCGCCGCTGAAACGCCCGCCGACTCCGCCGTCCTCGCCCTCGCCGCCAAATCCGACGATGAGGCCGAAGCTGCCGTCACCGAGATCGAAGGCAAAGGCCAAAGCGAGGTCGACGTCACGCTCGCGCCCGACGGCGACGGCCCCGGCGCCGAGACGCCGATCCACACCTTCGAAAAAGCCGAGACGCTCGAAGAAGCCAACGGCCTCAGCCGCAAGACCGGCGACGATGACGAACTCGAGGAACACGAGGAAGCGCTCGAGTCGCTCGACATGCGCCACGTGCAGCGCTCCGCCGAGCGCCCGCGCTCGATCTACCGCAGCGACCTCATCCTCGACGGCCTCACGCTCGAAGTAAAAGACCCCGCGCCCGGCAGCGGCCTGCCGTATCCCGAGTGGGACTACCGCCGCCGCGCCTACCGCCCCGACTGGTGTTTCCTTCAGACCGAAACCGTCACCGCCGCCGATCCCGCGTGGGCACAGGCCGCCGCCACGAAGCACCGCGCCCTCATCCGCCGCCTGCGCAGCCAGTTCGCCGCCGTCATCTCCGACTGGCAGCGCATCCGCCGTCAGCCCGTCGGCTCCGAGTTCGATCTCGATGCGGTCGTCGACGCCGAAGTCGAACGCCGCACCGGCCACACGCCGACCGAGTCCATCTACCTCGATCGCCGCCGCGACCTGCACGACATCGCCGCGCTGATCCTCCTCGATGAAAGTTTCTCGACCGATGCCTGGCTCGATAACGCGCGTGTCCTCGACACGATCGCGCACACGGTTTTCTGCGCCGGCGAAGTGCTCGCCGAGCACATCGCGTCGTTCGCCGTCGCCTCGTTCTCCTCGAACACGCGCCGCTCGTGCCGCTTCTCCACGCTGAAGGATTTTCACGAGCCGTGGTCCGCGTCGCGCGCGCGTTTCGGCGCGCTCGAACCGAGCGGTTACACGCGCATCGGCCCCGCGCTGCGCCACGCGCAGGAGCTGCTCGACGCCCAGCCCGCGCAGCGGAAAATCATCATCCTCGTCACCGACGGCCGCCCCTGCGACTACGACCGCTACGAAGGCAGCTACGGCCTGCACGACGTGAAGAAGGCGATCGAGACCGGCGCCCAGCACGGCATCGCCACCCACGCCTTCGCGATCGAGAAACAGGCCGGCGAGTTTTTCCCGCAGATGTTTTCCAAACGCGGCTTCGACATCATCCCGCGCCCCGAACGCCTCACTGGCGCCCTCTGCCAGCTCTTCGCCCGCCAGCTCGCGAGCTGAGCCGCAAAGCAACCCGACGCCATGAACGCCAATTTTCCCTGTCATTCTGAGCGCAGCGAAGAATCCACTTGGACGGTCGCAGCCGGCAGCGGCTCCGAAACGCACACTGGATTCTTCGCTCCGCTCAGAATGACAAACCGTGTGACCAACGAGGCAGCCGGTCGTCACCCTCAACCACCGCCTACCCACGCCGCCTTCACCGAACCGCCCGGCGGCCTGCTCGTATGGCTGATCGTGCTGCTGGAAGTGTTCACGTTCTGCGTCGGCCTCGTGATTTTTCTCGTGCAACGCCGTGCCGATCCGGTCGCGTTTTCTCACGGCCGCGACTCGCTCAATCAAACCATCGCCTTCGCCAACACGCTCATCCTGCTCACCGGCGGCTGGTGTATGGCCAACAGCCTTACACGCCTCCGCGCCGGCGTAACCACAGGCGCCACCCGCTGGATCGGCGGCGCGGTGTTGTCGGCGCTGGCGTTTCTCGTCCTCAAGAGCGTCGAGTATGCGGACAAGCTGAATCACGGCTACGGCCTCCACACCGACGCGTTCTTCACACTCTACTGGCTGCTCACGGGTTTTCATTTTCTCCACGTCGCCACGGCGATGGTGATTCTGCTGCTGATGTGGCGCGGCCTGCGCCGCGGCCACTACACCGCCGCGCAGCATGGCGACGTGGAGAGCGCCGGCGTCTTCTGGCATCTGTGCGACCTGATCTGGCTGCTGCTCTACCCGATCATCTACCTGCTCCGCTGAACATCATGCGCCACAACAACCGCACCTGGTTCACCCTACTGATGCTGACGTTCCTGGGTTTCTTCGCGAGCGACTACCCCGGACAAAGCGTCGCGGTCCTCATCCTCGCCGCGAGCGGCGCGAAATGCTCGACGCTCAGCTGGCGCTTCATGGAACTGCGCCGCGCTCACGCGATCTGGCGCGCCGCGCTCCTCGGCTTGCTCGCGCCGTTCCTCATCGCAGCGGTCTTTCTAGCCTCCTAGCGCTGGCTTCCAGGGGCTCGCCCAGGCTTCCGGGCGTTGGCGATCCGGGTGAAACCAACCCGTTGCCACGCCGAGGAAGGCAGGGCTTCCGGCTGTAGCGCGTAGCGGAAAGCGTGAGCTTTTCGTGGTCGCCGCCGAACGAAACGCTCACGCGTTCCGCTAAATCGCCAACCGCAGGCCGCATGTGATCGCGAACCGTAGAGCGGCATCGTTATTTCTCGCTCGCTAGATTCAGCCGCTTGAGTGCTGCCTTCACACCTCGCGCCAGCGCGTCCGGTTTTCCGACGGCCCACCAGTGCATGAAGAAGAGCCGTGGCTCTTCCCCGGTCATGTGATTGTGCAACGCATCGATTTCGATGCCGTTCTCCGTCAGCACGTGAAACACCGGCGCGACCTCGTCGGCCGTGAGAATCATTTCTCCGTAGGTGACCGCCCGACCGTCCTTCAGCATTTGAAACTTCACCTCGGGTGCGGTTTCCAGTGCGTCGGTCGAAGGCAGCGTTTCGCCGTGCATCGTCAGCCGTTCGCGGCGCTTGAATCCATATTCGATGATGTCGCCTTCGGACTCCGCCGGCTGCCCAAGCACCGAGGTGATGGCCGACCAATCCGGCTTTTCCTTTTCTGCTTCCTCCGGCTTTGGACCGGTGGGCGTCGCCGTGCGCGCGAGCACGGCTTTCACCTTCCGCGCGAGATCGGCGGCCGTGCCGTGGCCCGAGAGGTGGAGAAACATGATCTTCGGCGTTTCGCCGATCAGGTGATTGTGCAGCGCCGTCAGGTCGAGTCCCTGCTGGTGAATTTCCTTTTCAACCGCAGCGAGTTCGTCTTCGCGCACGCAGGTGTCGCCCATCAGCATGACCTCGCCGCTTTTCATCGGCCAAAAGCCATACCAGCAATCGAACACCAACTCGGCGGAGACCGGCACGCCGGCTTTCGTCACCTGCAAATCGGTGCGCTCGAACGTCACGCGCAGCACACCTTCATCGACCTCGCCTTTGCGCCCGAGGATTTCTTGGACGGGTTTCCAATCCGTCGCCGCGAGTGCAGAGACTGTGACGGTCACTGCGCCCACGATGGCGAGCCAACGCGCATGTTTCATAGCGAGGCGGGTCAACGTTTGGCCTGCCACGCCGGCTCGGAATGTTGCGTATAATGCTGGAAGCTCGTGCGGAGCGCCCCGATCACTTCCGCGCTGGTTTCACAGAGCGCCTTGAATCGAGGGTCATCGACGCGCTCGATGTCTTCGCGCAGATGATCGGAAATCCCCGTCAACTGGCGCTCGATATTTTCACAATGCACGCGGGGATCGGAAGAGGTCTCGTTTTCGGTTTTCATGACAAGAAACTACTCGCCATCCAGCGGCTCGCCACGGGGCCGATTACCATTCGTGCGCCGGGACTGGGGCCTATGGCGCGATTGTCCCGAGGGCGCTCAGAGAAGCCATTGGCCCGCGGCCGCCGCGAGTCCGACGACCACCCAGGGCGGCGTCCGCCAGATCTCGAGCAACGCGAATGCCACGAAAGCCGCGGCCACGTCACGCACCGTGTGCACCCCTTGCGTCCACACCGGATTGTAGAGCGCGGCGAGCAACACGCCGACAACGGCCGCGTTCGCGCCGCGCAATCCGGCCTGCGCCCACGTCTTGTTCCGCAACCAGTGCCAGAACGGCAGCGCGCCCCCGATCAGCATCCATGCCGGAAGGAAGATCGCGAGCAGGCACCACAGCCCGCCGAGCCAGGGATGTGAACCGGAGAAGATCACGGCACCCAGATAAGCGGAGAATGTGAAAAGTGGTCCCGGGACCGCTTGGGCCGCGCCATATCCGGCGAGGAAAGCGTCGTCGCCGATCCAACCCGGCGGCACGACCTCGGCACGCAAGAGGGGCAGAACGACATGACCGCCGCCGAACACCAACGCGCCCGCCCGGTAAAAACTGTCGAAGACCGCCAGCGGTTTGGACTGCGTTTGCGCGGCGATGACCGGCAGCACGCACAACAGCCCGATAGCTGCGGCGAGCGTCCCCGCCGCCCACCCATGGTGTTTTGCGAACGGCGCCGCGGATGGTGCGCTGGGTGTTGCGTCGCGACGATATATCCACCCTCCCACCACGGCGCCGCCGGCGAGGGCGGCCACTTGAATCGTCGCACTCGGCAACAACAGGACGATCGCCGCAGCCGCGACGGCGAGCGTCACCCGCGCTCGATCCGGACAAAGTTTTCGCCCCAAGTTCCAGACCGCTTGCGCGACGACGGCAACCGCCGCGAGTTTGAGCCCGTGCAGCCAGCCCGCCGTTCGGAGGTCTCCGACTCGCGATACACCGAACGCGAAAAGAATGAGCAGAATCGCGGAGGGCAGCGTGAAGCTCAGCGACGCGGTGAACGCTCCGAGTACGCCGCCCCGACGCATGCCCAGGGCAAAGACCACCTGACTGCTCGCCGGCCCGGGCAGGAAATTGCAGAGCGCGACCAGATCCGCGTAATCCGCCTCGTCCAGCCAGCGGCGGCGGCGAACAATTTCCTCGTTGAAATATCCGAGATGCGCCACCGGGCCACCGAACGAGGTAAGGCCGAGCTTGAGAAAGACCGCGGCGATCTCGGCGAGGGATGATCGTGGTGGGTGTTCGGTCATCCGGCTCATTTCGCCCCGCGCCGCTGCGCATCAAACGACCAGCCGCCCGCACCAACGATCAGCAGAAACAGCAGTCCCAGCCACATCGCGAAATCCGTCCGCGCCTCGTGCATCATGCTCAGGAATCCGTAACGCGGCAGTTTCGAAAGCGTGAATCCGGCAAAGCCGTGGCCGAGCAGAATCGGAATTTTCGTGGAGACGATCGCGACGGAAATGTCGATGAGCAGCGCGAGGGCCGCGGGGCGCGTGAACCAGCCGATCACCATCAGCGCGCCGCACACGACCTCGACGCCACCGACAAACGGTCCGGTGAATTGCGGCCAGGGAAGGCCGATCTTGGCGAAACGCCCGGCCGCGAGTTCATCCGGTAACATGAATTTCTGCACGCCCTCGAAAAAGAAGACGGCACCCACGGCGAGTCGGATGAGCGACACCGAGCGGAGCGGCGTGGTTTGCTGGAGCTTCGTGAACATCGAGGACATGGCGGGAACCGCTGTTATTGTTTTTTCTGACGCGGCTTCGGCCGGAGGTCTTCGGGGAAGAGATCGAGCACGGTCTTCACTTTGGCGGCGAAGTCATCGTGCGCCGCTTCGGCCTTCGTGCCGTCTTTCGCCGCGATCTTGCCCATCTCTTCCGAAGACTTCACCGCGGCATCGAGGGCCGCGCTCACTTTCGCTTTGAAATCCGCCGGCTCGTTCTGCACGGCTTCGCGCAGCATCGCGGCGCCCTCGGTGAACTCGCCGTGTTCACCGCCCACCTGGTCGTAATTCTTCGAGGCGACGAGGCGGCCTGTGTGACCGACCACTTGATTGAGCACGCGCAACGCAGCCGAGACGGACTTGGGCGACTGGAGTTCGGCCGAGGCGGACGAAACAAAGGCCAGCAGCAGGCTGCCGACCGCGAGGATCCTCAACAGAGGATGCATGTTGGTTTTCATGGGTGGGGAGAAATTAAGATTTGGTGACGTGCAGCACGCCGTGCATTTCCGCCGCGTGTGCCGGGGTAGAGCAGATGAAGGGGTAATCGCCTGCGGCTGGCGCGGTAAATTCAACGACCGCTTCGCCGCCCGGGCTGCACAAGGGCGTCGCGGCGAGCACCCGCCGGTCATCTTTCGGCAGCCAGTTGTTCGCCTCGCCCGCCGCCGTGCCGGCTTTCTCCACGGCCTGTTCGGAGCCGGGAAGAACGAGCGCCCAGTTGTGTTTCTGGGGAATGCGCCGACCCGCATGTTTGAAGATCAGGCGCACCCGTGCGCCGGTGGCACACGTGAGTTCGGTCTGGGCGAAGGCGAGAAATTCCCCGTCCGTCGCCACGTGCAGCACCACGGGCTCAATTGCAGTCCGCGGGCTCGGCTGGTGCTTGCTGCAACCCGGTGCGGGAAACAACAGGAGGGTGAGCGGCAGGAAAAATGCGCGGGCGGTCATGATCGGAATGACGACAATTTTCTCGCGATGACTGCGGTTTCTTTCCGGTTCACGCCGACTTCGCCGATCAACTCGCGGAGCCGGCCCTCCACTTCGCGCAGCGCTTTGCGTCCCGCCGCGGTGGTGCGGTAGGGCCGCCCTTCGTTGCCCGCCTTGCCGCGCGCGCCTTTGACGCGCTCCAACCAACCGAGCTTCTCCATGCGCGTCAGCATAGGATAAAGGGTGCCGGGACTTACATGGTAGCCATGCTCGCGCAGTTCCTCGAGCATCCAGTGTCCGATGATCTCGCCCTCCTGGGCGTGATACAGGATGTGCACCTTCCACAACGGACGCAGGATTTCGCGCTCGAGAGCATCACCGGGCATTTTACGACCATCGTTTACGACGGCCGTAAGTCAAAAAGACCAATCCGCTTTATGCCGCATCAAGACGAAACCTCCCGGGCTCCAGGGCACGTCATCACAGCCTCTCTGGACCTTTGGGCCTTTGTGGTTCAACGGTGTTTTTCAGGATCAAGGTGGAGCCCGACGTCCCCGTCGGGCCGCCCGGGCGATGCAAGCCGACCGCGACGCATTGAAGGCTCGCCGACTCGAGGAACTTTTGCCGACCCTGCGCGCCCGACTCGAATCCCCGGATACATCCGACGAAAACGCTCCCGCGCGCGGTGCCCTGCGTTATCCCGAAAACCGCCGTGAGCAACTCGACGACCCTGCTGCCCTGGCCGCCGACCTGCCGGTCGGCTCCGGCCTGAGCGAGAGCACCGACCGCCATCTCCTCCATGCCAGACTCAAACTCGCCGGCGCCTGGTGGACCGAACCACACGCGCACGCCGTGACCCAACGGTCGACGAAAGCGATCGGCGATCGCGTGGCGCAGGACGCGATGGAGCCAGGGCACGACCGTTTCCCGCGCCGCAGGGTCTCGCCCGCTGCAAGGCGCGCAGCAGACTTTCCTGCAGTAGGTCATCGGCCTGCGCGGCGTCACCCGAGCGCTGCCTGAGAAAACCGTAAAACACCGCGCGCTCCGGCAGGAGCGCATCAACCGCGTCGTTCGGAAGCGTGACGGCGTTTCGTGTCGCCATCAAATCGAATCAATCAATGGTGATGCTCGGCGTGCGCATCATTCCCCTTGTTCGCGCCGGCCTTCGCGAGAATGGCGAGATACTTCTCGGGATCCTTGTTGAAATCCTTCACGCAGTCCTTGCAGCAAAACGTGATCAAGCGGTCGGGCTTGCCTTCGGCGCGATAAATATAATCGACCGGCTTGCCCATGTCGCCACCGAGCTTGTCCTCGGAAACGATGCACACGCTCGTCGGGTATTTGGCCTTTTGCGCTGCCACCCACGCGGCGTCTTTGTCGGTCGGGGCTGCAAGCTGGCCGGTGGTGGCCCCATGATCGTGGCCTTCATGGGCGAAAGTCGCGCCTGAAAAAGCGAGTGCTCCGAGGGCCGAGAAGAGGAGATAAAACGAACGAATGGATTTCATTGTAGTGCGCATCATTAAACGCCGCAGATAGCATCATCCCTCAAGGTTTTTCGAGAAATCGGGCAGGAAGCCCCCGTTAGAACGCTCGGGATTTCCGATGGGGAGGTAATGAAAAACCCGTGCGCCGCCCCATATCAGCCGACGGAATTGGTCCGGTTGCGCGACAACCAGGCCGGAAGCAATTTGCCTGATGCGCCTTCCGACCCGGCGAGACTCCGCGCGATCCTTGCGCCTCCTTTTCCGTGGCGCTTCCATCCTCGCGGGCGGTTGCGCCCTTCTGATTGGGCCCGCGGCCGCTCAGCCGGCGGAGCACCACCCGCCAGTCCTTCCCCGGCTTCAGCCAGCGAGTTCGACGCCTGCCTCCAGCAGCACCGCACCTGTGCCAAGCGCCGAATTCCCGGCCCACGCACCGGATCATGATGACAACACGCGCACGCCTGGATGATCGGCACGCATTCGATGGCGAACAGACCAGGGATGACCATGTCGTTTGACCACTCGGCACACCAAACCCGTCGAACAGGTCTTCCTCATTATGACGGTGCGGTCAGTGACAGCGCATGCGCGCGACATCACGCCGCCAGCGAATTTCAATCGGCAGAATCACGCGCTGCTCGAGCGCGCCATCGGCCACTACGAAGCCATGTGCCGCGCGTGCCACGGCTCGCGGGGAAAGAAACCTGATCCGTGGCAGCTCTATCCGCCCGCGCCCGATCTGGCGGACGCGGTGCGCGTGACCGGGTGAACCGACGCGGAGATATTTTGGACCAAGAATGGAATCAAGGACACGGCGATGTCGGCGTTCGGCGGCTCCCGTGATGACGACGATCTGTGAGCGCTCACGGCGTTCATTCGACAGTTGGCCTCTTCTATACAACACATCCTTGACGGACAACCCGCTGATACCAGCGATAGCTTTCCTTGGGAATTCGCTTCTGGGTACGGTAGTCGACGTAGACGAGGCCGAACCGCTTCGTATAGCCCAGGGCCCATTCGAAATTGTCCAGCAACGACCAATGAAAATACCCTTTGAGGGGATAGCCCTCCGCAATGGCCCGCCGCGCGTTGTGTAGATAGGAACGCAAAAACATAATCCGACCCAGGTCCAGCACCTCTCCCCTGCTGGTCACCTCATCGCTCGTGGCGCAGCCATTCTCCATGATGTAAATCGGAAGATCCGGTCTCTTAAATGCGTCGCCGATCAGGCGGATGCCCCAATAAAGGCTCTCGGGCACGATATCCAACCAAGGCATTTCCATTTGAGGATAGGCCTTCGGCATGGGCAAGACCTCGTAGCCGCGCGCGTTGTCGGCCGCACGGACATACGAACCCGTGTAAAGATTGCAGCCCAGGCTATCAAGCGGTTGTCCGATTGTCTCCAGATCGCCGGCGTGAACCCTCGGGGCGTCCGCGCCGAGTGCCTCCAGCGCCAGGGGATCATACCGGCCAAGGAGCGTCGGGACCAAAGTCATCCCGTTGTATTCCTCTGAAACGAAGGCCCGCCTCGCCGCCTCGATATTTTCCGGCGTTTCGATCGCTGGAATATACGGATTGTAGTCGATCACGGTGGATATATCACAGCGCCGAGGTGAAGCCGCTCGAATTGCCTGACAGCCCAGGCCATGCGCGAGCAATGCATGATGCACCGTCTGCAGCACTTCCTGACGACTCTTGACTATCGTGCCGGGTGCGTGCTGAGGGACCACGTCGACGCCGTAGCCCAGGAACGTGAAACAGCCTATTTCATTGAGCGTCATCCACCGCGTGATGCGATCGCCCAGCCGCTGGACAGTGGCGAAGCAATAGTCGGCAAAATCCTTCGCCATTTCCCGGCTGCGCCAGGAACCATAGCGGTCTTCCAGTGCCTGGGGGCTGTCCCAATGAAAAAGTGTGGCGTGCGGGGTAATGTTGCGCGCCAGCAGCGCATCGACCAAACGTCGGTAAAAATCGACGCCCTTTTCATTCACCGCCCCTCTCCCGTCCGGCAAAATGCGGGGCCATGAAATGCTGAACCGGTAGTGCTTGATGCCAAGCTCGGCCATCAGTTGCACGTCGGCCTCGAAACGATGGTAGTGGTCGCACGCGACATCGCCTGTTGCCCCATCTTTTGTCCTGCCGCTGCGATGGCTGAAGGTATCCCAAACGCTTGGTTTGCGACCGCCCTCGGCGCTTCCGCCCTCGATCTGATAAGCGGCCGTCGCTGCGCCCCAGCAGAAGTCGGCCGGGAAAGTCGCGTCCGAGGGGACATTGCTTCGGACGCCACTGGAATTTTGCGCTGGCACGGAGGCGAGAACCCGCTTTGCCGCGAACGCCGAGGCCAGTCCAGCCGCGCCCGCAACGAATGACCGACGACTACAGCTCAGGCCCGCTGCAACGGGAGCGTCGCCGGCCTTGAGTTCGGAGCCCACTCGAGCGTAGTTCGTGGCGAAATTCATTTCAGTGCTTCGTGGATCGCCTTCTCCGCCAGCGGAGCCATTACGGCAAATCCCGCCGGGGCGGGATGAACGCCATCGTCGGTCAGATCCGCTCGCAATCCATGCGCTCCATCCACCAGTGCGGCGTAATAGTTCAAATACACCAAGTGGTTCTTCACACAATAACGGGCGATCCAGCGGTTGAGGGCGGAAATTTTATCAGCAGGATGGAGCCCGGGGCGCCAAGGGTAGTCGGAGGCAGGCAGGACGGACGCCAGAACCACCTGGATTCCGTTAAAACGAGCGAGTTCCGCCATCGATTGCAGGTTGTCCTCGATTGCCTCCAAGGTGGTGGGACCGCCGTTTTCCGCGATATCATTGGTCCCGGCTAGAATGACCACCGCGGCCGGCTCGAGTTTGACGACATCTTGGCGGAAACGGATCAACATTTGGGCCGTGGTCTGTCCCCCGATGCCCCGGTTCACATACGGTTTTCCCGGAAAAAAACCGCCGTCGGCGGCCCAGCCCTCGGTGATTGAATCGCCGAGAAACACGACCCGTTTCTCACCACGGCTGGGGGCCCCCAATCGAGCGTTCGCATCGCGGTATTTCGAGAGGTAAGCATACTCCAGCTCCCACGCCGGACGCTCCTTGATCGAGTTGGACGCAACTTCCGAGGTCGAGGTCGCCGGCGGTAGTGGCTCCGCGGTAATTTCCGTCGTCGATGCGATAAGGCAAGGCAACAGCCCCCAGCCCAAGCGCTCGACCAGGCCTGGAATCTTGAGGGTCGTCACTTCAGGTCGGTGGCTTCGTTTCATGAATAGATTCTGTTCTATATTCTGATTTTCCACTGGATGAGTTCGGCTCGAGAGGGATTGGGCTCCAAGCCGATCCAGCGGGCGCGGCAACCGAAAAGGCCGGCCCAAATCGGGCGGAGCGTATTGAGGTTTAATACTTCAGGACAAACGACGCAGATTTTCCAGACGCGCTGTCCGGTGCGATCCAGACATTGAAAGTTCCGGCTTCCACCAGCCATTTTCCGCCGGCATCATAATATCCCATTTCGTTTCCGGTAACGGTGAAGCTCACTTCTCGAGTTTCTCCTGGCTCGAGAGAAATCTTTTGAAATCCCTTCAGCTCTTTGACGGGACGCGAACCGGCGGAAGCCGACTCGGCGTGGAGGTAGAGCTGGACAACCTCCTCACCCGTGCGCTCGCCAGTATTCTTAACCACCACGCTCGCCGTGGTGCTCTGCCCGCGCCCGACCTGCGTAGCGCTCAAAGCCACGGGGCCGTATTCGAATGTAGTATAGGACAAGCCAAAGCCAAACGGATAGAGCGGCGTGTCCGGACCATCGACATATCCGACCCGAACCGGCAAATGATTATAGTAAATCGGCAGTTGTCCGACCGATCGGGGAAACCCTGCTGTCAGCCTGCCCGAGGGCGCGGCATTTCCAAACAACACATCGGCAATGGCATTGCCGCTCTGCATCCCAAGCTGCCAGGTTTCCAGCACTGCCGTCGCCTTTTCCTGCACGACCGGAATAGCCAGCGGTCGACCATTGGATAGAATCACGACCAGCGGCTTGCCCAGCGCTGCGAGAGCCTCGAACAACTCCTCCTGGACGCCGGTTAACCCAAGCGTGGAGCGGCTCTTCGCCTCGCCGCTCCAGTTCGCAGGTTCGCCAACGGCGAGGATCGTCACGTCCGCCTGTCGGGCCAGCTCCAGAGCCTGACCAAAACCATCTTGGTTGGAAGAGGTCAGATCGCATCCTTCCGCCACCAATAATGTCGATGTTGCAGCGAGTCTTCGACGCACCCCCTGTTCCAACGTCACGACCGATTCGCTGGATCCAAGGCCAGGCCATGTGCCCAGCGGTTCGCTCTTCGACTGAATAAACGGGCCGATCAGCGCCAACTGACCGATGTTCTTGGGCAAAGGCAGGAGCCGATTTGCATTCTTGAGCAGCACACAGGACTTCACCGCCGCGTCTCGCGCCAAAGAGATGAGTTCGGGATGCGAAGGCAGTTGATCGACGCCGACTGGCGCCGCCGGCGGGCGATCAAAAAGGCCGCGCTGAAATTTCACCCGGAGCACCCGCCGGACCGCTTCGTCAATATACGCCTGGGGAAATTTTCCGGCCGTCACCGCCTCACGCAAACTCCAATATGAACTGCTGACCATTTCCATGTCCACGCCCGCGGTTATCGCCATCCGCGCCGCCGTTTGATCATCACCGGCCAAACCATGTTTATCCAAGCCCTGATCGCCGACCACCGATCCGTAGTCGCTGACCACGAAGCCATCGAAATGCCATTGGTGACGGAGCACCTCGCGGAGGGTGTAGGAATTTCCAGTGGCCGGCATCCCCCCGTTGCTGTTGTACGCACTCATCAACGTCAGAGCGCCCGCATCAACTGCGCTCTTAAAGGCGGGCAAATAGTAATTCCAGAGAGTGAAGGGAGTGATTTCGGCGTTGTCGTAATCACGTCCACCTTCTGCCGCACCATATCCCACGTAGTGCTTGGGACACGCGACAACTCCCCGGCCCTCCCCAACCCGGCCCTGATAACCGCGCACCGCGGCGGAAGCAAATTGCGCCCCCAGATACGGATCCTCGCCAAACCCTTCGGCAATCCGGCCCCAGCGCGGATCGCGCGCCAAATCAACCATCGGCGAAAACGCCCAATCGACGCCGATTTCCTGGCACTCCGTTCCCGATGCGACGTTGGTCGCCTCCAGCAGTTGTGGTTCCCACGAGCAAGAAATCGCCAGCGGGATCGGAAAGATCGTTCGACATCCATGGATGGCGTCGAAACCAAAAATGAGCGGGATGCCCAACCGCGAATTCTCCATCGCGATATGCTGCAGGCGGCGGCCCGCCACCGAAAAATCCTCCGGGCTGTCGTAGGCGAGAAAGGAGCCGACCTCGCCATCGCGGGCGGCATCCGCCGAACTTTTTGCTTTGACCAACCCTTGGTGCAACTGGCCCAACTTCTCGCTCGGCGTCATCCGCCTCAACAGATCCTCGATCCTGCGATCGATGGACTGAGCGGGATCTTCATAGACGTCCTTGGTGCCGTCCTTGTTCAGGTCCAGCCATGCAACGCGCTCAATGCCTTCCGCCATCGCGGTGCCGTGCGACAACGACAACGTAGCGAAGAGGGCCAAGTAACCGATGATTCTTTTGCTCATGTCTAAGATGGGGAAATTTTTGGAAGGTCGCAAACGCCTGCCGATCGCGAACGGGGCCATGTCCGGCGCCCGGATGCGTCCGTATCTGGCCCACGCCAGGATCATGGCGGAACGCCGACACTGGGCCTGTCGTCCGGTTTTTCGGTAATGGGATCGGTCGGGTTTTCCATATATCCGTTCTCGATGAAAGAAATGAATCCCAACAACGCGCCCCAGTGATAGTAATTATCGCCCATGCGCCGGCCCTCCACGGGATCGAGAACATTTCCCGTCTTGGCATTGTAATTCTCATAGATCCACCCGTTGAGCCTCACATTCTCCATCAGGAGCCGGCGGGACTTTTCGACCAGGACTTTCCTCGCCCCGGGAAGATCGTAGTTCAGGAGTCCAAGATAGACCAAGAAATTCATCGGACCCCAGATCCGACCTCTCCAATAATCCTGGTCGTTGAACGCCTTGTCGCTCCGGGCAATCGACGGTATCATCCATTCGCCGAAAAATTCGGCGGGATTCAACAAGTGCTCCCGCACCATTCGTTCCGCTTGTCGCTGCGTCGGAACTTTGCCCAGCATCGGATAAAAATTGGTCGGAGCGAGCTTCGGAGAAAACACGCCGATATCCGTTCGTCGGTTGAGAAACATCCCCACCTTCTCCTGCCACAAGCTGGCCAACTTGCCTTTGTACTCGGCCGAACGTTTGCTGAGTTCCGCTGCCTCGGGCTGTTTTCCGAGGATCACCGCGATATCGGCGAGCGCATCGCAGTCCATCACATAAAGTCCCATCAAGCCGGCGTCGGCCAATTCAAGCAGATGCGTTTCCGGGTTGAATGGTATATCGTCGTAGAGCGGTGAATTATCGAGTCCCGACTCGAAGGCCGCCCCCTGCCAGGCGTTGGTGGCGCGGTCGCTTTTCAACTGATTCGAATAGGGGGTGGACCCCCAGCACAAGTATCCGTGGCGATCCCGGTGCTTTGGCCACCAGCGGTTCCAGGTAATCAGATCGTTGAACACGAGGTCCAGGATCCACTTTTCCCGGTATCTCCGGTATAGTTCCCTGAACACGAAACTCCCCACCGGAGGTTGCGAACGATCGAAGGAACCGTTTCCATACGACCCGGACCAGTTCGGAATGAATCCGCCGGGGGTGATGGACTTGGTTATTTCCACCGCATTGGCGTAGGCGAGTTCCTTGTTTTCTATTCCGGCCATGTAGGCCGAAAAATAGGTGTCCCAGTCGAACAAAACGCTTTGCCCGCCAAAAACATCATTCCAAATCCGGCTAACGGGGAAAATAACCCGCTCGCGGGCGGCATCGTAGATTACATTCCAGCCGATCACGCTTTGCATGGCAGCGTAGGTCGGAGCCAAGTCCGCATAGCGGTTATGGGTTTGCTCGAGTTCCTTCCTTCGGCTTGCAACCACCCGGGCAATTTCCTCCAGGGTCTTTGGTTGACCTGTATAGAAAGCGACTTGCCCATCGAGTAGCAGTGAGAGATAGGGCGAGGTCGTTGCGAGGAATTCCTGCGTCGGATTCCCGACGGCATGGATCTTGATTTCATGGTCCGGACTTCTGGCAATAATGCCACCTGCCGTCGCTTCAACCGTTCCACGCCGGTTCCAGAGAAACCCGGTCTCGAGAACGACGGAAGGGGTGATCTCCGGAAGTTTGAGCGGGGTGACGATAAGATATATGTCTCCCGTGACGGACGTGGCGCTCTCGACGTGTAACACCATCTCCTGCCAGGTGATCGTAAGGTCCGTGTAGGACCCGTCGAGCGCATGGTAGCCAGGCCTGATTTGTTCGGCCCGTTTGCCGGGGTCCGATATATACGCAGTGTTCAGGTAATTGTCGGCTGGGCCGACACCTTTTGTCTTGAGTCCGATATTCAGTGCCAGGCCATCCGGTAGCAGCACGTGACTGAGAACGCTCCTATGATTATATGTCCCCCACCCGTGCTGTAATTGACTTTGCAGTGATCGGTAACGCGCGAGCGGTTCGCCTTCGTGGGCCGATGCTCCAACAACCACGAGACCGACGAACATCATGATTGCGGTAGCTACAGTCTTCATGGTTTTGATCGCATGGGGAGGTGGACGCGTTTTTCGGCGGCCTCAGTGTTGACCCGGCGCCGCGGAGGGATGGTCAACTCGCGACGATTTTTGATATACCCGCACGTAGTCGAGTTCGTAACGCACGGGAAACGCCGTGGCCGACGGGTCGCCCCCTTGGCCGCCGATGGCTTGATTCACCAGCAGATAGACCGGACCGTGAAACGGGTTCTGGCCGGGGGCGGCGTTGGGCAGGGCTTTGGAAATGTCCTGCGCGTTCACCAGGACATCATCCAGATAGATCTTGATCGCCGAGGGATCCCAGTCCAGCCGCCACGTGTGGAACTGGCCGGACCAGTCCGAAGGCAGCGTGGAGATATCACGCCGCACTGTATTCCACTCCGCGAGGCCGGTGCCGGCGTTCCTCCAAGCCACGTTGAACAGAGCCGTGCGTTGATAGAACTCCATGATATCGATTTCACCATTGCCCGGCCAGCGACCTTGCAACCCAAGCGTCCAAAAGGCGGGCCAGGAGCCGGAGCGCGGGTCGATCCGAGCGCGGATTTCAAAGCGGCCATAGGTCCACGAATGTCTGCCGCGGGTGGTGGCACTCGCCGATGTATATTCGATGTATTCACGGCTGGTCCGCCAGCTCGCGCTGCCGGCGACGTAGAGAGGATTTGGTTTCCGTTCCTTGCGCGCTTCGATGACGAGAAGCCCGTTTTTGCAGAAGGCGTTTTCCGGCTGATACCATTGATCCTCCTCATTCCGCACAAAACCCTGCTCAAAGCTCCAGTCCTGGCGGTCGAGGGGACCATCCCGATTGAACTCGTCGGACCAAACGAGGCGGTAATCGTCAGCCGAAGTAGCGAGCGTCGCAGCCGGCGCGGTCGTCGCCGGAGGTGACTGAGTCGTCGAGCATCCGGCGAGAGTAGCTCCGAGTAGAATTGAACAGAAACGTGCGAGAGCTGGATTCATATGATTTTTCGAGTGCGCCAACAGGTGAAAGGATCGTCGCGAATAGTGCTGGGCGAAGAGAGTGCGGTCAGTCCCACGAAATCTCATAGAACGGCGTTCGATCGCGTCCCGTGTCCAGTTCGACTCGCCCTGCTTCGCTCACTGCCGCGGTATGACCGGTGCGACGTCCATCATGATCGAGCACGTGCACGATCGCTCCCTTCAGCCGGGACCACACGAGCGTGGCGCGGACCGGTTCCATGAGCACGGGACTTTGACCGATCTCCTCGACCACCGTGCGATCGGCGTTATAGCGCATGCCGCTGTTTTCGGAGCGACCCAACACGGCCACGATTACGGCATGGTCGGTGGCCAGGTTTTGATTCCGTTCCCGAGCTGTGAGCAGCAAAACGATGGTTTCGTTCGGTGTGCTCAACGCAATCTCGCCGAGATGGTGGACGCGACCAGGGCTTTGACCGACCAGTGCTTTGGTCGCCGCCGTGTTGAGCGTGCACCATCCCCGCGCGGTATCGCGACCGCGGATCAGTTCGCCGGTGTTCGATCGGACGATGGAGCCGTCGATCCAACGCGAAATATCGGGAGCCGACGCGAGTGGCGCAGGCCGTTCCGTGAACTCGAGTTCGACTCGGCCAATGCTAAGCGCCAACGCCGGGACAGTGCCGCTGGCTGAATTGATGTCGCCGGTGATGAGAGACTGTTCGGTGAAACCAAGTTGGTTCTGATGGAGATTTTCCAGGCTGATCTGCCGCCGCGGCAGGATGGGCGCTCCTTCCGCCACGTCGCCGCGGTGGATCGCACGTGCGAGAAAGGGAAACTGTCCGAGTTGCGACGGGGCATTAGTATTGTAATTATTGGGCTCGGCAATCGTGCGACTGAAGCGCCCGTAACGGGCCGTATAGTGAAAGGAGGCGTCCCAGCCCTGGAGGCCCATGCCATAGAACGCGACCAGGGGCGGCCCTTCGGCCACCCACTCGTTCGGTGGCTTATTCGACCATTCGGACAAGGAGAACGGACGATCGGCGGTTTGCGCAAGACCAACGCTGATCAACCCGAGGTCGTCGAGTGCGAGTTCACTGCGGGTGGCGCCGAAAGGCTCGCCGGGTGCAATCCGGTGGCCCGAGCTCCCGAAATAATTGTGTCGGTCAATCGCGCCGACCAGGTGATCGCTTAGCAGATTGTAATAGTGCGGCAGCCCATCGTCGGCGATCCAGTTGCTGGCGACAATCTCGCCACGATAGCCGGTGGCGCGAATGGCCGCGACGAAACGTTGGTAGAAGGCGAGCTGACGCTCGAAAAGAAACTGAAGGCAATCGAGCAGGCGCTGGGGAGCGGGTGAAGCGGCGATGATCGCCGGCTGATAGAGCCGCCGGTCGGGCACGGGGTAGATGGTGTTTCGCGCCAAACTTTCGCCGGTCGCGTAGTCGGGCCATAGGTTGAGCCCGGCTGGACCCCACGCGGCGAGCAAGGCGGTTTCATCGGTGTATTTGATGCGAAGCCAATCACAGAAGGCTGCCGCGAGGTCGTGCTTGTAGCCCGGCATGTGCTGAAGCATTTCTCCGGCTACCCAGAAGGCGTTGTCCTCGTTTTGGAGTTCGATATAGGCGAGGGCGGGGTCGTCCGCATAGCGGAGGCTAGTATACGGGTTGCGATGATCGAGCAGGTTCACCACGAGCCGGATATTCACCGCCTGGAGATCCTCGAACAGGTTCACGACTCCGTAAGTGGACCGGGAAAGCGGATCCTCGGCCGGTCCGGATACGATCTCCTCAAAGTGTTTTACGCGGTTCCGGTCAGCCTCCGACAAACGGTGCCCCCAAATAGGCGACCACGTGACGTAGATTCCCCGCGTTTTCAGGCGATCGAAATAGTAATCCATGCGCTCCAGCGCAGCCGGATCAAAAGAAAGGGAATCAGCCTTGGAGCCGATCCCGCCTCCGAAAATGTCGTCGACCGGCCAGGTAAACTTGTGGAACCGAATGGCATTGATGCCCCACTTGGCAAAAAACGCGGCTTGGGCTTCGGCCAGTTCATGGGCGGGAGCCACAAACAGATTGGTGGTGTTGGTGCCCCAGAATTTAATCGGCGTTCCGTCTTCGAACACGAAGCGTTCCCCGCTCCGTTTGAGAAATCCATGGCGACCCGCCGGTGCGTCCAACCAATCGGCCATCCCGAGAACGCCTGCTTCATTCGTATTGGTTGGGAGAAACGGATACCAGCCGGCACGCGAACGATCTGAGATGCCGTCACCGCGCACGCTGCCAGCCAGCGACAACCCAGCCAGGCAGATCAACGCGCGAGAAATGAGCGAGGGCTTGATCGTCATTTTATCGCCTCATTTTTCAGCATCTCTTCGGGCAGCGAAGTGTCCGGAGCAAAGTCCGGCCCCAGCGCGTATCGGACGAGTTGATCAAAAAAGAAAATCGCGCCTGGATCCTTCATCGCAAGCGCCTGCTCAAAATTGAATCCGCTCACCAGGAGTTTGCCCCGACCCATCGTGGCTTCAAAAAGGTAGGCCCGATCCGCCAGCCGGCTCGGCCGATCGATGCATCGCACCAACGGGCGAATCTTTGCGGGCAGCGAACCGAGCTGAATTGTCTTCGACCCCTGCATGAGGAAATAATATTGCAGATCACACCAGCCGTCCGACGGCATCGCTCGGAACGCGGGATGGCTTGCGTCGAAACTCGTGCCCGACGGACCGCCGCCGTCCCAGGAAGAGAGCCGAAAATTGGTCGCTTCGACGGTGAACGTCGAATCTGGCTTCAGCAAGATGACGCGGCCGCCCGCCTTGAGATAATCGCTCGTATGCCGATCGAAAACGGTGGTAACCAGAAGATGGGTATCGGCCGGCGTGGAAGCGGGGGTGTCTCGCAGCGTCCCGGGATAGAGGGCGAGGAGCGCGTCGAATTCTCTCGAGTGGATCTGGCGGGAATCTGTCGCGGAAACGTCGGTTGGAAAAACCCACAGGCTCCACGAGTTTTCGGTTTGCCCGTTGGCGTCGACGAGTTTGGCGGAAAGCGTGAGTCGGTCCGCCCGTGCCCTCCTTGGCATCTCCAATTTGATCGCCGGAAGCTTCTGAACGCCTTCGGCGTTTATTTTGAGGTGCTCTTGCACACCTGAGGCGAGCGTCTCTCTCCCACTTCTGAGCTGCCAGTGAAGCGTCGCTGTGTCCGAGGGCTGATCCTCGAAACGCGAGACCGCAAAATTGATTTCCGCCCTTTCGCCGCTCCCCCAATTCCGCCGCGGTGCGTCGAGCAGCAGCACGGTGGGCGCGTTGTAGGTTCGGAATTCTTCCGGCGAGACGCCCTTCGGCCGAAAGAACATGTCCACGATGCCCTCGGCGCAGTTGGGATAGTCTTGGAAGAGCCAGACCGATGTGCCGCTCAAACCGGACCGCCGGGCAGCTTCCAGGTTGGTTTTTAGCGAGGTCGCCTGGAGGCGATAAGAGGACGCCAGCCAATCGGGATAAGAAGCAATGCCACCATTGCGTTCTGCCAGATCGCGGGTCTCGAGAAGCCAATAGGGTCGCAGTCCGTTCCGAAAAAGCTCGATCTGGTTCAAATCGGGCAGCGTGGCGTAATAGCCCATCTCATGCGCGACGACGGGTTTGGTCACACCCGCGGGGATGTCGTATTTTCCATCCTGGAAGCCGATGGAGTCACTTTCCCCGAACGCCACGACGAGAAAATCGAGGGTCACACGCCCTTGATGACCGAAACCACACCCGTCCGAATCGATGACGGGTCTCGTGGGATCGAGGCGCTTTGCGGTGCGATACATCTCGGGAGCAAGATCGAAAGAATCGAAGTGCTCGTTGCCCATGCACCACGCCACGATGGACGGGTGATTACGGTTAAGGCGGATACTCGCTTCCCATTCCTCGAGAACCCGACGCTTGGCGTCAACGGTCGTGGGCAAATCCCAACTGTAGGCCAACGGAAATTCCGGTTGAAGCATCATCCCCAATTCATCAGCGGCCTCGAGATATTCCTCGGGAGGGGTCCAACTGTGACATCGAACGTAATTGAAACCGTATTCATGAGCGAGGCTGAGCCGACGGCGGAATTCACCCTTGTCCGCGGGCGGGCAGATCGTGTTGGGAAAGATGCCATCATCCCCGTAGCCACGCAGGAAGATCGGTTTCCCGTTCAGGAGGAATTTTCCGTCGGACACCTTGAATTCGCGCATGCCGAACCGGATCGAACGCGCGTCCACAATCGCGTCGCCGGACAGCAGTCGGATCCGGGCAGTATAGCGATACGGCGCCTTCGGGGACCAGAGCCTGGGCTCAGGTAACCGAGCCAACAGAACGGTCTCCGTCGCATCAGCTGCGACGCCGGCCTTGACCGAAGCCACCGCAGCGCCATCCGCGTCGATGACGTCGGCCTCAACACCCAGCTCGCTGGATCGTGCGCCCTTGATCCCAAACCGGATCTCGGCTGTCGCGGTGCCTGGGTGCGGAATCACAAACACATCGTCCAAGCGAGCGGCCTCGGTCGCCTCGAGCCTGACCGTCCCATTGAGTCCACCCCAAGCGACGTAGAGAAAGTCGAGCGTATCCAGGCACCCGATCAATGGATCAAACTCTTTCCGACGCCGGGCGTCCACGCGTACCACGACATCGATGATCTCGCCTGTTTTGGCATGGCGTGAGAGGTCAATGTAGAACGGCGTAAGATAAGAGTGATGCGCTCCGGCGGGTCTTCCGTCGACCCAAACCTCGGCTTCCCGATGCACGCCGTTGAAAATCAGCCACGGCACCCTGCCCTCCCACTCGGCAGGGATTTTTACTTTTTTATGATACCAGCCCGGCCCCGGATAAACGTTATACAGTCGGTCGGACTCCCGCTGTGCGCCCAAGAGACCGAGTTCGCTCAGGGGCTTCTGTTCATCGCGACGTTGTGCTTCATATAGGCGCAACTGCTCCTCGGATCGAAACGCAACACCCTGCGCGTTCCACGCTCCCGGCACCTGGATCGTGCGCTCATAGGGTCCGCTGCGTTCGAACCACCTCTCGGCCCGACCGACATCACGCGGATCGAGCTTGAATTCCCATTCGCCGGAGAGATCGACGACCGGCCTTTCGCCCTGCGCACCGCCAGCCGGTGGCTGGGCCGCCACGCCACTCAACGTCAACAGGAGAAGGCAAGCGTAGTTGGAAAAGGAACTGCGCATGTTTCCCTCTACACGCCGGCAGATCCGCGGCGCAGGTTGAACGCTCCGGATTGGGCAGACGACCATCTCATCGCCGGATCAACGTCGGATCGGCGACTACGCCCCGTCTTCGTGGCGTTCGAAGGGGCGGCATTGAACTCAAAGCGACGACGCATGTTGCACAAAATTTGGTTGGGGAAATCAGGTGATCCGGCCGCGCACGTCCGGTGCCGACACTCAGGATAGAAGCACGGCTTGCAGCGCCCCAGCACTTCGGTGGTCATCCGGATGATCCGCTCGCGCGGCCCCGATTAGCGCCGTTCATGCGCGACGCGCAGGCGGTGAATTCACCCCGATGAACGGGCAACGACGTGACGCGGTTCAGCCCGACAATTACCAGAAGAGCCAACCGAGTCAGAATTGCTCGATCTCCCAATGACAAAACTCCCTTCCGACTATGCTGAACGCACCTACGCCGGCGTGCTGGGAAAAATCATAGGTGTCTATCTGGGCCGACCCGTCGAGCACTGGAGTCACGAACGCATTGCGCGGGAATTCGGAGAGGTGCGCTATTATCTGGACCGGCATTTTGGACGCCCCCTGGTCATTCCCGACGACGACATCACCGGCACATTTACGTTCTTCCGCGCATTCACGGACAATCATTGCCGGCCCGACCTGTCTCCCCGACAGATCGGCGAAACGTGGCTTAACTACATTCTCGAACGGCAGACCATTCTTTGGTGGGGCGGCATCGGCATTTCGACCGAGCACACCGCCTGGCATCGCCTGAACACCGGCGTCCCTGCGCCCGATAGTGGGTCGGCCCGCTTGAACGGTCGGGTGGTATCGGAACAGATCGGCGCCCAAATTTTTATCGATGCGTGGGGCTTGTTGAATCCGGGCGATCCGGCCCGCGCGGCCGATTTTGCGCGCCGGGCGGCCTCCGTGTCGCACGACGGCGAGGCCGTCTATGCGGCCCAGGTCGTCGCGGCGCTGGTGGCGGCGGCCTTTGCCGAAAAAGACGTCCCGCGATTGATCGATCTGGCCGTGGCTCAAATCCCGCCGGATTGCCTGATCCGGCGACTGATCGAAGACTTGAGGTCGTGGCACGCCGCCGCTCCCGCTGACTGGCGCGCCACGCTCCGGCAAATCCACGCACAGTATGGCTGTGACAAATACGGTGGCGGGTGTCACATCGTGCCGAATCACGCGCTCATCCATCTGGCGCTGCTGCACAGTGGCGGTGACTTCTCGCTTGGTCAGACGATCGTCAATACTGCGGGCTGGGACACCGACTGCAATGCCGGCAATGTCGGCTGCATTCTCGGCGTGGCCGGCGGCCTGGCGGCGTTCGATCGCGGACTCGACTGGCGCGGTCCAGTGGGTGATCGGCTGCTGCTGCCGACCGCCGAGGGCGGCCGGACCGTCACGGACGCGGTGCAAGAGAGCATCGTGATCGTCAACGCCGCCCACTCGGAACGAAACCTGCCCGCCTTTGCCCCCAAAGGGGGTGCGAGATTTCATTTTAGTCTCCCCGGCTCCACGCAGGGATTCGCCGTCGAGTCGGACCATGGGCAATCGGCGATTCTCCAATGTGCCAACGCCGCGTTGGCCGGCGTCGAATCGACCCGGGCACTCGCGCTCTCTTACCAGCCGAATGGTCGGAAAATGGCCCGCGTCTCCACGGAAACGTTCATCGACCCGCACCGTTTCAGCTTCGGAAATTACGCCCTCGTCGCCTGCCCGACTCTGTATTCGGGACAGACGGTGCGGGCGCGGGTGATGGCGGATGACACCAATGAATCCACTGTCGCCGTCCGACTTTGCCTCACGACGCTCCCGTCCGATCATGCCGGCAACGGCACACGCAGTCCCGCAACGGCAATTGCTCCGGGGCAAGAGACGCTATTGACGTGGCGGATACCACCGACCGATGGCTCTCCCATCGCCCGTATCGGCCTCGAGTTGGAATCGGCCGATGAGCGGCCTGGGAAGGTGTGGCTCGACTGGCTCGACTGGAAGCATGCACCGGATGAACTCTCACTCGAACCTTCAACCCGCGGAGACGACTGGAAGCACACCTGGGTGAAGGCCGTCGATGCCTTCGAGCGCGATCTTGAAAGCAACGTAATCGTCGTGCGACAAGGCTCCGGCCTCGGCCTCGTCGCACAGGGCACGCGTGATTGGCAGAACTATGAATTCAGCGCCACGCTGCGCTCCCACCAGGCGAAAAACGTAGGCATCGGCGTGCGCGTCCAGGGTCTCCGTCGTTACTACGCGCTTCTGTTCAGCGACGACGGGAAAGCAAAACTCGTCAAACGTCATGAGGGGATCGAGCACGTGCTCGGCGAAGCCCGAAGCCCACTCGTTCCTGCACAACCCCATCGCCTCACGTTGCGCGCCAGCGGGCCGCGGCTCACCGCCTTGGTTGACGGCCATCTTTTTTTGGAAGCGACGGATCCATCCGATCCGTTTACCGGCGGAGCAAGCGCGATCGCGATCGAACAGGGCACCGCGACGGTTGCCGAACCGATCGTGCGGGCAGTGGACTGAAACGCCGAAACCATGAGCCCGCGCGTGCTGAATTTCGGGTCGATCAATATCGACCACAGTTACCGACTGGCCCGATTTCCGCAGCCCGGCGAAACCGTGCCGTCGTTGGAGTATCGCTGCGGCGCTGGCGGCAAGGGTTTCAATCAGTCGATCGCTCTCGCCCGCGCCGGCGCGCACGTGCATCACCTCGGAGCAGTCGGGCAGGACGGTCTTTGGCTCAAAGCGAAGCTCCATGCCGAATCGGTCAACGTGCAGCATCTGCAAATAGCCGACCAGGCAACCGGCCATGCGATCATCCAAGTGGATGACAACGGCCAGAACACGATCGTCTTGTTTGCTGGAACCAATCAGTCGATCGCATCGCAGAGCCTCTTCGAAGCGATCGCCACGATGCGATCGGGGGATTGGTTTCTCTGCCAAAACGAAACGAATGGCATCGACGCCGCGCTCCGTGCCGCCCGCGCAACAGCGATGACGGTGTGCTTCAACCCCGCGCCGATGACCTCGGCCGTGACAAAGCTGCCCCTCGATTGCGTGGATCTCCTCTTCGTCAACGAAACCGAAGGCGCCGGGCTCACGGACGTCACGGAGCCGGAGGCGATTCTCGATGCTCTGCTGACGCGCTGGCCTCACCTGGCGGTCGTCCTCACCCTTGGTGCTCGCGGGGCGATCTACGCGAACTCGGGCATTCGCCTGTACCAACGTGCGCCCGCGGTGATTGCGGTCGATACGACTGCCGCGGGGGACACCTTCATCGGCTATTTCATTGCGGAGATGATCGCCACCTCTGATCCGGCCGGCGCGCTCCGACTCGCCTGCCAGGCGGCCGCGCTGAGTGTGAGCCGGCCGGGAGCGGCGGATTCGGTTCCGAAACGCGACGAAGTCCGCCGCATCGATTCTTAATCCAAGACCGGCTCAAGCGCACGCCTAGGTTGAGGCGTCGTAAACCTCCGGCGTTACCACCGCCATCAGCCGGCGACCGGCAGCGAAGCGGCGCAGATTGCGGACGGCAAACGCCCCCGCGTCGCAGCAGCGATCGGACGTCGGTCCGGCGAGGTGTGGAGTCAGACCGACATTCAGCATTCCTCGCAGCGGGTGCTCCGGGGCAAGCGGCTCGTCCTCGAAAACGTCGAGCCCGATCTGTAGTTTCCCATCGCGAGCCACCCGCACCAGTGCTTTCTCGTCCACCACGGCCCCGCGTCCTACGTTAACAAATACGCCTCCCGGTTCCAACATTCGCAGATGCCGCTCCTTGACGACCGCGGCGGTCTCGGCGTTGAGCGGGGCGAAATCCACCACGATATCGTTGTGGGCAAAGAGCGCCTCCAATGTGTCGGCGCGATCAACTCCCCATTTTCGGGCCGTGCGCTCGTCCACATCCGGTGCGTAGACGGCGATCGTCACACCGAACGGACGCAGCAGCGGGATAAACTGGCGGGCGACTCGCCCGAAACCGTGCAGGCCCACTCTCCGCTCGAACAACGACGCGGTCTCGGCATGTTCGCCCTTCCAGGCGCCGCGGGTGTGCATTGCAACGGTCCAGTGCGAGGACCGGCGGAGGCAAGCGAGCACGTGAAACAGCGCGGCTTCTGCCACCGTGCGGGCGATCGAGTCACCCCAATTCGTGACTAGCAGCCCATCCTCGACATGCCGCCGCGTTACGGCACTTCGCACTGACCCGCAGAGATAGCAGAAATATCCGAGACGCGAGGGCAGCCGCCGCGGCAACGCCGGCGTCGACCAGCCGCCGAACAGCACGGTCGGGTTCGTCTGCGCCAGCACGCGGGCTAGCTTGGCTGGCCCGCCCCCTTGCGGGCGGACCAGCGTGAGCACGGTGGCGAGTTCTTCCAATTTCCCAAAGAGAGGACCGGGGAGAAAATTCCGCTGTTCCTCCGCGGTTAGATAGACGAGCAGATGTTCAATGCGGCGGCGCCTGACCGGCTTTCCCGCAGGCGCGGAATGGATTGTTCCGGGCTTCATTTTTCCGGGGAGCGGCGGCTGGCGAGGAAGAGCAGCGCGCCGATGAATCCCGTGCTCGCCGCCACGGCGACGATTTTGCCCGCATGCCCGGCACTGCTGATGGGCAGAAGCAACCAAAGGATGAGGCCTCCCAGCACCAGCCCGAAGATCCCCACGATTTTCATCTGCGTGCCGTCACTCGCGCCGCCGACCTCGCGGACAAAGTCCACCGAGCGGTGTCTGCGCGCGAAGAACTCGTCTTCGATCGCGAGCATTTCCCGGTCTTTCCCCTGCCACGCCAGCCGGCTGAGAAAGAAAGCAACCGTGCCCGTGGCAGCGATGGCGAAAACCTGGCCTTGATAAGACCAAGGTTGCGCGCCTGTCGCTTTCGGCCAGATCGCGATGAGGGCTGAAACCGCGACCCCGGCGACGATGGCGAACGCCGCGCCCCAGCGAGGCACCCGGCGGACTAACAATCCCCACATCAACGGAACCACGATCGGCGTCAGCACACCGGCGAGAATGTCCAGCAGGAGCTTGAAAACACCTCCGGAGCCGAAGCGCGCCATCATCTCGGCGCAGGCAATCACGACCAGTGCGCAACAAAGGTTGATTGCTTTGCCGAGGTGAAGGCGGCGTCCCCCCTCGCGCGGAGTGATGCCCAAGCGCCGGCAGAGGGCCGGATAAATATTTTGGGTCACGATTCCCGCGAGACTCGTCAAGCCCCCGTCGAGCGAACTCATGGAGGCTGCGCACATCGCCACCAGCACCAACCCGACCAAACCCGACGGCAAGAGGTGCATGGCGATGGCCGCGTAAGCGCCCTCTGTTGGATTCGGCAGCGGCATCGCGGTGACGTTTGCGGCGATGAGCAATCGTGCGGCCATCGGCGGAATGAAAAAGATGCACATCCCGACCGCCGCCAGTCCCATCGCCAGCAGTGCGGCCCGCCGGGCCTCCGCATCGTCTTTCACCGTCAGATATTTGCCTGCGCTGACGAGCGAGTTCGTGTTGGCGGTTTGATAACCATACCACGCGCCAAAGAATCCCCACGTGAAATAGCCGGACGAAATTCCGGGCAGTGACGCGACCAGCCCGGCGGATTTTATCGGGAGGTAGGCTTCGTGCAGCCCCGCGCGAGTGATGGCATCGAGAAATCCACCGATGCCGCCGAACTGCGCCAGGCACACGACGGTCAGGAGAACGCTCACCGGGAGCAGCACGAGCGCCTGGATGAAATCGGCCGCCAGCACCGCCCAAGCCCCGCTGATTGCGGTATAAAACAACACGACAATCCCGAGCAGGCCGATGATCCAACGCACGTCCACCCCGAGCAGAGTGGAGGTGAAGATCGCCAGCGAATAAAGCTGCACTCCGCTGAACAGCACGCCCATCACGCATTGCAGCGCGGAATAAAATTGTTCAAGCGCTGGTCCAAACCGCAGGCGGATGGTGTCGGCGGCGGTGACGACACGCAGCCGCCTGAACCAAACGGCGGGCCCGAGTGAGCACACGAGATGCATGACGACTCCCGAACCATACATCACCACGAGACTCCAACCCGCCTGATAGGCGGCGCCGGCCGCTCCGGTGAAGGTCCACGCGCTGAAGCTCTGCATGAAAATGCTGCCTCCCACCAACCACCACGTCGCCCGTCCGCCCGCACAAAAATAGTCGCGGGAATCACGGCTGAATTTCCGAAATACCCAGCCGATCGCCACCAAGGTCGCGAGAAAACCGACCACGACGAAAAAGACGGTGGGACGATCGGCGATGCCGAGTCTCGGGATCGGCGTCTGCGCATCTGCAACAGCGAGAAGAGAGAGCATTGAAAAGGGGGTATTGAGGATGCTACGCCAACGTCGCGTTCTATTTAGACGGCGGAGGACAACTACGCGCCGCGTCGGAATACCACCCGGTTCAGGCCATCACTTCTGCCGTGCCATCACCCGAGTCAACGAGATGACGGGTCATCCCGATGACCACTGCCGGCGGACTCCGCGAGTTCTCAGCCGCGGACCGAACCTAAAGCCGCGTCGGCAAGGTGTCGCCTTCGAGCCATTCAGGTTCCAGCTGCAAAGTCTGGCGGACCTCCGGCAGACCCCAACGGTTTTCCTGCATCTGTGCGATCAAGTTGTCCACGACAGCGCGGCCGATCTTGCTATACATCGGACTGACACCCGCAATCGGCCCTTCGGATTCCGCGTTCAGGCGAGCGAAACCGAAGTCGCCGGGTATGCGGTATCCAGCGTCGCACAACACCTGGTAAACCATTTTATTCCGGCCGATAACGGCATCCGGCCGGTGTTCCTTGACCCAGGCCAGGAGTTCGGCGCGATCCTCAAATCCGCACAGGAGAAAGGGCAACCGGTTCCCCGCGGAACACAGTTCCTGCTGCGCCGCCATGGAGGCGCCCAGGCGCTCGGCATCGACGCGGGAGGGCGGATTTTCGCGCAGCAGCGCCGCGCCAATCCGGCGGTAACCGCGCTTCGCCACTTCGCGCCACACCATTTGCGTGCTGGCGAAAACGCTGTTGCCAACCGTGTTTACCTGCACGTGCCCCCAGCCGTGCGCGAGGCTTACGATGGTGAACTTCCCCCAATCGAGCGCCAGCACGGGTGCGAGGTCATCGGGTGGAATGCAGGAAAGAACGAGACCCCGGATGCCACGGTGATATAAAACCCGGCTCGCCGCCCGGCCCGAAGCGTATTCGTCCACATCAAATTCGATCAGCTCGAATCCCCGTTCCCTGGCGCGCTCGCGAGCGGACAGGAAACACGGAATCTGGACGTTGTAGAACGGTCGCTTCCGATTGACCACGAAAGCCAGCGTCGCCCCTGCACCGGTTTCGTGCGCGGCCCATCGATATCGTGCCATCGACTCCACGGCCGGATCCGGCCGATAGCCCATTTCTTCGGCCAAGGCGCGAAGCCGCTCCCGCGTCTCCAGCGGGATGCGCGTATTGCCCCGGAGGGCCAGCGACACGGTCGATTTATCGCAGCCGAAACGAAGCGCGATGTCCCGATGGGTGATCCGGTGTTCGCTCTTCATGCGCAGCGGACACTGCACGTTTCACGATGAGACTTGCAAGCGCGGGAGACGGCCTGTGACGGTCCCCGCCAGCCGCCGATGGATAACTCACTCTCCTCTCGCACCCTCCCGTTCGGGCTGGCCCAACCACGTCCGCTTTTTCAAAATCCTTTCACTCACTTCAGCACGGGACGCAGCACAATGTTGCGATATTCGATCTGGGAATGGTCGCCTTGGAGGTAGATCGGGCCGGGTCGAAACACGTCGGACCAGAGCGCCCCGCCGGTGCAACCCAACAGCGGCTGGTTGTCGATGATCGTCACGCCGTTCAAAACCACCGTCGCGTGGCGATCGACGAGCGTGACATTCAGCGTCTGCCACTCCCCGGCGGGCTTTTCGGCGGTCACGTCCGGGCGGAGCCGGCCGTAGATCGCGCCCATGTTGTGGGCATCAACCGGGCGCCCAAAGCTGTCCAGCACCTGAACCTCGTATATGCCGCGCAAATACACGCCGCTGTTGCTGCCGGCCGTCGGCCTCGCTTCGAGCGTCAGGTTGAAATCCTCAAACTCGGCCACCGTGCGCAAATTGCCATACGATTGGTGCGGCTGGCCTTCCTGCTGCACAGGTCGGTTGACCAGCTTGGCATCCTCCGCGCTCCAGCCGTTCACGTCGCCAGGATGGACGAGCTTCCAGCCGGTGAGGTCTTTGCCGTTGAAGAGCGCGATCGGCGCGCCGAAGCGAATCCGGGCGAGGTCAGGCGCGGGCGGCGGAGCAGGAATGCGCTGGCCTTGAAGCGCCTCGTGCCTGCCGTCCGGCTCGTGGGTTCCGATGCTGTAACTCGTCAGGGCGAGCGTGTCGCCGTTTCGCCGCAAGGTCACCGTGCGGGAAAACGTCACCGGCTGTTCCCTGCCCGCCGCGTCTTTTTCCGTCCAGCTCGATTCCATGACGAAATGGAGAGCATCGCCCTCCATCCTTGCGCTGGTCGCACGCTCGATGCTGCCCACGCCCCACAGCAGTTCAACGCGCAGAGCGCGATTTTCTTCGGTGACACCGATCCAGCCGGCGCCGCCGCTTGGGATATCGAAGCCCCAGGAGCCGAGGAACGGTGCCGCGTCGCTCGCGGCAAACGCCGTCGTGAAGTGACATAGGGCGGCGATGATGAAGTAGACGGCGGGTTTCATACGGATGGGCTAAGGCTTGGGGCAGGCGTATCGTTTACTTTTGGATACTCGCAGCGAACCGGTAGGTGCCGGATTGCAGGTCCAACACCGCCCGCCCCTCGTCAAAATGATCCAGCATTATTCCCGGACAACCGAGCACGCTGCGGCCGCTTTCCGTGACCGACTCCAGGTCCGTGGCAGGCAGGTAGAGCCGGGCACTGGTATTGGGCGGGATTTCAGCCGTGAGCGTAAACGTCCCGCCCATCCGCTCCCAAGCCACCGCAATCCGCCCGCGGATTGAATCGAAATGCCCTTGGGCCGACGTCAGATCCGGGCGATCGATCGGGCCCGGGCGAATGATAAAGTGCCTGAAACCAGGTTCGGCTTGATCCGGCTGAATGCCGAGCACACCGCCGATGAACCACGCGCCCACGTAGAGGTACGAACTGTGCAGGTGCGATGCGTCTTCCGACTTCTCCCATTGCTCCCGAAACGTCGTCTCGCCCTGCCGCAGCATGTCGCCCCACCCCGGGTAGTCGGGCTGGTTCACCATCGCGTAGATCAGGTCATCGCGGTGCGCCTCCATCAGCGCTTTGAACAAGAATGCGCCCCCGGTGATGCCGGCGTGGATGTGGCCGCCGCGGACTTCGAGAATTTCCCTCGCCAGGCGTTGCCAGACCGCCGCGCGTTCGCCGGGAGGTGGCACGCCCGCCACGAGCGCGATGGCGAGGTAGGCCTGATCGCCGTTCACATAACTGTGCTCATGAGAGTTGAAGAACTCCGCCTGCACGGCCCGGCGCGCTGCGGCCGCACGTTCGCTCCAGCGCGTGGCGAGATCGTCCCGGCCGAGCACCGAGGCGATCTGCGCCGCGGTCTGCAAATTGTAGATCCAATAACAATTGTTGAAGAAGAGCGTCTCCCGCGTGTCGCCATTGACCTTTGCCATGGCGCCCGGCCAGAGCCAGTCACCCAAAAAATCCCACTCGCCGCCCCAACGGCGAAGCAACCCGCCTGACACCTTTGTATCCAGGAATCCGAGCCACCGCTCGATCGTCGGCATCATGGTCTCCAACACGCGCGTGTCGCCATACGTGCGATAAAGTTCCCAAGGCAAATGCACGCAAAATCCGCTCCAGGCCGGGCCGCCCCCGCCCCAATACGTCGGCGCCGTGTAGGGCAGGCTTCCATCTTCGGTCCGCCTCACCGGCTGGTCTCCCAGGCCCCATTGGGCGCTACGTCCCTGCACGTCGCGCCAATCCTCCGCCCACTTGGTATAGAACGCGCCGAGTTTATAGTTGCTGAGCGCCGTCGTGGTCGTCGCATGCGCGTCGCCACCGTAGCCCATCCGCTCCCGCTGCGGGCAGTCCACCACGTATCCGCCGAGACTGAGATTCTCGAACGTCCAGAGGGCCGTGCCATAAATTTCGTTCAGCAACGGATTCGAGCACTCGAAGCCGGCCGCCCGGGCGTAGTCGCTCCGGGTCAGCCAACCGTGAATGTCGCCGGGAGCCGGAGCGTGCCGGAGACCGCGAAGGGTGACCCACCGGCCGCAGCTGTAATTAAAACGATTCCGGAAAACGCTTTTACCCCCAGGGCCAACGATCAGCCGGCTCCTGAGCCGGTGCGTCACGGGTCGGTCCTGCTCTTCAGAAAAGAGGAATTCGACCCGGTCACCCAGCTCGCCGCGGACGGTGATTTCGTAGCACCCGGAGAAATTCCTTCCCATGTCCGCGCGATACGTTCCGGGCTCCGCTTCCACCACGCTGATCGGCTGCAGTTCTGTGACCAACCGATTGGGCTCAATCTTCTCGGCCGAGATTTTCAGCGACGGCGCGTACACCACCGCCGCTTTCCACGCCGAATCATCCAGCCCCACCCCGGCCCAATTGGGAATTTCACGAGTCGCGTCGTATTCCTCGCCACCGAAATTCTGGAAATTCCAAACCCCGAGCAGCGTGTTGGGACTCGGATGAGTTTTCCAGGATGCGTCCGTGACAATCCGCTGGTGGCTGCCGTCCTCGAAATCGAGGTCGATTTGTGCGCTGACGATCGGCGCGCGTGGTTTGTCCGCGGTGGCAAACGAGGGGAAGATCGACCAGCCGGTTCCCAGCCACAGGCCGATGACATTTTCGCCGGGCTGGAGCAGATCGCCGATCTCATAGGCCCGATAACGGGCAGCCTTCGTGTTGTCCGTCACGCCCGGAGCCAGAACGGCGTCGCCCACCTTGCGGCCATTTACGTAAAGCTCATGGAAACCGACCGACGCCACAAAGACCGTCGCGCGTTTCGGTGAGCGTTCGAGGTCGACCCTCCGACGCAGCCAGGGATCCGGCAGGGCGTTGTCGGAAGGGGCGTCGTCAGAGGCCGGCGCCACCGGTCCCGCGGTGTCGCCTGTGCCGATCCATTTGGCCGTCCATTCAGCCGGATCGAGCAGGCCCATCGTCCAGTGTGCGGTCGCGCTCCAGCCGGACCACCGGCCGTCTTGATCTCGCACCCTCACCTTCCAAAAGCACGCCGCGCGCGAGGCCAGCGCCTTGCCTCGATACCCGATGAACGCGGTCTCACTCGAATCGATCGCTCCGGAATCCCAAAGATCCGCGCGCACCGGACTCAGCAATGCAGGCGAGCTGCCCACGAGCACCTGGTAACCCGTCTGGCGCAAGCCTCGCGCAGACGCCGGTTGCGCCTGCAATTCCCAGCCCAGGCGCGGCTGGCGAACGTCCAGGCCAAGGGGATTTATGAGGTATTCCGTGCGCAGCCCGACCGGGACGAGGCTGCTCGCAGCGAGCAGGGGAATCGCGACGAACAGGCCGCTGACGCCACCCAGCCAAATCGCGAGCCGCCGCCACCGGGATCCGGGCGATCGGGCCGCGGCCGAGCCGAAAGGAGAAGACACGGTGCTATCTCCTTTCGCTCTGCGCCGATCAGAAGTTGATCCCCGCGGACAGGCTGTACGATATCGGCCGGAGATAATAAGTGTACAACGCAAGGTGCGGCGGGGCATTGGGAGCGGTGACGGTCGGCGTCAATCCGCCGGCCAGGACCTGCTTGTCCTGATTGTTCAGCAGATTGTTCACGTTGAACTGCACCTTCACCGCGGTCTTACCAAGCTTGAACTGATACGCGAGCATCCCATTTGCCAGGTAGTAGTCGCGTCCCATGATGTTGGCGTGAGTGGTCGGGTCGTTATACAACACCTCTTTGCCGCGGTAGTTCACGCCGCCGCCGATCGTGAAGTTCTTTAGTGCCGCATGGCTGAAAGTGTAGGCGGTGAAAAGGTTGGCGTTCCATGGCCGGATGTTGGGCTCGATCCCGCCCTCCTGGGTCCGGTCGAGGGCGATGTCGGCCTGGATCTCCGCGAGCGAATCGGCAATCGTCGGCTCGGCCTTGCCGCCCACCGCGCCATAGCGGCCGGTGTTGATCGGCAAAGACGATTTGGACGTCCATTCGGCGGTATGGGCTTTCACGTAACTCTGCACCGCAGTGTCCACGTCTGAGACGATATTGTCCGCCTTGCTGACATTGAAGGCCAGTCGCCATTCTTTCGTCAGGTTGGCCGTGACCTCGACCTCGAAGCCCTTCGACTTCGCACTCCGGGTGTCACCGCCGCTCGGATTGTGGCCGTTGGGTTGCTCGCTGTCCTGCAGATCGCCCGACCCATTGTTGAGAATGGCATCCCACATCGACTGGATGTACAAGGGAATGGCTCCATTGAATCCGGCCGCGGCGTTGCTCTGGACGACCTCGAAGAAGTCGACGGTGGCGCTGAGACGGCTGTCGAGCAAATCGAACTTCAAACCGGCATCCTTGCCTGTACCCCGCAACGGACCGACTTCCTGCTGCTGGTTCTGGTCGCCGAAAAGAGTCGCGCCGAATTGGTCCTTGAAATTGGTGGATTTGTTCGCGAACACGCTCAGCCACTTCGCGAACGGAAACCGGTAGACCGCGCCGATGGAGTAGGTGTTGGCGGACTGGTCGACGTCGGCCGTGCCATGCAGGACCGGGCTCAGTGCGATCCCGTCGTCGGTGGCGAAGGAGTCCGATTGAAAGACCTTCACGCGATCCCGGCGCACGCCCACCGTCGCAAACAGGCTTTCGTGGAGGAAGGATCCCTGGGTGGCGAGAGTCGCAGTATCGATGCTGTTCCGGTTCTTGGTCCAGTCGCCTTGAATCCAGCCATCGATGAACCCATATTGTGGCTGTCCGTACATCCGGCCGCTCGGAAGCGGATGCGTCCAGGGATCGGGCACGCCATGCAGGCTGAGATCGGCGCTGAACGGATCGATGTGGGTCGATCGCCCACCGAAATTGACTCCGTTGTAATAGTAAGTCGGGTCCGGCCGGTCGGCGGCGATGTTGGTTTCGAATGTATGCTTGTATTCCGTTTTCTGCTCGGACCGGCTGACGAACGCGAGAACGTGGTAGTCGCCCGCTCCGCCCAAGTCCAAATGGTAAGTCGCACTCAGCCGGGCATCTCGCTGGAGCACTTTGTTATAGTCGGCTGACGGCTGATAAGCGGCGACGATCAAAGAACCTACGTAAGGGTTCGGGAGCACTTGAGAGAAATGAATTGTCCCCAGCGCTTCCGTGGCGCTGCCCGGGGTCGCGGCGTACGTATAGTCGTTATTGAAGGTCGGCAGCGTCGAGGTCACATCGTACTGGATCGCATTCTGATTGAAGGCGACCGGCATATGATTGTCCGTCGTCACCTGCGATTGGTTAAACACCCCTTCCACGAAGAGGTTTCTGCCGATGCGTTGTTCAACCGTCAGGCCGAAGTTGTGGTAGTTTGTCTCCACGTAAGCTCCCGGTCCCGTCACGTTGCCGCTCTGCGGAAACACGTCCGGATTATCGAAGTTAACGTTGGAGTTGAAATTCGCCACGTTGATACCGTGCGAAACCCGATAATACCGCTGGCCGAGAGCCCTCGTCCCGAGCGACAGTTCCTTGCCCGCCAGCGGACCGTCCGTGATCACGCCGACCGTGCCGATGTTGCCCTCGCGGCGCTCACCGAAGATGCCGGAGAACGGACTGGATTGGGAGTAGTTGTTGTCACCGGCAACAGTTGCCACTTCGCCGGTTCCGAAAGGGGAAAAATAACTGCCGGCTGCGATCCACGGAGTGATGTTGTCGAAGGGTCCCCACGGGCGCACCCGGTTCTCGTGCATCCGGCCATCCTCGCCGTCGATGCGAATGGTCAATGAATCGACGGGATGCCACGTGACCGCCAGCGCGGCTTTCTTCTCGTTGTCGGTCTCGAAGTCGAAATAGCCATTGGCCTTTTGGTCCATCAAGTTGATCCGGACCCCCAGCTTGTCACCGAGCCAATGCCGGTTGATGTCCAACGCCGCGCGATAGAAGTCATAGCTCTCCGTCCGCAGGTCGACCCGCGTAATGTCCTGTGTCAACTGGGCGCGCTTCGGTGTAAAATTAACGATACCGCCGGCGCCACCGACGCCGAAGAGCGTCGAGTTCGGGCCCCACGCAATATCGATGCGCTCGAGGTTGAACACGTCGCCCTGCAGGATCGTCGGGAAGAAATCCCGCGTCGTTTGCACCGAGCGATAGCCGCGAATCATGAAATTATAGTCGTTTCCGATCAAGCCGTTGCCGGTCGTGGCGCCCACCTGCGACGCGCCGCCGCCGATGTCGTTGCCGGAGCCGGTTGCATACTCCAGGGCCTGGCTGACCTTGACCGCACCGATGTCATCGATGAAATCCTTCGTCAGAACCGAAATCGCGAGCGGGGTGTTCTCCAGCGAAGTGTTCAGCCGGCTTCCGGCCAGTGTATTGCTGGCAATATAGCCGGTGTCCTGTTGCGAGGAGACGACAAACGGCGACAGGACCACGGTTTCATCCTCCGGATTATCGGAGTGGGTTGCAGGGCTGGCGGGCGCTTGCGCACGGAGTCCGAATGAAATCGCGGACACGCCGATGCAAATCGCCGTGTGGTGCCACCATTTCGTTGACGCGAAATGGCGGACCGGAGGAATGGCTTTGTTAGTTTTCACGTAGGAGGGGTTGTTGACTAAACGCAGGTCACGCGCGCCATCTCTTACGCCGCGATCGGGCTAAGCAAACGTGCGGCTTGTCATCCGGATGACTGCCCGTCCAAGATCCTCGCGCCGCCGTGCCCGCCTGGAACCGGAGTGGCGTGAGCGGGAGAGCCGGGAGATAAACAATGAAAACCCGACACCCCGGCCCGGGCCCTTACCGCTGGAAGGCCGAAGGCGCCGCCATCCTCGAAAAGATCCGCCGTGCCCGCCTCGCGCCAAGCGGGAGCAATGTATAGCCGTTAAAGAACCGCTATATTAGTCTCTGCTCGAGGTCGCCACGTTTCCCGCAACCTCGATCACTGCTTTCCCTCTTCCGGGTCTGCATTCTTATCCGACTGCCGCACGGAAGCGCGATGAAGTGAAAGTGAACGTTGGGCTGTTGGACGAGTCGGGCATTACCTTTTTGTGCGTGCAGTAGTCGGTAGCCCGCTCCGACGCCTGAATGCTGGGTTCTTCATCCACGCTGATAACCAGAACCTTTTCCGGCGGATTCAAATACGGCGCGAAAATCTTAAGGCGCGGTTGGAATTGAATCACAGAGACACAGAGAGCACGAAGAAAACGGCTTTCAAAAAACGGCTCTGGTCGGGAAGCTCGCCTGCCGGATGAAACCAGGTTCTCCGAGGTTTCTCCGGTTCGCCTCTCGGTGCCTTTGCGTCTTTGTCGTTCAACCGCGTTTTTTAGGGTAATTCTTAAATTCCGCGATTGAAACGCGGCGGGCGCGGAGGCCGCGGAGGAGCCAGGGCGAGATGGGAATCCTCGGAGCGATTCACCCGCGAGGCCAAGATCCGGCGCGAATCGTGGTTTGGTTTTCTCCTCTGTGCTGTTCGCGGGCCCCGCGTTTCAACGGCGTTTTCAGGATTAAACCACCGCCGCAAAAAAAACCGGCGCCCGTAGGGGCGCCGGTGGGAATGAGACGAGCGCTACAACGCGCGCCCGCACTCAAAGACTCAGAGTTTATAATCGAGAGCGACGTAGGCGACGGGACCGCGGAAGTCGGAGAACCCGCCGGCGGTCTCGTTCTTGCTGTCGACGTAGCCGACCTTCGCGTTGGCGACGATGCGATCCGTCAACTGGTGCTTCACGCCGGCGGTGATGCTGCTGTTTTGGGCGCTCATGCCGTAGGGCTGCGTCGAGCCGGCGAGAGCCGGCTGATAATTGTCGGACTTGTAGTAGGTGCCCTGGAGCTGGAGATCCGTGTGCTTGCCGACCACGAGCCCCGTCAGGAAGCTGCCGCTGCGGTAGTTGTTATTGGCATCGTGATTCACGTTCTTCGCCGTCCCGTTCACCTGCGTGTAGGAGGTGCTGATCGTGTCGAAGGTCGCATTCAGGTTGAGCTGAACGTAGACGGCCTTGTTCGGGGTCCAGTCGATGGACTCGCTGATCTGGTAGAGCTTCGAATCGCCGGCATCGGTGGACGGATACGCGTCGCCGATCGTCTTGGTCTTGCCGATCTGCTCGACGAAGCGGGTGGTGAACGCGAGTTGCGCGATGGGCTTCACCGTGGCGGACAGGCGGGCGCCGCTCGTGTCGTAGTCGAGGCGGTAGAAATCGCCGAGGCTGGTGCCGTAGCCGGTGAAGTTGTTCTCGTGATCCTTCGTGAAGAACTCGGCGCGGGCGTTGAAGAACGTGCAGGCCGTCCAGTTGGCGCCGATTTTCAGGTTGGAGTGCTTTTCCTTCACCCGGGCGTTTTCGTTGCCCGGCGAGGCGATGATGACGTTGCCGGATGGGGCGATGCCGATGTAGCTGGTGCGTTCGTCGGACGGCGAACTGCGGTAGTCCCAGTCGGCGTAGAGGGCGACGGTTTTGATGCCGGTGTAGCGGACGTTGATCTCGGGGGAGACGGGTTTCTCCGAGATGCGGACCCCGTTGGCGGCGCTGAACGGGACGGCGGAGATCGCTCCGGTCGCGGGGACGACGAGGTAATTGATGTAGGTGGCGTTGTTGAAGCCGGAGACATCGTATTGCTCGGCGCGGACCGCGGCGTTGAGGGTGAGGTCGGGCAGGAGCTTGGTCTCGACGCCGATGACGCCGGTGAAGGTGTCGGTATGGATCGTGCCGGCGCTCACGTAGGAATACGGCGGACGGCCGCCGGAAGTGAAGGAGCCGACGGCATCCTGGACCACAGTCTTGGTGGCGATCGCGCCCGAGATCATGCGCTCGGCCGCGATATCGTCGGTGGCGTGATGGATGAGACCGCTGGCGAAGACCTTGAACTTCGGATTGATGGCGGTCTCGACCTTGGCGACGACGGAACGGCCATCCTCTTTCGTCATCTGGCGATCATAGCCTTTGTTCTGGTTGTTCGCCATGACCGGGGCGACGGGGACGACACCGGAGGTCGGCAGCGCCGGGTAGGGCTTCAGCTCGCCCGGGTAGCGGTCGACGGAGCGGCGGTCGTCGTTGTCGATGCGGGTGCCGATGAACGTGAGCGAGGCCGTCGTATTGCCGAAAGTGTGACGGACGGAGAACTCGAGTTCCTCGTGCTTCTCGTCGAGGGCATTGTAGGCCGGGACGATCTTGCGATTCGCCGAGATCGGATTCAGCGCGCTGGCCGTGTAGATGGGAATGCCGGTCTGGTCGGTGTCGCCCCAGATGGTGGAGTCCTTCTTGCCGGTGCGAGTCTCGTTGGTGTAGCGCAGGCTGAAGACGGGCGCATTCGGCAGGGCGACGGTCGCGCCGACGGTGAACTTCGCGCGGTCGACGTAGAGTTCGCGCGGGTAGAGCGACAGCCAGGCGTTGTTGAGCGGGAAGAAGCCGCCCGCGCCGTCGTAGAACGTGCGGAAGGTCTTGAAGCTCGCATCGACGGAGCCGACCTCGTTCTTCGTCACCTTGAAGGCGGCGAGATAATCTTCGGCGCCGCCGAGAGCGCGGCCGTCGATCTTGAGCGAGGTGGTGTCGTTGAGATCCTTGGCGAAGCTGAACTCCTCGATGCCGAGGGAGCCGGCGGACTCTTTCTGCGTGGTCTTTTGATAGGCGGCTTTGCTGCCGCTGATCGAATTACCCTGGGCGGAGAACTTGATGAAGTTCTCGAACTCGGGGAAGGCATCCGCTTCGGCGCCGCTGGCGGCGAAGGAGACGGAGGCGGCGAGGAGCGTGCCGGCGACGAGGCCAGCCGTGCGGACGAGGTGAGAGTGAATCGCTTTCATGGCTTGTCAGAGGGCTGGGTTAATAACGCAGGGGCTTGCTGGCATTCGAGCCGTGCACGGCTTCGTGGCAGCCGGCGGACCAGCAGGTGCCGTTCTGCACACGGCTGCGGTGATCTTCGCCGCCGACCAGCAGGAAGTTGGCGGAGGTGGACGTCTCGAGATGGCAGCGGAGGCAGAGGTTGGCGTCGCGAGCGACGAGCATCTTCTGGTTCACGGAACCGTGCGGGCTGTGGCAGGCGGTGCAGCCTTCCTTCATCGCGTTGTGCGCGAAGACGAACGGGCCCTTCTGCGCGGTGTGGCACTTGGTGCAGGTCTCGGTCTCGCTTTCGAGCGAGGCGCCGCCGCCGGCGATGATGTTGCCGGAGTGCGGCTCGTGGCAGTCGGAGCAGCTCATCTTGCCGCTGAGAACGCCGTGGCTGTTCGGGAGGCTGAACTCGGCGCGCTTGTCGAGGTGGCAGGTGAAGCAGGCCTCGGGCGACTTGCCGGGGTTGACGATGGTGCCGCGGGCGCCGCCCGACTTCACGTGGTTGCTGCCGGCGCCGTGACACGCTTCGCAGCCGGTCGCGCCGACCTTCGGGTCGGCGATGGCGAGCTTCGCGTGCGAGGCGGAGGCGAAATGTTCGGTCGTGTCGGCGTGGCACTCGGTGCAGGCCTTCGTGCCGACGAAGTGGGCGCCGGCGACTTGCGGCGGCGCGACGACGGTGCGGTTCACCGCCAAACAAGAGACGAGCAGCAGGCCCCAGGCAGCTGCCCCTCCGAAGATCAGGGTGTTTTTGTTCCAACGGGGTCGGAAGTTCATGGATGTTCTGTTGAGGTTATGCTGGTTCGGCCACGGTTGGGGCCGTTGAGAGTTCAATATTCAGTATGCAAGAATATCGGCGCAGTGGCTCCGCATCTCTTGGCGGTCGCGGCGCAAGAATTGGGTAAACGTCGCGCAGATTTGGGAGGAGCGTCTCGCCGGCGCGGGTATCGCCCACAATATATGATTGCCGTTGGCCAAAAAATGCCGGGGCCCGGCAGGCGCGTTGAGCTACACTCCGGCCGAGCGGTCGGGCGTCGTCCCGTCCGCCTGCTCTGTACTCTATTCTACGTCCACGTCGCCGGCCGCCGCGCCGGCGGTGATTTCAAGGCAAACCCAAACTCGATGAATATACTCCAACGTATCATTGCCCTGCTCGTCGCCTGCACGGCGAGCTCACTCGTCGCTGCCGACACTTCCGCCAACTGGAAGCATCATTGCGCCAAATGCCACGGCGAAGATGGCCGCGGCGATACCAAGACAGGCCACAAGCTCAACATCAGCGATCTGACCGACGCGACCTTCCAAAGCAAATTCACCGACCGGGAGGCCTTCGACTCCGTGAAAGTCGGCCTCAAAAGCGCCAAGGGCAAAGTCATCATGAAAGCCGTCCCGGGACTCACGGACGACGAGATCAACGCCCTCGTCGGCCACGTGCGCTCACTCAAGAAGTAGGAAGCCGCAGCCGTTGGGCGCCCGACAAGTGCCCGGCGCCGGCCGCCGGGCCCGGGCCGCGCAAGCGATGCTCCCGGTTGGCCAAGAAATGCCGGGCAGCCCCGGCGCAAAGGACTAAACTTCGGCTGTAGCGACCAACCAGGTCGGTTTCCGCCGGCCCTAAAACAACACCAGGAGCTGCCATGCCCTCGATCAAACTCCATCTCGAACAGGCCGAACTCGACGCCGTCGCGCGATTCGCGAATGCGATGCAGGTGAAACCGGAAGCCGTCTTATATTGTGCGCTCAATCGCCTGATGCTCCATCCGGCCCGGCGCGCGCTCGGCCCCGAGATCGCAGAAACGTGGGATGCTCACCGCGAGAACCTCCCGTTGTGGAGCGACTCGGCGTGCTCCGTCCACGCTTACGAAGGCAAGCCGGACGACGAGCCTTCGCCGAGCCGCTACGGCTGAGGACGCGCGAGCGGAATCGCGATCGGGCGGTCGCGACGTCGGACGGTGCGCGAAAGATTCGCGCCGACATCAAATCGAGTCACGGCAACCGGCGCGTGAGCCCTGCGCATCGGTTCCGGCCAAAATGTGCCGACCATTCGTCAACCGATGCGAAGAGCGCCGCGGTGGTTTCCTCTATCATGCGAAGGCCCGCTGCCATGCGTCCCGCTCTTTTTTCGCCTTCGCTTTTCAACCTGATTAAAACCGTGGGCCGCGGCGCCGTGCTCGCGGGATTGCTCGGCGCGCTGGCGTCGATCAACGCGGCGGAGACGGCAAAATCGGCCCCGGCGCCCGCGCCGAACTCCGACGCGTCGTGCCTCGAGTGTCACAGCGACGACACGCTTATGATGAAGCAGGCGGGGAAAAAAATCTCCCTCTTCGTCGACGAGAAGATCGGCGCGAAGTCCGCGCACAGCTCGCTCGCGTGCATCGACTGCCACGAGAAGTTCGACGGCGACGCCTCGCCGCACCGCAAGCCGATGGTCGCGGTGGATTGCTTCTCCTGTCACGACGACACGGCGAAAAAGCACGCGTTTCACGACCTGGGAGCGCGGGCGCCCTCGCCCGCAATGGTTCCGAATGCGGGCGAGCCGCCCACGCTCCCAGACTGCAAAGCCTGCCACGGCACGCACGCCGTCGCCGCCGTGAAGAAACCCGAGTTTGCCTTCAAGGGCGCCGGCCAGGTCGACGCCTGCGGCAAATGCCACGAGAAAGCCCGCGAGCATTTCATCGCCTCGGCTCACGGGCGGGCGTTCGCCACCCGCGAAGCCAACGCGCCCGATTGCCTCACCTGTCACCGCCAGCCGGTCGCCGTCGCGAAAGACTCACGCCCGACGCTCGCGCAGAAACTCGCGCAGACGAAGCAGTGCGAGTCCTGCCACGTCGGGAAGCAGAACGTCGCCGACCACGCCGTGCGCGGAGAGAAGTTTGTCGGCGCGTTTGAGAAGAGCGTGCACGGCGCGGCGCTGCTCAAGGGCGAGGCGAAATCGGCGAACTGCGTCGATTGCCACGGGGCGCACGAGATGAACCGCGCGATGAACGCGAGCGCGCGCGTGAGCAAGCTGCGCGTCGGCGGCACCTGCGGCACCTGCCACGAAAAGCAATCCCACGGCTTCGCCGACAGCGTGCACGCGACGGCGCTGAAGAAGGGAAATTTCGATTCCGCCACCTGCACGGATTGCCACGGCGAGCACGACATCCGCGGCCACAAGGATCCGACTTCGCCGGTGAACGCGAAGAATGTCGCCCAGGAAGTCTGCGCGAACTGCCACGCGTCGCTGCGGCTCACGCAGAAATACGGACTGCCGCGGAATTCGTTCCAGACCTTCGCCGACAGCTACCACGGCCTCGCGGTGCGCGGCGGCGCGGTCGAGGTCGTGAATTGCGCGAGCTGCCACGAGTCGCACGCGATCAAATCGCAGAAGGATCCGACGTCCTCGATCAACCCGGCCAATCTCGCGCAGACCTGCGGCCAGTGTCACCCGGGCGCGAACAAGCGTTTCACCGTGGGCAAGGTGCACGTTTCGCCGGAGGCGGCCGCCACGGCGGACGGAGGCAACCCGATCCTGTATCTCGTTTCCACGCTCTACGTGCTGCTGATCGTCGTCGTGGTCGGCGGCATGGTGGCGCACAACGCCCTCGATTTCCTTAAAAAGATTCGCCGCAAGCTCGCGATCCAGCAAGGGCTCGCCGCGGAAGAGCACGTCGCGCATCGCCTGCACGTGCGCATGACGGCCCACGAACGCATGCAGCACGGCGTGCTCGTGTTGAGCTTCACCGCGCTGGTCGTGACGGGTTTCATGCTGCGCTTCCCGGAGGCGTGGTGGGTGGTCGGTATCCGAAATCTGAGCGCGCGCGCGTTCGAGTGGCGGAGCTGGATTCACCGGGTCGCGGGCGTGATCATGTTGAGCGCGGGCGGGTGGCACGCCTGGTATCTCGCGTTCACCGCGAAGGGCCGCGCGCTCTTCTTCGATCTGCTGCCGCGCTGGCGGGATGTGACGGATCCGTTGAAGGTTTTGAAATACAACCTGGGGCTAGCCGCCGCAAAGCCGCGCTTCGGCCGCTTCTGCTACATCGAGAAAGCGGAGTATTGGGCGATGATGTGGGGCTCGCTGCTGATGGGCGTGACGGGCCTCGTGCTCTGGTTCGACAACACCTCGATCGGCTTCTTGACGAAACTCGGCTTCGACATCTCGCGCACGATTCACTTCTACGAGGCCGTGCTCGCGACGCTCGCGATCGTCGTCTGGCACTTCTATTTCGTGATCTTCAATCCGGACGTTTATCCGATGAACCTCGCGTGGCTCACCGGCCGCATGTCGGAAAAGGAAATGCTCGAGGAGCATCCGGCGGAGTTGGAGCGCTTGAAAGCGGCCGATCGTCCCGCGCCCCGCCCGCCGGGCACGCCGTAGTCGGAACGATGTCGTTGCCCGCGAACGGCCGCGAAAAGCCGGTTTTCACTTCGTCCCCAGCAGGTTTGCTCGCTGAGACGGAACCAAGCAGTTCAACCGCAGATAACACGGATATACGCAGATCTCTGCGGGTGAAATTTATCGCTGATCGTCGCCGACCCGCACCCGCCGCACGGTTGATTTAGCGACTGGAGAGACTTCACCCCAAGGTCTTGATCTGCGCTCATCCGGGAAATCTGCGGTCAATTCCGACGGCATGGTTGCGGCTGAGACGAACCGCTTTGAAGGCTGAAACGACGAATAAGTTTACCCGCAATTATTGATAATTACCCGAAGAAGTGACGCCGAGGGTAGGGCGGCGAGTTCCTTCGCCCTCGCGTTGACCAGGGATCGTTGCGGCGCGGAACGGAGTCCGGTCCCTACCGGGATCGCGTCACTTCTTCACGCAATGCTCAATAGTCGGCGGAGAACCATTTTTTAAAACCGCTCGACAACCGCCGTTTCCGCCCGGTCGCGCCAAGTGTTGGCTCGCCGCGTGTTGGTCGTCGCCCGCCGCGGGAGCAGCGTGATTTTTTTTGCGCCGCTCGGGTTCATCCGCGCCGCGAACTGTCCGGCCCACTCGCCCGCCTCCGCCACGGAAATAAATCTCCCCGTCGCTGTCCATCGCGCCCCCTAAAAAATCGCGCCGCTCGGCAGCGCCCATGCACGTCCTCTTTTTCCCCGCCCTCGTGCCCCGCCCCCCGCCCCCCCGCCCCGCCCCTCCCGCGCTCGATCGCGTTCGCCACGCTCGTCCGCATTCACGCCGATTCGCACCCGCCAAAGTGTAACGCAATGCGTTACACTCCCCTCCCGCCTCGGCTCCTCCTCCAGCTTCGATCCTCGCTCTTCCTGTCCATGAAAAACCCGAAATCCCCCCGCTGCTTCGCGGCGTCTCTGCTCGGCTTCGTTCTCGCGATCGCCGCTCCCACCATCGCCTTCGCCGCATTTGGTTATTCCGACAACGGCGACGCCTACGTCGTCGACTCCGGCGCCGGCCTCGTTTTCCAAGTTCGAAAAACCGACGGCACGATCAGCTCCATCGTCTTCAACGGCACCGAATACAACGGCCCGTCCGGCAAGGGCTCGCACATTGCGTCCGGCCTCGGCTCCGCGACCACCGTCACCCCCGAGACCGACGGCGCGACCTACGTGAAGCTCACGCTGCAGACCGACGCCACCAACGGCGTCGTCTCCGACCTCACGCACTACCTCGTCGTCCGCAACGGCGAGAACCGCATCTACATGGCCACCTACGCCACCGCCGAGCCCGACGTCGGCGAACTCCGCTGGATCACCCGCCTCGACGCCGCGAAAATCCCGAACGGCCCCCCGCCCTCCGACAACACCGGCACCACTGGCGCGATCGAGAGCTCCGACGTCTTCGGCCAGCCCGACGGCACCACCACTTCGAAGTACTACGGCGACGCCATCACGCACGGCAAAGACCGCGCCATGGACCTCACTTACGACGGCGCCACCGGTCCGGACATCGGCGTGTGGATGATCTTCGGCAATCGCGAGAGCGACGCCGGCGGTCCGTTCTTCCGCGACATTCAAAACCAAAACGGCGGCGACCAGGAGATCTACAACTACATGAACTCCGGTCACAATCAGACCGAGGCCTACCGCATGAACGTGCTCTACGGCCCCTATGCGCTCGACTTCACCACCGGCGCGCCGCCCGCCTTCCCGCTCGATTTCTCCTGGATGGGCGCGCTCAACCTCACCGGCTGGGTGCCCGCCTCCGCGCGCGGCGCCGTCAGTGGCACCGCCACCGGCATCCCCGCGGGTTTCCAGGGCGTCGTCGGTTTCGCCAACGCCACCGCGCAATACTGGGCCACGCTCGCCGCCGACGGCACTTACACCTGCCCCGGCATGAAGCCCGGCACCTACGCCGTCACGCTCTACAAGGGCGAACTCGCTGTCGCGACCGCATCCGTCACCGTATCCGCCGCGGCCACTACACCGCTCAACCTCGCCTCCGCCGAGCCCACACCCGCCGCGATCTTCCGCATCGGCGAGTGGGACGGCACCCCCGCCGGTTTCCTCAACGCCGACAACATCGTCCAGATGCACCCGCAGGATGTCCGCAACGCCCCGTGGGGCCCCGTCACCTACACCGTCGGCCAGAGCACGCCCGCCGAGTTTCCCGCCATCCAGTTCCGCGGCGCGAATTCCCCGAGCACGATCAAGTTCACCCTCGCGCCCAATCAAATCGCGGCGCTCACCCTCCGCATCGGCCTCACCTGCGCCTACAACAGCGGCCGTCCCCAGATTTCCATCGGCAGCTTCACCTCCGCCGTGCCCGCCGCCTCGACCCAACCGAGTTCGCGCAGCTTCACGATCGGAACCTATCGCGGCAACAACGCCCTCTTCACCTACGCGATTCCCGCCAGCGCGCTCGTCGCCGGCGTGAACACGCTCACGATCACGCCCGCCAGCGGCTCCTCCGATCTCGGCCCGTGGCTTAGCGCCGGCTGGGTCTACGACGCGGTCGAACTCGACGGACCCCTCGCCGCGCCGACGATCGCGTTCGTCGGCTCCAGCCCGCTCACGATCAGCGGCACCTCCGAACCTTCGCGCAACATCGCCCTCACGCTCGACGGCGCCACGCCCGCCGGCACGACCGTCGCCTCGCCGGGCGGCGCCTGGTCGATCACGTTCGCCGCCCCGCTCACACCTGGCGCGCACACGTTCACCGCGATCGCGAGCGACGACCTCGGCCACAGCGGCCCCGCGTCCGCGCCGTTCACGATCAACACCACCGTCGCCTCACCCGCCATCGCCAGCGCCGTCGGCGACACCGGCACCTACGCGAGCGGCGCGACCACCTCCGACCGCGTCTTCGTGTTCAACGGCACCGCCGGCCCCGGTGACACCGTCACACTCACGCGCCTCGGCGTCGGCGCGATCGGCGCCACCACCGCCGACGGCTCCGGCGCGTGGAGCTTCGACTACACGAGCACCTCGCTCCCCGACGGCGTCAACCGCTTCTACGCCACCGCGTCCAACGCCGCCGGCACCAGCGCCTCCTCCGCCGTCTTCACGCTCAATCTCTCCGGCCCGCCGCGCGTCGCCAACATGCGCCGCACGCCTGCCTTCGAAATTATTCCCAACACGCTCGCCAGCGTCGTCTACCGCGTGGCGTTCAACCACGCCGTCAGCGGCGTCACGACAAGCGCCTTCGCGCTCACGAGCACCGGCAGCGCGACCGGCACCGTCGCCAGCGTCTCCGCGGCGAGCGGCACTATCTTCGATGTCACCGTCAACGCCCTCTCCGGCACCGGCACGCTCCGCCTCGATCTCCTCGCCGGCCAGGGCGTCCTCGACAGCGGCGGCAATCCGGAAGCCGGATACACCGCCGGCGAGCACTACACCCTCGTCACGCCCACCACCGGCAACGGCACCTGGCTCACGCCCGCGAGTGGCGGACTTTGGTCCGATGCGATCAACTGGTCCGGCGCCGTGATCGCCGACGGCGCCACCGCGAGCGCAAACTTCGCCACGCTCGATCTCACCGCCGACAACACCGTACACCTCGATTCGCCGCGCACGCTCAACAGTGCGACATTCGGCGACACCGACCCTGCGACCGCCGCGAGCTGGATCGTCGACACCAACGGCAACGCCGCGAACACGCTCACCGTCGCCGGCGCCACACCCACGATCACCGTCAACGCCCTCGGCGCCGGCGCGACCACCACGGTCGCCGCACCCCTCGCCGGCACTGTCGGCCTCGCCAAGGCCGGCGACGGCACCCTCGTCCTCGCCGCCGCCAATTCCGTCACCGGCCCGCTGGCGCTGAACCGCGGCACATTGCAGCTCGCGCCCGGCGGCTCGCTCAATCTCGGCAACAGCGCCGTCACTGTCGCCCTCAGCACGCAGCTCAACGTCGCTGGCGGCTCGCTCGCCACGACCGGCACCGTCAGCACCGGCTCCGCCGCCGTCGTGATCGACAGCGGCACCGCGAACCTCGGCGGCTTCATTTCCGCCGCCGACTTCGGCGCCACGCTCCGCGTCAACGGCGGCACGCTCGCGATCGGCGACGTCAACATCCGCCGCAACAGCGGCGCCGCCGCCGATTTCGCCTCAGGCTTCATCGTCACCGGCACCGGTGTCGCGACCGCGAACACGATCGAACTCGGCTCGCAAAACTCCACCGGCGCGCTCTCCGTCGAAGGCAGCGGCTCGCTCACCGTCAGCGGCCCGATCACCGTTGCGAACCAGGCGACCGGCGGTCGCGGCGGCGCGTTGCGCGTGTTGAATAACGCCACGTTCACGTCGACCGACACCGCCCTCGGCATCCTCATGGACCGCAACAACGGCGCGAATACGAACAACGTCGCCTCCGCCACCTTCACCGGCGGCGTGAGCACCGTCGAAAAATTCACGCTCGGCTTCGACAGCACCGTCACTGCCGGCTCCGCCACGATCACGCTCAACGGCGGCACGCTCTACCTCGGCTCCGGCGGCATTGTGAAAAACGGCGCCAGCGGCCTCGTCACCAATCTCAACTTCAGCAGCGGCACGCTCGGCGCCAAAGCACCGTGGTCGACCTCGCTGTCCGTCACGCTTCCGAGCGGCGGCAACGTCATCATCAAAACCGCCGACGCCCTCGGCCAGCCGTTCGACATCGCGCTGAACGGCCCGCTCACCGGCGCCGGCGGCTTCACCAAGACCGGCGCCGGCACGCTCACGCTCACGGGCGCGAACACCTTCACCGGCTCCGTCTCGATCAACGCCGGCACGCTCGCCGTCAGCGGGTCCCTCGCCGCTGGTGGCGCCGTCACGATCGAAGGCACCGGCACGCTCACCGGTTCCGGCGCGATCGCGAAACCCGTCGTCCTTAACGGCACGCTCGCGCCCCACGCCGCCACCGCCTCCGCGCCTTCGCTCACGTGGAACGGCGGCGGCTCGCTCGCCCTCGCGCTCGGCGCGAACAACGTCTCCGGCCAGCTCGCGCTTAGCGGCGCGCTCACGAAGGGCACCGCCGGGAGCTACACGATCGCCTTCGCGCCCGGCAACGGTTTCGCCGCGGGCAACCACTACACGCTCGCGACCTTCGCCTCGACGAACTTCACCGCCGCCGACTTCACCGCGACGGGCCTGCCCGCCGGCTACGTGGCGATCTTCTCCGTCACCGACACCACGCTCGAGGTGACGATCAAGCTCGTCGCCAGCGTGACGCTCTCCGATCTCACGCAGCCTTACGATGGCACGCCGCGTATCCCCACGGTCACCACCTCGCCCGCCGGCCTCGCTGTCGTCCTCACCTATGACGGCAGCGCCACCGCGCCGACGCTCCCCGGCAGCTACGCCGTCGTCGCGACGATCGACGATCCCGCTTACACCGGCTCCGCGAGCGGCACGTTGGTCGTCACCACCACCGTCGTCGTGCGCCATGCGCCCACGCTCAACGGCGACATCGACGGCTCCGCTCAGCTCCTGCTCGGCGAAAGCACTACGCTCAACGGCAGCGCCGGCATCAGCGGCGACCTGCTTGTGCCCGGCACTCCGACCGTCCACCTCAACGGCTCGCCGACCTACGGCGGCACGCTCGACGCTGCTGGTTCCGCCGCGCCCTCGAACTACACGATCACACTCAACAACCACGCATTACTCCGCCATGTCGTGCGCCGCGTCGATCCGTCCGTCATGCCTGTCGTCTCCGCGCCGCCCGCGCCGACCGGCACGCGCAACGTCACGCTGAACAACGCGAGCCAGAGCCCCGGCAATTTCGCCACGCTCCGAAATCTCACGCTCAACTCCAACGTCGGCCAGATCGTCGTGCCGCCCGGCACCTACGGCGCGTTCTCCGCCAACGGCGGCAGCGGCTTCACGCTCGGCATCGCCGGCGCGACGGAGCCCGCGGTCTACAACCTGCAAAGTCTCACGCTCAACAGCAGCGCGACCGTGCAGATCGTCGGCCCCGTCGTCCTCACGCTCGCCAGCGGCGTCACGTTGAACAACGGCTCCGTCGGCGCGAGCGGTCATCCCGAGTGGCTCGACCTCCGCGTCGCGAGCGGTGGCGTCACGCTCAACAGCGGCGCGACGCTCCACGCCCTCGTCCTCGCGCCCGCCGGCACCGTCACGCTCAACACCGGCACGCTCCACGGCCGCGTGACGGCCGACCGCCTCACGCTCAACAGCAACGGCGTGATCGAGGACGACGAACCTTGAGCCCCGCCGCTCCGTCATCGTAGCCCGCTGCGGGAGCAGCGGGATTTCTCCCCGTTACCACCTTGAATCCCTGCGCTCCCGCGCAGGGTCATCGGCGATCCCGCTCACTCCACCGGCGCCGCGAACTCGATCGGAATTTTCACCTTCACATCGACCCGCTCGCCCGCGCGCTTCGGGGCCTTGAACACCCACTGATTGACCGACGTCGCCGCCGCCCAGCCGAATTCCGGTTGCGTCGCCGACACGATCCGCGGCAGCCGCACGCGCCCGTCGCGATCCACGATGAACTCGATTTCCGCCGAACCTTTCGGCGCATTCGCGCCTTTCAAAGTCGCCGGATATTCCGGCCGCACGCGATAGAGCGGCGTCAGTTTTTCGTCCAGTCCCTTGGCGCTGCCGATTTCGCCGCGCCGGAATTTCTGCACGACGCGCGCAAAGGGATCGGCCTCGCCCGTCGCGTCGATCGAGATCGGCTTGAACTCTTCGCGCTTGATCAACGCCACGCCGACGACGTGGTTGTCCTCGATCGGCCGGTCGAAGCCCCAGCCTTCCACCGCCGCGCGCAGCGCCTCGCCGAATTCCGGCGCCGAGGCCTCGCGCACCTTCACGTCGCGCACGAAACCGGTTTCCGTGACGTTGAACTCCACCGTCGCCGAGCCGCCCTCGCCTTTCAGCAGCGCGTCGAGCGGCCACACCGGATCGACGACATACGTCGGCATCGGCGCGACCGGCGGCGGCGTGCCATCCGGCGCCGTGACGCCGTTTGCCGCGAGCGTTTCCTCGGCGTGCGCCCCGAGATTGTCGAACGTCACCATGCCCTCCACCGGCCCGGGCACCGCGAGATCGCCCTGCATCGCCGGCGTGAATTCCCATTGCTGCAATCCTTGCAACGCCGGCAAAACAAAATCCACGTGCGTCGCCGCGGTTACCACCGGATTCAGCGCGTGCCCCGCCGTCGTCGCCACGCAGCGGAAGCGCGCGCGTCCGGGAATCTTTCGCTCGAGGAGCACCGCGGGATATTCGCCATCCGGCGACACCGTCACTTTTGGCGATGTCCGCGGCGCCGGCGTGAACGTCTGCTGCTCCGGCGGCAGGGACGACGCCTTTTGCTGGCCTACCGCCGGCGAAAAAGCCACGAGCGTCTCGAGGCAGCACGCCACGGGCTTGCCGCCGTCGATCGCCGCCGCGAAGCCCCACGCTTTCACCGCCTCGACCGCCGCGTCGACAAAGGCCGTGTCCGAATCCTCGAGCGCGCGCGCCTGCGTGACTTTGCCCGTCTCGTCGACGATCAGCCGCACCGTCACCATCCCGCTGCGCCGCGCCTTCAGCTCCGCCTTCGGATAAACCGGCGGCGTCCACGTGCGCAGCAGCGCGACGCCGTCCGCCACGAGCTTCGCCTCCGGCGCGGGTTTCGGGTCCGCCGCGCGCGCGTCACCGGCGCACCAAAACGTCGACGCCATGAAACACATTCCGAGGACCGTACGGCTTGCTGGATTCATCGTTGAGAAATTTTCTCGCCGGTCACCGTTTCGATTCGCCGGCATCCGCCTCTTTTGCCGGCGGCCGCACAAAGTCGATCGGCACTTGCACGCGCACGACTCCTGGTTTGCCCTGGCTCGTCGGCGGCTCGAACCGCCACATCGCGACCGCCTGCACGGCCGCGTAACCAAACACCGGATCGCTCGCCGAGACGATGCGCGGCAGCCTCACCTCGCCTTTTTCGTCGACGAGGAACTCCACCGTCGCGTTGCCCTTGTCGATCTTCGCCACGCTCTCCGCCTTCGGGAAAACCGGCCGGCTCCCGACCGTCGGCGTCAACCGATGGTCGAGCAGGCTCGCCTTCAGGATTTTCTCCGGATGCTTCGTCTCGAGCGCGAGCGCCTCGCGATCGGCGTCTGTCACGGGCCCGTCGACGGTCGTCCGGAAGTTCTGCTCGAATGCGAGCAACGCCGTCGTCGGCTGTCCGTTCTTCAGCGCCGGCAGATATTCGAAGAGATCCGCCGCCGCTTGCAGCGCCAGGCCGAACTCGGGCTTGTCCGCCTTCATCACCCGCGAGAACGCCACCTTGCCGTCTGGTCCGATCAAGAGATTCACCACCGCGGAGCCGGTCTTCCGCGCTCGCAGCAACTCGTAAGGATATCTGAGTGGCACCGTCGCGTCGATTTTGGGCGGCGTATCGTACCGCAGTTCCGGCGGAAGCTTCGCGAGATTCGCGCGGCGCGTCACCTCCATGCCATCGCTCCCGCCGCCGAACATATCGAGCGAATACGAGATCGGCTGCATCATGCGCGTCTTCACCGCGCGTCCGTCCACCCGGCCGGGTTCGAAGCGAAAACCGCGAATGGCTTCGAGCGCCGACTCGTTGAAAGCGGGATTCAGCGTGCGCACCACGACGGCATTTTCCGCCCGGCCCTCGGCGTTCACCACGAACTCGACCAGCACGTCGCCGCGCAGGCCGCTCCGTCGCATCGAGAGCGGATACACCGGCAGGGGTCGTGAGAGCGCTTTCGGCATCTCCCGTTTTTTCCCGTCGTCGCTCTCCCGCGGCAGGATGATGAACGGCACTCGCAGCGTGCCCGGCACCGGCCGCCCGTCCTGCTTCGCGGGCGCGAACCGCCAGGACGACACGCTCGTTTTCAACAAGCCTTCGCAATCGCTCTCCGCCGTTTTCAGGCCGCTCACACCGCCCTGCTCGTCGAGTTGAACCTCCGCCCACACGACACGTTGCAACTCGATCCAGTTCTTCTCATCCGTCTTCCAGTTCGGGTCGACGATCACGCTCGCGTCGAGCAGGCGCGCGGTCGCATTCGGCGCTTTTGGATTTGCCGATGCCGGGTTGAAGGTCGCGACGACGCGCACCCGTGTGCTCACCGGCACGCCGTCCCGACTCGCCGGTTTGTAGCCGCGCCCATCCGCGTCGCCCATGGTCAATGCCCGCGCATAGAGCGGCTGCGTACCTCGCGTGATCTGCGATCTCGCCACTCCCGTGCCATCGAGCCACACGTCCAACATCGCCCAGCCGACGTCCGGCGTTTTCCGCAGGTCGTCGGGAAATTCCACCTTCAGCTTCCTGTTCCGCACGGGCAACTGCTGCGGCGCGTCATGCGGGTCGAACCACGCGAGCGGCGCGATCACCACGTCCTGCGCGAGGATGCGCGCGGCCAGCGCCACGCTCAAAATTCCGAACCACCTGAACATCGCGGGGGATACGCGTCGCATCGGGCGCGAGCGTGCTGGGGCAAAATTTTCGCGTCAACCCCGGACGCAAACGATCCGCGTCAGCGCGCCGCCGCTCAACCCCGCCCGCCCTTGAGCAGCACCAAGTGATCGACGCCGTGCGTTTCGAACTCCCGCCAATACGCGTCCTCTGCCGCCGCCAGTTTGTCTTCCTGCTCCGGCGCGAGTTCCTCGGCTTCGGCTGCCTCGCTACCGATCTCCGTGCGCAAATCCCGCGCCGCCAGCCGGCCCACGAGTTCGCTCCAGAAAACGTCTTCATAGAACGCCTCGAGCTTCTCCGCGGCCGCGCCCTCGGTCAGTTTCTCGTTGAAGAACAATTCCCCGTTCACGTCCGCCTCGGCGAGATCCGCGCAGCCGAAAACCTCCGCGAGCCCCAGCACCTTCTGCGTGAGCGCGTCGTAACGCTCCGGCATCGTCGCCGGATCGTCGGCGCGCGCGCCCGCGACCGTGAGCCCGAGATGCACCAGCTCGAGCAGCCGCGCGTATTCCTTCGTCGTGAACGAGACTTTCATCCGCGCAATGCACCCGCCGCCCCCGCCGCGCGCAAGGTGGAATTCCGCCGCGCGCCTTGCTCGTGTGAGATCCCACCAAAACGTGAACAGATCCCGTGACGCAGCCACCTCGGTAGGGGCGCCTCTCCGAGGCGTCCGAGCACCCCGGTAGGGACGCCTCTCCGGAGGCGTCCGAGCGGGGTCGGAGGGAGCGCGGACCGAGCCCTTGGTCCCCCGCCGATTGCGCCTGATCGCTCGTAGGGATCCTCCGAGATAATTTTTTTAAAAACTCTGTCATTCTGAGACTCCGAACCAACGCCAAGCCGTTGGGTGGCATCCGCCGATGAACTCTCAAACGCCTGTCATTCTGAGCGCAGCGAAGAATCCATTTGGACTTTCGCACGCGCATCGTGCCACGAAGCGCACTGGATTCTTCACTGCGTTCAGAATGACAAACCAGGCGGTTCATCAGCAGCGCAGCGAAGAATCCAGTTTACGCTCCGATGCGGCTCCAAGCTTCGAATCTCCAGGTGGATTCTTCGCCGCGCTCGGAATGACACATCGACTTAACTCGTAAGGTTACCTGCGGGACACCCGACCGGATCACAAAGCCTCGCCGGCCGGCTGGCTTCGCGACCTTGGCGATCTTGGTGTAAACCTAGCTGCTTTGGAGGAATCCCGATCAAGCCGCTCTGCGCGCTCTACCGCGCTTGTTCCCGCCTCCCGCTGCGGGCCCACCACGCGTTGCCGGCTCACCGCCTCGTCCCGCTGAACTCCGCCTCGATCTCCTCCAGCGTCTTCCCTTTCGTCTCGGGCAGGAAAAACGTCGCCGTCACGAAATACACCACCGTGCATCCGGCGAACGCGAAGAACATCGCCGCGTATCCGTATTTTCCCACCGTCGGCAGGAACACGCCGGCGATCACCGTCGACACCCCTTGGTTGATCAGCAGCGCGATGCTCATCCCGTTCGAGCGAATGCGCGTCGGCATCAATTCCGACAACGCGAGCCACACGCACACGCCCGGCCCGATCGCGAAAAATCCCATGAACGCAAAAATCGCCAGCGCCGTCAGCCAGCCGTGCCGCGTCGAAGGCACCGGCGTGACGAGCGCATTCTCGATCTTCAACGGCGCCGTCCGCGCGCGATCGAGATCGCCCAACGGATTCGAGAAAAACGCCACGACCTTGTTCGCCGGCACGCAGCTCTCGCGCGTGAGCGCGAGTGGCGTCGCCGTCGCGTCGTCCGAGCGCACCGCCTTCGTCGCCGCGCGAAAATCGCCATAAGCATAAATCACCACGAGCGTCGCCGGCCGCCCCACGATCGCGCGCCCCGCCTCACCCGTCGCGGCCAACCACCGCTCTGCCGCCGCCGGCGTGAACGCCACGCTCGCCGCCTGGTCCGCGTCCACGAGCGCCTGCACCGCGTCGCGGCAATCGACGCGCTGCGCTTCCGTCGCGTGAAACAACCCGCCCACGCCCAGTAGCGCCACGATGATCCCCGCGCTGCCGACCGACAGCAGGAATTTCCGGCCCTTCCGATCCACGAGCACCACGCCGACGATCGTCAGCAGAAAATTCACCAGCGTGAGAATCAGATAGCCCCAATGCGCCTGCACGTCCGACAGCCCGCCTTGCAGCAGGATGTTCGTGTTGTAGCCGATGATCGAGTTGACGCCCGTCGCCTGATTGCACGCGAGGATGATGCACGCCAGCACGAACGGCAGGATGTATTTGCGCCGCCACAACGACTCGCGGCCCGCGCCCGCACCGTTCGCATTCGCCGCGTTTTCCGTCGCCGCTGCCGTTTCCATTTCCTTCAATTCCAGCGCCGCCTGCGCCTCCGACCGCGACCGCAGCAGCGCCGCCCGCGCCGCCTCGCGCCGGCCTTTGCGATGCAGCCAGCGCGGCGATTCCGCCACGAGCGCGCTGCCGACGACGAACAGCAGTCCCGGCGGCAGCGACACCCAGAAAATGCTCCGCCACGCCTTGTCCTTGAACGCGAGCAACTGCGCCGCGTCGCCGAGCTTTGCCACCTGCTCGACGCGAATGCTGAAATAAATCCCGATCGCCGCCGCCACCACGATGCCCGCCGTCAGCAACCATTGAAAAATTCCCGTGCCTTTCCCGCGGTGCGCCGCATCGAGACACTCCGCGAGATACAGCGGCACCACCACGCCGATCAATCCCGCGCTGATCCCCTGCAGCAGCCGCCCGAACACCAGCGGCCCGTAGCCGTGCGCGAGCGCAATCATCGGAATGCTCACCGCAAACAGCACGCCGCTCAGCGCCATCAGTTTTTTCCGCCCCATCCAGTCCGCGAGCACGCCCGCGAACAGCGTCGAGATCACACTCCCGAGCAACACCGCCGCGACGATGAACGAAAGCTGACCGGCATTGAGCCCGGACGTCGCCTCCAGATAAGGCAACGCGCCCGCGATGATGCCGACATCGACGCCGTAGAGCAGCCCGCCCAGCCCGGCGACGAGCAGGAGAAAACGATTATAGCGCGCCTGCGCGGCCGGCAGCGGAGCGATGGGAGCGGACGTGGACATGGGGCGGATTCCCTTCGGGTATTTTTTGGGGTGAACGAACAAACTCATCGTGAGGCAGCAAGCCCCGGCCGCCCCGTCGGGCGGCATTCGCCGATAAACGCCTGATCTCGAAATGTAGGAGCCTGCTTGCAGGCGATTTCATCGAGCGAAAGTCGAACATCGCCTGCAAGCAGGCTCCTACATTTCGCCAGCGTGATCATCGGCAACGCCGCGGAAAAGGATCATTCAAAACCATCACAATTTTCCCGCCGCCGTCACGCTCGCCTCCAATTCCCGCCGCCACGCATCGCGCGAAATTTCTTCCCGCCGCTCCGGCTTCGCCGTCGCCGCGACGAGCACGCGCAGCGACGCCAACGCCGGAAACTCCACTGCCGCCGCCGTCGGTTTCGCCGCCGCATCGAGCGCCGCGCCCGCGCGCTCACGGCGCTCAGGCTCGAGCGGCCGACCCGCGATGAGCGCCGCGATCGCATCCAACCCGGCGCCACTGATCGCCGCGAGTTGGCGCGCGACTTCCCCGCGCGCCTGCTCGCGCGCGCTCGTCCCCGCCGGCGCGGTCGCACCGAGTTCGCCGGCCGCTCGCCAAGTCTCGAGTTGCGCGACGATCGCTTCAGTCGCCCCGCGCGCATCCAGCGCGCCCGCACCGAAAAGCCACCGATCGACCGCGGCGCGGAACTCCCGCGCCGTCGTGCTATCCGGCCGCGCCCAGTCGGCGAGTTCGATCAACGGCGTTTGCTGGGTCGTGTCCGGCTGCAGTCCGCCGCGCTGATAATCCTTCACCGGCTCGACCGCCGCCGCGAGCGTGCGCAGCGCTTCCGCCACCGATCCGCGCGGGTCGATGCCCGGCAGATCGATCCGCGGCCACGCGCCCTGCTGCACGCCCGCCTCCTGCAGGCGGAGATCGATGTCGCCGAGCCGCCGATACATATCGGTCACATCGCGCACCTCGCGCGGCGACCACAACCGCTCGGCAATCGCCGCCGTGCGCGGCCAGATGCGCGTGTCGATCAACTCCGGCGTCACCCATTCCGCCCACATCGTCGCCTCGCCGCCGAGAATCCGCTGCTGCTCTTCCGCCGTGAGCTTCGTCCCGGCGGGCAGCGGATCGTTCAAGTAGTGCTCAGACGCCGGATGGTTGAGATCGATGTAATAGCCGTTCGACAGCAGGCCCGAGTAGCCGAGACGGGCAGCCTCGGCGAGCGCGGTCGGCCCGCGCCACGAGTGGATCACGCTGTCCTTCGGCAGGTCGGGGTGGAGAATTTCGTCCCAACCCACGAGTTTCTTGCCGTGCTCGCGGAGGATCGCGCCGATGCGGCGGTTGAAATACGCGTGCAGCCCCGCGTTGTCCTTCAAGTCGTGTTCGCGAATGAAGGCCTGGATGCGTGCGTTCGCGTTCCACTGCACGCCGTTGTTCTCGTCGCCACCGATGTGGAGATAATCGTCGGGAAACAGCGCCGCCATCTCGCCGAGAAAATCCGCGAGCAGCGCGTAGGTTTTTTCGTTCGTCGGATCGAGCACCGGGTCGAACACGCCCCACTTCCGCTCGATCGCGTAGGGCCCCGGCGCGCTCGCCAGCTCGGGATGCGAGACGACCCAGCTCGTCGCGTGACCCGGCATGTCGAACTCCGGCACGACGCGAATGCCGCGCGCCGCCGCATAGGCGATGAGTTCGCGCATTTCCGCCTGCGTGAAAAAATGTCCGTCGGAGCCGCGCTCGTGCAGCTCCGGATGCGTCCGGCTCTCGATGCGAAAACCCTGATCCTCGGTGAGGTGCAGGTGCAGCACGTTCAGTTTCACGAGCGCCATGCCGTCGAGGTTGCGCTCGATCACCGCCATCGGCTGCCAATGCCGCGCCACGTCGATCATCAACCCGCGCCACGGAAAACGCGGTGCATCGCTCACGCGCATCGCCGGCAGAAAACAGCCGCTCGCCTCGCTCACGAGCGCCTGCTGCAGTGTCGCCACGCCGCGCAGCGCGCCGACATCCGTCGCCGCGTGCAGCACCGCGCGCTTCGCGTCGATTTCGAGCGTGTAGGATTCGTCCTCGCCCAGCCGCGGCGGCATCGCGCCGGTGCGTTGAAACTCGATCGCGAGCGTCGCGTCCGCCGGCGCCGTCATCGTCACTGGAAGATCGACTCCCGTGCGCCGTGACCACGCGAGCGCCATCCGGTCGACCGCCGCGTGCAGCCGTTCGCTGGCCGGCCCGGAGATCGCCACGCGCAGCGGCATCGCGATCGGCAGGCGGCCTTCCGCGAGACGCAACTCGCGCGGCAGAGGCATGAGTTCAGGCGAGGCGTTCATCGGAGCGACCGCGCCATGAAGCGCCGCGATACCCGCGAGCGCGAGGGAAACCAGCGACCCGCGACGGACACGATTAGCCGTACTCGAAAAGAAGGAAGCTGCGAATAGGCCTAAACCGGCCTGAAAAATAGCGTAGCCGCGCAGCGGGTCGAATGTAGGAGCCTGCTTGCAGGCGATCCCGGTAGGCGAAGGTCTAGCATCGCCCGCAAGCAGGCTCCCACAGCGGCTATAGAAATTTTCAAAGCGCTCTGGCGCGGCGGAGCCGCGATCCAATGAAGAATTTGCACAGAAGGCCGCAGAGGAAACAGAGGATGAGATCCAGCTTATCCTCTCTGCTTTCTCTGCTCCCTCCTGTGAGAGTTCTGATTTGAAAAACCAGGCCCGCAGGAAAACCACCGCCCCGGAGAGAATGCACAATCCCGCCCGAAAGCCCGACGAGTGGCGACTCCTCTCGCTTTCGTGGCGCGCGCACCGCGGCAGATAACCCATTGAAACGGCCCGCCTCAGAGCATTTTCATTCGTTTTCATTCGTGTTCATTCGTGGTTCAACCGAATCGCTCCGCATCAGAAGGAAGTTTGGCGGATGAACTCATCGGGTGCGTGACGTTTGAAAGCTTCCATCGCCTCGTATTCGGCGAGGCCGAGGGCGTTGTAAATCTCCGCCAGTCGCCGGCTGCGATCCTCGGTGCGTTGCCAGAATTCCCGCCGGTCCGCGCCGGGAAACAGCGCCTGATCCTTCTGCGTCTCGTGGCGAAAAATCGCGCGCCGCCGCCGCAACACTTCCTGCGGGCTCAGCGGCACCGCCATCTCGATCTCGTCCGCCTCCCACTCCGCCCACGCGCCGCGATACAGCCAGAGTTCCGCCGCGTCGAACCACTCCGTCTCCGCGCAGCGCGCCAGCGCCTCACGCAACGCCCGCAGGCAAAGCCGGTGCGTGCCGTGCGGATCGTCGAGATCGCCGGCCGCAAAAATGAGGTGCGGCCGCAACTCTCCGAGGAGTTTTTCCATGATGGCGACATCCGCCTCGCCGAGTTCGCGGCGCCGGCCGCCCGCGCTGCGATAAAACGGCAAATCCAAAAAATGCAGCCGACCGACCGGCACGCCCGTCACCCGCGCCGCCGCCGTCGACTCGAGCCGGCGAATCAATCCTTTCCACCGCGCCAGCTCCGGCCCCGGCGGCAACGCGCCCGTCGCCGCAAACGCCGCCGCGAACTCATCGACCCGCTCCGCCGCCGCGGGCAGCGCGAGCCCCGCCTCGCGCGCGAAGAGCAGCGCGCGCCAGAGCGATTCGTCCGACACCGCGTTGCTTCCAGAAACCTGATACGCGATGTGCACCTCGTGGCCGTGCTCGACCAGCCGGCACAGCGTGCCGCCCATCGAGATCGCGTCGTCGTCGGGGTGCGGCGAGAGCACGAGAATCCTTTTCGGGAATACGCCCGCCGAAGTCGCCCGCAGCGGCCGCACCGGCGCATCGCCCGGCCGCGTCCGCTGCGGATCGCGCCCGCCCGGCCAGCCGGTGATGGTGTGCTGCAGCTGATAAAAACCCGCGAGGTTCGCCTCGTAGGCGGAGCCGTGGACGCGCAACAGATCCTGCAGGCCGGACTCGTTGTAGTCGTCGTCGGTGAGCTTGAGGATCGCTTTTTTCTTCTGGCCCGAAAGCCAGAGGATCGCGCGGCGCGTCATGCGCTCGTCCCACGCGAGCCCCTGATCGTCGAGCGGGCCGAGCAACCACGGCGTGCGATAGCGCGTGAGCGCGCCCGCCGCCGACGCATCGAGGATGAACCGCGCCGCCTCGTGCTCCTGGAGAAACGACGCCGTCACCTGCGGCGTCGCCGCGCCCTCCACCGCCTCGCGCACGATCGCCGCCTTGTGCTGGCCCCACGCGAGCAGCACGATCCGCCGCGCGTCGAGGATCGTCGCGACGCCCATCGTGATCGCGTAGTGCGGCGTGTTTTCCTCGCCGCCGAAATCGCCCGCCGCATCCCGGCGGGTGAGCGGATCGAGCGTGACGAGCCGCGTGCGCGAACGCCGCGCGCTGCCGGGCTCGTTGAAACCGATGTGCCCCGTCCGCCCGATCCCGAGCACCTGGAAATCGATGCCGCCCGCCGTGCGGATTTTTTCCTCATACTCGCGGCCGTGTGCGTCGACCTGATCCAGCGGCACGCGCCCGCTCGGCAGATGGATCGCCGCCGCGGGCACGTCGATGTGATCGAACAGGTGCACGCGCATGAAGTGACGATAACTCTGCGGATGCTCCGGCGGCAGCCCGTGATATTCGTCGAGGTTGAAGGTGACGACGTTCGCGAAGCTCAGCCCCTCCTCGCGATGCAGCCGCACGAGTTCGCCGTAGAGATTCAGCGGCGTCGAGCCCGTCGCAAGCCCGAGCACGACCTGCCGGCCCTCCCGCTGGCGCGCGCGGATCAGCTCGGCGATTTCGCGGGCGACGGCGAGCGACGCCTCCGCGCTGTTCGCGTGCACCGTCAGCGGCACGTGTTCGAAACGGGAAGGGGTGAAGTTGGCGGGCGCAGTCATGGCGGGGGGCGCGAAGTGAACTGACGAACGAACGTGAACCCAAGTTCCAACACCGCCCCCGCCTATTTGCGAGCGAATCGCCGCGTCCAGTTTCCGCCGGGAGCGCGGGCCGCCGGCCCGCATTCCCCTAATGCCTAAAAACGTCTTTCAAACGCGGAGCGCGCGAAGAGTGCAGAGAAAAAACCGAACCACGGTCTGCGCCCCGCCTCCAGCCACGCCGGTAGGGACGCCTCTCCGAGGCGTCCGCGGCCATCCTCACCGCTCTCGCCTCGCCAAAAAAATTTACTTCGCCGGCGTGTTCACCGACGGCGGACTCGCTTCCGCCTTCGACGCGCCCGGCGCGCCTTCCGCCGGCGCGGCGGCCGGCGCTTCCGGGACGTCTTCGTTATGCCCGATGATAAAAGTCCCGAGGCTCGGCCGCGGCGCGATGCGATATTTCAACTCCTCCATCATTTTGTGGCTCGACTCGAACACGATCGCCAGCCGCCAGCGTGTCTCCACGGCGTGGCCATCCGCCATCGCCGGCACAAACGTCCATTGCTTCACCGCCTGCACGGCCGACGCCTCGAACGCGGGCTTCGACGCGCGCAGCGTCTTCAACGTCGTGACTTTTCCGTCCGCGCCGATGATCAGCTCCAGAATCACGCCGCCGACCTCGCCCGCCTTCGACTCCTCCAGCGGATACGCCGGCTGGATCACGCCTTCCCTTTTCACGCGCGGCCGCGGCTGCTCGTTCGCCTCCGCGCCCTCGTCGTCCTCGATGGGAAAAAAGAACGGCATCTTCGCCTTGTACTTCACCGCGTGGCCGTCTTTCTCCCGCGGGGGAAACTCCGCCTTCGCAGCCATCGCGATCGCCATCTTCGTCAACACCGCGCCGGTCGTGTCGTCCTCGCTGCTCGCGAGCGCGACGCTCTCCGGCTTGCCCTGCTCGTTGACGTCGACCTCGACGGTCACGGTGTAGCCGTTCTTCTTTGCAGGCGCAGGGTCCGCAGCCCGCAGCGATGCGCTCGCCGCCAACAGCAACACCGCACCGGCCAGCCAAACACGGGGAGAATTTTTCATGGGTCGCCGGGAAAGTTGCGACGCCGCCCACCGCTTGACGATGAAAAACACGCCCCTGTCGCGACCGTCATCGAGTAGCCGAGGGAGGTTGCCCTCCCTCAGCTCTCACACCACCGGACGTGCGGTTCACGCATCCGGCGGTTCCTCAAGAGGAGGATTTGGCAAA